>CBDHHR010001122.1:0-12500 GCA_965263245.1 Metamycoplasmataceae bacterium | reverse complement strand
AATGGCAAGAAATCACTACGCCAACTACGCTCTGCCTAACACGCGTCATTACACTACAGGTACATCGTAGCAATGAATCTATTAGCATGCCTGCCATACTGTACTCATTTCACACAAAAATGTATTTTTTAAATCCCAAAGGACACACTTATTAAGGTATTACTTTCGATTGGGTCACACCAGGAAGTCTAACCGTCTGACCTCTCATAGCAGATGTCAGACGCTGCGGTAGCGCAATCCACACACTTCTGAAAGTCATCTCAGTGACGCCTTGGGCATAGCACAAACAATAAATTGTGTTCGTCGTCGTAGATATAGTTAAATGTGTCTAAGTGTATGCCAAGTCAGAGGTCGAATAATAAGTCGGTTTTTACGAGTATGTAAACGTTATTAAATCATGTATTGCATGCATCACAATTATGAATTAAACATTGTTCAGTATTTGTATTCAGGTAAAATAATTTGGTATATGCTGCGAAGCCATCTAAAATATAAGTGGTGGTCTCATCTGTTATTAGATTAGGTATATCATTATATGTATGTGGCAAACTATACCTGAGGCTATGTTTAGCAAATTCATGGTGTATTATAATTCTATGTATATTATATTGGCCACGTGTATTAAAGTTGTGAATGCTGCAGTTTTGTATGAAAGATATATTTTGTAGATTAACAGCTAGCCTATAGCATGAAAATGTTTCGTATAATTTTAGTTTTGTGGAGGTTTAGAATATGTACTGCTTTTAGCGATTTAAGATTTTTGAAGACTATCAGCATACATTTACTTAAACTGAAAATACAATATTTTGTATTTTGTTGTATTTTGTAACATATATGACGTTCGTGTGTTAGTGTGTGTGTGTGTGTGTGTGTGTGTGTGTGCGAGTGTGTGCGTGTGCGTGTGCGTGTGCGTGTGCGTGTGCGTGTGCGTGTGCGTGTGCGTGTGCGTGTGCGTGTGCGTGTGCGTGTGCGTGTGCGTGTGCGTGTGCGTGTGCGTGTGCGTGTGCGGTGCGCGTGCGCGTGCGCGTGCGCGTGCGCGTGCGCGTGCGCGTGCGCGTGCGCGTGCGCGTGCGCGTGATGTGCATGCGACCTTGTGTGTGCACGAAGCATTATCGACAAGACTGAGAATAGAACGGTTTATGTCAATGAAACAAAACCACTGTTTTTCACACGTAAACAACATCAACGGCGCTAGAACCATAATCGTGACCTTTATATAGCGCTGTTCCAACATTCATTGCTCACAGCGCTGTACAAAACGTTCTTGAAAATATATAATTCTTTAGTTTTGAAAGAAAAAACTTTTAGTTTTCCCATTGGCGGCCATGTTAACCTTTTGTCAGATTATAAAGAAACTGTACCTCAGAAAAGTTTTTTATTTATATATATCTAAGGCTCTTTTAAAATGCATGCATGTGCACTGTCCTTTAATTTGACCAATTGTAGCATGTTTTTCTGCATCCGCAGATTCATGTAAGAAAAAATGGCAAGAAATCACTACGCCAACTACGCTCTGCCTAACACGCGTCATTACACTACAGGTACATCGTAGCAATGAATCTATTAGCATGCCTGCCATACTGTACTCATTTCACACAAAAATGTGTTTTTAAAATCCCAAAGGACACACTTATTAAGGTAGTACTTTCGATTGGGTCACACCAGGAAGTCTAACCGTCTGACCTCTCATAGCAGATGTCAGACGCTGCGGTAGCGCAATCCACACACTTCTGAAAGTCATCTCAGTGACGCCTTGGGCATAGCACACACAATAAATTGTGTTCGTCGTCGTAGATATAGTTCAATGTGTCTAAGTGTATGCCAAGTCAGAGGTCGAATAATAAGTCGGTTTTTACGAGTATGTAAACGTTATTAAATCATGTATTGCATGCATCACAATTATGAATTAAACATTGTTCAGTATTTGTATTCAGGTAAAATAATTTGGTATATGCTGCGAAGCCATCTAAAATATAAGTGGTGGTCTCATCTGTTATTAGATTAGGTATATCATTATATGTATGTGGCAAACTATACCTGAGGCTATGTTTAGCAAATTCATGGTGTATTATAATTCTATGTATATTATATTGGCCACGTGTATTAAAGTTGTGAATGCTGCAGTTTTGTATGAAAGATATATTTTGTAGATTAACAGCTAGCCTATAGCATGAAAATGTTTCGTATAATTTTAGTTTTGTGGAGGTTTAGAATATGTACTGCTTTTAGCGATTTAAGATTTTTGAAGACTATCAGCATACATTTACTTAAACTGAAAATACAATATTTTGTATTTTGTTGTATTTTGTAACATATATGACGTTCGTGTGTTAGTGCGTGTGTGCGTGTGTGCGTGTGTGCGTGTGTGCGTGTGTGCGTGTGTGCGTGTGTGCGTGTGTGCGTGTGTGCGTGTGTGCGTGTGTGCGTGTGTGCGTGTGTGCGTGTGTGCGTGTGTGCGTGCGTGCGTGCGTGCGTGCGTGCGTGCGTGCGTGCGTACGTGCGTACGTGCGTACGTGCGTACGTGCGTACGTGCGTACGTGCGTACGTGCGTACGTGCGTACGTGCGTACGTGCGTACGTGCGTACGTGCGTACGTGCGTACGTGCGTACGTGCGTACGTGCGTACGTGCGTACGTGCGTACGTGCGTACGTGCGTACGTGCGTACGTGCGTACGTGCGTACGTGCGTACGTGCGTACGTGCGTACGTGCGTACGTGCGTACGTGCGTACGTGCGTACGTGCGTACGTGCGTACGTGCGTACGTGCGTACGTGCGTACGTGCGTACGTGCGTACGTGCGTACGTGCGTACGTGCGTACGTGCGTACGTGCGTACGTGCGTACGTGCGTACGTGCGTACGTGCGTACGTGCGTACGTGCGTACGTGCGTACGTGCGTACGTGCGTACGTGCGTACGTGCGTACGTGCGTACGTGCGTACGTGCGTACGTGCGTACGTGCGTACGTGCGTACGTGCGTACGTGCGTACGTGTGTACGTGTGTACGTGTGTACGTGTGTACGTGTGTACGTGTGTACGTGTGTACGTGTGTACGTGTGTACGTGTGTACGTGTGTACGTGTGTACGTGTGTACGTGTGTACGTGTGTACGTGTGTACGTGTGTACGTGTGTACGTGTGTACGTGTGTACGTGTGTACGTGTGTACGTGTGTACGTGTGTACGTGTGTACGTGTGTACGTCTGTACGTGTGTACGTGTGTACGTGTGTACGTGTGTACGTGTGTACGTCTGTACGTGTGTACGTGTGTACGTGTGTACGTGTGTACGTGTGTACGTCTGTACGTGTGTACGTGTGTACGTGTGTACGTGTGTACGTGTGTACGTCTGTACGTGTGTACGTGTGTACGTGTGTACGTGTGTACGTGTGTACGTGTGTACGTGTGTACGTGTGTACGTGTGTACGTGTGTACGTGTGTACGTGTGTACGTGTGTACGTGTGTACGTGTGTACGTGTGTACGTGTGCACGTGTGTACGTGTGTACGTGTGTACGTGTGTACGTGTGCACGTGTGTACGTGTGTACGTGTGTACGTGTGTACGTGTGTACGTGTGTACGTGTGTACGTGTGTACGTGTGTACGTGTGCACGTGTGTACGTGTGCACGTGTGTACGTGTGTACGTGTGCACGTGTGTACGTGTGTACGTGTGCACGTGTGCACGTGTGCACGTGTGCACGTGTGCACGTGTGCACGTGTGTACGTGTGTACGTGTGTACGTGTGTACGTGTGTACTTTTGTACGTGTGTACGTGTGCACGTGTGCACGTGTGCACGTGTGTGTGCGTGTATGTGTGTATGTGCGTGTGTATGTGCGTATGTGTGCGTATGTGCATGTATGTATGTATTTATATCTACGTGTAGGTATGTATGTGTTTATGTACGTATTTATGATTAGATGGTTAGATGGTTAGATGGATGGATGGATGGATGGATGGATGGATGGATGGATGGATGGATGGATGGATGGATGGATGGATGGATGGATGGAAGGATGGATGGATGGATGGATGGATGGATGGATGGATGGATGGATGGATGGATGGATGGATGGATGGATGGATGGATGGATGGATGGATGGATGGATGGATGGATGGATGGATGGATGGATGGATGGATGGATGGATGGATGGATGGATGGATGGATGGATGGATGGATGGATGGATGGATGGATGGATGGATGGATGGATGGATAAATGACTGGCGTTTGACAGTGTTTATGTTTCATATTTCGTGCAGTCAATCAAAATACTCTTGATATGAAGATAAAATGAAGTACGTATAATAAGTGTCTGTTTTTTTCCTCTTCAAGAAACCGCCAACATTAAAGGAACCGTGAAACATTGATGATCTTCAATGATGCTGTCGTTGGTATGTATGTTCTGTGAAATTATGTGTCATACTATTCAAAGCATCCGCATCTGTCAACACTGTACGTTACACGTAAATACACATGGCTACTTGTGTGGGTAACTTAATAATCTTCCAAGGAATGGCCCTGCACAGGTATCAATCAACCTTCCATGACGTACTCATAGCATCAACAATTTATTTCTATTACATTTAAGGTTGAAGCACTACAGTTTATGTGCGTCCAATTGCTACATGTATTGCGCTATTACTGCTGAGGGTTCAATATGCAAATATCATGGCTTCCTGCCAAGCTTGCCCCGGAACTTGTGTTTCGTGTTCCCTATACCTATAGAATTTGCAATGCGCCTTGAGCAGTTTTAGTCTGAGAGGTGTGGCAACGTCACTGTGTAACAAAATACATGTTTATTTTCATATAACACCAATTTCTCTCTCTCTCGCTCCAGATGTCTGCCGTTGTCGTGGTCATGGTTCTTTGCGTCATTTGGGGGGAAGTGAGCGGAGAAAAGTTCTCGTTAGACGAATGCAGAACGATATGCGAAGATAACAAAGGCGCATGTTACGAGCGTTGCGATGCAAAAGGATTTTCTTGTGCCCGGACACTGAAACTATGCGAAGAAATTTGCATAGACCTTTATTTTTGCTGCCTCAAGGAATGCCGCAAATATGCTGGTATTTAATAAGCACATCGGTGAGTTATAGGACTAGAATTCACAATTGCTAATCGAAAGTAAATAATAAGCATCACAATGCTGCAAACGTGTGTGGTGGTATATTGTCTACAATGTCCGGACTGCGACCATCACTACATAACGGAAACAGCGAGACCACTGGACATGCGAGTTAAAGAACACCTATATCGTGTCGCAAACCCATATCAGCGATAAACGAACACAAGTTGAAAACAGGCCTCCAGTGTTCAACGAGGAATGTAAAAATCCTAGTCTTCTAGAACTATCAGGAAGGCCATCAACATAAACAGTGGAAACCGTCACCAAACAGAGACATAGGCCAGGTCATGCTACAGCTCATGTCACATGATGTAAGTCATGTCACATGACCGTGAAAATTAGACCGCTGAAGAAGGCTGTGAGAAGCAGCCGGAATAGTACTAAATGATATGGTGTACCTTCGAGATGTATTGCGAACATACTGGCACGTAAAACGTAATCATTTAACGCATCTGAGTCTGCCTACACTAACAAATGTAGCTTTGCACAATAGATGGTCGTTGGTTGCCAATCGGAATGGTAACCAACTTTATTCATTGGTCCATAATAATGACTTATCATATGTTGTGGTTCTTCTGTGATGCCTGGATATGTTTGGCTTTCTCTTTTGATATTTACACACTGTTATTTCCACCAACCGTCTCCTCGTCTTTCGCTTTCCCTTTCACCCTTTTGCCAATCATTCAATAAAGCTCTACACGCATTCCTCCCAGTGTCATCAAGGTCGTCCTTATTTCACTCATCCTTATACACTCCGGACATCCGCTTGCTTCGCCAATAATATATTCCATTAACCTTGTCCAAACGTCTTCTGGTCAGTGGCTTCTTCGACACATTCTTTCATTCCAGCCGCCTCCATCAGCTCTTCCAATGGTCGTTTGGATGGTGTCTTTACATTCAGATCCAGCTGTTCTCTTGCATAGTTTTCCATTGTTTTGTCTGACATTACTATGGTTATTGTATTTATATGAAAGCGATCTTACAGCGCATATTACGACTTGTCAGTAACAATGGTCACGTAACTTGGTATGAATAATAGTTCAAACTATTATTGTTATGATTACATAACTGTTGCAGTGTTTGTATTCTTTGCAGAAACGTTATATTCGGATTACCTAGTTGAACATGCCATATAATGTTAAGTATGGGCGTATTCGATAACAACGTAAAACAGAAATTGGGAATAGCAACTAAGATTCATAACTAATTTCAATTTTATGTCTATGTTTAATTTAATTTACATGTTTGTAGGGTACATGCAAGGAATTAACACAGGCTAGAATTTGTATCATTATTTTGTTTGTTTAACTATAATGTATGAACATAGATGCACACACACACGCACGCACGCACGCACGCACGCACGCACGCACGCACGCACGCACGCACGCACGCACGCACGCACGCACACACACACACACACACACACACACACACACATATATATATATATATATATATATATATATATATATATATATATATATAACATACATTCACATTTAAGTTCAACCGACTCCTGTAATTCAAGAGAGAACCGGAACCGGAACTCGGCAATCATTGTATTCATTCAATGCAATGTATTCATTAGATGCTATATAAATTAGCATGTTCTTATTAAAAGAATACACATGTGTGGTTTCTTTAATATTTCATATTCATTGTATGTTTATTTATACATATTAATATTTCTCATAGAATGATTAAATTATCGGAAACAATATCTTAAATTCTACCGTAGAGGCGTGAAAAGCACTTCCAAATTCTTCCAAAGTAAGATAGTAATATGTGTTAACATGCATCCTAAATAAATAACGATAACAGAAGTAGGTAACTCGTATCCGCCTATCCTGTCTACAAACTTGTTAACGTGAAGACTTCATATGTGTATTGTATAACACAACACATTGTACCACATATGTATTGTACCCTTGGCACGCGTAAACTAAATAATGATTCGTTTAGTATCAAGCGTCTCACGTTTGAAAACAATATCGTGACCATCACATGTTATTGCCAATTGTTACAATGCAGATAACATGGTTCAAGCATCAACCACTCGACCTTCGGTATTGGACTCCAAAACGAGCCACTGTTGAATATTATTTGTTTAACCTTTGGACACAAGGAACACTCGACCTCTCAACTCGCACTGAAGGGATAACGAATGGTGCACATTTTAATATTTTAGAATATGATTAAATATATCTGTTCCTGTCTCAGCTCTCTGCCAAAAGCTGTCCACTATTGACGTTAAGTAGAGGTAAGTTTGTATATGCAAACGTTGTCAGTTATCAACATTGCGCAAAGCGCATTACACTTTATTGCCTGGCAGACCTGTTCAATCGAACACCGTCCCGGCTTCTCTGAGAAGCATCCAGCCATGCAACAATTAATGCGCGAAGACTATGCGTACATACGTATCCACAACTTTCTATTCCCATGTACGCTTTCACACAGCTGAGTGAATTGGAGCAATGTACAGTGCAAATAACTTGCCCGTGGTGTTGCACGGCAGCGTAAGATTCGTACTCTGGTTCTGCTTGTCGAAGATCCGAACCTATAGTGACTGCGTCACTGCTCTACGTACGCGAGTCTTTTATTTTGATACTCAGGAACAACTAGCTGAGTTCTACATAACCATGTTGCGATCCACATTCGTTATTAACTGGACAGATTTTGTGATAAACGGACAAATATACTGAGATCTTCCCGTATTTACCCAGAAGAGCCAAGCAATAAAGCTGAGATTTACACATTTACGACTATAGACACACACATGAAAAGACGTTCAAGCCCACATCGCCCACGGGCCGTGTGGCAGATTGAGATATTTGAATACAAACTGCTACAAGCAAAACGATTTTTCAGTACACAGTCTGAACACTTACAAAGCCCATCCTCTGACGTATTCAATAATGTACAACAACGGAACAGTTGCGCATGGAAATCGTAAATAACGTTTGTTACAGGAAAATAATGAACTTTGATGTAATTTCGACGGAATATGTTACCATATCCCCATTATATATTCACAAATACATTGATTGACCTGCGAGTGCACATACCAAATACACGTATACGCTAACTTTGTTATAATTAGAAGAAAAAAAAGTAAATGGAATTCGAACAATAATATTTGACCTATAAAAGGACAACGGTTAACAGTTATACAATGTATATTTAATTATGCCAAGTGACACACTGTCAAATGTGTCAGAAGCAATAAGTATAACATAACACGCGGGCAACAACACAAACAACAACAGTTCAGACGTCATCACGTGATACGTACAATAGAAGACGTCAGCAGCGTCAAATGTCTTGGAGCAAATGTATCTAAGAATGTTAGTTGCACAACATAAATTCGTATCAGGATTGCCTTAGCAACAGCAGCAGGCGAGATTGGAGATGGTCTGGAGAAATAGTACCATACGTTTCACAAATGTTCGGGTAATTAATTGTATCCATCTTTCTATGCAGCTGTCAGACGTGAGCACGTCTTACTGATGCTTAAGTAAAATATCAAAGCATTTAAGACCATGCCCTTCAGCAAACGGCTCCGTTTCTGCTACATGGAACATAAGACCAACAAGAATGTGCGGAATATATCTCTAATGGACTGACAGGAACATCTACGGCAATTGTTAAGAGAAGGTTTGGGCACTTAACAAAACACACTAGCATCCCGAAGTCAATCCCGCATGGCAGACGCCGCCGGGGTTGTCAGAGGAAGAGCTGCATGGACAACCAAGGAATTATCCCATTAGCACTCAAGTCGGGCATTGACGGTCACCCCGAATCTCCTCAGGTCGGCCATAGCCGGCCAGCAAATACAGCACTGCGTTTGAATTCGGTTTACGTGGTTGCATCTAGTGATTAAGAGACATAATCAATGCGACACCTATCTAGACATATAACATTAAATTATGGCTATTATGGGTACTTCCGTTCTCAAAAATATTTAACGCGTTTTCGAAAATGTAACAGCAATAGTTTTTGTTTTTGAACATTTAAAAATATCCTCCTGCCAGGAGGTTGGCCATGTATACAGTTAAAATGTGTAACATGTTATAACAATTTATATACCATTGTGTAGATAATGTAATGTTCTTTTAAATAAACCCAACTTGTAGCAGTAAAAAGCCAAGCATAAAAAAGTTACACCGCAACAAAATATTTGTTTTACAAAAAGTTTCAAAATGTCTTAGTGTCTGTCAATCACGAAATGGTCAACATATTTTAAAGCTACAAAACAGTTTTGACACCACTGTGTAGGTACTGTTATTATCTACAACATGCCTACAACATGCCATTGCGAGAATTGAATAATAAAGGCTCTACAGCAAAGAAAATGGCGCAAGCAATATTTTTAAACATCTAGGTCAAATATTTGAGGAGGTACAGGTTTCACGTTAAAATCGGCTGAGTGCTAATGGGTTATGCGAGTAAGCATTTAAGGTAGCCGAATTCCACAGTCAAGGGTTTGTCACATGGAAGGACCTATTCGACGAAACTGACTATGTTACTTCGTGTTAATTACTAAATGTTGTGACATATTCTCTACAACAGATTGGCCAGATGGATCGGTGCAATGCCGTTTAGACACTGAAATACATGAATAGGAATCCGACATCTGATGTATGTGAGTATATATTTATGGGAAATGGGTGTACTTAGTTCAGGTATCCTATATTTAGGATTTTTGGAACATGAACAATGACCCTAATGGTCGATGTGAACTCTAAACTCATGATGACTGATCAGTCAGCGTAATCCTTTCCGATATAGAATATACCTATAAAAAGAGGGGGTTTATAGGAGTTGCCTAAAAGTGCATAACATATATATTGAACAAGAGTACGCGTATATACAGGAAGCACAGGAGTGCATGCAGCCGCTACACTCCCATGTCAATATACATTAAACAAATATCACTTATGCAAGATCGACTATAGAAGTTGATGTTCTCCCTTCTGTCCTGTTAAAAATATATGATTAAACATATTTTTTTGTTTATTTTTCCTTTTTATATATATTTTTGTAGATGGTGTACATTTAAATGCGAGAGTGACCCTGTTGTACTGGAAAAACATGATATATGCAGTGAGAAAATATAGTCTGAAATGAAAAAATAAAACTTAAGCAGGGCATTGCGAACCTGTGGTGCAGCCCGCAGTGCCGCTACTGCTGGCCACCTCACACCTCCACAATCCTCGTGATGTTGTTTATTAATAATTAATACATAGAACTATCGTCCGGTTGGTAAACATGTAAAACACCAATAATAGTTCATTACTGTATGCCTAAACTTATGTCATAGCACCGTAACAGAGCCGTAATGTATCGAAGTACATTAACTTCGTTAATTTACTTAAGTAGAACAGTTTACTTTTCATGAGTAACGAAGTACATTTTGTGGGAAGTACTTTTACTTTACTTGTAACGAAGTATAAATGTGTGTACTTTTTCTAAATGTAACGAAGTACTCATAATTTCTTTGTTAAATTTGCGAAGCTCCTAAAAAGTTCCGCGAATGATCTGTGTCAGAAGCACATATGCGGCACTGTTTACCGTCAGTATAGATTTATTTACAAATGTCAGAGCTGGGAACAACAAATAGAAATAACAGATAAGCAGAGACAGATATGTAAAATGTCCAGGACTGGCCTGATTTATTTTGTACTTGCAATTATCTCACTGGCTTCCAGTGAGATAATTGCAATCCGGGGTGTGGCGCTCACCCTGAACTAGGTGCCAGCTGTGGCCGCTGCCCCGGCTGGGCTGCTCGGACAACAATGACCAATAGTTACGTAAATCTTTGCTTTAACCAGACAGCTGCCTTCCTATCTTCTGGTGTCTTGCCTGTTGTTGACACAGTTTGTTAACTTTAGATGATCCTTGTGAATGGCACATGCTAGTGATATATATCGAGACTTCCCCATTATCGCCCACTGCAAACTTGCCGATCTTTATTATGTATCTTATTCTATCTGTAATGTAGATCAGTGTGTGTAACTGAGTGAAATCAGTTTCTATATATATTTACATTAAAGTTTTTAAAAATAAATGTTGCAATTACACATAAAGGCATAATTATTATGAAAGGAATGTTGTAACCACCGTCATGTATCACAAATGTCAAAATTCTTTCGGACGGAAGGACGGACAGACGGACAGACGGACAGACGGACAGACGGACAGACGGACAGACGGACAGACGGACAGACGGACAGACGGACAGACGGACAGACGGACAGACGGACAGACGGACGCACATGCGCGTGCATGTATGTATATGTATGTATGTATGTATGTATTTATGTATGTATGTATGTATGTATGTATGTATGTATGTATGTATGTATGTATGTATGTATGTATGTATGTATGTATGTATTATGTATGTATGTATGTATGTATGTATGTATGTATGTATGTATGTATGTATGTATGTATGTATGTATGTATGTATGTATGTATGTATGTATGTATGTATGTATGTATGTATGTTTGTATGTTTGTATGTTTGTATGTTTGTATGTTTGTATGTTTGTATATATGTATGCATGTATATATGTATGCATGCATGCAAGTATGCATGTGTACGCACGTACGTAGTTTTTTTTAAAGGAAAAATGGTTGTGCTTAATTCAAATATCCTGTATTTAAGATGTTATGGCACTTAAATGATCACTCTATTACACTGACAACGGAGTACAAGTGACGAATACGAATTCCGAACCCTTATCTTATACAAATCAGTTTAGTCCGTTCGGGTAGATGGTCTTACCTGCAAAAAGTGGATTTTAATCCACTTTTGCAGGTAAGACCATCTACCCGAACGGACTAAACTGATTTATATATATATATATATATATATATATATATATATATATATATATATATATATATATATATATATATATATATATATATATATATATATATCACATAAGAATTACGTGAAAAAATTATGCGTTTATTAATACCAATATAATGAACATTGGAAGTTACAGCTAAGATTAATAATGGTATACATCTGGTTTACTAGAGACGTCAACATTTCAATTTCGTGAATAGGTGGGATTGAACACGTTTGCATAGAACTCTCAATGGTTTAATATGTGTAATTGTTTAATTATGACGTATGGATAAGTGTACAAATTCGTAATTAGTTCAACTAACGTATTTCATGTACATACACATAACTTATTGTAACATAAATAGGTTCCTCGTATTAACCTTTTCGGTCTACCAAGTCTGGAAACTAAATTATATCAAGATTTCATGCAAGTGTTGTGCTAAAGACGATCACAACTCACTTCAGCTAAACACTGACAAAAAACTAGCATAAACACTAGTCATTAAAACATTTGTACTTTAC
>CBDHHR010001121.1:0-13888 GCA_965263245.1 Metamycoplasmataceae bacterium | reverse complement strand
TTTCGCGAAGTGGGAACACGGGGACAGACATTTAGCTAGTGGGAACACGGGGACAGACATTTAGCTAGTGGGAACACGGGACAGACATTTAGCTAGTGGGAACACGGGGACAGACATATAGCTAGTGGGAACACGGGGACAGACATTTAGCTAGTGGGAACACGGGGACAGACATTTAGCTAGTGGGAACACGGGGACATACATTTAGCTAGTGGGAACACGGGGACATACATGTAGCTAGTGGGAACACGGGGACAGTACATATAGCTAGTGGGAACACGGGGACAGACATTTAGCTAGTGGGAACACGGGGACAGACATTTAGCTAGTGGGACACGGCGACAGACATTTAACTAGTGGGAACACGGGGACAGACATGTAGCTAGTAACACGGCGACAGACATTTAGCTAGGGGAACACGGGGACAGACATTGTAGCTAGTGGGAACACGGGGACAGACATGTAGCTAGTGGGAACACGGGGACAGACATTTAGCTAGTGGGAACACGGGGACAGTGGGACATACATATAGCTAGTGGGAACACGGGGACATACATGTAGCTAGTGGGAAACACGGCGACACACATTTAGCTAGTGGGAACACGGGGACAGACATTTAGCTAAGTGGGAACACGGGGACAGACATTTAGCTAGTGGGAACACGGGGACAGACATTTAGCTAGTGGGAACACGGGACAGACATTTAGCTAGTGGGAACACGGGGACAGACATATAGCTAGTGGGAACACGGCGACAGACATTTAGCTAGTGGGAACACGGGGACAGACATTTAGCTAGTGGGAACACGGGGACATACATGTGGCTAGTGGGAACACGGGGACAGACATATAGCTAGTGGGAACACGGGGA
Source organism: Metamycoplasmataceae bacterium (assembly GCA_965263245.1). GTDB lineage: Bacteria > Bacillota_I > Bacilli_A > Mycoplasmatales > Metamycoplasmataceae > DT-68. The sequence goes on along the minus strand of CBDHHR010001121.1, from coordinate 13,018 downwards.
CAGACATTTAGCTAGTGGGAACACGGGGACATACATATAGCTAGTGGGAACACGGGGACATACATATAGCTAGTGGGAACACGGCGACACACAATTAGCTAGTGGGAACACGGGGACAGACATTTAGCTAGTGGGAACACGGGGACAGACATTTAGCTAGTGGGAACACGGGGACAGACATTTAGCTAGTGGGAGCACGGGGACAGACATTTAGCTAGTGGGAACACGGGGACAGACATATAGCTAGTGGGAACACGGCGACAGACATTTAGCTAGTGGGAACACGGGGACAGACATGTAGCTAATGGGAACACAGGGGCAGACTTGTAGCTTGTGGGAACACGGGGGCAGACTTGTAGCTAGTGGGAACACGGGGACAGACATTTAGCTAGTGGGGAACACGGGGACAGACATTTAGAGGGAAGCTAGTGGGAACACTGGGACAGACATGTAGCTGGACGGAACACGGGGACAGACATTTAGCTAGTGGGAACACGGGGACAGACATGTAGCTAGTGGGAACACGGGGACAGACATTTAGCTAGTGGGAACACGGGGACAGACATTTAGCTAGTGGGAACACGGGGACAGACGTACAGTGGGAAACACGGGGACAGACATTTAGCTAGTGGGAACACGGGACAGACATTTAGCTAGTGGGAACACGGGGACAGACATTTAGCTAGTGGGAACATGGGGACAGACATATAGCTAGTGGGAACACGGGGACAGACATTTAGCTAGTGGGAACACGGGAGTGGGTACACGGGGACAGACATTTAGCTAGTGGGAACACGGGGACAGACATTTAGCTAGTGGGAACACGGGGACAGACATTAGCTAGTGGGAACACGGGGACAGACATTTAGCTAGTGGGAACACGGGGACAGACATTTAGCTAGTGGGAACACGAACAGACATTTAGCTAGTGGGAACACGGGGACAGACATATAGCTAGTGGGAACACGGCGACAGACATTTAGCTAGTGGGAACACGGGGACAGACATTTAGCTAGTGGGAACAGGGGAACAGACATTTAGCTAGTGGGAACACGGGGACAGACATTTACTTAGAGGGAACACGGGGACAGACATTTAGCTAGTGGGAACACGGGACAGACATTTAGCTAGTGGGAACAGGGGGACAGACATTTAGCTAGTGGGAACACGGGACAGACATTTAGCTAGAGGGAACACGGGGACAGACATTTAGCTAGTGGGAACACGGGGACAGACATTTAGCTAGTGGGAACACGGGGACAGACATTTAGCTAGTGGGAACACGGGGACAGACATTTAGCTAGTGGGAACACGGGGACAGACATTATAGCTAGTGGGAACACGGGGACAGACATTTAGCTAGTGGGAACACGGGGACATACATATAGCTAGTGGGAACACGGGGACATACATATAGCTAGTGGGAACACGGCGACAGACATTTAGCTAGTGGGAACACTGGACAGACATTTAGCTAGTGGGAATACGGGGACAGACATTTAGCTAGTGGGAACACGGGGACAGGCATTTAGCTAGTGGGAACACGGGGACAGACATTTAGCTAGTGGGAACACGGGGACAGACATATAGCTAGTGGGAACACGGCGACAGACATTTAGCTAGTGGGAGCACGGGACAGACATTTAGCTAGTGGGAACACGGGGACAGACATTTAGCTAGTGGGAACACGGGGACAGACATTTAGCTAGTGGGAACACGGGGACAGACATTTAGCTAGTGGGAACACGGGGACAGACATTTAGCTAGTGGGAACACGGCGACAGACATTTAGCTAGTGGGAACACGGGGACAGACATTTAGCTAGTGGGAACACGGGGACAGACATTTAGCTAGTGGGAACACGGGGACAGACATTTAGCTAGTGGGAACACGGGGACAGACATTTAGCTAGTGGGAACACGGGGACAGACATTTAGCTAGTGGGAACACGGGGACAGGATTTAGCTAAACACGGGGACATACATTTAGAGGGAACACGGGGACAGACATTTAGCTAGTGGGAACACGGGGACATTTAGCTAGTGGGAACACGGGGACATACATTTAGCTAGTGGGAACACGGGGACAGACATTTAGCTAGTGGGAACACGGGGACATACATTATAGCTAGTGGGAACACGGGGACAGACATTTAGCTAGTGGGAACACGGGGACATACATATAGCTAGTGGGAACACGGGGACATACATATAGCTAGTGGGAACACGGCGACAGACATTTAGCTAGTGGGAACACTGGACAGACATTTAGCTAGTGGGAATACGGGGACAGACATTTAGCTAGTGGGAACACGGGGACAGGCATTTAGCTAGTGGGAACACGGGGACAGACATTTAGCTAATGGGAACACGGGGACAGACATATAGCTAGTGGGAACACGGCGACAGACATTTAGCTAGTGGGAGCACGGGACAGACATTTAGCTAGTGGGAATACGGGGACAGACATTTAGCTAGTGGGAACACGGGGACAGACATTTAGCTAGTGGGAACACGGGGACAGACATTTAGCTAGTGGGAACACGGGGACAGACATATAGCTAGTGGGAACACGGCGACAGACATTTAGCTAGTGGGAACACGGGGACAGACATTTAGCTAGTGGGAACACGGGGACAGACATTTAGTTAGACACGGGGACAGACATTTAGCTAGTGGGAACATGGGGACAGACATATAGCTAGTGGGAACACGGGGACAGACATTTAGCTAGTGGGAACACGGGGACATACATATAGCTAGTGGGAACACGGGGACATACATATAGCTAGTGGGAACACGGCGACATACATTTAGCTAGTGGGAACACGGGGACAGACATTTAGCCAGTGGGAACACGGGGACAGACATTTAGCTAGTGGGAACACGGGGACAGACATTTAGCTAGTGGGACACGGGACAGACATTTAACTAGTGGGAACACGGGGACAGACATGTAGCTAGTGGGAACACGGCGACAGACATTTAGCTAGAGGGAACACGGGGACAGGCATTTAGCTAGTGGGAACACGGGGACATACATGTAGCTAGTGGGAACACGGGGACAGACATATAGCTAGTGGGAACACGGGGACAGACATTTAGCTAGTGGGAACACGGGGACATACATATAGCTAGTGGGAACACGGGGACATACATATAGCTAGTGGGAACACGGCGACACACAATTAGCTAGTGGGAACACGGGGGTAGACATTTCGCGAAGTGGGAACACGGGGACAGACATTTAGCTAGTGGGAACACGGGGACAGACATTTAGCTAGTGGGAACACGGGACAGACATTTAGCTAGTGGGAACACGGGGACAGACATATAGCTAGTGGGTACACGGCGACAGACATTTAGCTAGTGGGAACACGGGGACAGGCATTTAGCTAGTGGGAACACGGGGACATACATGTAGCTAGTGGGAACACGGGGACATATATATAGCTAGTGGGAACACGGGGACGTACATGTAGCTAGTGGGAACACGGGGTCATACATATAGCTAGTGGGAACCCGGCGACAGACATTTAGCTAGTGGGAACACGGCGACAGACATTTAGCTAGTGGGAACACGGGACAGACATTTAGCTAGTGGGAATACGGGGACAGACATTTAGCTAGTGGGAACACGGGGACAGACATTTAGCTAGTGGGAACACGGGGACAGACATTTAGCTAGTGGGAACACGGGGACAGACATATAGCTAGTGGGAACACGGCGACAGAAATTTATCTATTGGGAACACGATGACAGTCATTTAGCTAGTGGGAACACGGGGACAGACATTTAGCTAGTGGGAACACGGGGACAGACATTTAGCTAGTGGGAAAACGGGGACAGACATATAGCTAGTGGGAACACGGGGACAGACATTTAGCTAGTGGGAACACGGGGACATACATATAGCTAGTGGGAACAAGGGGACATACATATAGCTAGTGGGAACACGGCGACAGACATTTAGCTAGTGGGAACACGGGGACAGACATTTAGCTAGTGGGAACACGGGGACAGACATTTAGCTAGTTGGAACACGGGGACAGACATTTAGCTAGTGGGAACACGGGACAGACATTTAGCTAGTGGGAACACGGGGACAGACATATAGCTAGTGGGAACACGGCGACAGACATTTAGCTAGTGGGAACACGGGGACAGACATTTAGCTAGTGGGAACACGGGGACATACATGTGGCTAGTGGGAACACGGCGACAGACATATAGCTAGTGGGAACACGGGGACAGACATTTAGCTAGTGGGAACACGGGGACATACATATAGCTATTGGGAACACGGGGACATACATATAGCTAGTGGAAACACGGCGACACACAATTAGCTAGTGGGAACACGGGGACAGACATTTAGCTAGTGGGAACACGGGGACAGACATTTAGCTAGTGGGAACACGGGGACAGACATTTAGCTAGTGGGAGCACGGGACAGACATTTAGCTAGTGGGAACACGGGGACAGACATATAGCTAGTGGGAACACGGCGACAGACATTTAGCTAGTGGGAACACGGGGACAGACATGTAGCTAATGGGAACACAGGGGCAGACTTGTAGCTTGTGGGAACACGGGGGCAGACTTGTAGCTAGTGGGAACACGGGGACAGACATTTAGTAAGGGGGACAGGGTGACAGACATTTAGCTAGTAGGAACACGCGGACAGACATGTAGCTAGAGGGAACCCGGGGACATACATGTAGCTAAAGGGAACACGGGGACAGACATGTAGCTAGAGGGAACACGGGGACAGACATGTAGCAAGTGGGAACACTGGGACAGACATGTAGCTGGACGGAACACGAGGACAGACATTTAGCTAGTGGGAACACGGGGACAGACATGTAGCAAGTGGGAACAAGGGGACAGACATGTAGCTAGAGGGAATATGGGGACAGACATTTAGCTAGTGGGAACACGGGGACAGACATTTAGCTAGTGGGAACACGGGGACATACATGTAGCTAGTGGGAAAACGGGGACATACATATAGCTAGTGGGAACCCGGCGACAGACATTTAGCTAGTGGGAACACATGGACAGACATGTAGCTAAAGGGAACACAGGGGCAGACTTGTAGCTAGTGGGAACACGGGGACAGACATGTAGCTAGTGGGAACACGGGGACAGACATTTAGCTAGTGGGAACACGGGGACATACATATAGCTAGTGGGAACAAGGGGACATACATGTAGCTAGTGGGAACACGGCGACAGACATTTAGCTAGTGGGAACACGATGACAGACATTTAGCTAGTGGGAACACGGGGACAGACATTTAGCTAGTGGGAACACGGGGACAGACATTTAGCTAGTGGGAAAACGGGGACAGACATATAGCTAGTGGGAACACGGGGACAGACATTTAGCTAGTGGGAACACGGGGACATACATATAGCTAGTGGGAACAAGGGGACATACATATAGCTAGTGGGAACACGGCGACAGACATTTAGCTAGTGGGTACACGGGGACAGACATTTAGCTAGTGGGAACACGGGGACAGACATTTAGCTAGTTGGAACACGGGGACAGACATTTAGCTAGTGGGAACACGGGACAAACATTTAGCTAGTGGGAACACGGGGACAGACATATAGCTAGTGGGCACACGGGGACATACATATAGCTAGTGGGAACACGGGGACAGGCATTAGCTAGTGGGAACACGGGGACAGACATTTAGCTAGTGGGAACACGGGGACAGACATTTAGCTAGTGGAAACACGAGGACAGACATTTAGCTAGTGGGAACACGGGGACAGACATTATAGCCAGTGGGAACACGGCGACAGACATTTAGCTAGTGGGAACACGGGGACAGACATTTAGCTAGTGGGAACAGGGGAACAGACATTTAGCTAGTGGGAACACGGGGACAGACATTTACTTAGAGGGAACACGGGGACAGACATTTAGCTAGTGGGAACACGGTGACAGACATTTAGCTAGTGGGAACAGGGGGACAGACATTTAGCTAGTGGGAACACGGGACAGACATTTAGCTAGAGGGAACACGGGGACAGACATTTAGCTAGTGGGAACACTGGGACAGACATTTAGCTAGTGGGAACACGGGGACATACATTTAGCTAGTGGGAACACGGGGACAGACATTTAGCTAGTGGGAACACGGGGACATACATTATAGCTAGTGGGAACACGGGGACAGACATTTAGCTAGTGGGAACACGGGGACATACATATAGCTAGTGGGAACACGGGGACATACATATAGCTAGTGGGAACACGGCGACAGACATTTAGCTAGTGGGAACACTGGACAGACATTTAGCTAGTGGGAATACGGGGACAGACATTTAGCTAGTGGGAACACGGGGACAGGCATTTAGCTAGTGGGAACACGGGGACAGACATTTAGCTAATGGGAACACGGGGACAGACATATAGCTAGTGGGAACACGGCGACAGACATTTAGCTAGTGGGAGCACGGGACAGACATTTAGCTAGTGGGAATACGGGGACAGACATTTAGCTAGTGGGAACACGGGGACAGACATTTAGCTAGTGGGAACACGGGGACAGACATTTAGCTAGTGGGAACACGGGGACAGACATATAGCTAGTGGGAACACGGCGACAGACATTTAGCTAGTGGGAACACGGGGACAGACATTTAGCTAGTGGGAACACGGGGACAGACATTTAGTTAGACACGGGGACAGACATTTAGCTAGTGGGAACATGGGGACAGACATATAGCTAGTGGGAACACGGGGACAGACATTTAGCTAGTGGGAACACGGGGACATACATATAGCTAGTGGGAACACGGGGACATACATATAGCTAGTGGGAACACGGCGACATACATTTAGCTAGTGGGAACACGGGGACAGACATTTAGCCAGTGGGAACACGGGGACAGACATTTAGCTAGTGGGAACACGGGGACAGACATTTAGCTAGTGGGACACGGGACAGACATTTAACTAGTGGGAACACGGGGACAGACATGTAGCTAGTGGGAACACGGCGACAGACATTTAGCTAGAGGGAACACGGGGACAGGCATTTAGCTAGTGGGAACACGGGGACATACATGTAGCTAGTGGGAACACGGGGACAGACATATAGCTAGTGGGAACACGGGGACAGACATTTAGCTAGTGGGAACACGGGGACATACATATAGCTAGTGGGAACACGGGGACATACATATAGCTAGTGGGAACACGGCGACACACAATTAGCTAGTGGGAACACGGGGGTAGACATTTCGCGAAGTGGGAACACGGGGACAGACATTTAGCTAGTGGGAACACGGGGACAGACATTTAGCTAGTGGGAACACGGGACAGACATTTAGCTAGTGGGAACACGGGGACAGACATATAGCTAGTGGGTACACGGCGACAGACATTTAGCTAGTGGGAACACGGGGACAGACATTTAGCTAGTGGGAACACGGGGACATACATGTAGCTAGTGGGAACACGGGGACATATATATAGCTAGTGGGAACACGGGGACGTACATGTAGCTAGTGGGAACACGGGGTCATACATATAGCTAGTGGGAACACGGGGACAGACATTTAGCTAGTGGGAACACGGGGACATACATATAGCTAGTGGGAACACGGGGACATACATATAGCTAGTGGGAACACGGCGACAGACATTTAGCTAGTGGGAACACTGGACAGACATTTAGCTAGTGGGAATACGGGGACAGACATTTAGCTAGTGGGAACACGGGGACAGGCATTTAGCTAGTGGGAACACGGGGACAGACATTTAGCTAATGGGAACACGGGGACAGACATATAGCTAGTGGGAACACGGCGACAGACATTTAGCTAGTGGGAGCACGGGACAGACATTTAGCTAGTGGGAATACGGGGACAGACATTTAGCTAGTGGGAACACGGGGACAGACATTTAGCTAGTGGGAACACGGGGACAGACATTTAGCTAGTGGGAACACGGGGACAGACATATAGCTAGTGGGAACACGGCGACAGACATTTAGCTAGTGGGAACACGGGGACAGACATTTAGTGGGAACACGGGGACAGACATTTAGTTAGTAGTGGGAACACGGGGACAGACATTTAGCTAGTGGGAACATATAGCTAGTGGGAACACGGGGACAGACATTTAGCTAGTGGGAACACGGGGACATACATATAGGACAGACTAGTTGGAACACGGGGACAGACATTTAGCTAGTGGGAACACGGGACATTTAGCTAGTGGGAACACGGGGACAGACATATAGCTAGTGGGAACACGGGGACAGACATTTAGCTAGTGGGAACAGACATTATAGCTAGTGGGAACACGGGGACAGACATTTAGCTAGTGGGAACACGGGGACATACATATAGCTAGTGGGAACACGGGGACATACATATAGGTGGACATTTAGCTAGTGGGAAGCATTTAGCGTGGGAATACGGGGACAGACATTTAGCTAGTGGGAACACGGGGACAGGCATTTAGCTAGTGGGAACACGGGACATTTAGCTAATGGGAACACGGGGACAGACATATAGCTAGTGGGAACACGGCGACAGACATTTAGCTAGTGGGAATACGGGGACAGACATTTAGCTAGTGGGAACACGGGGACAGACATTTAGCTAGTGGGAACACGGGGACAGACATTTAGCTAGTGGGAACACGGGGACAGACATATTAGTGGGAACTAGTGGGAACACGGGGACAGACATTTAGCTAGACACGGGGACATTTAGTTAGCTAGTGGGAACACAGACATATAGCTAGTGGGAACACGGGGACAGACATTTAGCTAGTGGGAACACGGGGACATACATATAGCTAGTGGGAACACGGGAACACGGGGACAGGCGACATACATTAGCTAGTGGGAACACGGGGACAGACATTTAGCCAGTGGGAACACGGGGACAGACATTTAGCTAGTGGGAACACGGGGACAGACATTTAGCTAGTGGGACACGGGACAGACATAGTGGGAACACGGGGACAGACATGTAGCTAGTGGGAACACGGCGACAGACATTTAGCTAGGGGAACACGGGGACAGACATTTAGCTAGTGGGAACACGGGGACAGACATATAGCTAGTGGGAACACGGGGACAGACATTTAGCTAGTGGGAACACGGGGACAGACATACATAGCTAGTGGGAACACGGCGACACACAATTACATTTAGCTAGTGGGAACACGGGGACAGACACTAGTGGGAACACGGGACAGACATTTAGCTAGTGGGAACACGGGGACAGACATATAGCTAGTGGGAACGGCGACAGACATTTAGCTAGTGACAGACATTTAGCTAGTGGGAACACGGGGACATACATGTAGCTAGACATCATACATATAGCTAGTGGGAACACGGGGACAGACATTTAGCTAGTGGGAAGCTACGGGGACAGACATTTAGCTAGTGGGAACACGGGGACAGACATTTAGCTAGTGGGAACACGGGGACAGACATTTAGCTAGTGGGAACACGGGGACAGACATATAGCTAGCTTTATCTATTGGGAACACGATGACAGTCATTTAGCTAGTGGGACACGGGGACAGACATTTAGCTAGTGGGAACACGGGGACAGACATTTAGCTAGCTAGTGGGGAACACGGGGACAGACATTTAGCTAGTGGGAACACGGGGACATACATATAGCTAGTGGGAACAAGGGGACATACATATAGCTAGTGGGAACACGGCGACAGACATTTAGCTAGTGGGAACACGGGGACAGACATTTAGCTAGTGGGAACACGGGGACAGACATTTAGCTAGTTGGAACACGGGGACAGACATTTAGCTAGTGGGAACACGGGACAGACATTTAGCTAGTGGGAACACGGGGACAGACATATAGCTAGTGGGAACACGGCGACAGACATTTAGCTAGTGGGAACACGGGGACAGACATTTAGCTAGTGGGAACACGGGGACATACATGTGGCTAGTGGGAACACGGCGACAGACATATAGCTAGTGGGAACACGGGGACAGACATTTAGCTAGTGGGAACACGGGGACATACATATAGCTATTGGGAACACGGGGACATACATATAGCTAGTGGAAACACGGCGACACACAATTAGCTAGTGGGAACACGGGGACAGACATTTAGCTAGTGGGAACACGGGGACAGACATTTAGCTAGTGGGAACACGGGGACAGACATTTAGCTAGTGGGAGCACGGGACAGACATTTAGCTAGTGGGAACACGGGGACAGACATATAGCTAGTGGGAACACGGCGACAGACATTTAGCTAGTGGGAACACGGGGACAGACATGTAGCTAATGGGAACACAGGGGCAGACTTGTAGCTTGTGGGAACACGGGGGCAGACTTGTAGCTAGTGGGAACACGGGGACAGACATTTAGTAAGGGGGACAGGGTGACAGACATTTAGCTAGTAGGAACACGCGGACAGACATGTAGCTAGAGGGAACCCGGGGACATACATGTAGCTAAAGGGAACACGGGGACAGACATGTAGCTAGAGGGAACACGGGGACAGACATGTAGCAAGTGGGAACACTGGGACAGACATGTAGCTGGACGGAACACGAGGACAGACATTTAGCTAGTGGGAACACGGGGACAGACATGTAGCAAGTGGGAACAAGGGGACAGACATGTAGCTAGAGGGAATATGGGGACAGACATTTAGCTAGTGGGAACACGGGGACAGACATTTAGCTAGTGGGAACACGGGGACATACATGTAGCTAGTGGGAAAACGGGGACATACATATAGCTAGTGGGAACCCGGCGACAGACATTTAGCTAGTGGGAACACATGGACAGACATGTAGCTAAAGGGAACACAGGGGCAGACTTGTAGCTAGTGGGAACACGGGGACAGACATGTAGCTAGTGGGAACACGGGGACAGACATTTAGCTAGTGGGAACACGGGGACATACATATAGCTAGTGGGAACAAGGGGACATACATGTAGCTAGTGGGAACACGGCGACAGACATTTAGCTAGTGGGAACACGATGACAGACATTTAGCTAGTGGGAACACGGGGACAGACATTTAGCTAGTGGGAACACGGGGACAGACATTTAGCTAGTGGGAAAACGGGGACAGACATATAGCTAGTGGGAACACGGGGACAGACATTTAGCTAGTGGGAACACGGGGACATACATATAGCTAGTGGGAACAAGGGGACATACATATAGCTAGTGGGAACACGGCGACAGACATTTAGCTAGTGGGTACACGGGGACAGACATTTAGCTAGTGGGAACACGGGGACAGACATTTAGCTAGTTGGAACACGGGGACAGACATTTAGCTAGTGGGAACACGGGACAAACATTTAGCTAGTGGGAACACGGGGACAGACATATAGCTAGTGGGCACACGGGGACATACATATAGCTAGTGGGAACACGGGGACAGGCATTAGCTAGTGGGAACACGGGGACAGACATTTAGCTAGTGGGAACACGGGGACAGACATTTAGCTAGTGGAAACACGAGGACAGACATTTAGCTAGTGGGAACACGGGGACAGACATTATAGCCAGTGGGAACACGGCGACAGACATTTAGCTAGTGGGAACACGGGGACAGACATTTAGCTAGTGGGAACAGGGGAACAGACATTTAGCTAGTGGGAACACGGGGACAGACATTTACTTAGAGGGAACACGGGGACAGACATTTAGCTAGTGGGAACACGGTGACAGACATTTAGCTAGTGGGAACAGGGGGACAGACATTTAGCTAGTGGGAACACGGGACAGACATTTAGCTAGAGGGAACACGGGGACAGACATTTAGCTAGTGGGAACACTGGGACAGACATTTAGCTAGTGGGAACACGGGGACATACATTTAGCTAGTGGGAACACGGGGACAGACATTTAGCTAGTGGGAACACGGGGACATACATTATAGCTAGTGGGAACACGGGGACAGACATTTAGCTAGTGGGAACACGGGGACATACATATAGCTAGTGGGAACACGGGGACATACATATAGCTAGTGGGAACACGGCGACAGACATTTAGCTAGTGGGAACACTGGACAGACATTTAGCTAGTGGGAATACGGGGACAGACATTTAGCTAGTGGGAACACGGGGACAGGCATTTAGCTAGTGGGAACACGGGGACAGACATTTAGCTAATGGGAACACGGGGACAGACATATAGCTAGTGGGAACACGGCGACAGACATTTAGCTAGTGGGAGCACGGGACAGACATTTAGCTAGTGGGAATACGGGGACAGACATTTAGCTAGTGGGAACACGGGGACAGACATTTAGCTAGTGGGAACACGGGGACAGACATTTAGCTAGTGGGAACACGGGGACAGACATATAGCTAGTGGGAACACGGCGACAGACATTTAGCTAGTGGGAACACGGGGACAGACATTTAGCTAGTGGGAACACGGGGACAGACATTTAGTTAGACACGGGGACAGACATTTAGCTAGTGGGAACATGGGGACAGACATATAGCTAGTGGGAACACGGGGACAGACATTTAGCTAGTGGGAACACGGGGACATACATATAGCTAGTGGGAACACGGGGACATACATATAGCTAGTGGGAACACGGCGACATACATTTAGCTAGTGGGAACACGGGGACAGACATTTAGCCAGTGGGAACACGGGGACAGACATTTAGCTAGTGGGAACACGGGGACAGACATTTAGCTAGTGGGACACGGGACAGACATTTAACTAGTGGGAACACGGGGACAGACATGTAGCTAGTGGGAACACGGCGACAGACATTTAGCTAGAGGGAACACGGGGACAGGCATTTAGCTAGTGGGAACACGGGGACATACATGTAGCTAGTGGGAACACGGGGACAGACATATAGCTAGTGGGAACACGGGGACAGACATTTAGCTAGTGGGAACACGGGGACATACATATAGCTAGTGGGAACACGGGGACATACATATAGCTAGTGGGAACACGGCGACACACAATTAGCTAGTGGGAACACGGGGGTAGACAT
>CBDHHR010001120.1:7500-10180 GCA_965263245.1 Metamycoplasmataceae bacterium | reverse complement strand
CAAAATGACATAGTTAAGTCTTCTTGGTAGGCGTGAACTGTGCATGCATGCGTATTATTATCCGTTACTTTCTGACCTAACCACGAAAACATGGTGGAAATAAGTAGAAAAATAGCTTCAATAATATTTTCTTATGCACAATGTGTGTGTATGTGCTGAATGAAAAATATTGCTACGTCGTAATTATTTTACCATTTACATTAATTCATCACTATTGCTGTTATGGAATTTGTATGGGTTCTGTTTAATACTGATAGGTCACTTTAGTTAATTATATAGACACATGTATTTTCATTATATATTTTAAAATATTATCTGTGGGTAGTTGTCTTCTTATAGGGCCTGCAAGTGGGTCACGGTACATGGCGTGACTCCGCGCGACTGAAGCTTATTGAGGACTAAGCGAGACTAACTGGGGACTGGACACAAGAATAATATTCTAACGATGGATGACAGTTGTAGCTTCCAACTGATGAATACTAGGAAAATCAGTTCATAAATATCTTATGTTATACGTTTCTTATCTTAAATGTCCGATTTAATATTGAGGTAATCACACTATCATAGGCACATAGCGATTTACGTAGTGCAGATTATCGACACGATGCTAAGCTGTATGTGTCTTTTACGGGATTTGCGTTTTACATTGCTGTACGTTGTGGTTTCGATAAGCACTTATATCTGACAAGTTGTCTAAATTCACATAATCATAACACATGTATACGTTTGGCCCAAACAGGTTGTACTGCGCGAAAACTGGCATTTTCATTATTAGTCAAGATCGCCAAACACAAGTACTTGCCGCTATTGCCATGGCAACCACCATAATAATCGATTAAAATTCATGATTTCCGTGATCATTGTCACCGGCAAAGTGTTCCACTGCTTCTGCTTGTAATAATCCTTCGGACAATATAACTGAAATACGCTATTTCCGGACAGTTCGATTATTACGACCAAAACAAAACTAAGTCCTATATGTTAACATGGAGTAAATGGACCTCCTGCCCCCAACTGCCCCCAGCCTCGTTTTCGCGCGCGAGACTTGCAGGCCCTATTGTATTATTTAATAGCAGCATATTGTGAAGCGCCACAACAAATTATGGATGTGGCACTATATAAATAAAATATTATTATATTAAAACAAAACTTATTATTTCCTGCAAATCATAATGATGATAATAATTTATTATTATTATATTATTTAGAAGTAATTAAACTATTTCGCGCTTGCGAATGCAGTAAGTAAAGTTTATAAATATTCGCGGGCAAAAACGTATATAGCGATTTTACGGTACCGCAGAGCGGCCGATGAAGTTGCCGTCGAGATCTGCGCGTTTGTTTTGTGAATGTTTTTCGTTAGAGGAATGCAAGTGATTTTATTTTATAACGTAGTGTGTGTATATGTATGTGCGATAGGTGAGGAGAAGTTTGGCGGGTGGTGGAGGTCGTTTTCATGGTTGGGTCAATCCAACCCGGTCGTCTGGCATCCGCACTGTGTCTGTGACTGTCCCAACGAATCAACTGGACTACTGTTTCAGTTCTGTTCGATTCAAAGGATAACAAAAAGACATCTTACTGATACTGTCTTTCATTGTACTGTTGCTATAAGCGTATGGGGAACAATGTGGCATATTGATGTCGCGATTTCGTTGTAAACCGACGTAAGGCACTTTTAGCGAACCGCTTGGCTCTCTGTTATGACAGCTGAACCAGCAGACGACTTTATGACCTAATACTTTTCCATTGTGCAGATAGAAGCTGAATTTTGATTGGTTGCATGGACCAAGATGGACCCGTTCATGGATGCAAATGGTTAGCTTGTGTAAACTCTTTTAGGTGCATAACACCAAACCGTTGCCTTTTGTTGCCCTTTAAACTAGCCAAACAGTATTACAGTGGTGCTCTCTGAAATATTAAGTGTGCTCGCTCTCACCTAGCAAGCATATCTGATTTAGTGGTAGCATACACATATGGTTTCCTTACACAACCCTTATGTCGTGCCACTGCTCAAGGCCATCAGATTGCATCACTGTTGTGAATTAATTTACAGGTTTACGAGTATTTGATTAACTAATGTGTCTACGGTATGTTTGCTTTTAATAAAGAAAGTAAGCTATAAAATATATACACAAAATAAAAAGTAGAAAATAAAACGTAGGTAAAAAACTAACAACGAAACATTTTCATTGATGTATATTTTGTGTGTGACTTGTTTTTTCAGTATAAGTTTCTTTTTAAATAATATGTACGTTATAGCAGCATCTAATAAACAGAGTGTCTTGGCAAATCGAGGCTAATCGAGGATATGTCTCCAAGACCCGTCGACCCGCCAATGACGCTTTACAGAGTATAACTTACATCCGTTGTAGTTGCTCTAACTCAGTGTCTAAGTAGTTTATCGATTCGTCCGTGGCTCCCGTGTCACTCTGAAACGACGACACATAATTAAATATGGTGAACTTGGGCGTCACGGCTCTGTCTGCACTGTGGCATTTAGTGAACACATGTACATGGAATTAACGCCATGAATTGGACGCTGAAGTTTGTAATAGGCGTAGTGATCATATATTTGGCAACACTTATGGTTTATATAGATATTTTGTATGCAGGATTGTCCGGAGGATTTTGTCTAAAAGCAGATGTGGCCATAACATTATACATATAAACATATATATAT
>CBDHHR010001119.1:2500-12039 GCA_965263245.1 Metamycoplasmataceae bacterium | reverse complement strand
TGACGAGAGCCAGCTCTTTGCAGATAACCACTCGAACATCTCGTTAATTAGTTCAAAGAGGCGAATTGAAACGTTATCGACATATTGACCAAAACAGGAAGATTCACAGGAATAATTGACAGGCACATTCTATAACACACTACAGCGGACGACACGTTCAACAAACGCGCACGTATTGTGTATTGATTGCGTGCCACTCGTTTGTGCTAATAAACATCGTAGTACGTTACGCAGGCACACTGCGGCACACTGCGGCACACTGCGGCACACTGCGGCACACTGCGGCACCCTGCGGCACCCTGCGGCACCCTGCGGCACACTGCGGCACACTGCGGCACACTGCGGCACCCTGCGGCACCCTGCGGCACCCTGCGGCACCCTGCGGCACCCTGCGGCACACTGCGGCACACTGCGGCACACTGCGGCACACTGCGGCACACTGCGGCACCCTGCGGCACCCTGCGGCACACTGCGGCACCCTGCGGCACACTGCGGCACCCTGCGGCACCCTGCGGCACACTGCGGCACACTGCGGCACACTGCGGCACACTGCGGCACACTGCGGCACACTGCGGCACCCTGCGGCACCCTGCGGCACCCTGCGGCACACTGCGGCACACTGCGGCACACTGCGGCACACTGCGGCACACTGCGGCACACTGCGGCACACTGCGGCACACTGCGGCACACTGCGGCACACTGCGGCACACTGCGGCACCCTGCGGCACCCTGCGGCACCCTGCGGCACCCTGCGGCACACTGCGGCACACTGCGGCACACTGCGGCACACTGCGGCACACTGCGGCACACTGCGGCACACTGCGGCACACTGCGGCACACTGCGGCACACTGCGGCACACTGCGGCACGTTGGATATCATCAACTGCCCCGTGTGGAGTCAAAACGTACGCGATAAGTTCAACAAGTGGACGAATGGTCTACGCCATTAGTAAATCGATTGTGGCCAAGTGGTTGACGGAAATGTAATATTGACACTTGCGCGTGTGGTAAAGATTATTCACAAATGCAGTGCTAGTTATATCAACAGTGTGCGGCCACTTCCCTTCTGCCTGGAGGAAAATAAACGGAGATGTGTGTGTATAACTGCATAACAGGCGAGTCGGTTCACACAGGCGCGTACTGATGCAACATAATGATGATGGATTGTAAAGGAAAATGAACGTAGTCTAATGACAGGCCCAGCCCTCGACCCAGTTCAATACTCACAA
This sequence comes from Metamycoplasmataceae bacterium, assembly GCA_965263245.1. GTDB lineage: Bacteria > Bacillota_I > Bacilli_A > Mycoplasmatales > Metamycoplasmataceae > DT-68. The sequence continues at coordinate 10,810 of CBDHHR010001119.1, read as the reverse complement.
AGTTGGTTCGTTTAAAACGTGACGATGTACAGCTTACAGCGGCTGTAGGACAGCTGTGGCCCGAGGGTGGCCAGACTGTGGCCCGATGATGACTCGATGGTGGCCCAGTGGATGTCCGTTAGATGAGCTGACGTGGCCGGACGATGGCACGCACACACATGCACGCACATACACGCATACGCACACGCACACGCACACGCTCACGCACACGCACACGCACACGCACACGCACACGCACACGCACACGCACACGCACACGCACACGCACACGCACACGCACGCACACGCACACGCACACGCACACGCACACGCACACGCACACGCACACGCACACGCACACGCACACGCACACGCACACGCACACGCACACGCACACGCACACGCACACGCACACGCACACGCACACGCACACGCACACGCACACGCACACGCACACGCACACGCACACGCACACGCACACGCACACGCACACGCACACGCACACGCACACGCACACGCACACCCACACGCACACCCACACGCACACGCACACGCACACGCACACGCACACGCACACGCACACGCACACGCACACGCACACGCACACGCACACGCACACGCACACGCACACGCACACGCACACGCACACGCACACGCACACGCACACGCACACGCACACGCACACGCACACGCACACGCACACGCACACGCACACGCACACGCACACGCACACGCACACGCACACGCACACGCACACGCACACGCACACGCACACGCACACGCACACGCACACGCACACGCACACGCACACGCACACGCACACGCACACGCACACGCACACGCACACGCACACGCACACGCACACGCACACGCACACGCACACGCACACGCACACGCACACGCACACGCACACGCACACGCACACGCACACGCACACGCACACGCACACGCACACGCACACATTTCGGTCTTCCGGCAAATCTGCATGTGTACCACTCTTGGCTAGGTTTAGCTTTACATTGAAATGTGACCATGAGCTTAGTCTACTTCAAACAGGCCGACAGCCCGCATATTATACGCTAAGAGAATCAAAAGACGTGCTTCATGTATAGAGTCAACCACCATATGATTTGACATAATTGTCTGTTAGGTCATTCTTCTAGATGAAAAGACAACAGCCATATCTAATAATCTATTTGTTATCCTATAACTGTGTATTTAATACCTCTTGTGTTTTTCTGCTATTCTCGTGAGTTCTTTGTTTGCGATTTTGTCGAATGGCTAATAACAGTAATATTACACTTCTGTAATTCCAATTTCTCAGCAATCGAGGCGCGGAATCACTTCATGCACTAATCGTTAGACGCATTCGTGAATGGGAACAGACGAGAGTCAACATTAATGCAAGAAACCACTACACCGTAGTTATATGGTATGAATACGATATCAAACAAATATACATTGAGTTTTTTGGCGAAAGGTGGCTGTAGTTTTTAGATAATTATGTACCCCGCGCGCTACACAAGTTTGTATAAATGTTGCAGTTCAGATAACTCCGTTTTGGTAATACTATAAAAGAGCGAGTTGCATTAGTCGACGAGACTAGTAATTAATGTTCCTGGCATTGCATACTGAAGAGTATTTGTATTCGCGATTTAGTGTAATTATCAACATATATATATATATATATATATATATATATATATATATATATATATATATATATATATATATATATATATATATTGTATTGTGACGCGCCAGGAACAGTTGTGGACCGGGACCTACATGACAACAATAATAAACCATTGCTATTGTTTCCTATTGTTATTATTATATTATTGTTTTTATTATTATAATTTTCAACATCACCACCATCATCAATATGTGATGTGTGGAGCTGTGAATTTAAGATCCAAAATGGCTACTGGCGTCAATAACGTGCTTTTCAGTAGCTAGGTGGCGCCACTGTGCATGTGATGTTTCTTCTCGATGGAAGGCGACAACCAAACTACCACCTACATAATGCTCATTGTATTTCACAACTGCGAAGCTATGCACCATTCCGTGAAAGGAGCAATGACATTGGTATACTGTTAACGATATATGTATTGCGAAGTGCGATTCGAATGTGTAAAATAACTCCGAGTGAACGCCGACGAAACACGTTCTTGATAATTTATTTCTACAGTTTTATGGTTCTGCACAATTATGTTAGTTGCCCGATATCCACGGACAGATTATCTCACTCAAAATACATATATACTATACACAAGTTTCTCTGTACGCCTGCAGCACAAGCGTGCATCGACATGCGCGTGTCTGCGTTGGTATTGTTATATTAATAATACACAAAGATTTTGTTAGTGTCAACAGCGTTGCCCATGAAAATATTTCCAGCGATTGCGGACATTGCAGAGCAAGACACCAACATTTGCACATGCTATACCGTGATGACGATGTTGCTATTGGACTTGTCATGTTGGATGATGTCAAACGTTCAGGAAATCGAAATCGGCTCCTGTTCATGTTGCGTAGAATCTTTCGGGTCCAACACATCGTTGAAGAGTCAGCCATATGTCGGCTACAGTACACGAATTGTTCGTCATATGGAGTCAGCCGTGTACCCGTGTAATTCTTCATAATATAGTTAATAACAGTGTCATCGTAACATGCTATGGGATAGCACCTCCCGTGGCGCGACAAACGCGGGCAGATTTCACAACAGTTCAGAGTCAGCCACGCGTGACGAGCAGCCACACGTGACGATCCACATAACAGCCATGTAATGCAATATTGGTTAAATGAATATTTCGAGTGTGCCCAAATCTGTCAAGGCGACACGCAGAAGCCACGTCAAACGTCGAGACGACAGTATCACCGTGGATACCTAGTATGATACACTGGTGAACTGTTTACACTGACAGGTTTGTCGACATACGGAATGCATAATACTGGCAACGTATACTGAAACAGCCGAGTAGCGAAACGTTGCCTTTGCATACGACAGAGAGGCCGCACACGGAGTGAGATAGCGTAGGCATGTTGTACATTGCAACAATATCCCAGTTGATAGACCGGCGATACACTCAATTGTCCTAATTACATATGCATTCAGGCTTCAGATCCTCTGCATTACAAAGAGACGTACATGAATCAGTTAGGAGTTTGACATTATGAAATACAAATATTTCATGTTGCATTATATATATATATATATATATATATATATATACAATACATGTATAATATATACACACACACACTTTCACAAATACACATCACACATGTGTGTTTGTACGCATGCGTGTATGTGTTGCAGAACATCCGCTGAAACGTTTTATTCACAATAATTATGACGACTGAGATGATTATTATTGTGAGATGACATTACCCACATATACACACACGCGCACACGCACAACTGAATACTCCATTAAAAAGGTGTCGCGATCGTCTGGCTAAATGGAATGAACGACCCAGCACCGCTGTCGACGTCCAACAACTGAGCACTGCGTACAATTGGACGTCCCGTCAGTGTTCACAACACGGCCTACCACCGTCACTTCCGGTCACCGTCGCCGCCACTTCCGGTGGCCGAAGCAGCTGGTCCCGTCAAGTCACAACACAGACACGCCTAGTTTTCGGCCCACCGGCACCCACTGGAAACACATGCGCGAACTACCGGGCGTGACGTCATCAGGTGCTCTTCTGGTACGTCTCCATGTTGCGCTTCATAATGTCGAGACACGGGCCGAGGAGCCGCTCGAAGGAGTCTCGCTCGAGAAAGGCGACCCGGACGTCTTCGCCTTCGTCGTCGGCGGCATAGACACTCGCCGAGCGAGGCTGGTTCTCGACGAGCGCCATCTCGCCGAAGTAGGTCGTCGGCGCGTCGCTCACGACCTCCTCTTCCGTCGCGCCGCCGTCGTGCGAGAGCGTCACGCGCACGCGGCCACGCTCGACGAAGTACAGGCCGTCGGCGTCGTCGCCCTGCCGGATGATGCACGCGCCCGCCGCGAACGTCCGCGACGACAGCGCGTCGGCCAGGTTCATGCGCTCGTACGGCTCGAGCGCGTCGAGCATCGGCAGACTCTGTAGGCAGACACGGAGAACACGGTTAGGGGACGGTAGCGCTATCGTCAACGCTGAATGTGTGAAAGCGTCGGTACCTTTTGTTCATTAATATTACGCTTACACCAATAGTAGCTCCGCTAATGTAGCTACACTGTGGCACCAATAGTAGCACCGCCAGTGTAGCTATACTGTGGCACCAATATTAGCACCGCCAGTGTAGCTATACTGTGGCACCAATAGTAGCACCGCTAGTGTAGCTATACTGTGGCACCAACATTAGCACCGCTAGTGTAGCTATACTGTGGCACCAATAGTAGCACCGCTCGTGTAGCTATACTGTGGCACCAACATTAGCACCGCTAGTGTAGCTATACTGTGGCACCAATAGTAGCACCGCTAGTGTAGCTATACTGTGGCACCAATAGTAGCACCGCTATTGTAGCTATACTGTGGCACCAATAGTAGCACCGCTAGTGTAGCTATACTGTGGCACCAATAGTAGCACCGCTCGTGTAGCTATACTGTGGCACCAATAGTAGCACCGCTAGTGTAGCTATAATGTGACACCAATATTAGCATCGCTCGTGTAGCTATACTGTGACACCAATATTAGCATCGCTAGTGTAGCTATACTGTGACACCAATATTAGCACCGCTCGTGTAGCTATACTGTGACACCAATATTAGCATCGCTCGTGTAGCTATACTGTGACACCAATATTAGCATCGCTAGTGTAGCTATACTGTGACACCAATATTAGCACCGCTCGTGTAGCTATACTGTGACACCAATATTAGCACCGCTCGTGTAGCTATACTGTGACACCAATATTAGCACCGCTAGTGTAGCTATACTGTGACACCAATATTAGCATCGCTCGTGTAGCTATACTGTGACACCAATATTAGCATCGCTAGTGTAGCTATACTGTGACACCAATATTAGCATCGCTCGTGTAGCTATACTGTGGCACCAATAGTAGCACCGCTAGTGTAGCTATACTGTGGCACCAATATTAGCACCGCTAGTGTAGCTATACTGTGACACCAATATTAGCACCGCTCGTGTAGCTATACTGTGACACCAATATTAGCACCGCTAGTGTAGCTATACTGTGACACCAATATTAGCACCGCTCGTGTAGCTATACTGTGGCACCAATAGTAGCACCGCTAGTGTAGCTATACTGTGACACCAATATTAGCACCGCTAGTGTAGCTATACTGTGACACCAATATTAGCACCGCTCGTGTAGCTATACTGTGACACCAATAGTAGCACCGCTAGTGTAGCTATACTGTGACACCAATATTAGCACCGCTAGTGTAGCTATACTGTGACACCAATATTAGCATCGCTCGTGTAGCTATACTGTGGCACCAATAGTAGCACCGCTCGTGTAGCTATACTGTGACACCAATATTAGCATCGCTCGTGTAGCTATACTGTGGCACCAATAGTAGCACCGCTAGTGTAGCTATACTGTGGCACCACTATTAGCTCCGCTAGTGTAGCTATATTGTGGCACCAATAGTAGCACCGCTAGTGTAGCTATACTGTGGCACCAATAGTAGCACCGCTAGTGTAGCTATACTGTGGCACCAATAGTAGCACCGCTAGTGTAGCTAACAGCAGCAATGACATTTACAACACTGATTGAACTAATCGCAATAACACCGGCAGTAGGTGGAGACAGGACGTCTACTAACAGCGAATAATCCACCTCTGGAACGATGGTGACGCACGACTCATGAAGCCAATTGATTGTGTCCTCTACTCGGACATAACTGGACGGTCCTGTCCTTTTGAACCCTACTCCCAGCCTCGGTCTGTCATCGTTTATTGAACATTGGTCACTTCTAACTATTTCGGTGTACCAGCGTCACACGATAACGTTAATTCCGATCAGGACCAGACAACGTGAGGCGACGGATGTCGTAAGTGTGCGGTCAACGTAATAAAACTAAGTGAATCGCACACGCGTGCGTGCATGCGTGCATGTGGGCATGTGTGCGTGCGTGCGTGCGTGTATGTATGTGTGTATATATATATACATAAATAAATATATATATATATATATATATATATATATATATATATATATATATATATATATATATATATATATTATACACACACGCACGCAACTACGATATATATATATATATATATATATATATATATATATATATATATATGTGTGTGTGTGTGTGTGTGTGTCTGTGTGCGCGCTCTCTCTCTCTCCCTCTCTCTCTCTCTCTCTCTCTCTCTCTCTCGTATACAGCGTGCATGCGTGTGTCTCCGTGTGTGCAAGGTGCATGGATATGTACGTGTGCGTGCGTGCATGTGTGTGTGTCTGCGTGCGTGCGTGCGTGCGTGCGTGCGTTCGTGCTAGGTGCATGAATATGTACGCGTGTGCGCAGGCGTGTGTATATATATATATATATATATATATATATATATATATATATATATATATATATATATATATATATATATATATATATATATATATATATGCGGGTGTATGTGCGTGGGTGCGTGCGTGCGTCGATTGCGACTGTCCTACCTGCAGCAGTTGTTCGTACATCTTGCGCTTCTTGAAGGCGCTCTTCAGGATGATACGTCGGAAGGAGGCCCGGTCCATGGCCCACAGCGTTCCGCCGTTGAGCGCCACGACAGTCGCCGAGCGCGGCATATTATACATAAGCGCCAGTTCGCCGAAACTTCCGTGCTCGGCGAACTGGTGAATCTTGCTCGGCGTCGACGCACCGGGTGACGTCACGAACACGTCGTACGTGCCGCTCTCGATGACGTAGAAATTGTCGCCGTCGTCGCCCTGCGTGATCACGTGCTCGCCGGGCGCCACGCGACGCTCAAACATGGCGTCGATGACGTCACCCATCTGCTCGGTCTCAAGGCAGCGGAAGATGAGTATGTCCTGGACAGCGTCGATTAGGCGCCGTCGCTTCTCGTCTGACTTCGGGTGTATAACTCGCACATCGTCGTCGTCGTCGTCGGCTTCCGGGTCGTATCTCTCGGCAGACACCGAGTGCCGGCGGGCGTAGTGGTTCTTCCGGTTGATCGGTTGGAAGTCGGACGGGTCTGGCTCGGCGGCCTGTCGAGAGAGAGTGCAACTGTTAGTTATTGATTTGACACGGGTAGACATTAAAATATTAACCCACTGTATTCCGTAGCCTAACCCTAATTGACAATATCTGATTTGTACTTTTTATTTGCTTGTTTGTTTGTTTGTTTATATATATATATATATATATATATATATATATATATATATATATATATATATATATATAGTTAGTTAGTTAGTTAGTTAGTTAGTTAGTTAGTTAGTTAGTTAGTTAGTTAGTTAGTTAGCTACATGTGTACACATTTTAAACTGTCCTTAGGAGTGGATGATGGGATGGCAGGAGACACGATTGTGAGATGCACGTGCTGTAGACTCCTGCGTGGAATCAGTGACGTCATACATGACACCCCTCACGTCCTAACGGGAAGCAACTACGTCCTCCGGGAGCAAGTTCCGGTGGGTTTGAGGAGTAGACCATCACTCCGTGTGTCCACCACACGTTCCATTAGTATTCATTACTAGACCAGCATGCACCGCGAGACAAAAACGTCATAAACACTCCGACTGCTCTACAAGTTACAAATCTAAGCTTAAAAGTCTCCCGTGTTCCCGATAGACGTGTCACCTAGACGACAGAGCCTTGCCGACTGCATCCCTTCCGTCATCTGGTTGGATGGTTAAACAGATCGCTGTCTTTTAACATTTCCGTTAACAGCATTTATTTTGCTTTTGTGCTGAACAAAACTTACATAAATTCATTGACCGTCATTGTTCGCTCGCAAGCAGAGACACTACACCCTACCGTATATATGGTTTATAGCGCCACCTAGTGGTGACAACTGGATGAAGGCAGATACCCCGTTGACACGCGTATTTATATTTTTAAATAGTTCCCTGACATACGGAATATTTTCTAGAACAATTTCTAATACCAACTGAACTTTCTAATGTTTACTTAAGTCTAGTGTAACTTGACACATTAGCAATGCACACCCAGGAAGGCGGACATGTACGATGTAATGATGTATGGGAGTTTTGTACAAAAGTCTCGACGACCCGCATAATGTGTTGACGTTGTCGGACAGTGTCGCGTAGAAATGTGCACATTAATATTCAGCACGGCGTGATCTTGCGCAATGTGAACGAGTTTTTGATGCTGATATAT
>CBDHHR010001118.1:5000-7520 GCA_965263245.1 Metamycoplasmataceae bacterium | reverse complement strand
TGCCTGAATAGAACTTATCAGGCCTTCATTTTGACCTAAATGTTTTATTTGTCATGGGCATGGGCATGGGCATGGGCATGGGCATGGGCATGGGCATGGGCATGGGCATGGGCATGGGCATGGGCATGGGCATGGGCATGGGCATGGGCATGGGCATGGGCATGGGCATGGGCATGGGCATGGGCATGGGCATGGGCATGGGCATGGGCATGGGCATGGGCATGGGCATGGGCATGGGCATGGGCATGGGCATGGGCATGGGCATGGGCATGGGCATGGGCATGGGCATGGGCATGGGCATGGGCATGGGCATGGGCATGGGCATGGGCATGGGCATGGGCATGGGCATGGGCATGGGCATGGGCATGGGCATGGGCATGGGCATGGGCATGGGCATGGGCATGGGCATGGGCATGGGCATGGGCATGGGCATGGGCATGGGCATGGGCATGGGCATGGGCATGGGCATGGGCATGGGCATGGGCATGGGCATGGGCATGGGCATGGGCATGGGCATGGGCATGGGCATGGGCATGGGCATGGGCATGGGCATGGGCATGGGCATGGGCATGGGCATGGGCATGGGCATGGGCATGGGCATGGGCATGGGCATGGGCATGGGCATGGGCATGGGCATGGGCATGGGCATGGGCATGGGCATGGGCATGGGCATGGGCATGGGCATGGGCATGGGCATGGGCATGGGCATGGGCATGGGCATGGGCATGGGCATGGGCATGGGCATGGGCATGGGCATGGGCATGGGCATGGGCATGGGCATGGGCATGGGCATGGGCATGGGCATGGGCATGGGCATGGGCATGGGCATGGGCATGGGCATGGGCATGGGCATGGGCATGGGCATGGGCATGGGCATGGGCATGGGCATGGGCATGGGCATGGGCATGGGCATGGGCATGGGCATGGGCATGGGCATGGGCATGGGCATGGGCATGGGCATGGGCATGGGCATGGGCATGGGCATGGGCATGGGCATGGGCATGGGCATGGGCATGGGCATGGGCATGGGCATGGGCATGGGCATGGGCATGGGCATGGGCATGGGCATGGGCATGGGCATGGGCATGGGCATGGGCATGGGCATGGGCATGGGCATGGGCATGGGCATGGGCATGGGCATGGGCATGGGCATGGGCATGGGCATGGGCATGGGCATGGGCATGGGCATGGGCATGGGCATGGGCATGGGCATGGGCATGGGCATGGGCATGGGCATGGGCATGGGCATGGGCATGGGCATGGGCATGGGCATGGGCATGGGCATGGGCATGGGCATGGGCATGGGCATGGGCATGGGCATGGGCATGGGCATGGGCATGGGCATGGGCATGGGCATGGGCATGGGCATGGGCATGGGCATGGGCATGGGCATGGGCATGGGCATGGGCATGGGCATGGGCATGGGCATGGGCATGGGCATGGGCATGGGCATGGGCATGGGCATGGGCATGGGCATGGGCATGGGCATGGGCATGGGCATGGGCATGGGCATGGGCATGGGCATGGGCATGGGCATGGGCATGGGCATGGGCATGGGCATGGGCATGGGCATGGGCATGGGCATGGGCATGGGCATGGGCATGGACATGGGCATGGGCATGGGCATGGGCATGGGCATGGGCATGGGCATGGGCATGGGCATGGGCATGGGCATGGGCATGGGCATGGGCATGGGCATGGGCATGGGCATGGGCATGGGCATGGGCATGGGCATGGGCATGGGCATGGGCATGGCAATGGCCATGGGCATGGCCATGGGCATGGGCATGGGCATGGGCATGGGCATGGGCATAGATGATAAGCATCAGTGGCGTAGCCAGAGGGGAGCCATGTAGGGAGCCATGACCCCAAATCCCAGAAAACAAATTGGATGGTGGGGAACGGAGGACCAATAGCTGGCTGCCTAATTCATAGTGACAACGTACAGTGGGTTTCAGGATGCCTTTGTAAGATTTTCCTTCCCAGTCCTACCCTTTCGCAGAGAATGTCATCATTCAAATAGGATTAAATTAGGAATTCTCCACATCTGTCGCTGGCTGCAGCATAACAGTTCTGTTGACAGAACAATGAAAATGTCATTATTCTCAATGTGCGTGATGGCTAATGGCTATTAAGGATTCAAAATAATAGTTGCCCGGTTACTAGACTAGGGTCAAATTGCATTTTGTTGTTATTACTTTCTTGGCATCACTCTAGTCATGGCTGAGTTGACCATGACTTCTTTTTCCATTGTCTTTTTCTTCCTCTAAAGTTTCACTGACAGCTGCCTCCAATTCCTTTTATTTATCACTGTTTCCATTCTTCTACCACACACACTCTCTCTCTTCTCTCTCTCTTCTCTCTCTCTCTCTCTCTCTCTCTCTCTCTCTCTCTCTCTCTCTCTCTCTCTCTCTCTCTCTCTCTCTCTCTCTCTCTCGCTCGCTCGCTCGCTCGCAATTTCGGTCTTCCTCGCCTCCATTTCCCCTCCACTTTCTGGGCATCTGCTCTCTTTGCCAGTTT
>CBDHHR010001117.1:5000-8701 GCA_965263245.1 Metamycoplasmataceae bacterium | reverse complement strand
TAGTTAATTAATGTTACAGTGTTATTTGCCACTATACTTTCTCTACTCAGTCTAGTTTTATGTCGCCTTGCCTGTTTAATGCTATTTATTTATTTTAGTGAGAAACACACAACTTTTAACTGTCAGCTTAATTTTATATAACTAGTTAACTAATTTATTGATATTGTTTAAATATACGTATATGTGCATGTTTAACCTTTTACGAAAATGTTCCAACAACATTGATTAGGTGTTACCATGTTTAACCTTTTATGTAAAGATACGCAAAATTGTCCTATAATGTGTTGACAGTTGGCTGGTGAGTTTACACCTTGCATAGCTTAAATGTTGGAAGCACGATGGAGGCATGAAATTGAGTGTGTAGTATTGTATGCATGTTAACGCCGCAACGCAAAGAACTCCTTTTTCGTTGTTAATGTTACTTGGTAATAAACTGTCTTACGCCCACTTACAACGGGGCATCCGATAAAACTGGGAGCGATTAGGGCGGAGGGCGGAGGGCGGAGACAACGGGAAAACGATTTTGTGACATTACTAGATAAAGGAGAACATGTTGGGTATACGAACGAAGGAACTATGTTTTCTGTTGCTCAGCTGCCAAGTTACTGCACTAATACATATATTATATATATAGTGCTATTAAATACAAAATCAATAATAGTAAATCAATGTCCGTATTTAAGATGATGTTAAACAATATACATAACTATCTGTGTATAAGCATAATATATATATATATATATATATATATATATATATATATATATATATATATATATATATATATATATATATATGTCAAATACCAAATCAACTTTTCACAAGTAACAACCTACAACACCACGTTTCTAATGTTCTGCGAAAGTGGTGCTCTTGTGTTGACAAATGTAGTAGTTACACTTCCTCATGTGGCATTTCGTCTTTAAAATCAATGCAGTACATCGAGCAATGAATGGCGCTATTCTTGCACATTTTCGCACAATCGTCGTTGATCGCCCCGACACAAAACTCTTGACATTCGATATGCAACTTCATACATCCCTCCATGCAATCGTTGGAATATTCGATGCCTGCAATAAGCATATGAGACGTGGGATTATTAAAGGGGATAATAAACAACATGAATAGTTTACTAAACCCAGGGTAGGGTAACACGGAGTAGGCGTTGTGTTTAGTCATCAACCTGTTTTAAAGTCCTTCGTTTCCCCACTTATCTTAAGTATAACGTGGAATCGTGAGGTTCAAACGTAGTTTCTACACTGTCATGTGTTTTACGTCTCTCCAGTAGACATGCCTGCGCTGAAGACAGCATTGTCCAGTTGCATTGTACAAGTTTTGGCTAAGAGTGTCAGTCTACGGCAATTACGGGTGGATTTGGCCGCCGTGAGGTTTTAAGGCGCTCACAACGATGTGACATACTGTGTCACACAAACTCCTCAATTAGCTGACAAACTGCAGCGCAGGCAACCTCCCTCTGACGTTAAGACGACTCGCCATTCCAAAAAGACCAAAGAACTACTACTAATAAGTAATATTTTAATAAATACCATCGAGTTCCCCCCGCGTGTCCGCTCCAACCGTCATTGCCACAAGCAGAAGCAGGAAGCTCGTCTAGAGCCGACAGAATACGTGACTTAATTCAATACAGTATATATTTTAGATGATAAAATATTCAAACAAATGTTCTCAGCTTATAAATGCTTTCTAACACATGGCGAACAAACTCTTACTGTTGTATTTCTGTTTTCAGAATACCTTTACGCCGATGCAAACAACGACCTGAACATTCGTTTGACAGTTTCTGTTTTATAAATCAGAATTTACTTAAGGAATAGTTATGTACATTTACAATAAAATTGGCCATTGCAGTTATCCTTCTTGCAGTATTACGAGAGCATATCAGATGGAATCCCGATTAGGCAATGGCTTCATTCAGTTATTATCTTTTGAATGTTTGAGACTTGATATGTTGGTGGGTTGCGTGATTCCTAATTTCTGAAACTACCGCAGGAATATATACGATTTACAGTAAAACAATAAACTAAACGGTTATGTACAAACAAGTTAACTCTAAAAATCATACCGCAATATTGTCCATGTCGATGATTGAAATGGTTGTCTTCAACACTGGTTTATCCACTGCAACATAATTGTAAAACAAAATAATGTATTTCTGTGCATATATTATGCATAACGCCACATTAAACAGTAAATATATACAACGTATATATTTATAACGTGTCTTGACAGAGAGATGTCTGTAAAGAAGGGAAACAGTAACTGTTATAAGGTTAACACGCGGGATCCCGAATGGACAGTGATAGACAACAGGGAGCAACACAAACATCGCACACAATCGGGATGGTTGATATTTGAGCGAAGATGTTCAGGGAGAAAGATTCAAACGAATGAGTGTCTTACACATTTCCCTGTCAATTTACCTTCATCCCGTTGAACTTTATGTACCTCCTAATCTGAACGACTGCATGACAACGTCAATGTTGCAAGAGTAATGAGTTATTAATCTCTTCACGGAACACCTCTAGCACGAGGGCATCATCGCCACAGCCTCTGTATACTAAAGACCAATAATATGGAACCACATAACGACACAATGGAGGTGGCAAGACAATGACGACACAAGGCTCGACCACCCACGCGAAGTGGGTAAGAGTAAAAGCGTCAGATTTACACCACAAGACGCACCAGATTGAACGATGGTATTTTTTTTTGAAATAATGCTAATGGGAAATCGAAGGTGGGAAACATCTTATCTTCGCGAAGTGTAGGTACTCGCACAGTTCAATACTTAATTTATTCTAACTTCATCTATTACACCACAGACGGGAGTGATTCGTACGTTGCTAAACGGATGTTAAACACATATCACAAGACAGTCATTACATATCACGCGATTCAACAAAGTCAAATAGTTGACTGGGAGCGGGACAGGCCTGTGACGACCCCCGAAGACCAGGCAGAGCGCAGCCGCCGGGACACACGTTACAGTGAGTAGACGTCTGCTCAGATTGTGTCGCCATCTAGCGGTAGCAGTCTGAATCAGTCAAAGTCTCGGGAAAAGCGCGATCCGAGTGTAAAATAATTAAACAAATCATTAATAATTCCCATTAGACTTGTTGAAAAGACAAAACTAAGTGACTCGTCTTATTATTAGCGTGAGGTGCCTAGTGATGCCGCTATGCGTCTGACACAAGTCAGACCCGGCACACCCGACGTCGTCATGCACGGTTATACCACCCGGGCACTCGGGCGAATCAAACAACAGTCTTTGTTGACATGCCTTAGTGTCACGTGTAGTACTCTCGCTTAATCGACTATCGTTCGGCTGCGTGACTTCGCCGAGAAGATGCACGTGGCTAAAACGTGCAGCCACCTCACGACATCTGGATGACCGAGGCTACACTTGTTACAGATGGCAATGTCCAGGGGTCGCGCGGCGATTTTTGCGCGACTTGCTTTTGTGATTTTGTATACAATGTTAGTGATTTCACTTTCTGACCTAGTGTGTGTGTGTATGTACATAAGATTTCACTTTCTAACCTGTATGTGTGTGCGTGTGCGTGTGCGTGTGTGCGTGTGCGTGTGCGTGTGCGTGTGCGTGTGCGTGTGCGTGTGCGTGTGCGTGTGCGTGTGCGTGTGCGTGTGCGTGTGCGTGTGCGTGTGCGTGTGCGTGTGCGTGT
>CBDHHR010001117.1:0-2500 GCA_965263245.1 Metamycoplasmataceae bacterium | reverse complement strand
GGAAAATTAATGCCCCGTGTGTTCTACAACAATTAATAATTTTCAGTAACTAGTATAACACCAACGCATAGCCTTTTATTCCATTTAATATTGTCCATGACTACAAGTCGTTTCTATGATTGTTTCAAGTCGTGTAAATACAAATAGCGTTAAAAAATACTTAGAAGGGTAGTTTAGTCGAACGCACTATAATAAATATATTTACAATGTACACTATCGAACAATCTTCTCCATAAAATAGATGAAACCGTAATAGAAAGAATCCAAACTTTTTATCTTCTCGAGGTAACCTTGCAAGAAAATCTAAGCTGGGATGTTCATATTAAACATCTTTCAATTATATGTTCCAAATAAACGATTTTTGCCAGTAAATATAAAAGTAATTTTGTTCATTAATGTTACCATACATCAAACTGTAACGTAATTATCAAGCTACAGAAAAACGCAGTTAAAATAATATGTTTAGAGAAATCTAATGCACATACTGAGCCGTTGTTTAAGAAACTAAATATTATTGATGTTACAGATATACTGATATTACATGAATTTAAACTGTATTAATAAGTATATACACATGATATTTCCAGAATATTTAATATAAAGTATATTACAATTTTTTATATAAATAAAACAGTCCATACAGTTAAAACACTGATACACGATACTATTCATACAAATAAGGCAAACATGACTGTGCCAAGCGATGAATTAGGCATGATATTCCATTACTAATAAAAATATTACTACTACTGCATTTAATATTTAAAAAAAATTACAACGCACAGTTTACAAGGAATTATTATTTATACAACAAAAATATGTTTCTACAAACTTACAAAATACTGTGCTCTTTACCAAACTTGTACACATGTGGGCAATTATAACAATCACTATAGTAATCTAGAGTGTTTTATTTCTGATATCCCCGTAAACGTATATATATACCTGTTATTATTGAGATTGTATTCTTATTATATTATTATTATATTGATTGTATTAAGATTGCTAGTTTCCAAATGAATTTCATGTACTAATGTTGTTGTTGTTGTTGTTGTTGTTGTTGTTGTTGTTGTTGTTGTTGTTGTTGTTGTTGTTGTTGTTGTTATTGTTGTTATTGTTGTTGTTGTTGTTGTTGTTGTTGTTGTTGTTGTTGTTGTTGTTGTTGTTGTTGTTGTTGTTGTTGTTGTTGTTGTTGTTGTTGTTGTTGTTGTTTAGATCTGTGACATTTATTACCTGTAATGTCATTCTAATGTTGGTGTTACCGTTGCTGAATTATGCTTATGTGTTTATTATGATATCAGCGATTTTTTTTTAAATAGTCAACTATATTTAAATATAGCAGCCTCGAGAACGACCAAAATGGTCTTAGTGACAGTCTCCTCGACATCTGTTTAGTTTATCTATAACAATAATTCATATATTTCTTATAATTACTTTTCTGTGTTATTTCTTGTTTAATACGCAATCACTTGGAGAGGCGGAGAGGCGGAGAGGCGGAGAGGCGGAGAGGCGGAGAGGCGGAGAGGCGGAGAGGCGGAGAGGCGGAGAGGCGGAGAGGCGGAGAGGCGGAGAGGCGGAGAGGCGGAGAGGCGGAGAGGCGGAGAGGCGGAGAGGCGGAGAGGCGGAGAGGCGGAGAGGCAGAGAGGCATAGAGGCATAGAGGCAGAGAGGCAGAGAGGCAGAGAGGCAGAGAGGCAGAGAGACAGAGAGACAGAGAGACAGAGAGACAGAGAGACAGAGAGACATACATACATACATACATACATACATACATACATACATACATACATACATACATACATACATACATACATACATACATACATACATACATACATACATACATACACATTTTTATTATTATTATTATTATTATTATTATTATTATTATGATTATTATGATTATTATTATTATTATTATTATTATTATTATTACAGGAACCCAAACTACCTGAAATTGTTCAGTGGTTCACAATACAAATGGTTGAGTGGAAATAGATTGAAGTGAAAACAAAGTTGTATTTCTGTGTGACTCATAAAGTCCTTGCTTGGAAAGAGGTTTTCTAGAATGTTACCAGACGTTGGCACTGACATACGAGTTACACTGACTGTACATAATTATGTTGTTCAACTGTGTCCACTGTCCATGGTCAACGTCACGTATGACTCCAACATCCTATTGTCGATTTCACAGGTATGCCTTTTATTTCTCGGGATATGTAATTCGACATTAGTGTACCATAATGTGGCGAGCGGTGAGTAGGAAGGACAGTTCTAAGAACATGTGTCGTGTCAGCACGGCTTGACTTGTGCATTGTCCAGGCACAAAGGTGACATTCAGTTCAATTCACGTTCATAATAATATCAATACGCTACTCTCGAGAACTCCCGACTAAGTCAATATGCTGTATGTGCTGCGGTAAATGCTTGCTTTCTCTGAAGTGTTTTATTGTTGCATACGATAGTACACTTGAAACAGTAAACGGTTTTTATACATTCAT
>CBDHHR010001116.1:0-5114 GCA_965263245.1 Metamycoplasmataceae bacterium | reverse complement strand
CTTTCATCTTCATGCACCTTTAGCATTGCGCACCGCACAAACTCCTATGTTAGCCCCAGAAGGGGCTGTATGGAGGAACGAAGAACTTGTGTCTGTAAAGTGCCAGTATAATCAACTGAAATGTAATGATCGTGGAAATGTACGAACAAAGAACAGATACCCCAGTTAGAATAGTACCGAGTAGGTTATATTGGGACACACGGCGCAGTAACCAGCTATGAATTCCGACGGCCCAATTGGCCAGCTATATTTAGATTGGCTGCGCGGCAACAAACGTTTTAATTTCAGCACCACGCCTGTGCAGATATATTTCGAAAAGTGTTGTGATCACAATTATAAGCAACCTGGCTGATGCAGGCGCTGAAGCATGTTTTAATGACTTGTGATTTTAATTCGGAAGTTTTTTTTCTCTCTGTTTATTTTGTATACATATTTGTTTTTGCATTATTACGTGACGTTAGGAGGTATGCAGTTTAGTATGAACCAATAAATGTTATACATTTATGAAGCACTCCCGGCTTACATCAACACACACACACGCGCACGCACGCACGCACGCACGCACGCACGCGCGCACGCACGCACGCACGCACGCACACACACACAAACACACACACACACACACACACACACACACACACACACACACACACACACACACACACACACACACACACACACACACACACACACACACACACACACACACACACACACACACACACACACACACACACACACACACACACACACACACACACACACACACACACACACACACACACACACACACACACACACACACACACACACACACACACACACACACACACACACACACACACACACACACACACACACACACACACACACACACACACACACACACACACACACACACACACACACACACACACACACACACACACACACACACACACACACACACACACACACACACACACACACACACACACACACACACACACACACACACACACACACACACACACACACACACACACACACACACACACACAAGTAGTATGTCAGGGTCAATGTTTTATAAAGTACCATTACTATTTATTATTATTATAATTTAATCAATATATCCAGACGTATTATTATAACTGTTAGCTATTTAGAATTGTTATGCATGTACACACCGGTGAACGGGACACCCGTACCGGATTTGATTATGTCAAAATAAATAGTTTTATTATTATTATTATGTAATAATAATAATCATGATGAAGAAGATATCACTAACAATGATGATAATAATACTGACAACAACAGTAATAACAGTAACAACAATAATGATAACAATAACAATAACAATAATAATACAACTGCTTCTTTTGCAAGAGTATGCTCAGAAAATTATCCGAGCTCAGTGGCTCACAACGCAAAGGATTTTAAAAGCGCTGTTTTCATTATCACGTACAAAGCCAATGCTGCACACTTGTGAACGAAATTGATTGGAAACTAAGGAGCGAATGTAACATAAAAAGATCAGCTTTTAGATACTGGCGAAATGAAACTACATTTTCAAGCCTTAACGCTAAGATTGAGTGCATTTCAGATCGTCCAAACGACCCTGCCACGACACGCGGGTGGCGCCACTGCGCGGCGTTTACGGCATTTGATACCCCAAACGGTGATTCCACGAACAACGTTGATATCGTCGACGATGATTAAATGTTAGGTCGGTAAATAAGCAAAATTTAAACCGTAATTACAAACCATGTCCTTCCCCATGTCTGTCGCCGCATGAGTCTAATACAGCTCTATATATGTCCTGCTTTATTTCTCTAATATACAAATTACCTCTCTGGGCGTGTAAGGTCAGATATCCGATTTGTTGCAGATGACGCAATCTGCCACAGCAACATGAAAACAATGACATACACGCCTTCCCACTGGGGGAACAATGATCGATGTTGTTCAATCTATACAAAACAGTTGTTTGTCCTGAGCGCCACCTGCATGCACGAGACACTAACACCTCATACATACTACATGGACATGCCATCATGAATATATATATATGCCGATGTGTGAAATATATTTGGAATTACACGTATTTACAAAGAAGACTGCACCCAAAATTAATGGACATGGTGGCAATTTGAAATGTCATTATTTTGCTAGCGTGCCTTTGCAATTATCCGCCCATATTTGTGAATGGGTTGGTCTGATTTTGAGTAAATCGGTTTTTTTCTCGGAAACATCAACGAAAATATTCAACAGCTTCGTTCTACCGATGTGACGACTCGACCCGATAACGATTAAATTAAGGTTTACCAAAGACACATTTCTTGAGTATTGCATATTAGTGTAATTCGGCATTGATGAACATTAATTGTTTACTAAATTATGTATTACTATTGTCAATACATATACATTTATTGATTTGTATTATTGTTACGTAATAATAATTATTAATAGTATTTTTTAAATTAACTAAATTATGTATTACTATTAACCACATGCATACATTCATTTATCAGTATTATTTCCTAGTTGATTATTATGTATGTTTTGCACGCGGCCTGTCCACAACGCCCTGGTTTCTGGTGATTGTTTTGGATCTTCGGAGATCCTCTCACAATATCACTAAAGTAATTGTTTGTTGCTATGGCGATCTCCATTCTGTCATTCCATGTGTCTTAGTGTAGTTCGGACTTTGACTCTAATGCGTCCGTCTGCTTTATATTGTCAAATAACACTGCTTAACGTGTCAAAATTCGACCAAATGGGTTATCAGGCCGACATTAAAACATTTAATCACACCTAAGTATCCGCCTAGTTAGAGTTAATACCACTGTGTGAAAGACGACTGAACATATGAACGGAAATGTTAAACTAGACTCAACCTCAGTTTCTGAAAATGCAACAATAATCTCGTTGATGATGAAGCCCTATTGTTGCATTGAGTGCACATGGTGTATCGTGCCCTACTGTGTGTAGATGGTAGCAGCATCTGCTAATATAAAGACAGCGAAAATAATACCACAATAGAGTTTTGGCGATTCACAAATTCATAATACAAATTTGTTTGTCATACCGGTTGACATTACACGTACCATTTTATTGCCCTATATTGACGTCACAAATCAGCAGCTGTAGCAAGTCGAATTATGAAAAAATACAATTATATTTATTTTAACTTATTAAAGTACATTCAGATGTAATAGTCAAATAAAGAAAAGAATACATACAAAGGAATGAGGACGACAAAGAGAGGACATCATATACTCCCGTTTAATGGGTGCAAGTGAACCATAATAGTTTATGGTGTTGTGTGTTTTATCTTTGTGTGTATTGAATTCATATATTTATATGTGTGTCCATGCCGAAATTATATGAATCTTGTTGTAAGTTTGCATACAAGTAATATATGTACGATAGAACAACAGAGTCCGTAGGTGTGGATTTGTATTGGTACAGCGTGGGCGTTCCTACCTCGATGCACCTTACCAGGGCCCGTAAGTACCTTCACACGGTGTGCCAGGGATATCAATCAGTCGACGTTCCTAATGCAACAGTTGTATATGTGTAGTGGACCGGACCGCGGCCATTGTGAGTCTGATCAAGCATGTGGGCATGTTATGACACAGTTGTGAATGAAGGCTAAACTTAATTGCTGTTTGCAACGAAAATAACCTAGTTACAGCAGTTACAGTAGACGCCTGTTGTCGAGACGTTCGCGTGGGTATTTTCGTGAATTTCAGCTGTTTACGTGAACGGGCCCACCTTGGCGAACAGTCTGGTGAAGGGCAAACCGTCTACGCTAGGTCATTAGGACCGACAGTTACACGCTGTGAGCTCACTTGTCAGCCGGCCCAACGACTCACCTCAGTAGCTGACCCCGCCTGCATAACTACTCCATTGTTCACCAAGCTGAGCCCACATGAAAACACACTTGCAATTAAGGAACTGCAGCTTTTCACGTTAATTATGCTCTGTTTAATCTTGAACTGCTTTATTCTGCGCACTGATTGAAATCACCAAGCCACATCCAGCACCACAACAATAACAGTAATTAAGCATTGAAAATAAATGACATTCCATTCAGGTAGAAGAGTTTGAATAGCAATTGTCAGTTGTAACTACAGAATAAGCACATCTAATTCGGCCCTATCGACTTGGCACTGTAAAACCAACTGGGATAACATTCCAGCGAAAAGAACAAGAAATGAGAGCAACAAATAACGGTGAAATAGAATGTTTATGATAATGTCTACATGAGTTTATTCCGACTTCATTAAGTATATACAATGTGATGAGTTGATAATGACAAATCGACACATAGGTGGCATTAAAAAAGTAATGCCCAAATATGAGTAAGATGCTAAACAATAGACTCGAGCAGCTGTACAACGTCTTACGTACAGCGCCTCTGGCGGACAACGACAGAAGAAGACGGAGACGGAGACGATGAAGACAAATAATAAAACGAAACAGTAAAAGAACGACCAGAAGCAAAAAGTATAACAAGACATGAACTGTACAAGAAAAAGAAGGAAGAAGGAAAAACATAATAAAAATACACGTCCAACTTAAATTTAAATCAATCTTACGTTAACATAAAAAACATCATAATATGATGTTTTTATAGTGTTCACTTTGAATATATTATATTCAAGGTGAACACTATAAGACCGTGATAGAACACCACAGCCTAGACAAATTTGAGAACGCATAATTAACTGCCTTTGTTATGTCTAAAGACTCCGATAATGTCCAAATTAATATACGCAAAAATTAGACTAGAGTATATGTATCATATTGCGTAATTTAACTCTTAATAAATTTTACGATATACGGGCCAGTCACATTGTTGGCAATCCAGGGTTGGACTGAGCAGCACAGCCGCAACAAATTTACCCTAGAACAAGGCAGCCGTCTTTAATCAAAGTCTTGGACAAATAGACTGAACAAAACACGGTGAACGTTTGACCATGCACGTTGTGCATTATACAAACAGGGAAGCAACTATTTATAGTTTTACAACTTACAACCTTTCACCCCCATTCGCCCCACTTTACGAAGAGCATTAGTGCGCATGCGCATCGTTGAGCAATAAAAGCCGGCGTGGGTCCCGGCAA
>CBDHHR010001115.1:37500-40530 GCA_965263245.1 Metamycoplasmataceae bacterium | reverse complement strand
GGTTTTAAGGAAAAACTGGAAACATTCTTGGTGATATTTTTCATCAAAACAAATTTAAATAAAAACTAATAATTATCACAGTAAAGTCATGTCAGGTAAATGCATTTCCACAACTAAAATAGACATGCATATATAACTATATATCGATTTATGCATCAAGACTAAAATAATCAGTAATTAAAAACAATGAAAGCAATTAAAGGCCATGCATTGGCCGCCACTATGACGCGATGTGGCTATCATAAGCGCCAAATCAGTTATGAGAAAGTATTTTTTAAACACACACTGGCCTCGGTAACTTGCAGGCTGAAGTAATAAAAATTGTGTTTTGTATGTTTCAAGCAATTTTTCACAATATACATTACATATTTTGGAGATAGCACTACTACATTTTAACATGGATTCTACCAAGTGACAGCAGCTGTATGAAGTGATTAACATCATCTTTGTGCCGCCTTTTTATGGTCATTGTCGTGACTTACTGAAAGGTCACGCGCGTACAGTTTACGAACTTCAACTAAATACACGCTTGTTGCATGTTATGTTTTCTGGAGTATATCAGTGACTGAAATGGATGTGTGCAATATTTCGACAGCTGTGCTGTTTGTAGTTTGTCAGATGATACCACTTTGGTACCCGATACCCTATAATGACGCAATGTGTTCTGTCGGCATCGTGCCTGCTGCCGTCCACGATGCAGTCTCTAGCAAAAACAGCTCGTCTTTTTGGGGTAGTCGTGGGGTGGGTTGCATTTCATGAAAAACAGTCTTCCTCATTTATTTCCTTGGGATCGTTTCACCAAAAAAGGAGAAGCTAGATTAT
Source organism: Metamycoplasmataceae bacterium (assembly GCA_965263245.1). Lineage (GTDB taxonomy): Bacteria > Bacillota_I > Bacilli_A > Mycoplasmatales > Metamycoplasmataceae > DT-68. The sequence continues at coordinate 39,708 of CBDHHR010001115.1, read as the reverse complement.
GGGTAAACAGCGTTTTCCTACACATTCACGCACACGTCCGTATGTAGGATAAAGACGGTTATTATGAGTATATCATCTCGTTTTACTTACAGACTCAAAGGTCGGAGGTCAGCCCACGTGTCCTTGAACTTGTGTACGTGTACGACTTGCTAGGAGTATCCAATCATTCACGATCACAACTTGGTTAGGACATCTTACTGGTAAACAAAAGACAAAACTTGGTCGGTTTGTTAACATAGCTATATAGTCAGCGCACTGGTCAGCAACACAGCGTTTAACAAAATTCCATCTGGCAGGCGTGTTAATGTTCCTTTTGAAAAATAATGTAAATAAGAAATCACATGTACCTTTGGCTGTTGCTGTATTGCCTCAGAAGGGCTCAGCTGATGGCGATATATATATATATATATATATATATATATATATATATATATATATATATATATATATATTTTGTCGCGCCACTGAGCTTGACCTTCGAGGATATTGGCGCATAAGAAGTCATTATTATTATTATTATTATTCTAGTTATCATTGTAAGGTATTTGCAGTACTCTAATTATGTGTTAGCTATAAGTTCTACTCGTGTATTATTAACAAGCATTGAGTGATAAACAACGACTGGTACTCGCCATCGGAGTCTTTCGATCTAGCGAAAATAGTCCAAGCTGATATGTATCGAAATGTTTCCGCATTTTCCCTATAATATCAGCTGTCGGAAAAAAACGTTGTCTATACAATTGTTCAGTTGTTAGTCGCCTGAAAAAATTGCACGACTTGTGATAATATTTCATGTGTTGTTTGTGGTTGTTTTGATTTGATTTTAACACAGTTACATGGAAAATAGATACATCTTGTATGCATAGTGTTACCCTTGCGCTCATGTTATCCATCGCTTTATATAATATGAACATTTGTAAGTTTTTAATAATAATTATTTTCATGAACCCACAATTGTGGCATTTAGAAACGCCATGCGATTATGTATATTGCGACCACTGTGAATGAGGAAACTGTGACATGTATTTTTGCGAAAACGAAACTACGCTCATAAACCCAACTTTACCGATGCATCTATGCATGCACATACACATACATTCACACACTGCCACGCTCACACATACACACATAGACGCACGCACGCACGCACGCACACACACACACACACACACACACACACACACACACACACACACACACACACACACACACACACACACACACACACACACACACACACACACGCAAGCACGCACACACACGCACATACACACACACACATAAACACACTCGCACGCACGCACATATACACATACGCGCGCACACACGCACACGCACACACACACACACACACACACACACACACACACACGGAAGCACGCACGCACACACACACACCCACACACACGCACATACACACACATAAACACACACGCACGCACATATACACACACTCGCACACACGCACACACACACACACACACACACACACACACACACACACACACACACACACACACACACACACACACACACACACACACACACACACACACACACACACACACACACACACACACACACACACACACACACACACACACACACACACACACACACACACACACACACACACACACACACACACACACACACACACACACACACACACACACACACACACACACACACACACACACACACACACACTGATTCAACTTGGATATTTACAATCACATATAAATCAACGCATTTCGTGAACTATAGTATCCTGCTCACGATAACTGTAATTATATACCAGGTAGTTATAATTATAACTATATAATTACAGTTATCGAAAGCATTGATCTGTATTCGACACCATGCCCTGCCCGCCCCGCGCACTCTAGCCAGGCGTCACCGTGCCGGTCCTATCCTGCCCTGGCACACGCCGTCCGTAGTCACCCTGCTGTCTCACTCACGGCCCCCGGACCCGGCAGGCAGCACCGCCTCGCTTCAAACGACCCGCTTAATCACGTGCGCTAACGACTTACACAAGACGACACACACCGGTGTCAACACGCTGTCAACCCGCTTACGCCGCTGCTATTTCGTGCACATCGAGTGATTAATGAATGCACAGACGTCAGCACCTTAGCAGTGCAGATGACGTTAGTTGACGGGCATTGCTCGGCGGAGAGTGCGCCTGTGTTAGCAACGGAGACACGC
>CBDHHR010001115.1:25000-32500 GCA_965263245.1 Metamycoplasmataceae bacterium | reverse complement strand
CTATTTGCAGCGTGTCACCACACAAACACAATTCGCACCACACTATTTGCAGCGTGTCACCCCACAAACACAATTCGCACCAGACTATTTGCAGCGTGTCACCCCACAAACACAATTCGCACCAGACTATTTGCAGCGTGTCACCACACAAACACAATTCGCACCACACTATTTGCAGCGTGTCACCCCACAAACACAATTCGCACCAGACTATTTGCAGCGTGTCACCCCACAAACACAATTCGCACCAGACTATTTGCAGCGTGTCACCCCACAAACACAATTCGCACCAGACTATTTGCAGCGTGTCACCACACAAACACAATTCGCACCAGACTATTTGCAGCGTGTCACCCCACAAACACAATTCGCACCAGACTATTTGCAGCGTGTCACCCCACAAACACAATTCGCACCAGACTATTTGCAGCGTGTCACCCCACAAACACAATTCGCACCACACTATTTGCAGCGTGTCACCCCACAAACACAATTCGCACCACACTATTTGCAGCGTGTCACCCCACAAACACAATTCGCACCAGACTATTTGCAGCGTGTCACCCCACAAACACAATTCGCACCAGACTATTTGCAGCGTGTCACCCCACAAACACAATTCGCACCAGACTATTTGCAGCGTGTCACCACACAAACACAATTCGCACCAGACTATTTGCAGCGTGTCACCCCACAAACACAATTCGCACCAGACTATTTGCAGCGTGTCACCCCACAAACACAATTCGCACCAGACTATTTGCAGCGTGTCACCCCACAAACACAATTCGCACCAGACTATTTGCAGCGTGTCACCACACAAACACAATTCGCACCAGACTATTTGCAGCGTGTCACCCCACAAACACAATTCGCACCAGACTATTTGCAGCGTGTCACCCCACAAACACAATTCGCACCAGACTATTTGCAGCGTGTCACCCCACAAACACAATTCGCACCAGACTATTTGCAGCGTGTCACCCCACAAACACAATTCGCACCAGACTATTTGCAGCGTGTCACCCCACAAACACAATTCGCACCAGACTATTTGCAGCGTGTCACCCCACAAACACAATTCGCACCAGACTATTTGCAGCGTGTCACCCCACAAACACAATTCGCACCAGACTATTTGCAGCGTGTCACCCCAGCGCATACGACTGGCTGGTCACTGCGGTAGTAGCATGGACGACCCAATGTCAGTAGTGACCTCGGCGACACCCACTCGAAGCAAGAAAAATAGAGAGAAACAGGAAGAGTCAACGAACTTATTCAAGATACGAAACGACTTCACAGGAGTCGAACCCGGATTGAGAATCCGATGATGCAGTCACTGAGCTGTGACGATGATAAGGACGACTCGGCATCTAAAGTTGGCCAAACATCAAGACTCAGCAGCAGTACTACGACATGGCGGGTCCACGCCCTGTACGGCAAGTCATTTGTACTTATCATTCCGTCTTCGTTCTTCTAAAGTTAAGTTTCAGAAGAGAGAGGGGAGAGAGAGGGAAAGTGAGAAAGTGAGAAGGAGAGAAAGAGAAAAGCAGAGAAAAGCAGAGAAAAGAGAAAGAGAAACAGAAAGAGAAAGAGAAAGAGAAAGAGAAAGAGAAAGAGAAAGATAAAGGAGGACGACCGATGTAACGGTGCAGAGACGGCGAGAGCCAAAGAGAGGCCTGTAAAGGACATCATATCACATACTGCTGCCGTAGACTTGCTTTCTTCGTCGATACAATTTAGAAGTTGACGTCCTGTTTTATTGATACTGTCTAGAAGTTGACGTCCTGTTTTATTGATACTGTCTAGAAGTTGACGTCCTGTTTTATTGATACTGTCCAGAAGTTGACGTCCTGTTTTATTGATACTGTCTAGAAGTTGACGTCCTGTTTTATTGATACTGTCTAGAAGTTGACGTCCTGTTTTATTGATACTGTCTAGAAGTTGACGTCCTGTTTTATTGATACTGTCCAGAAGTTGACGTCCTGTTTTATTGATACTGTCTAGAAGTTGACGTCCTGTTTTATTGATACTGTCTAGAAGTTGACGTCCTGTTTTATTGATACTGTCCAGAAGTTGATGTACTGTTTTATTGATACTGTCTAGAAGTTGACGTCCTGTTTTATTGATACTGTCTAGAAGTTGACGCCCTGTTTTATTGATACTGTCTAGAAGTTGACGTCCTGATTTTGCTGTTGTATGCACTTAATCCATTTCGATCCAACAGCGTGATTTCTGTCGCATATTTGATCAACACAGCGCTGTTTGAAATTGCATTCTATTAATATACAACGTAACATTCTTTCTCGTTTCATTTATAGCAACATTACAAAATACCATCAAACGCCGCTACTTCGCCACCCTCTCTTTTCGATCAGCATCAATACGGTAAAACGGTATGTGTCTACCTCCGGGGTTTGATTGTATCGCCAGTGAATTCGTCGATTGTAATTTAGACGTAATGGAGGGGAATGTGTAAACTTGTATAACCGTAGGTGAACAGGGTCAGCAGGCAATTCATTGCAAGCGTGACTTTATCGCGAAACTGCCCAAGAATGCGATCTCTGTGATTGTAGCGAAGTCAGGACAGACTACCTTCTGTCCTCTCTTCGGCGTCACGCCTGATAAGCGCAAAAATTTACGTCCTTCTTTAGGAATATGCACCAGTCGACAAAAACGGTTGCAAGACATTCCATAAAAATCCAATATATTTTGTCGAATAGATAGTTAACGTACACCTACTTAGTGTCAAATTGGAATTTGGAGATTGTTTAGAAATTTGAAATACATGTTAGACATCTGAAATACGCTGATGTATAAAAAATATTATGGGCTCCGACGTAGGTATAAAATATTGTATCTACAGCGCTGGCAAATTATCCGTAGTGTATTAAAGTCACTTAATCGGCAGTGTATAGACATGAAACACCAAAGCCAATGTTATTTGTGTCTTTGGAATATGTGCCAAGAATGCAACCATTCACTCTGAAATACCGTTAATTTTCAGTAATAAAACGAATCTTTAAAAACTATAAGATATAGCCTAGTCAAATCACGAGTACCGGTTATCAAATTACGTCACTAGATAGAAAATGCTTGTTTGAAATACAAATATTACTCTTAGCCATAAATCCAAAGCACACACTTACATTACTTGCGGATTTGCTGTATATTTTGTTTTTTACGTGCAAATGTTCATGTGCAGATGTGAACATCTGCTTTACAATCAGTTGCAACAATAAATATTTTATAAATAACCAATCTAGTTTAAAATGTTGTCATATATATATATATATATATATATATATATATATATATATATATATATATATATATATATATATATATATATATACACTAACGAGAGGCTGATTACGAGTTTCTCTTTTTATATATTCTTCACAGAAATCTGTAATTACGTAAACATTGTCACGTAGTTATATCTTATGGAGTCAGACAAATACGACCAGCCACGTATCTTTCGCGGGGGCGACCAGTCGATAACATCAAGGTAATTTTATACCTATATTGACCAACCCAAAATTAAACTGATTCTCGTTGGACCACGTTCGCGTGTGTCAGCTCGTTGAGACTTCACAACGAAACAGATAAGCGCCGTCCTACATCGCTCACATAAACACAATATTGTTCTGTACAAATATACATACTTTAAAGGCAGTGTTATCACGGGGTACGATTCGTTAGAATGTTTAGATTGGTGAGATTAGATTAATTTTGAGATTCCTTCAATGTAGCCGGTGTATGACTGAACAGCCGCGAGTATTGTGAAGTTTTGTGGAATGTTTGTTTGTCGTTTGAGTTGAATAAGTTTAAATAAAATCAAACAAGAGCAAGATGTTATTTGAGTTCCAAGAAGAAGAACAAATATAGTCACACGCACGCGGAATCACGTTCAACACAGTTCTGACGCGCAGTCGACGAGCTATAACGGAAATAAGCAAGATTATTATTACGCCTTTAAATGATCGCTAAATAATGCAGTAGATACATCAAACAACTATGTGTGTTCACCTGTTTATTTAACGTCACACGTTATACGATCGTAAGTTTGAAACCTCTTATTTGAATTAACGGATTTTGTGAAACAGGCACGGATTATATATATATATATATATATATATATATATATATATATATATATATATATATATATATTACATATATACACGCATATACATACATAATTATATATATATATGTATATATATATATATATATATACTTTTTAGATATATATATATACTTTTTAGATATACGTATATATATATATATATATATATATATATATATATATATATATATATATATATATATATATATATAATACGTTGTAACCCTTTTCATCGCATCTTGACTCACCCTTTACCTAGTAAGTATCGCTTTTTTCCCCCTTTTCAAGTGTGTAATTATGCCACAAACATAGTAAATGTCGACTTATATGCGAGTGACGGTGATAATGTTATAGTGATGAATAATGTTTTTGCCAAACATTGGTCTAAATGAACTTGAGTCTGGTGCAATGAATGTCCATATAATGAGTGTATCACAGCACCGGATACGTTTGGCATTCCATAGCCACCAGTATTCACAATATATCAAAAGATTCTATTCCGGCCCCAACTCTCCCCCGTGCGACTGTGGGCCACTGCTACAACAACATTCTCTGTCACTTGCCGTAGTTATCCGAGGTAATTCGGCGGAAACTCACGTCCCGCCTGATAGCAGCGCAGAGAAAGCGTTGCACACAACACGAACGAGATTCTTCACTCGGCAGCGAGATCACACCGAGAAGACGACGCCTAATCTGACAGGAAGCGTAAAATTTATCGCGAACAATTGAGATCGATGGCAAGGTTTGTGTTAAGGATTCCCTGCGTCAGTGGCGCTAAATCGACGGCAGGTTTTTTCCCACGGTGTTGTTGTTCCGGATCACGTGACGCTACAGGGAATAAACGCCAGGCGTGTGATCAGAGAGAAGGCAATCTTCTCACAGAAAGAACGCCAAGAGGCGACAGAAAGACCATCAACCCGAGAACGTCATTTCAGCGAACACGCAGAATTTGTTTATCGTAAAAATCGCTATCAATGAAAAGGCGTTGTCGGTTTGCGGGTGTTGTGTGGTGCTAATTTTACACGACAATAATCCATCAGGTCTTTAAACAGCAGTAACAGCGTGTAGGGGTCTATGGGTACACCATCGGGTCGCAGTAAGTAATGGTGATTGATTGCTCGTTACGGATGACAGGCCATTCATATTATATGACATCGGCGAAAATGGCATTAGCGTCTGCGATAAACATAAAAAGATATGACAGCGCGCGTCAGGTCCTGTTTGTCGTAGGTGTGGCACACTCGCCACGGGAGGACGCTAGTGGCGGCATCTCAAGTCACGCTCTCGCGTTATCCGTCGAGAAATCAATCGTTGCCGTTTGATCGTCCGAAGCTCCGGGCGAAACATTTCTGGCGGGAAACACCCAAACGAACCGGCGTTTCGGCATCTTCAAGGCGTTAGATGTGTTTTCGTTTTATCTTTTATGTTGGTTGACTTTATTTGATGTTGACCAAATTCCGTAGTCGTGGGGAATTAAATAAACACAAATATCTATTGTGCGTATCGTTATGAATGTACATCTTTTGTGAAGTAGACACTTTTATTTGCACTATGCTGCAGCGGCATGTCTAGAAGCTCGTAGTGGCAGCAATCAGTTTGACATAGTTACCCACTATAGCACGTACATGCCAAATAGGTAGAGCATGAAATTATGACAAAACTGTACAGCCACACAGCACTGCAAAAGTGCTGTATATATAGCGCCTATATATTGTCGCCTGTTCTTTTGCAAGTTGTTGCCCATACTCTTGTCTTTGAATAGTTCGAACGCGTTCTTTCGTTGGGGATACTAACATTGCGCGGGTTTCTTTAAGCAGCGCAAACAAAGCAAGATGTTATTTACGGGTGGCGTTTAAAGACAGACTAGACAGGAGCGGAATCGGGAGCAAGTAGAGCTGTCTCTTGGAATTTGGATGGGGACAATCATAGCTATCCCAGTAAACCTGAAGATGTGGGGCTACGGCGACGGTAAATTGTCAACAACAACAACAACAACAACAACAACAACAACAACAACAACAACAACAACAACAACAACAACAACAACAACAACAACAACAACAACAACAACAACAACAACAACAACAACAACAACAACAACAACAACAACAACAACAACAACAACAACAACAACAACAACAACAACAACAACAACAACACATCCCCCATCTTCGCCCGACATCTCGACAAACACAACGAAAGTAGAAACGTAAAAGGAAGATTGGTTTAAAGAACACGCCGCCAGTTTGGTATGAAGCCGAGGGGTGTAAACAGCATATTTCATTTCCAAATTGCGTCGAATGGAACAAAGGTGGGAGTATTCACCCCACGGGGTCCCGTCGAGTCCACGTCGGCTCCCCGTGAGGTTCCCGGGGGGCGAAGACACAAGACAACGGCATAGAATTGCAAAAAAGAAAGGAAACGAAACACTTGTCAAAATGAATCAAATTAACCAAGCGTTTATAGCTTGTTATGACGCATACCTGGGGATTGGGGACCATTTCGCTTTCTTGTGAGACCACAAGTGAATCCAGTTTTGCTCTTTGAAAATACATTTCGCTTTTTAACAGTGATCTAGTATACAGAAACTACTAAGAAACTACTAACACAGAACACGTCACCAGGGCAGTTATTCCAGTGAGTCACGGAATTATATAGTTTTTATTGCTGATACGAATATGCATGTATTCATTTTAGAAAACCTTGCCTTGAAGAAACGTCGTATGTTGTGTTGTTCCGTACCGTTAAGACAACCCGCCTGCGTCACTTCTAGCGCAGCAGACGACAATATGTTGGCTTTACACTGCCAATTATGATCTTATTCACAGGTTAAAATTACCCCATATTTATTAAATATGTTTGTTCTTTTGTTCTGCCAAATGATTCGCGGCATCGTACGTAAGTAGGGTTAGTGAAATTACTCTAACAATTTTAATAATTTCTTTTGTATTTATGGGCTCCATGTTTCACCTCCGCAAACAAATACGGGAAGACCCTTGTTTTATATTTGGTGTGTTTTTCGATTATCGAGAACACGTGTAAGCATTTGTCGTCCGTGTTGTGTTTTGTTATCGTCCTCGACCTTCTGGCAGTGATGATCTCATGACATGAAACACTTCTTCGCTCAGATTCCACGTTCTTGTAAGTTTATGGGATGTTTATGTGCTGCGTTAACATTATTGCGCCGAGCATCGCTTTCTGCTCGTTCTAATAATATCACATTTTCTGAGCTCGTCTTTGTCTCGCTTATAAATGCATATATGAGTATTTATGTGTCTTCACAGTGTCACCAATGTAACATCAGCGTCGTCTGTCAAAGGCCCAAACACGCATTAGCACTACATGAGAATAGAACGACATGATATTAC
>CBDHHR010001115.1:10000-12500 GCA_965263245.1 Metamycoplasmataceae bacterium | reverse complement strand
CAATGTAGAGTGAATAAACTTGCACGCAACACAGGATTCGAATCCAGGTTCTCTTAGTCGAGAGCCCGAAGCTCTACCCCTGAGCCATTGCGCTCTACTAAATACACGTGTCATTTTAATAAATTGCACAATTTACATAGATGGAGGGGATCACACTAAAAAGGATACTTACACAGGCATGTTCTGTGTATTCTATACACAATTTACATTTCACGCTTTCACCTAAGCTTGTAAACCTAACACCAATAAGCTTTATCCATGATCGTACGGATAAAAAGAATCTTGAATAATCATACACGTGGCATCTTGGAATGCATGAAATGTTCTGTAATTCTAGACTGTGAATGTGTGTCATTTGTAATTTCAGAAGAAAGGGGTAGATTATTGAAAATACAGTCCTCTTCGTGTTTAACTATAAGCTGTTTATTTTGTTCTAACACCAACTATGTTGAACTTTTTATTGTGTGACAGTTTCTCTGTTCACCACCACGTATTTGTTATGTTAGAGCTGCGATTATTTCTTTACTGCAAAGTAAATGTTGCGTTTTCATGCCGGCGACAAGGTACATAATTACATTTAAGTCGATAAAGCAGCCAGATAAAAAAACTACCCGCTAGAAAGAAACGTGTTTTTGTGAGAAAGGATGCATATCCGTGTATCCCCAGGGGTGAGATATAAATGTGTATTGTGTGGCTCTTTATCGTAATAGTCGGCGCATTTGCTAAATCCGCATTTGCTAAGTCTGTCAGCTGTCAACGTCAACAAAGACGTTACGTTTACACAATAGCTCAGAGCTCAATTGACTCTTTTTGGGGCATAATACCCATAACGACGACGTAGGTGGTATGTACAGACCGCTGGGAACCTTTCCGGAGACGACAGGGGCACAAGCAAGCCTTTTTCCGGTGCGTTGTTCCTTTTTTACTCGCAATAAATGACGCCCCTGTCAGCGATATGGTATTGTTACTGACGCTAAACACCGACTTGTTCTTGACACACCATTGTTAGCGACGTTAAACGTCGACCTTGTTATCGATTCCGTATGGGTTTTGACAGTAAATACCGACCCTGTTAGCGATACCCTATTGTTATTGACAGCAAACATCGACCTCGTTATTGATGCCGAATGGTTTATGATGGTTAACAACGATCGTGTTATCGACACTCCATTGTTACTGATACAGTATTGTTGATAGTGCGTGCCGGGCGGGCATACCGAACGTTAATGAGAACATCCTTTGGGACTTCGGAAGGTCAGGCGACTGTTTTCTTAGCTAATTTAGTTTGTTACCGACCTGTGCCGTCTATACTGAGTGAAAGACGTGTTCCATTGCGCAGGTAAACGACAAAGATCAAATAAGTTTGATCATAATTAATTATAGGTGTTTGAAAATGGAGACATAGCGGTGAGATTATGCGCGGAACAGTCGTAACATATTGAATGATTTTTATATACACGTGATAACAATTCAAGACCCCATAGTCACCTAATTCATATACTAGATATTTATTAACTAAACTAAATGCCACTTCTATGCTAATAAATACATTAATTTAGCTCTAAAAGCAAAATACGATATTTTCCATTTGTTCAGCTGACAATATATTATGTGATTTTTGAATAAGTTATGACACTTCTTTTGGAGACTTTACGAAATACATCACTATGGAAATGTGCTTTCTGTCTGCGACAGACACACACACATAGTTTCGTTGAAATGTTTCAGTCGTATTACACAATCTGAGACGCAAACATTGGATATGCTGTTTTTGTTTACAACAGGCCAACCCACTGACTGTAAGAATGTTCCAGTTTACCATAATTAAACTACTCTATTTTGATTGCACATGCTTCAAATTATGCCAGATTGTTTAGGCTATTCGTGATTAATAGTGTGTTTTGCTGACTACGTAAAACAGAACGGTAGATAGACGCTGAAACACCACGGGATATAGCTGTACAAAAGGAAATGGATATGAACGAGTTCCGTTTTGAGACGACGTCATTAGAAGACACATCGTTGAAATGACAGGTGACCCAGAAACAACACATTAAAGGAACAGTATGAGACGCAATGTCGAGGAGTTTGTGTCAGATTTACGAAATGCAAAACCCAACTCCTCGAACAACACAATGTAACCTTCACGGCGTAATTCAAGAGGCTCGGGGAGGCGAAATTAATGTTGCATGAAACTGTGAAAATCGTCCCCATTATCGAATTAACGCCTCTCAAATATCTGTTTTACTTCATCCTTGTGAAACGGTTGGTGCAGGTTACCCATGTTTACCTTTTCACACAAAGACGAGGTTTCACCAGAAATGGTTTCGCTGAGAGACGAGCCACTGTAAGTTCAGGTGTTTCCCACTCAACTGTGTATAATGTCCGTTTGCTACGTGACGTTTGCTCAGTGGAAACACCCATACGTGGCTGACGTCTATGGATCCATTAGCGAACGGAACTGAAGACTACAAAGTCGCTGTGAGAACCTGCTCATTCG
>CBDHHR010001115.1:0-2500 GCA_965263245.1 Metamycoplasmataceae bacterium | reverse complement strand
GCAACAGCAACAGCAACAGCAACAGCAACAGCAGTAACAACAGTAACAACAGTAACAACAGTAACAACAGTAATAACAGTAACAACAGTAACAACAGTAACAACAACAACAACAACAACAACATCAACAGCAACAGCAGCAGCAACAACAGCAACAGCAACAGCAGCAACAGCAACAGCAACAGCAACAGCAGCAGCAATAACCAATACAACCAATACAACCCACACAACAACATCAACTAACACAACCAAAACAACAACACCAATAACAAATAACAACAACAACAACAACAACAATAACAGTCATAATAACAATAATAAACGCTTAATGTTTACAATAATCTCCACATGAGTGACACTACCTGCAACTGTTACACGTAGACTGTTGACATCTGCAATAACACATCATTATGACATTGCGTGCCTCTGCATTATTCTAAATGCGAAACGAAACAATATCGCTCTCCCAACAGCGACGTATCTCGCTCCTCGATGTGTGTCCACTGGTTATGTTGTTGTCACACGGGTGATAAGCACATAACCACATAATTACACAATCACGTAGGCAACGTTCTGACTTCAGATACATCTCACATGAAATAGGTGATTTCTACACTTCAATTCACTCATAAAACCACAAGAAGCACACTCGAACGACCCCACAACGAGGCAGTATCACAGCGACAACAAATAACGCGACGGACAAAGACATGAGCGAGAGCAACAGTTTAACCTATCGACGCAATGTCACACGACAAAATACTTCTTCAACGCGACGCCGCCATCCATTCGTCCACACGCCAGCGCGTGCTTTCAAAGACCGACGAGAAAGATGCACGTCATACGCTGCAAGCACAATACACGTCGGACGTGTGTGACATCACACGGCACGGCGTCTGCCCGCAGACCACAACACGTTTTCCCGAAGCCGTCTATCAAAGGCAGATACCAGGGTGGCGCCAGCGCTAAATTAAATCTGTTCCTGTCTCCGTTGTGCCCGATCCAGCGGTTACCTCGCACAAAAGGATCGTGATTTCTGGACATCGCTGAGAAATTTTAATAAGCTCAGTTATACCGGCGACGTTCGTGAACGAACGCATCTTGATTAAATATGATAGCCGATGTCAGACTGATATTATACCTGGCGACTGAACATTCCATTTGGCGGTCAAGGCCAGATGGCGATGATAACACTGGTGGCGATTTGATTGTCAGGTGACTTGATATGCATAGGATGGCCTCGACCTCATCAAAAGCCATTAATGAACCTTTTACAAGTTTGTGCTAAATATAGTGAGTATTGAAAGGTGAATTGTAAAAGGAATTGGTGTGGGTACACGTAATAACTGCACGTAGTTGTACAGAGAAGAAACACCTTTCGCTTGAAGTAACTGGCGATCTTCAAAAGAGTGCCTGAGAATCACCGTTTATTCAGCATTCCAGACATGCGAGTTTGCTTAGTTTATAATCATATGTAACTAACGTTGTATGATTGTGCCTGTGATAAATGCTGGCGAGAATTAACTAGGTTTGATAATAAACATATCAACAGTCTCACCGATCACATCGTTTTCATCGACACAACAAATCGAGTGGACTTTCTCCTGTAGTCTCCGTTCGGCAGCTGCATAACCTTCGCGCCTGCGCACTCGCACCTGCTCCTGTTGCACTGATTCCGGTTTCCGGTTCTGCTTCGTTCTGAGTTTTCTACAAGCACGAGGATACACACTGTATAGCCACAACCCTATGCGAATTCCTCGAGCTTGCGTGTACCTTGTGAACGGAAATATATTTGATTCAATTATTTAATATTGCACTTTCTCTCAAGAATATATTGTACGAAAGAATATTTGTGCAGGTGGATGCGTAAAGAGTATCTTGTCGCAACAGTCACAACATCAAATGATCATTTAAAAAAATTCTTACAGTTAAATTAGACGACTGAATTGTTCTAGATTTTCTGATCGCGAAGTGAGCTATTATCTCCCAAATATCGCCCACACATTTCTGATTGTTTCTCAAGTGGCAAACAGCGGGAAACGTGTAATGTGCGTGATTTATGTCCAACCTTTTTGATTCTGTCTTGTTGTCATCAAACAGCCGTGGGAACTGCTGCTGGTGAGACTGGGGGTCTATGACCACCTTTGCCTGACCCCTGCAACAGCGGTAGTGCGAGTAATTGACGTTATGTGTCTCTAGACAACTACTCGCTACATTTACAATAACAACTTTACTTATCCCTGCAATGGCAATTACATTGAACACCGTGACCCTATTTAACACTACCCGTGGACCTTAATTATCTCCCCGTATATCTTAGGAACATACGTTGTATTAGTAAAATATGTAAGATATGATACAAATAACAGCATTCATATAATGGATATTTCATGAAGAACACTAACATTTTTTCCTGAACCCTATTAGGACATGTCCAGATAAGAAAGAGTTTATGTAACTAATCTAACAGTTCGCGTCTGTGTCAGTTGTAACGTTGTGTT
>CBDHHR010001114.1:0-4952 GCA_965263245.1 Metamycoplasmataceae bacterium | reverse complement strand
CCGTTCACATATATTCCCTGTTTGTTCCAGAAGGAGCTAATGTATGAACTGGAAGAGTTATTGAAGGAACGCGCACCCCCGCTACCGCCAGTGCCGACTGACGCACCTGTAGCAGCACGATCAGGTTTGGTTCCTTTCCTTTTCTTCTGTATTCAACAGAACAAACTGAAGTGTCTTACACAGCTAAGACCCGACCAGGCCACCATAGTTTGATTCAGACGAGATCAGTAATGAATATTTGGTATTCCTGATAACATTTTCTTTAGCTTAATCAGTCTGCGGCATTTCTATTCTGATCAAGCATTGTCACTACATTTGATATAATATATATATATATATATATATATATATATATATATATATATATGTGTGTGTGTGTGTGTAAATGTGTAAATGTGTAAATGTGTAAATGTGTAAATGTGTAAATGTGTAAATGTGTAAATGTGACAATGTGACAATGTGTCAATGTGTCAATGCGTCAATGCGTAAATGTGTCAATGTGTCAATGTGTCAATGCGTCAATGCGTCAATGCGTCAATGCGTCAATGCGTCAATGCGTCAATGCGTCAATGCGTCAATGCGTCAACGCGTCAACGCGTCAACGCGTCAACGCGTCAACGCGTCAACGCGTCAACGCGTCAACGCGTCAACGCGTCAACGCGTCAACGCGTCAACGCGACAACGCGTCAACGCGTCAACGCGTCAACGCGTCAACGCGTCAACGCGTCAACGCGTCAACGCGTCAACGCGTCAACGCGTCAACGCGTCAACGCGTCAACGCGTCAACGCGTCAACGCGTCAACGCGTCAACGCGCAAACGCGCAAACGCGCAAACGCGCAAACGCGCAAACGCGCAAACGCGCAAACGCGCAAACGCGTTAACGCGTTAACGCGTTAACGCGTAAACGCGTAAACACGTAAACACGTAAACACGTAAACACGTAAACACATATAAACATATAAATATATAAATATATAAATATATAAATATATTTATTTATTATAAACATCACTATCGACGCGAAACATAATCATGGGTTTACTGTAACAACATAAACTATTACTGAGGTGAATTTAAATCCGAGTGTATAACTCTATAACGATCACGGTCAGCACAACACTGTTCTACTGTCACTGACGTTGACACGTTTCAGAGGGAGCGAAGGGGAGGACAGTGTTGAGGAAGGATCTGGCTGAGTTGGCATTATGAGTCACGCTTCATTGACTGTCAAGTGTCACTCGCGACTACTTCACTTGCACATAAGCTTGCGTCGCTGCCAGTCTTTCACACACTTCTCTGGGATATTGTTGAATATAATTATATCGAGCAAGATGTCGTCCCTTGTGTTATTATGATGTAGACTATTCAATTTGTATTGCCTGTTGGATGTTAATGATCTTTGGTGGCATGAAACCTGCAAGGTGGTGTCAGTTCGTAGCAATAATATGTATACACTGAGAACGAAGGACTTCTCTTGTCTCGTATAAACTGTTGTACATTCTCATCTTGGTGTTTGTGACGTACGGCTCAAGAGACGCTTTGTTGCAAATGTCAGCTTGTGTCATATTATGATGTACAATAAAACGTGTACTGGGCAGCCACTTGTGCGCTTTTTGTGTCTAACAGAAATGCTGTGACAGGCCACATTTAAAGCAGTCACAAGATTGCTATTGCTTACTTTCGGACATCCGAAATGTAATACATTTAGCCATAGAGATACGTGTGTGTGTGTGTGTGTGTGTGTGTGTGTGTGTGTGTGTGTGTGTGTGTGTGTGTGTGTGTGTGTGTGTGTGTGTGTGCGTGCGTGTGTGCGTGCGTGTGTGTGTGTGCGCGCGCACGCGCGTGTGTGTGTGTGACTTGTCTCTTCGGTGAAGAGACAAGTCTACAACTCGCGCATACTTCCAGCAATGACATACGGCGCGGAAACATGGGCACTCACCACCCAAGCAAATAACAAGCTAGCAGCCGCACATACAAAGACTGAAAAGAGTTTGTTAAACATCATATATCGGGACAGAAAAACAAACCTCTGGGTAAGAGAAAAGACAAAGATCACAGACGTGATTGAACAAGTCAGAAGACGGACCTGGGCAGGGCACGTCAGCAGGATACGAGATAACGGATGGACACTGCGTATCACCTTCTGGAACCCCAACGAAAGATAAAGAGAAGTACTAGAGGAAGACGTTGGGGAGATGAACTAGACGACTACTGGAAGGATACCATCTGGCAGAGGATAAGGCAAGATAGGCAGACGTGGAAGCAGCATGCTGAGGCCTTCGCCCAGCCACGGGACACTGTGGCTGCACATTGATTATGATAAGTCAAACATCTGGTAAAAGAGAAACCTATTGAATTTATAACTTTCCGACTATGACTTAACAGCTGCAAATACTTTTTACGCGATAAGTTACGAGGTAACGAAGACATGATAACTATTTCCGATCGTTTTAGAAAAACTTGTAGCGCCCCTCTGAGGGATTGTCGTGACAGACTATTTCACAACTCACGGTAGCCTCGATTAACCAGACTCCGTGAGGTGGCAGCATCTTTCAGGGATCCCCTTTTCAGCCCCTCACCTCCTCTTGGAATCTTAATGGTCTTGTGTGCCGATGCCACCGCCAAGGCGGCCTTACCTTAGATTAGGGTAGAGACAACGTAGCATTACACACACCCTAACCCTCTCCTCTCAACCTGTGCGCCCCAAACCTGACATGGTCCAATTAAACTACACACACACGCACGCACGCACGCACGCACACATGCATGCACGCACGCACGCACGCACAGACAAACACACACACACTCACACACACACACACACACACACACACACACATGCACAAAAACACACACACACACACACACACACACACACACACACACACACACACACACACACACACACACACACACACACACACACACACACACACACATATATATATATATATATATATATATATATATATATATATATATATATATATATATACCATGAACATTGAAACTAGACATTGTATCAGAGTTGCAATTTATTCAAATATATATAACCAATACAATATAATTACATAATTAACTCAAACATACATCTTGTTCGTGTCGTATCATATTTTCCACATATTTTGATTGTAATGTACGCATCGAAACGGCAAATAAAATGTGTACGTATTATTTCATAGTTCGTTAACTTCACGTACTTCTGGCCCGTAGCGGGTTTGGTTTGACTTTTGAAGTGCAATTTAGGCAGGTCATTTCTCATGCCGCCGTCATATTTTACCAGGAACCTGGAGTCGTTTTTGTGTCCATATATTACTTCTCGTTCATAATTGTCAACAATTTCGGAATCGTACAAACAGCCGTACGAATGTCGGTAAGAATAAATGTCAATTTTGGAGAGAGAAAAACGTAGAGAAGTGTCCGGCTCCTCAGACACAGACTCGCGAATATTTGAAGACACACATTTACTCTAAATATTATTCGTATTAGGCCCTATATATTAAAATGGCCGAGACTGAATTATTAATATCCTGACCGTTTGTGCAACTGTGTCAAAATGGCTCCGCACAACGATTGTCAGTGAATGCGCATGCAGATTACCAGGGACAGAAAGGTAAGCAGTGTGAATAAATAGTGAAGTATATCTTCCAAAGCAGGGTACATACAATATCCATTGGATTGATAAGCCTGAAACCTGAAGCTGAGAGACATAAAGACCGACTCGTGGACATCACTCTAATAGCAGAGAGATCAATGGAGAGCAGTAGTCAAGTGATTGAAGCAGTCTTTGTCACATCGCGACACCAGCATGATGATGATGATGATGATGGTGGTAAGCGTATATAAGATGGCGTTTTTTGGTTACTTCGCATACATTTTTGTCGTTGCCTTGTATCATGAGTTTGTTAAATCCTGACTGTCAGTTTCGACGAGACATAAAAAGCTTAATTTTTTCTAGGATTTCCGTGTACTGTCTGGCACTCGAGGACAGCTGACGTCGATGGTGGGTAAAGGGTGACGTCGGTCTGTCATTGTGTTGTCCGACATCCCTGAAATGTTACGTGTGCAGTACCTACTAAAGTTTTTGTCATCTATTGACCATTGATGGCGACCGTAGATAAAGGTGACGTCACTAGGTGTGTCGTGCGCCATCCGTGCGTCGGTTGATGAAAGGTGACGACGATACATATTGTCCGTTATGACTCGACAGTTGCTTGCGATGGTGGATGGAGAGTGATGTCGGTGCAGATGGAGAGAGTCCGTCATCTCCAAGACGTTCACAAGTTGATGTACATCAACATGGCCGCCATGACACCTACAGCCAGTGGGACCGAGCTGCTGATCTGTGAACCGTGACTGAACTGCAATATCAGAATACAACTATTAATACACCTGTTCTTGAGTAGTGAACTGATCATAAACTCTGAAGAAAAAAACAATAGTAGTCATAAACCTTGGTCGGTGTGGCGATGATGTTCAGAAATAGACTGACAAGTTTAATGAGACCTCATACGGTCCTTGATACCCTCCTCTTGGGTTCTTGTAGAGTTGGGTTGGTACAGCACCTCAGTCTTCTTAATGTTAATCTTTAGGCTGAACTTTTTTGACATATCGGAGAAAGCATAGACTATTTACTGCATCACCTCAGAAGAGTGTGCAACCAGAGCACTGTCATCTGCGAATAGAAGCTCTCTCATCAGTATCCGAGTAGTCTTGGTCTTCGCTCTGAAGTGTGCGACATTGAATAGGTCAGCGCTCTGTCTAGACTGTATGTAGACGCCATCCCCCATGTCTCGGAATGCCTCGTCGAGCATTGCTAATAGGAAGATGGAGAAGAGCGTGGGGGCCAGTACACATCCTTGCTTGACCCAATTTGTAACACTGAACGATTCCGAGACTTCCCCTCCAACACTAACATTCGCCATCATTCCGGTATGTAGAGGCTCGATCA
>CBDHHR010001113.1:0-2500 GCA_965263245.1 Metamycoplasmataceae bacterium | reverse complement strand
ACACACAGACAATAAATCACACACTCAAACCCATACATACACACAGACACACACACTCACACCACACCCCCCCACACACACACAGACAAACACACACTCATACATGTAAACACACACACACACACACACACACACACACACACACACACACACACACACACACACACACACAACAAATACACTCAAACCAATACATACACACAGACACACACCACACACACACACATACACACACACACATACACACATACACGCACAGTACAGTCATACACACACACACATACACACACACGCACAGACAAACACACACGTACATGTAAACACACAAACACACTCAAACCCATACATACACACAGACACACACACTCACACCACACCCCCCCCCCACACACACACTACACACACAGACAACACACACACACACACACACACAACATGAATGTACAAAACACATTTATGTACTTTTGACAACACACTGTCCATCTCTGCTCCTGACACAGCTGGTTGTGGTCCACCAAATGACCCGATGTACCTGTCTGTCCCTGTTGTACCCTGATCCCATCCGTCTTTTCCTTCAGCTGCAGCCCCAGGAGGAACTGTCCAGCCGGGAACATAAACTAGAGGACACACTGCGAGAACTCAAGGACGATATCAAAACAGTGAGTGACACTCTTGATCTGCCTGGTCCGCGGCTCACACTTCTCTTTCTCTTCCTCTGTCACTGCTGTTGTCTCTTATGTTGTTGTCATCACTGCTGTTGTCTCTTACGTTCTTAATACCAACCAAGGACGTCCTCGGTTGGGACCCTGCCCTTGGTTAGAAGGTGTGTATTCATGTGTAAATCCTCGGTTGTCACCATACTCACACACACACACACACACACACACACACACACACACACACACACACACACACACACACACACACACACACACACACACACACACACACACACACACACACACACACACACACACACACACACACACACACACACACACACACACACACACACACACACACACACACACACACACACACACACACACACACACACACACACACACACACACACACACACACACACACACACACACACACACACACACACACACACACACACAGACAAACACATGTAAACACACACACACTCAAATCCATACATACACACACACACTCACACCACACCACACACACACCCCCCACACACACACACACAGACAAACACATGTAAACACACACACTCAAATCCATACATACACACACACACTCACACCACACCACACCCCCCCACACACACACACACTCAAACCAATACATACACACAGACACACACCACACACACACACATACACACACACACATACACACATACACGCACACGCACAGTACAGTCATACACACACACACACACACACACACACACACACACACACACACACACACACACAGACAAACACACACGTACATGTAAACACACACACACACTCAAACCCATACATACACACAGACACACACACTCACACCACACCCCCCACCCACACACACAACACACACAGACAAACACACACACACACACACACACAAACATGAATGTACAAAACACATTTATGTACTTTTGACAACACACTGTCCATCTCTGCTCCTGACACAGCTGGTTGTGGTCCACCAACTGACCCAATGTACCTGTCTGTCCCTGTTGTACCCTGATCCCATCCGTCTTTTCCTTCAGATGCAGCCCTAGGAGGAACTGTCCAGCCGGGAACATAAACTAGAGGACACACTGCGAGAACTCAAGGACGATATCAAAACAGTGAGTGACACTCTTGATCTGCCTGGTCCGCGGCTCACACTTCTCTTTCTCTTCCTCTGTCACTGCTGTTGTCTCTTACGTTCTTAATACCAACCAAGGACGTCCTCGGTTGGGACCCTGCCCTTGGTTAGAAGGTGTGTATTCATGTTTAAATCCTCGGTTGTCACCATACACACACACACACACACAACACACACACACACACACACACACACACACACAACAAACACAACAGTCAGTACAGTCATACACACACACACACACACACACACACACACACACACACACACACACACACACACACACACACACACACACACAGACAAACATACATGTACATGTAAACACACACACTGAAACCCATACACACACACACACACACACACACACACACACACACACACACACACACACACACAACACACGCTGACAAACACACACACACACACACTCAAACCCATACATACATACGCACACTCAAACCCATAAATACATACACACACTCACACCACACACACACACACACACACACACACACACACACACACACACACACACACACACACACAAACACACACACACATTCAAACCCATACATACACACAGGCACATGCACTCACACCACCACCCCCCCACACACATACACAACACATAAACACACACAAACAAACACACATTCATACATGT
>CBDHHR010001112.1:25000-27500 GCA_965263245.1 Metamycoplasmataceae bacterium | reverse complement strand
GTATATTTCATTAACCCAGTTGTCGTTGAATTATTGTATTATTGTATTTTACCTACAGTGTTTATTGGCGTCCCAAATTAGAAGCATATATGTTTCGTAGTTTATTTCTTATCATCTCAAGGACTTGACAACGTTCTGTTAGCTTTAATGTCTGTACATATTTTACAACAACGTTGTATTAGCAATTATGTCAGTATATATTGTTACAACAATAGTCTTAAGAACTATCGTTCAACTAGTCATATTCTTTCAAAACATTATGGCTAAGCCCAATCTAGTTTTCTCTGCTGGAACTGAGGGTGGTTAGTGCCTGTGTGTTTGTCATCCTACGTGCAGGTTTTGCCTCCTAAACTAAGACGGAACCAACATTTTCGCTATAATTGAGTTTATCGTCACAGGTTAGGGATGGAACCAGTCGAGTAGATCAGATTAAAGAAATAGCAGGAACATACGTTAAGCAAAAATGGAGGTAACAAACGTTCCGATGTGGTCAATAAACACAACATGATACACGTAGAGGAAAATTATGAAGACAATATGTTACATATGAGCAGAGAGAAGCACAGTTGACATTTTAAGGAATAAAAGGCGGCTCGTATAAACCGTTGTATGCAGAAACACACATCACACAAAAACCCCACACACAATAGAACACCTATATATACAAACTGACGTGCACGTACATACCTACGTACGTATATACGGACACCCACACCCCCACATACACACACATATTATAAGCACTCACGCACTCACGCACTCACGCACTCACGCACTCACGCACTCACGCACTCACGCACTCACGCACTCGCGCACTCGCGCACTCGCGCACTCGCGCACTCGCGCACTCGCGCACTCGCGCACTCGCGCACTCGCGCACTCGCGCACTCGCGCACTCGCGCACTCGCGCACTCGCGCACTCGCGCACTCGCGCACTCGCGCACTCGCGCACTCGCGCACTCGCGCACTCGCGCACTCGCGCACTCGCGCACTCGCGCACTCGCGCACTCGCGCACTCACGCACTCACGCACTCACGCACTCACGCACTCACGCACTCACGCACTCACGCACTCACGCACTCACGCACTCACGCACTCACGCACTCACGCACTCACGCACTCACGCACTCACGCACTCACGCACTCACGCACTCACGCACTCACGCACTCACGCACTCACGCACTCACGCACTCACGCACTCACGCACTCACGCACTCACGCACTCACGCACTCACGCACTCACGCACTCACGCACTCACGCACTCACGCACTCACGCACTCACGCACTCACGCACTCACGCACTCACGCACTCACGCACTCACGCACTCACGCACTCACGCACTCACGCACTCACGCACTCACGCACTCACGCACTCACGCACTCACGCACTCACGCACTCACGCACTCACGCACTCACGCACTCACGCACTCACGCACTCACGCACTCACGCACTCACGCACTCACGCACTCACGCACTCACGCACTCACGCACTCACGCACTCACGCACTCACGCACTCACGCACTCACGCACTCACGCACTCACGCACTCACGCACTCACGCACTCACGCACTCACGCACTCACGCACTCACGCACTCACGCACTCACGCACTCACGCACTCACGCACTCACGCACTCACGCACTCACGCACTCACGCACTCACGCACTCACGCACTCACGCACTCACGCACTCACGCACTCACGCACTCACGCACTCACGCACTCACGCACTCACGCACTCACGCACTCACGCACTCACGCACTCACGCACTCACGCACTCACGCACTCACGCACTCAGGCACTCACGCACTCAGGCACTCAGGCACTCAGGCACTCAGGCACTCAGGCACTCACGCACTCACGCACTCACGCACTCACGCACTCACGCACTCACGCACTCACGCACTCACGCACTCACGCACTCACGCACTCACGCACTCACGCACTCACGCACTCACGCACTCACGCACTCACGCACTCACGCACTCACGCACTCACGCACTCACGCACTCACGCACTCACGCACTCACGCACTCACGCACTCACGCACTCACGCACTCACGCACTCACGCACTCACGCACTCACGCACTCACGCACTCACGCACTCACGCACTCACGCACTCACGCACTCACGCACTCACGCACTCACGCACTCACGCACTCACGCACTCACGCACTCACGCACTCACGCACTCACGCACTCACGCACTCACGCACTCACGCACTCACGCACTCACGCACTCACGCACTCACGCACTCACGCACTCACGCACTCACGCACTCACGCACTCACGCACTCACGCACTCACGCACTCACGCACTCACGCACTCACGCACTCACGCACTCACGCACTCACGCACCCGCACCCGCACCCGCACCCGCACCCGCACCCGCACCCGCACCCGCACCCGCACCCGCACCCGCACCCGCACCCGCACCCGCACCCGCACCCGCACCCGCACCCGCACCCGCACCCGCACCCGCACCCGCAC
>CBDHHR010001112.1:0-20000 GCA_965263245.1 Metamycoplasmataceae bacterium | reverse complement strand
AGGTTGATAATTAGTAACCATTATACATTATATTGCTGCATTTCGATAATTTGCATTGTTATACAAACATTTGGTGTATATTTCTGGACTCGTCGCTTCTTTAGGCAGAATGAGTAGACAGTTTTGTATGATGTGAAATTCACTTCAACATATGCTGATCCATCTAACTGGTTACAACATCGACTGTAACCAATGTCTTTCGTGTGGAATATCGTGACCATTTTATGCCTCACCGTAGTTAGCTATCTATTAAACGGAACTCCAGCTGTTCCCTGCAAATTTCCCCACACATTTCCACACAATTGCATTGCGTGCCTTACTCATCGTTGAAGTCCAAGGGTGACGTTCAACGCAAGTCTAGAACAATTGTCACGACACTTACGTCAATCTAATGGGTTGGAACACCAGTTCACATTTATATACGACGGTTTCGCAGCGGTTGCTTGCTTCATGCAACGTTAGGATTCTCTGGTGACGTAACACGCAAACCAATAATAATCTATTTGATCATGCTTGACGTTGGAGCATTTATTTATTAACGTATGCCTGCGGTGTTTTCATTGCCAGCATTCGTCGTTTGGACGTATATTTACTCCGACAAGTTTCTAAACAAAAAACTCACACGTAATTTCAAGCATAGACATACAACATACGCGAATGTAAAAACATGTTGTTATATGTTTATAATAGTGGTGTAAGTCGGATGCGTGCGAATTATGAGAATCATACACAAATAAAGGAGGCGTGACGTAGCAGGGGTACCTGGCGAAACGTTTGCATAATGTATGAAACATGCGTTGGCCGCTGGCCATCCACTAGCATGGTATTATTGTTATTACTATTATTATTATTAATGTTATGTTAAATTGTATCTTCAAAAACAACACTCTACATAATCACATATAATATGTTTTCAATCGATTCTGTTCAGCTTCTTTCGTCGTAAAGAGAGCATTTTTACCTCTTCTCGGGCATCAAGTTTTTGGGGACTAATCTACGATCCTGTTGATACGAAATAAAACAAAGTACTCCATATATAAAATTAATGTTAGCTGTTATGGTATATATTATTGTTGAAAACACAAAACCTTTCGAGTCCGCATTATGTACAGTACTATGGGAAACAAACGACTCATGCGTCAAGGTGTGGGTTGTTAGGCACAATCTACGCGCCAACACAATAGGTTTACGTCTAATTCCATGCCACTCAGATAGAAATGCGAATATTGTTTGAAAATGTTACACTGTCACGACCAATACCTATCGGTTTACATGAATGTCGTTTTGAACATAAAAGAGTATTGCAGCACGCGCGGGAAATACATGACTACGTTTATGCCAGAACGTCTTGGTGTTAATATAACTGTTAATAAATATTACTCTTATGACTACCACGTATCAACTGTTAAACACCGACAGGTACCTTTGCTAGTAACACAAATGATAATAATATAAATTATTATTAGTATTATTATTATTATATGATATGAGCAATCAGTACATTTTATCAATATCGAGATATAGTTCAATAAGTGGGTTGCTTGTGCAAATGGAATAGTAAACAATGTCAAGTAAAGTGTAGCCACCGCAACTGTTTATGAAGGGCTGGCGGCAACGACGGACTTTGACTACACTCCTCTCAAGACAATGTGGAGTTGGCTGTGTTAGCAGTTACATATGTTTCTATGAGGCAATTTAACTGCGGTACTGTAATCATTAATGACAATGAATTTATCTTCCCAGTGGGTGCCCATATGACAGACGTCTTACCCCTAGTTAACGCATCGTCCATCTCCATGAACATATCAACACCCAACAGGTGGAGATGCGTGTCCGCCTATACACCAACAGACGCTTCGGGTGTCGCGTGCCAACAGAACATAACCATTCTACTTATGAACACCTATGACATTAAAGACACTTAACACATTTATGATATTTCACTGTATTCTGGAAATGTTCTGATAAAACGCATCGCCATACGGTGCAAATATTTCGACAGTTCCCAACTATTTTCTGAACACACGTTTTCATTACTCAACAATTCACAACCAACGCAACTTAACGGATCGTAACAAACCAGAGCAGATCAAAAATAATGTATTCACACTGTTCATCCTATAACAGTACGTTATTTAGTAATGCTACAAATATAAACAGTGTATACGGAGTATCCCAGAGACGGTCACTAAGACTTTCTGTGGCAACTATCTGTCGACATATTGCAACTCAGTTTATGTTGAAAGAACACATATCGACCAATACCTAAAACATTGACGTTATCAGGCGTCACCAGATGTGTCCAAACATATACGAATCAATTAATAAAGACACCAACATTGATCGGAATCGGATAATTAGCATTCATAATAGACCATTTATTATTAATTCGTCGCGATCGTGGACACCTGGCTGAACAAATTATTTGCGTGCAGGTTTGGTTGGCAGTAGGGGACATCCAATGACGTCAGTGATGTCATGCTGGTTAAACCTGGATGTAAAACTGGGTTGATATATTACCTGCTCGCACCCCCTCGTTATATTGGATTCACCCATTTTGATGTATTGGATTATCAGGTATATAAGTGAACGAAGGCAAGTACAATTCACCAGCTGCTGCTCCAGTGAAGGTCATATCTCGTCTCATTCAGGGTACGTACAGTTAGTCATTTCGTATAATATTGAATTTAAGTTAAAATTCGTGTATGCATTCGAAAAGGTCTGTTTATCTCAGTTTCAAAACAGTATTCGTTTGAAATATTTCGAATCTGATAGAATAAAGCAAAATAATTCTGATTTCATTTCACTTTGAGTCACAGAGAAAATATATTGAGAAAATAAAGTGTATTTAATACTCAAATGTTGTTTATTATAGTAATTATTAATTTAGGAAATGTGGCAATGCTATCCTTACTAATGTTAATTTTCTTTTCGGAATAAAATGTACGTTAAGTTAGTTATTATTATACATGTTTACGATATGATTTAAAAAAGCACTAAACTGATTCTCGTATTAACGACACAGTTGTTGGCATATGACCTTAGACGTAGATATCAACATGTATTAAATAACCGTATATATATATATATATATATATATATATATATATATATATATATATATATATATATATATATATATATATTGAGTATACATTTACATTTCAGATTTGTCTACCGTCATGTCGAAGCTGTTCGTTGCTTTGTTGTTGGTGAGCATCGCTGTCGCGACTCAAGGTAAGAAAAATAACATAGTGTATCGCACTGGTGTCTGTTATATTCGCCAACTTAGAGGAAGGTTTGTGTTTTAATATCTTCACTTAGAGAAGAATAACTTGAATACATAACCAATTAATTACTAAACAAATGACATAAGTATGTAATATGTTATTGTTATGATTCCATATAACTAAAATAAACATTATACTTTCGTTGCAGACTGCTAAACTAATTAATCTGACTGTAAATGAAAATGTGCGTACATTGTAAACAAATAGTTTAGTAAATAATAATGTGTTATGTAGTGCACCCTTATATATCATACTAAATAAAAACATGGATTGATGTGTACTTGAATGTAGTGTATGTCAAGCAAATTACAGGAAATGTTGCTAAACGAAAGTTACTTATATTTATATAAAAAAGTTAATTATATTGTTTTAAGAAAAATATATACGACGGTAAAGTATAAATATGAAATGCAATATATGTTCGATAATTAACGCATTTTCTTTAAGGTAAAAAGAAGAATCTTATATATCGCAGTATCCGGTCCTCATGACTGCGCAAAGCGCTTTTTCACTTTACTTCTCTGGCAGACCTGTTCTATGAAACACTGTCTCAACCTCTCAGGGAAGCATGCAGCCACATGTTACATTTAATGCGCGAAGGCTACGCGTACACATATCCAACACTGTATTCCGTTATAGAGCTGAGTAAACTGGAGCATTGCAGAGTGGAAAAAAACTTGTTCAAGGTTTTAGCACCGCAGCACAGGATTTGAACCCAGATTGTCTTAGTCGAGAGTCCGAAGCTCTATCTCTGAGCCAATGCGCTCTACAAAACATATTTGTAAATTGGCTTGACGGAAGTTGAGCTATTCACAACATCCAGACGGTTGGATTTTGACAGATTTTGTATATGTGTTCAACGAGTAGTATATATGTTTACTTTGTGTTGATTTAAGTTCAATTAAAAATGAATTCAACATGTGTTGTTTATTTGACGTAGGCTGCCATGACTCGTGCCACGGCGTAGCGGATGGATACTACCCGTCGTACTGCGGGTGTGTCAGCCAATACTACCAATGCCACCAACACCACCTCCACTACCATTACTGCCACCACCACAACCACTGCTGGATCAACGGAGTCTGCCGTGAGTACATAACTTATATTGTTTATAATTATTTTTATTAAAGCCTTTTCCAAACTAGATCAGTCAATTGAACATTCGGTTCTTACACATTCAAATAAACAATATACGAACACATTAAACAACAAGTGCTGATTTAAGACAACAAGTGCATATATTTACTTTAAAAAAATTGACGGAAATTATTATGATAATTGCATCTTGTCACTGAACTGAACGTCGCATGCTATTCAGCCTTAAACCAACTGAATGTGCCGGTACCGACATATTTTCTATGTAAACAACATGTGCGTTCGGGTGAGGTGTCCGAATACGTCGGCATGAGTTATATAGGCAAATAGGATGTGTTATGATTGTCATAAAACTACTTAGAGACCTGTTACTCGAACCAGCTGGAATCTAGGTTTAATTAATCAGACGAGTTGTAAAATCGAATTGTCTTGGCGTGTATAAGCGGCTAACACTTAATTAAATGTTCGTAATGAAGCTGATCGAGCTTGCCAAACTGTACTGGTGTCACTGGCATACAGTTGGTTATTATACAAAAATGTAAGAATTACTTTTGGAACTAAAATTGCAATATTAAGGTATACGCCATTAACCACATTATTTTATTATAACTATACTTTATTGATTGTGTTGCAGCATTATACTGCGGTAGATGTTCACGTCATTTTATAACTGCTATGGTGTTTATTGTAAGTGTGTCTCGGCACAACTTTTGTTCGATGATTTGAACTCTTAGATTAGCCCCGTTTATGATATTTGTACTGAAATTAATACCAGTTCGCAGGACTAAAATAAAAACTATCGAACCACATACAGGCACAAGAGGCAGGAATGCCTAATACCAGCCAGAAAAGGACCTGTAAGAACCTCACGGCACGGTCACCTCTGTAATACCAACATCAATTGCTATTATTAATCTTCAGGAATGTGCGGTGACACTTGCGAGGGCAAGCCTGATGGCTACTACCCGTCGGTGAACAGACCCCGTCCCGCCTACTACCAGTGTGAGATGGGACAGCTGTACTACCTGTCGTGTCAGCCCTTCCAGGAGTTCAACCCACACACAAGGAAATGCCGTGAGTTACCTTGTGATGTTTAGCTGTGTTCAGTTAACACAGCGACGTGAGTTATAATCTTAACATGACAGGTGATCCACAACAGTTATCACATGAACTTTTAGTCACCGGGCTAAAGTCGTTGTCCATAGTTGTTCATGCGGAACCGGTGAAATTGGTTACATGTAAGCTGGTGTTTTTGCTTTTACCTATTGTTCGTTCATCTGGTAGAGTCACCCGTTGGGCGATAAAAGCCTAGATATCCAGACAAATATTAAACTACTTAAAATCTATCACATCGGCTCAGCGCAATGGAAGATGTCACATATACGTGTAATCGTAAGGTGATCAACACGTATATGATACTAAGACTTACTGTTAAGATCGACTAAAACTGAAATAGGTATTTGAAACTGGCACTTCGTAAACACTTCTTACACTCTCGAGGATAGCCTCCTTCCAGGAGTTCAACCCATACACAAGGAAATGCCGTGAGTTACCTTGTGATGTTTAGCCGTGTTCATTTAACACAGCGACGTGAGTTATAAACATAACATTACACGATTGCGTTGTGCTCGATACAAATGCAGACGCACTGGCACGAATCTACGTACTCTTGTACATACATATACGTACATATATACATATACACATACACTCGCACATGTGCGTACATACGCACGTACATACATAAATTACATACATACACAAATACATTATATACATAAATACATACTTACATACATGCATACCACACAAACGCAAACGCACACAAACACAAACACACACATACACATACACAAAT
Organism: Metamycoplasmataceae bacterium; assembly: GCA_965263245.1. Lineage (GTDB taxonomy): Bacteria > Bacillota_I > Bacilli_A > Mycoplasmatales > Metamycoplasmataceae > DT-68. The sequence continues at coordinate 13,757 of CBDHHR010001112.1, read as the reverse complement.
TCAACACAAACAAACAAACAGACACACACACACACACACACACATATATATATATATATATATATATATATATATATATATATATATATATATATATGTATGTATGTATACATACGCTACATACGTAAACAGATTAATTGTATAAATCAATACATACCTTCATACATAAATACATATACTCAAATACACCCATACTTACACGCACACACATATACATAAATGCACACACGCATACATGCAGACATCGCACGCACATGCATACACAAATATATACACCATACCCAAACAGACAAACACAGAACCATAGACGAACACACACTCATAAGTGTGCAAACACACCCACACGCACACGCACACGCACACGCACACGCACACGCACACGCACACGCACACGCACACGCACACGCACACGCACACGCACACGCACACGCACACGCACACGCACACGCACACGCACACGCACACGCACACGCACACGCACACGCACACGCACACGCACACGCACACGCACACGCACACGCACACGCACACGCACACGCACACGCACACGCACACGCACACGCACACGCACACGCACACGCACACGCACACGCACACGCACACGCACACGCACACGCACACGCACACGCACACGCACACGCACACGCACACGCACACGCACACGCACACGCACACGCACACGCACACGCACACGCACACGCACACGCACACGCACACGCACACGCACACGCACACGCACACGCACACGCACACGCACACGCACACGCACACGCACACGCACACGCACACGCACACGCACACGCACACGCACACGCACACGCACACGCACACGCACACGCACACGCACACGCACACGCACACGCACACGCACACGCACACGCACACGCACACGCACACGCACACGCACACGCACACGCACACGCACACGCACACGCACACGCACACGCACACGCACACGCACACGCACACGCACACGCACACGCACACGCCCAGTTGCACGCGAACGCCGACACACATGCAGTCACATATTAACTTATTAACTTAAGTAAGCAAGCCCGATTACTAGAGAAACACACAGACATACCAGTATGCACACCGATAAAACGCTTCTGTCAAAATATCCCAGAATAAGAAACTGCATATGAAACGTATCACACATTACTTTTCACACTTCTTTAAAACAGCACCGGTCCATGTATTTTCGCTGACATGTGAAAATCGAATTTCCACTTTACTTTTCGTATCTGAAATGTGTGTTATATCTAATATCAGGCGCTAACACCTCTTGCAATTGCTCTCTTTCCAGAGTGTTTCGAGGGTGTCTGCCTTCACGGAGACGGCTGGAAGAGCTCCTTCTGCCGTGGAATCAACTGGCGTGTGTTGTGCTCGCACGGACACCCCATCCAGTACAAGAAGTGCCCCGTGTATAGGCCCTACTGCCACTGCCACACACACGTCTGTGTCCAGACCTGTGGTCACGTCTACGGACCCGGTGGCTGCTGCCAGTAAGCGGTGCCTTGACGACGAAGGCAGATGCTAAGAGAGAGACATCCAGGTGAGCTATTTGTATAGCGATATACATGGAACTTAGGAAATGTTGACACTCGGGTTAGTGGCCTTAGTATATTACTCATCTCCTTGTCAAAAACGCTAGTTCCCCATTTTTGTGGACATCGCCAAATAAAAACGCATTATTGTAACTGGTCTTGATTTACACACATCCGTATATAGACATACACACATACACGTACACATTTATATATATATATATATATATATATATATATATATATATATATATATATATACATATACATATACATATACATGGACATGTATATTTACCTACACATGTACACAAACACACATACACCTATACATACACATACCTACAAGTACACAAATACACACACACAAGTTTGTGGGGGTCGGTCACATTTGATTTGTGGGTGACCTAGTGGCGTGTTGACCCCCACCAATTTGGTGTCAATCGTAAATAATGTGTAATTATATTGTTGGTGTTGGTTGTACATATGTATAATGCATGTAGGTGTTGATTTCCAATGCCTTTGAAGCCGGCATGTTTGCTGATACGATACTTATGTAACTATTGTTTATAATAATGTGTACATATTAAAGTCATTCATTTGGCCAATTTCAATCAAACTTGGTCTTGCATTATTGCTTTGCATAGGAGGGTGTATGTGACGGCAGTTGCATACAATAATCCTATGCGAGGTGATAATTCAAGTGGCGACATCAGGTGGATTAGGCCAGTAGTAATCTCAGTAATACCCTAGCGGCGTCCGTAGTAATCAGCCTGAGTCTTTATAAATCCAGTTCAAACCAGTACTCGTCCCATTCGCCACTTTGAGTTCGACGAGAAGCAGCATAATCATTTATTGCAGAATTCAATTTAATTTATTCGTATTTGCAAATTTATAGTTGTTTGCTGTTGGGAAATTGTTTATCCCACCCACCTCCCTGTTCCACACATTATAGTTTCTTGACGCTTTTCCCTGTCTAGGTGCACGTTGTTTTAGCCTCATTTTGTTTTCCTCTTATGGTGTACTCAGGGTTTTTAGTGCGGTAAATTAACGTTGGCAGTATTGCGTGTTGACCCCCACCAATTTGGTGTCAATCGTAAATAATGTGTAATTATATTGTTGGTGTTGGTTGTACATATGTATAATGCATGTAGGTGTTGATTTCCAATGCCTTTGAAGCCGGCATGTTTGCTGATACGATACTTATGTAACTATTGTTTATAATAATGTGTACATATTAAAGTCATTCATTTGGCCAATTTCAATCAAACTTGGTCTTGCATTATTGCTTTGCATAGGAGGGTGTATGTGACGGCAGTTGCATACATATATATATATATATATATATATATATATATATATATATATATATATATATATATATATATGCATACGCAGTACACCTACATACATAAACATATACGCATACGCTCACGCACACGCACACGCACACGCACACGCACACGCACACGCACACGCACACGCACACGCACACGCACACGCACACGCACACGCACACGCACACGCACACGCACACGCACACGCACACGCACACGCACACGCACACGCACACGCACACGCACACGCACACGCACACGCACACGCACACGCACACGCACACGCACACGCACACGCACACGCACACGCACATCCCAGCATAGTACAATGATAAGGTATTATAAAGTGTTCTGTTGTTACAGATTCGACACTGGACATTCCGTGAAGACCACCTCACTGAGACGACATGACACTGTTCCTTCTCATCCGTACCTGCTGCTTCTGTTGCCTTTGTGGTAAACAGAGCTTCACGAGACGCTTGATTTTAAATAGCCATACGTATTTCACACATATGGTATAATGTACGCCTTTTATTGAATAAAGTTCCTGCTGTGTAAGACATGAAATATCGTTGATGGTGTGGTTTTATTGTTTGTGCAGTAGTATTCTTTAAAATGCACACGGTACACGTGTATTTTTTACTGCACACTTCTCGGTTCACATCGTCAATGGCACTTCACTGTCTAAGGCTAGTAATTTGCATGTGTTTCCTAATTTGGAAAAAAATGTATTCCTGATCTGTGTTAGATATACAGGTACTTCACTAACACGAACATATCTTTTTCAGACATATAGTCTACAATTATTTCTATGGAGCGTTTTCCCTTCATAATATGAGCTCTCGTGAGCTCAACATCATTTGTATTAAACGATAGGCTAACTCGGCCACACGGACAATCAAGAGTTATCGTCAAAGTATCCATAGTTGCCAAAGTCCAGGTGAACGATATCTTTTATATAGGTATTTCATCTTCAACTAATGACACTAGTCCTACATTAACCTTCTTGTATAGTCACGATGGATATGCAAACCCGACTCTTTATTACAGGCAAAATCTACGCATCGTGATGAGCAAGGTTTCTCTCAAATGAACGTGTTACCTCGAAGCTCATCAGTTTGTTTGTTTGTTTGTTGTTTCGATATCGACATGTCTTACTAATCAACTCGACACAGAACAGTCACAAGGACTGACAATGAAAAACACTCCCCCGTTTGGAAATCAGTTATTTCGTGACATTCTTGCTCTCTCTCTCTTTCTCTCTGTTTCTCTCTGTTTCTCTCTGTTTCTCTCTCTTTCTCTCTCTTTCTCTCTCTTTCTCTCTCTTTCTCTCTGTTTCTCGCTCTTTCTCTCTCTTTCTCTCTCTGTCTTCTCTAAACTCTCATTTTCTCGCTTTCTCGCTCTTTCGCTGTCTCGCTCTCTTTCTCTCTCGCTCTGTCTGTATACCTGTGTCTGTCTGTCATGGACTCTCTGTAAGTCTGTATGTATGTTTGTCTTTCGTTTTCTCTCTCTCGCTCTGTTTGTCTATCAATCTCTGCCTCTCTCTCTCTCTCTCTCTCTCTCTCTCTCTCTCTCTCTCTCTCTCTCTCTCTCTCTCTCTCTCTCTCTCTCTCTCTCTCCTCTCCACATTTATGTCTGTCTTTCTGTCTATCTCCCTCTCCATATCTCTCCATGTATCCTTCCCTGTCTGTGTTGCTGTCTCTGTCTGTCTGTCTGTCTGTCTGTCTGTCTGTCTGTCTGTATGTCTGTCTGTCTGTCTGTCTGTCTGTCTGTCTGTCTGTCTGTCTGTCTGTCTGTCTGTCTGTCTGTCTGTCTGTCTGTCTGTCTGTCTCTCTCTCTCTCTCTCTCTCTCTCTATCGTGTCCGTGACCATTATTCACACATACACATCTCTATTGCGCTTTGTTGTTTAAGTTGGCACTTGCGTTAAAGGTGTTGTTGGTTACAGCGTTTCCTAATTACCCATATAGTGAACTTCGAGCCATCTGCCACGTAGCGCAGACCTTGAGCCACATATGCCACAAAGCACAATGTAACACCAAAAACCATCAATAGAGAAGGACTTAGTGGGAGCCCCTTACCAACGCAGATGATCTGAAGCGACTATGTTTCGTGGGCGGCAACAGCTCGTATTCACTGCGGTGCAGTCGATTCCAAAAAATTGCCGAATCCGTCCAGCATAGACAAGCACGTGAACCCGAACCGCGGCCTGACCAGGGCCAGGTTGGTGATAGCTAACAGCGCCTAGTCTATGCAATTTACGGCCGGTTTCGTGAGACCAATTTAGCATTCGCGTAACTAAATTGACGTAGAATCAATTAGGTCGCGCATGGGAATCCCTGTATTTGTCCTGTGTCCGAACATCCTTTTTGACATAAACTGCCGCTTTTTTCATTCGTGTGCTAAACGCCAAGCTTTGATGAATGGAAAGGATATAAGTGTAAACATTAAAAATAATGATGTGCTGGGAGCATCAACGAACTCGAGGAGCAACCAGTAAGTATTTGAAGTAACGTAACGTTACGTATACTGATGTCAAGGCACAGCTAAGAGCAAATACGGAGGAGATTCGTGAAACGCAACTAGCGTAACTTTCGACGAGTGGTCTCGCGAGTGGGGAGCGGTGTGCGCGCGATAGAGCGCCGGGCCGTTAATCGAGGGGACGGTGGTTCAATCCCACCTGCCACCGTTTCGAAACATAGTCCATTTCGTTCACCTCACATTTGCCTGTGTCTTTGGAAAAAAAGACACTAAAAGCCGGTAGTCCCTTCTATCTAGTCCCTTCTATCTGGTGTCGGTGCCAGCGGAAGTAAAAGATCCCTAACAGCCCGTAAATGTGTAACCTGTAGGGGATCAATAATTCTAGATAAGGGCAACTCTAAAAACCAAGCTCAACAATACTCTAGTCACAAACATGTGGCTAATATAGAGTGATGAGTTAAACCATAAGAAGAAGAAGAAGTCATCGTCCGCTACGACGTCGTAAGTAGCCTCACGAAACCGGCTAGCATCGATCAACGAGACTCCGTGAGGTGGCAGCATTCGCTGTGTCACTACAGTCCTTGGTTCAAAGATCTGCATTCGTTGAGTCATAAATAATCATAAATACATTTGATAGCATATACATGTACAAATACCGCAACACAGATATTATGAGTTCACGTATCACGAGGTTTTCTTTGAAATAAATGCTCGTAACGATATGTAATGGTACGGTGTCATATTGTCTCCTGTGGTGGTCTTCACTGAATGTCCAATTGTCGAATCTGCAAGAATGGAATAGACGTTGACATGTTCAACTCGTGTCCTGTGAATGTTCACCGAAGCATGAATTTTGTTATATGTAATTCTTTAGGCCAATATAATTTATCGCTAACAATAAATATTAGTTAAACGTTGCACAATGCATTCCTTTGTCGATTTTTAGTATCATAGAGTACATATTAACCTTATATGCGATAAAACGAAATATATTTACAACATTGCACCTTACATTTTTTAATTTCTGTTCAATAAAAACAGCAATAATACATTGGAAAGATCGTTCGCAATTGTTTTGTTTGCAAGCAAAAATCACCGTCGTTAACCATAGGGCCGGTATGGCTAGACACACACGCACACGCACACGCACACGCACACGCACACGCACACGCACACGCACACGCACACGCACACGCACACGCACACGCACACGCACACGCACACGCACACGCACACGCACACGCACACGCACACGCACACGCACACGCACACGCACACGCACACGCACACGCACACGCACACGCACACGCACACGCACACGCACACGCACACGCACACGCACACGCACACGCACACGCACACGCACACGCACACGCACACGCACACGCACACGCACACGCACACGCACACGCACACGCACACGCACACGCACACGCACACGCACACGCACACGCACACGCACACGCACACGCACACGCACACGCACACGCACACGCACACGCACACGCACACGCACACGCACACGCACACGCACACGCACACGCACACGCACACGCACACGCACACGCACACGCACACGCACACGCACACGCACACGCACACGCACACGCACACGCACACGCACACGCACACGCACACGCACACGCACACGCACACGCACACGCACACGCACACGCACACGCACACGCACACGCACACGCACACGCACACGCACACGCACACGCACACGCACACGCACACGCACACGCACACGCACACGCACACGCACACGCACACGCACACGCACACGCACACGCACACGCACACGCACACGCACACGCACACGCACACGCACACGCACACGCACACGCACACGCACACGCACACGCACACGCACACGCACACGCACACGCACACGCACACGCACACGCACACGCACACGCACACGCACACGCACACGCACACGCACACGCACACGCACACGCACACGCACACGCACACGCACACGCACACGCACACGCACACGCACACGCACACGCACACGCACACGCACACGCACACGCACACGCACACGCACACGCACACGCACACGCACACGCACACGCACACGCACACGCACACGCACACGCACACGCACACGCACACGCACACGCACACGCACACGCACACGCACACGCACACGCACACGCACACGCACACGCACACGCACACGCACACGCACACGCACACGCACACGCACACGCACACGCACACGCACACGCACACGCACACGCACACGCACACGCACACGCACACGCACACGCACACGCACACGCACACGCACACGCACACGCACACGCACACGCACACGCACACGCACACGCACACGCACACGCACACGCACACGCACACGCACACGCACACGCACACGCACACGCACACGCACACGCACACGCACACGCACACGCACACGCACACGCACACGCACACGCACACGCACACGCACACGCACACGCACACGCACACGCACACGCACACGCACACGCAGATTACTATTACTAAAGTAAACATTGGTAATGATAATGATAACTGCAGTAGCCGTAACAATTTATTTCCATCCATGGGACACCAAAGAATCATCTGTCCCTACGACACCAGAGGGACGCTGTTAGGGACTATCCTCCTAGGTGGATATGTCCCGTTAGGGTATTCGTTATGGCCATCTGGTTCCTTGGGTCAGTAGCGTTTGATCTAACAATTGGCAATGCAATTTTGAAAGCACAACATCATTTATCGCCATTTATGTCCACATATTTTCGTGATTGAGTGGTGGTCAGTGCACCAGGTGTCGCCAGTATAAACGAATATGACGTTGCTCCCTTTTAGGGCATAAAACAGGTTTGAACTTTAATGTGTTTGCAGTGACGCCATCTGGTGAGTTTCCCACCATTAAATGCGCTGGATTTTTTCAATTTGTTCCGACAGGTAGATAATGGCCTGTTAAAGGGCAAAAAAAGGCAACGGTTTCGTGGCGTACACCTAATAGAGTTAATATAATGTAACAATTTCCACATATACTCAATTTTTTAACGTCAGCCGTTTACCTGAAAAATTGTTTTGAACACCCAGCCATCGAAATACTATGAGCTACGCCATTGTCGACGAAGAATGACGTCAGTACGCTGAGGCTTCTCTACAGATTAGTTATTCATAAATCCGTCTGGAGGCGCTGTGCGCAAAGAAAAAAAATGGCGTGTTTGTTATGGATTATCTAAATCGGATCATTTAACGGATGCAGAAGTATCTGGATATAGATTCCAGCCGCAAAGACAAAGGCACGTATTGGAAGATACACTAGAAGCGAGTGACCACGAAAAGAAAGACACACGGGAAGCTGAACGTACAAAAAACAAAACTAGCAGAAACGGTGTCAACTGGTGGCGGTGCCGAACCAATGTGTTGATGCAGTGACAAGTTTGTCAGCGTTCATGAAATGGCTGCAACTCGGCAACGCGCGGAGCATATTGATGAAGGTAAATATTAAGTTGTCTATTATTGTTATTGCTTAAATATTATTATCCTGAGGTCCGGACTGCGTAATGATCGTATTATTATGACAAGCGAAATATGATCGCTTAGCTTGGGCCAAGCCTTGCCGCCTTGGGCCAGCCGGGTGACCTCAGGCTCAGGCTTGCCGCATTCAACTATTAGACTAAGTATGTGTCACTTATTACGTTTTATGATAATAACACATTTGTTAAGACTTGGTGGGGTTTATCATTTAACATAAATTGTATTGAATAGTTCCAATGAAATTAAATGAATCAAGTCCCACAATTGTGCAGGTTTGTCAATTGTGGAAAAAAATCCATACAAATGAATAGTCAGTACTTTGCTGTTTTTTTGCATCCCCCAGGTGTGGACACCCATCACATTTGTAATAACAGCAGCTATATTGATTCATATATCATGATCTAAATGCACCGCCTACACAGCAATGGCAGGCAGTTACGATTATTTTATTTGAACATAAACTGCAGGGTTATCTTCTCATCATTTTGCATGTGTCTTATGGAGTCATATATAAACATAGATAATGAGTTTGTTTCAAAGAACCCAGAGATATTAGTGACGAGATGAATACAGGAAATGTGTCAGAATTCATGCTTTGTGAAATTATGTTCATTCAGAATAATAATCCATGTTTGCAATGATTCACATAAAATATTTCTTAATGTTCGATTTTTTATGACAGGTGGACTGCTGTGTATTACGAAAAGTCGGATTTGAAATTCTCTGCTTCGAGCAACTGGTGCTTCGGAATGTATTGGTTGCACTGAACCATATACATATATATAACTGGCCATCAACAAACAAGTAAGTATACTGTGCATACATTTTATATAATTATGTTGCAATAAACGTTAATGCATCAAATAAGAAGCAACAATACAACATCAAACAAAGTAGCACTATAATTAAAAATTATAGTTATCATTACTTATAGATACAACACATGGAACCATTATGATTTTTATGTAGTGAAAATGGCAGGTATATTTGTAAACATAGTGCATAGTTCCTACTACTGCCCAAAGTATAGAATGGATCATAGAGTAAATTATAGTGCCTAGTCTTTTCACAATAATAATCTAATTGACATTTTCTCTGGTTATCCATTATGAGATGACAACCCAAATATGTGAATGCAGGGACTGGAGTTGTCATTAGAGGTTTTAGACAAGATGTTTACGTTTGACAGCTTTCAGAATGGTTCAATCAAATTAATAAACATTTCTTGAGCTTACTAGCAATACCCTAATTCATTTTATTCCAAATTATAGAAATAGATCCTCAATGGTTTCTAATGCCACACAGCGATTTAAAAGTGCATATTGTCAACATTAGATGCAATATGCTATAATACTGCCACACATTTATTTTTTTCTTTCTTAAAAAGCACCACATGTTTGAAATGGGGTGTGTCTTTAATTATATATTTTAAATTAAAAGGATCATTGATTAATTTTCATCTTATTTACAATGTCGTATGTATATTTATCTGAACACGTTTATTTCAGGTTGCTCGGGTGGGCTGTCTATAGGCAGTTTACTGGTGGGTTCACAGCAAGTTGGGCCGGAGTGTTCATCGAGTACTGCCAGCATGCACCAGCCACCTAATCAGGACAAAGTTCCCTGTCCTCGCTTGGAGAGCAGCACGAGGGATATCACTTTGCTCTCAAAGGCTTGACTAATGTACAAAACGATTGAGCCATGCAGCCCGCAGATCTTCCTTACTCGGTTTTGGCACATTTGCCCCGATCAAGCAACCCCTGTTGGTACAGTGATTAGTGGCAGTGTAACTTTTCCCATCACCACATGGATTATGTGGCTCATCAGCATGGGTAGACGGTTATGTCGGACTTGTTTTCTGTTGCGCAACCTCCAGTTTAATCATTGTTTCTCGAAGATGACATCTGTGTTAACAGGGATGCCTGGGACAGGACGTGGCCGATAGTTCCCCGCAAGAGCAGATAACATCAATCGTGATTTCATTCCTACAATGAATATAGTGCTTGCATTAACTGATTAGTATTTAGACAACTTTGCAACGTTTTTCTACATGATTATAAACATGTACTAATTTTTTGTAATTTCATTTGATAATCATGTAAGAAGTCATTGTTTTAGTAACCAAACATTAGCCAAATTAGTAACCATAAGTTAAATAACAACACATTGACCAGGAATTCCACTATCACATTCCACTCCCAATTATCACTTGTTGTTCTAATCTTAATGTTTCACTTTGTATCATGTACATACAGTGACTGTATTTTTATGTATTTTTATATTATATTTTAATACATTCAGTGATAATGACGTGTTATTTATTTTATCAAAAACAGAGAAATTATTAATTACACAAGTAGCTGTATTCATAAGTGTACACAGTAACTGTTTACAGCTGTGTTTTGTCCCCCCATGACACAGTTACTAGGAGTTCATTCAAATGCCATACCTGGATTATCTTAGAAATATGAAGCAATACTGCAATTACTATGTGCTACTTTATACAGCTTGGTGCAATGTGAAGAGAACTGTACAAGCAAGGATTCAAATGCAACTTATCGCAAAAGTCCCCTTGTCGCAAAAGTCCCCTTGTAGTTACGACTGCTGTCATACCTTCATAGAAGTGCTGTCTCTTGGGGCAGATAACTCTTATAGACCTCCACCTGTCCAGTATGACAGAATTTAGTGAGCTAGGCTCCCAGAAAGTGCTGTGATGACTGACTTCAGGCAGGGCATTGAATGCTGCTGAACTTTGCTCCAGATACATTGTCGTATCTTCTTCCTCAACAATTGCAGCGTATGCACATGCGTGTGGATGCCACAATGTGATACAGGAGTGACAATCACTGTTTTCTGTAACCAACAACAAAGGAACGTGAAATAATTAATTGCATCATCACCTAATTGGCATTTCCTCTGGTTATTCATATGAGATTACCAAAAAGTGAGAAACACAGCCATAGTGTGAGAATGCAGCAGACAATTTTTAATACCAATCAAGTGTATGAATTTTCACTATATAATTATCTAAAATAAAACTTAGCTTTTTTCAATTATCACTTACAGGTGACAATAGATCTTTAACCAGTGGACGTCACATCTAAAAAGCTAATAAAACATCAAAATAAACACAACTTGTTGCAGATAAAAAAAAATGAGTAGTTTAAATGAAGATTTACTTTAAAACATGCATGCAGCTACTGTCCATGGATTTCAAACAATCATTGAATTCCACCAACCATTAAACAGTCATAAATACTGCTACTCGAAGGTGAAACTAATTTTGAAAGTGGGGTGTCAAAGTGCATGCAGAAACTTGATAAAATTATGATAAATATAGTCAGATGTGTATCTCATAATTGGAAACTAACAGAAAAATGCAACTAACAAAACTTTGTAAAAACTTAATGTTTAAATAAATACTGACTGAATTTCTAGTTTTCAGCATCATAACATTTTCATTGTTTCTTAGCACATATCTGAACACACTGATCTTTACTAGCTGTATTAATCAATGTCACCTTACTCTGACATAGCCTACATTCACATCAATGGAAATAAATGACTATGTCACTATGAGCGGTTAGTTAACTTTACTGAACTTACAAATAAGTGCCAACGACAATCCAAGGCCACAGTCCCTCCGCCGATGACATATTATCACCCATAAGACGTGTCATGTTCAAGTTCTGTTATTCAAGTTTCTTCTAAAGGCAAAATTATTTATTCTGCATTGTACTAAATTCTGCGATGATATAAATTGTGCTATTGTCCTAGCTTGGTTCAAGTATATCTTAGTATTTACACATGTGGACGTGATACCATAGAAACAGATTAGCTGTCATCGATGGACATCGCCATCGGCATCGGGCTTCGTCAACACATCGATGACCGAGCCATCATCAATCGATAGCCGGTCTACGGCGGTCAACACTACTTTTAACAGCACAAAAACGTTACGTGTGCTTGACGTCTGCAAAAAACACAATTAAATACACAGAAAAAATAGTACATCATACTAACCTTCTTGCGATCTGATCATTGATGTCTCGGCCAGCTTGATATATGCGTTGCTTCGACGGTTTAGCTTTTAGGTCCATCCATGGCTAAATATTGTCAGCCCTGCCCCGGGTTTAAGAAGACGACGGTCGGCGACGTTTTGTTGGATCTTGTTCCATCCACTGGTGATGTATGTCTACTTCATAATTACTTGTTGACCACAGATTTAGGTCTAAGCAGCTGCTACATGTCACGCCAACTAAACGAAGACTCGGTGTTGTTGTCCCGTAGGCAAGCGTACTGACATCGCAGGAAGCTGACCGGCCTCAGCAGAGACCTAGAATGCCGCGCGCTTATTCGCCAGGCCAAGCCAAACGAATACGTCACCAGTTAAGATGGTGGTGTCTAGGCCATCATGGATTTCTTTAGATTTTTAGACTTTAAGATCACATTCTGAGTAAACCGCTGACGTTAAAAAATTGAGTATATGTGGAAATTGTTAGTTTGTATAAACTCTATTAAGTGTATGATACGAAACCGTTGCCTTTTGTTGCCCTTTAACAGGTCACATTACAACATATGCCGAGATTTCCGCTAATTATTCGCTGACATGCACGAACGTGTCATAGGGTCGGCATTCATTCTGGTTTCTTACGTGATGGACACGTAGATGTAACACGCAAATAGTGACCATCCAATAGAGGTTCCAACATATATATTTATGTAGCGTTGGCATTTTCAAAATGTTTGAATCAGAGAGTCACTCGCGATATACATCAAATTGACGGGATGCGCTATTTTATTGCATACACTGTAGTCAATGAAACTAAACAAAACAAACAAGTCGTAGATCCGTTCAACGG
>CBDHHR010001111.1:5000-10318 GCA_965263245.1 Metamycoplasmataceae bacterium | reverse complement strand
ATTTTGTTTCAGTTAATCTTTGAGGTCTTTTAGTATCTAATTGTTGGAACTATAAGGCATATCTACAACGTGTGTTAATTAAGAAATGCTGGTTATAATGAATGCAAGCGGCGTAACCACGCAACGGGACGCTGGCGGTTAATGGCGTGAGCTCCTGAGTTGCGGTGCCATCTGGTTGATTAGTTCTGCAGGTTCCCAGTAGCTTTTCTTGGCAAGTGCACGTAGGTGAAAGGGTACTCTCTTCCAGTTTCGGTTTTGTAATTGCAAATCGCAGCAGTGTATCGCGCGAATTATGTTCGATGTTCTAATGCGCACGGCCTAGTAGTTCCTTGAATCCCAGACTGACGACTTTGTTGGCAGTCTATAACCTCTGCAGTCATCAGCATCAGTTATACAGAGCTGCTACACGAAAGTATCACTGAATCAACTTACGGTGTCAATAAACATATTTATCTTATCAACCCATGTCTTTTTTTATATATCCAGTTTGTATACCGATTATAATATAGAAACGAACGAAACTAAACGCATAATATGTCAATGCCGTTATTACTTTCAAAAACAAATATCATTTCATGTAAAAAAAAAGCTAAAAAGAAACAAATGTCGCTACTCGCTAGCCAGCTGGCTAGGCTAATTAACTAATTAGCTAGCTAATTGGCTAACTTATTTTCGACGTATTACATGTTTCTCTCACCATATACGGAGCATGCGCAGCGCTCCACTTGCTAACCCTTCCACGATCACGGCGATTGAAGGAGGCGTTGCACCAAATTGATTGATTGCATTTAATTTCTTTTATCGTGAGCATGTGACTGAAAACAACGTGAACATGTCACTGTAGTTTAGTCATCTATGATATACGCGGTTCCGTAGTGACTATGAATAAAACTGGATTCTTCGCATTAGGATTTGATTTTTCTCACTATGCATACGTTTCTTCAAACACAGCAGATGTATACGTAATCATTATTGCACAGAAGACGGGTTTCGTTGTTATGCTTATATTGCAGATTTCATATAGTGATTTAACAAACTAGCTCCGGTTTCCCTAGGCAACATATAACAACCAACAATAACTGTATGACCCCATCGATGCATATGACCTATAACAACAACGCACACGTGGAAACATCTTAACCTCGTTTTGACACCTAACATTTCCCGAGTGTGCAGATGTCGTAACATTTAATGTTTGGACAAATGTACGCGTTGGCTTGATTGCGGCCAGAAATAAACATTCGTCTTCATTGCCGCCGTTATTATGGTAATGATTGACTGGTCACATCTAACATTTCCTGAGCATGCAGAATCGGATGTCGTAAAATTTAATTAATGTTTGGATACATGTACGTGTTAGGTGGACGACTGCCAGAAATACGCCTTAGTCTTCATTGCTGTCGTTATTATGGAAATGATTGCCTCGTCACTGTCTGGTTTTACGATATATAAATAACACAACAGACGTTGAAAAAGCCACTTATTGGCGGAATCATAGCGATTAATTCTAGGTATTGCATACAACACCACATGTTGTGTCATCATTCAACTAAATCTGGACGGCAGATGTTGATATATATTATTTATACCTACGTAGCACGTTTCTGACCCCGAACGATATAAAGAAAGGCATTTCGACGTTTTTTTTGGTAGTATTCAGCTTTTTGCCTACAACAATGCCGCTCATTACGCGGGCAATCACCATTCGCCCAACTTCATTTGCGGTGATGTACGACCACGAAAAAAGGACGTCACCCAATGTCAAACGCATATCGATGGGCAAAAAACGATAGCGCGCGCAACAATGGAGCGTTGGCGCGCTACGCAGAATTTATACAATTGCGTGACTGATGCGGCGACTTTTTGCGTGGTTTTGGCGGCGTCTCCACTTAGCTCTTGTAACGTACAGATACGGCTGAGTGAATTTGGAAATTGCCAGACACCATTGTGCAGTAAAAACAACGATATTTATTATTTCCTCCTCCGTTAATGAGTCTAACGTCGGCACGAGTGTTTTCTCCGTTGTTTCCGAGCTGTGATAAATGTCCACCTTTTTGACCTTGGTTCGACCAAAAACATCGTGACCCAGTGCCAAATAATCGAATACTTGGAAACGAATAAGGAACACGTGTGGGACGTTCTCCTTCCAAGAACTTTATTTGTGCCATGGCGCATGATAATAGTTACGCAACGTACATTGCGTGAAACCACTTACAGAATAATATTGTTAATATGTAATTGTTTTTAGGGTCGTGACATTTTGCCAGTTTCCAACGGGATCAGACATGTGCTATTTATTTGTTAAGAGCGATCTTGCACGATTCAATATGTAGTATTGTCACGAAATGGCATTTTATCGGTCAAAAAGGAATTTCAATCTTACCGTTGCCTTGTTTACCGTTGCTTTGTCCGCGTGAGCGCACGTATTCGTGAGTAACAGTGATCCAGTCTCGTTCGTCATTTTATTTGGATGTAAAGCTGCGCGTTTTCGTTTTGTTAATAGAGTTATACAACTGAAAGGTTCATGCGTATGTGCCACTGTGTACTGGTGCTCCAGTCAGGCTAGATGTCCGAGACAAGCCACACAGGCCAAGAATGTTCTGTCAACACAATTATTCCCTGAGCCACCGGTCATCTTTATGGTTTTATTCAACGGCCCTGGACAATGACCACGTTTTACTATACTAAAATGTGTGGCAAAATTCAAGATTCGTCTTTCTCTCTTCCTTTTGCACTATATATATATATATATATATATATATATATATATATATATATATATATATATATATATATATATATTATCGTTAGTTGTGCATATTTTTTTAATAACTGATTTCAAACGAAAAAAGCTGTATAAAACACGTACATTTGATACGCGCTGGACTTCATCAAATTACCGCTGTTCGTGCAGAAAGTATTTTTAATACGTACATTTTGTCAATAGAATGCGTGTGACTTCTACTCATAAACATGTGGGTATGCAGGAACAGTTTTCGTTTGAATGTCTGTCCCACTTGTCTTCAGGTACACGAGCAAGAAGACAGACGACGGAGGGACGGCCGTGTACTGCATCATGCTGGCGTGGCCCGAGAACGACGTCCTCAAGTTGGGTTCAGCCTCTCCGCAGACGGGCCTCGCCGTCTCCATGCTGGGATACCCTGGCTTAGTGAAGTGGACGCCGCTAGGTGGCACTGCTGGCATCCAGCTTCAGATGCCCGTCATCAGCGCTGCCAAGATGCCCTGTCGGTGGGCGTGGGTGTTCAAGTTGACCTACCAGTCGGTGTAAACAGTCGCCAGCGTTCGCATCTAACATCGATGTGTAGCATGACGTTATGTCTCCAGTTCTCATTAAGTCGCGCGCAGTTATTTGACAGACGACACCGTGTAATTGAGCCTGAGTGAGAGTTGGTGGGTCCACCGCCCGCTCACTCGATCAGTGCGGATAACTGATTTGTCGGGATCAGCGCTGTCGCGATGTTTTGTCGGGACTGTTTGTAAACACACATCGATAGTTGTTGACATAGTTTTGGACAAATATGAAATATTTTAAAAATAAGTTTACATCTCATCACCTGACCTTACCTAACTTTTCACCGATGGTGATTCTACTAGACCGGTGGTGTTTTTCTGAAAGACGATTGTACGATACGCCTTTATCTTATTAGACATGTATATCTTATATGTAATAAACTAAGTTAGTTGACATTAACAGATCCTTTGTTGTTTCCGTTGTGTCAATTTCATTGTAGGTTCCAATCACTACATCATCTTTCCCACCCTTCTGCCTGTGCAGTGCAGTGCAGTGCAGTGCAGTGCAGTGCAGTGCAGTGCAGTGCAGTGCAGTGCAGTGCAGTGCAGTGCAGTGCAGTGCAGTGCAGTGCAGTACCGTGCCGTGCCGTGCCGTGCCGTGCCGAGCAGAGCAGAGCAGAGCAGAGCAGAGCAGAGCAGAGCAGAGCAGAGCAGAGCAGTGCAGTGCACCTCCTCCAGTACACGACACGTTTTGGTTCAGTCGAAGTCTTCGCTTGTTTTCCCGGTGTTTTGTCATGTTTCTGTGTGCGACCTACTTTCCTTCCGCTGCTCGATGTCCACATCAGAGCCGGATTATTTGTACCTGACGACGATGACGTAACCGGCAATGACGAAGATGATGTAACTTACAGTGCGCTGATTTCAACGTCATCCGTGTTGCCTACGATTAACGCAAGCCGTGCATGTCATATACCGATTAGTGACCGCAGCATTACGTTCTCGGTGGCAATCATAATTCAGACGTTCCGAGAAAGTGCAACGGTGGCATCATCTTCACGATATACCGATGGAGCTACGTTTGCTGCGTCGGGTCGTAGCCATTGAATATTTGACAATGGCGGTTCGAGACGTCTCGGGGGGGGGGGGGCGTAGCTTAGTTTACATACACCACACCATAAGCACGCTTACATACACATGCGCGCACGGGCTGGCATACACGTATACATATTCAAATAATATATCTAGGTGACATTTCCACTGGACGACTGACGATATAGTTCAAAGTGATATGTCAATAAGACAGAGTTTCTTATTATTGGCACACAGAGCCAGCGGGGAAGAATTAAGAAAGTCTTATATTTCTACTTAGTAAGTAAAAGCACAATAATAACAATAACAATAAATATTTGGGTTGGATCCCCATTATCACCACTGGTAAACAGCCATTTTGCTGTAACACTCACAAATAGGATACGTTGACTGTACTGGCCAGTATGGGTCCATAAACTGAATCATAACTAAGATCCTAGAAATTAGATTTGACTATATTTGCCTTGTAATGAGGAAAATTCAATTAGTCCACGAAAATATCCACAAGTAGGCCCGCCAGAGTTCAAAGAACTGGTAATTACGTCGCAGGTTTCCCGCACAAACATGACCGAATTTTCACGTGATGTTATTCATTTAGACGCAATAACACGCTTTTGTTACACTTATATTCAACATTTATGTGGTATATAGCAACAATGCCCGTCCTCGGAAAAGAAGTTAACTGGATAGTTCGTGCGTGATCGTCATAATAACACTATAATAACGTGTTAGGAAACACGCAGCATCGTTGCGTCAACCCAATGCCACATAGCTAGGCCATGGCAGCAGCCTGCCTACCGCGTAGAACCTGAACCAACAGCGCCAACCGCTTGTTGCAATACTAGTGGTATTTTTAAATGACAAAGGTCGGGAGAGAAAAGGAAGGTTGGGTCCGTACGTAAGAACCGATTGCGATAGTGTCGAGTTTTTAGAATATACGTATTATTTTGTTATCGGCATTAGTGCAAACCTAATGG
>CBDHHR010001110.1:0-5000 GCA_965263245.1 Metamycoplasmataceae bacterium | reverse complement strand
TTGCTGGAAGCACCACCTTGTAGATATACACACTGCGACCGATCGGTTAGATACGACCGCATCCATGCTAGCACGGAGCCAGCCATTCCGTAGCGATGTTCTAAACGGCTGAGGAGTATTTCATGGTTAACTGTGTCGTAGGCAGCCGACATGTCGAGTAGGATTAGAATTACTCCTTACCGCCGGTCAAGTGCCCCGAGGATGTCATTCTGTACCAGAACAAGCGCAGTTTCCGTGGAGTGGTGAGATTTGTATGCTGATTGATATCTTTCAAAGAGATTGTTAGCAGTCACGTTGCACGCTGCCCAGCAGGCAGCGTGCAACGTATCTTTCGAGTAGCTTTGATACAAAAGGTAGGTTTGATATTGGTCGATAACTGTTCATATTGTCCCGATCGAGATTGGCTTTCTTAGGCACAGGAGTGATATTGGCGTGTTTCAGGCAGCACGGAACAACACCATATGCTATGGAAGAATTGATGAGTTGTGTTAGGAATGGTACTACGTTATCACTCACGTGTTAACAGCCATGTAGGTAAGGGGTCAAGCACGTAGGATGTTGTAGGTGACTTGATGAGCAAACTGTGGATGTCTGATGTCGTCGCTGTTGGAAACAATTCAAGTCGTGATACCCATGGCGCTGGACGGTGGTCTCTGGTCGAGGACGAGGCGAGTGTGGAATGGGATTGAAATGTCACACGAATCGTCTCAATTTTCGCCGAGAAGAAGGTTGAGAATCTTGATGCGAGTTCGTGCATGTTGTTGTTAACTGGCAGATAGTGGGACTTTCTTCGCTGCAGCAGTCCGTTTAATAGACGATACAGTCGCCGATTGTCACACCCGCACTGTTCTATCTCAGAGGTATAGTAGTCAGACTTCGCTTTTATGATCGTCCTCTTTACCTCTGCGCATTGTGTCTTATGGATTTCACGATTTACTTGAAGTGCTGTGTGACGCCACTTCCGTTCACACTGTCGCCTAATTTGTTTGGCTTTGATAACCTTCTTATTATACCAGGGTACCAGTGGACGACCGGCGATGCGACATGTCTGTAGTGGTGCATGCTTCTAGACAAGTTTGCTCAAGACCACATTGTAGTGGTTTGCAAGTTCAGTTGTTGTTAGTTTGCCGGATGAGATCGCGGTCGGTAAAGACGAGGCGATGTCACTACAAAACGCAGGTACGTGATTGTTTTCCGCGGAACGACCGGTTTCTCCATGTCGACGAGACATTCCACCCAAAGATGATCGGAGAGCAGCAACGTTGTTTTTGTCGCAGTGATGCAATGATTTCCGGATGGAGTGAGGATCAGATCAATTGTTTGACCGTCAATGTGTGTTGGAGCGTGGGCATGTTGAATGATATTGAGTGACTCAGATCAGCGAAACTTTTCACATTGTTGTCGGAAGGCACATCTCAGTGGATGTTGAAATCGCCGACAATCGCAAAACGGGTGGTCATGAATGCATAATGTTCGATGAAACCAGTAAATTCAACAAGAAAGTCAGCGTACGAATGTTCGTTCTTTTTCGACGGAGTGGACGGTATATTATAACAAGCTTCATGGAGTTCCCATATGATGAAACATCAACATCCGTAAGTTCGAAAGATTTCATATCATCACGTCGATTTATACACAGATTACCAGCTGAACGAAAGGAAAGTTTGCATGTTTTGAATGCGGGACTGCAACGGAGAGAACATGTTTGGCGTTGTAACTTAGTAAAATGTGTATATTATATAAGATAAATGAAGGCACTATTCGTGGTCATGAACAGGTTGCCCCAGATTTGCCTAAAACGACGAGATGTTGCGTTCCTAATAGGTCGGTGACGGAGCGGCTGACCACAATTTCTGGGGTCGACCTGAGGACATGAACATGGCCCGTCCCGCCTTCCTGCTCGACGAGAGCCACGGCGGCACTGAGGTGGCGGCAGAGACGGCAGCAGCCATGGCTGCAGCGTCCATCGTGTTCAGACCAACAGGTGCCAGATGAATGATGTTATTGTGTTACGTATCATTGTTTCGTCTTCTACGTCTTCTCCTTCTTCTTCCTCCTTACGCCGAGATGGTCCGTTCACATGGGTCGTTCCGGTCTGTCTGACATTCGTCTCCACCTGTTATGGTTCCCTGCAACATTTCTCCTCTCTCGGCCTTTTTTCCGCGATATGTCTGTGCGCTATGTTCCCACGCACACGTTACTCTTCAATCCTATGAGCCTTGTGCTGCCATCTCTATTTGTTCTTTTGAAAGTATTTATTGACATGTCCTGCCAACTACTTTCATTTTTAGAATATCACTGGTGCATGTATATTATCTCAATCACACATAGTCCTTCTATATTGTTTTATTTTTCCCACAAAGCCATGTGTATACACTAATTATGTAGAGTAGTGTAAACGTCCGGCAAAACGAATCGCTCACTACATTTGCTATATATTGGAAATTCGTTACATCTGAATTTCCCTGTAACTCATATTAACAGAAACAGGCTTGAAATGAGTTACTATGAAGACCGACGGAATTGCTCATTTGACAAATTTCACCGAGTTGCCGTTTGAACTGTGTAAAGGATAATCCGTCTGATTGCAAGCAGACGTTTTGAATATACATCCGTCTCATCTACGATGCATTTGTCAAACTGTCTATAACCAGTGCCTGTTATGTTTGTGATAACATAAATATCGACTTTTGTTCGTTGTCGTTACAGACCCCACATATGCAGACACGCTACTAACTCATGCACGACGTCTGTACGACTTTGGGTACAACTACCAGAAGACATACATCGACTCCATTCCGAAAGCTGCAAACTTCTACAAGTAAGAACCTTACACTATCGTAATCTCTTTAGAATATCATCGTCTCCGTTCCGTTCCAAAAGAGAGCACTACCAATACCACCGCGGCCAACACAACTATTTTCATTATCCTGAACGCCACCGCCACCGCCACCGCCACCGCCACCGCCACCGCCACCGCCACCGCCACCGCCACCGCCACCGCCACCGCCACCGCCACCGCCACCGCCACCGCCACCGCCACCGCCACCGCCACCGCCACCGCCACCGGCACCGTCAACTACAGGTTACACATTTACCCTGTGTGGGATCTTTTATTTCTCCTGGCATAGACACCAGACAGAAGGGACCACCGGCATTTAGTGTCTCTTCCGAAAGACACAGGCATATGTGGGGTGAAGAAATTGCCCAAGTTTCGAAACGGCGGTAGGTGGGATTGAACCACACCGTCCCCTCGATTGACAGTGCGGCGCTCTACCGCGCGGCCACCGCTCCCCACATTGGCGAGAGACGGCACCGAAGAGAACTGCACCATTTGGCGTTTCCGTCTGGAAAGTGCTCGAAAGAGAAACCAAATCATCCTTCTTTTCTGACACAAAATCAATGCTCACGATCAACATTATCATCGTCAGTCTCTTTGTTAATTTATATA
This sequence comes from Metamycoplasmataceae bacterium, assembly GCA_965263245.1. Taxonomy (GTDB): domain Bacteria; phylum Bacillota_I; class Bacilli_A; order Mycoplasmatales; family Metamycoplasmataceae; genus DT-68. The sequence continues at coordinate 1,549 of CBDHHR010001110.1, read as the reverse complement.
GTAACGATTGCCATCTAACCGCCATCGCGACTCAATACCGCTGGTCAGTGTTCTACCTTGACCACGTATCCGTCATCAACAACACCGTTGTCACATTCAGAGATTCCCCAAACAAACAAAACCAAGTTCTTATGCCAACATCAGCAATACTAACTTGACAGATTCGAGAAGCGAGACCCATGCTTCCATTACTTCAGTTCTGCAAGGTGAAGTCAGCGGTACATTGTAGGTCATTGGGTGGTTTCAAGGACGAATTGGCATGGGGTGCCATGTGGTTGCACAAAGCCACCGGCGAGCAGGCGTACCTCGACAAGGCTGAAGAGTTCTTGAACACCAAAGTCGCCTGGGCTCTGTCTTGGGGAAACAAGAACGTCGGAGCACAGGTAGACACAACCGAAGCTTTTATTATTCACCTCTGTAAGACATTTATTTTCGTGATGATATTGAGTACCCGTTGTTATAAGTGACCGCTGTTTCTGTTGTTCGAGTTACAATCACTAGTAGAGCCACCTAGAAGTTAAAATCATCTTTGGACAGTCCAAAGTTATTTATAAAACAGGGGCTTCATTCAGGTCATGTTGACTACGTTTCTTTGATGACTATGGTGACCATCTAGTAAAGCATCATTATTCCCCTTACATGGAAATATACTGAACACTCCCAACGAAATATGTAAATGATTCTGTAATCGTTGTTGTGACACTGAGGTATCAAACGTGTTAGAACTGAGACATAAATAATGAACATATCACATATTTAGCCTTATATTGTTCTCAGAACATTAATGTCTCAGAGCTTTCACAAACACATACGATTGTTCGTCTTCCCTTTCTATATTACATCTATTTCTGAGGTAACAATATATTGCACACAGAGAACTATGGCGTAGGCTCACTGAGTCAATAGGGCCTGCAAGTCTCGCGCGCGAAAACGAGGCTGGGGGCAGTTGGGGGCAGAAGGTCTATATACTCCATGTTAACATATAGGACTTTGCTTTGTTTTGGTCGTAATAATCGAACTGTCCCGAAATAGCGTATTTCAGTTATATTGTCCGAAGGATTATTACAAGCAGAAGCAGTGGAACATTTTGCCGGTGACAATGATCACGGAAATCATGAATTTTAATCGATTATTATGGTGGCAATAGCGGCAAGTACTTGTGTTTGGCGATCTTGACTAATAATGAAGAGTGCCAGTTTTCGCGCAATACGACCTGTTTGGGCCAAACGTATACATGTGTTATGATTATGGGCATTTAGACAACTTGTCAGATATAAGTGCTTATCGAAACCACAACGTACAGCAATGTAAAACGCAAATCCCGTAAAAGACACATGCAGCTTAGCATCGTGTCGATTATCTGCACTACGTAAATCGCTATGTGCCTATGATAGTGTGGTAAACTCAATATTAAATCGGACATTTAAGATAAGAAACGTATAACACAAGATATTTATGGACTGATTTTCCTAGTATTCATCAGTCGGAAGCTACAACTGCCGTCCATCGTTAGAATATTATTATTGTGTCCAGCCCCCATTAGTCGCGC
>CBDHHR010001109.1:5000-19152 GCA_965263245.1 Metamycoplasmataceae bacterium | reverse complement strand
ACCAGTCTCCCCGATCTCCCCGGTCTCCCCGGTCTCTCCGGTCTCCCCGGTCTCCCCGGTCTCCCCGGTCTCCCCGGTCTCTCCGGTCTCCGCGATCTCTCCGGTCTCTCCGGTCTCCCCGGTCTTCCCGGTCTCTCCGGTCTCCCCGATCTCTCCGGTCTCCCCAATCTCCCCGGTCTCTCCGGTCTCCCCGGTCTCCCCGTTCTCCCCGGTCTCCCCGGTCTCCCCGGTCTCCCCGGTCTCCCCGGTCTCCCCGGTCCCCCGGTCTCCCCGGTCTCCCCGATCTCCCCGGTATCCCCGGTCTCTCCGGTCTCACCGGTCTCCCCGGTCGCCCCGGTCTCTCCGGTCTCCCCGATCTCTCCGGTCTCCCCGGTCTTCCCGGTCTCTCCGGTCTCCCCGATCTCTCCGGTCTCTCCGGTCTCCCCGGTCTCCCCGGTCTCTCCGGTCTCCGCGGTCTCCCCGGTCTCCCCGGTCTCCCCGGTCTCCCCGGTCTCCCCGGCCTCTCCGGTCTCCCTGGTCTCCCCGGTCTCCCCGATCTCCCCGGTCTCCCCTGTCTCTCCGATTTCCCGGTCTCCCCGATCTCCCCGGTCTCCCCGGTCTCCCCGGTCTCTCTTATCTCCCCGGTCTCCCCGATCTCCCCGGTCTCCCCGGTCTCCGCGGTCTCCCCGGTCTCTCCGATCTCCCCGGTCTCCCCGGTCTCCCCGGTCTCTCCGGTCTCCCCGGTCTCTCCGGTCTCCCCGGTCTCCCCGGTCTTCCCGGTCTCTCCGGTCTCCCCGGTCTCCTCGCTCTCCCCGATCTCCCCAGTCTCTCCGATCTCCCCGGTATCCCCGGTCTCCACGGTCTCCCCGATCTCTCCGGTCTCCCCGGTCTCCCCGGTCTCTCCGGTCTCCCCGGCCTCCCCGGTCCCTCCGGTCTCTCCGGCCTCTCCGGTCTCTCCGGTCTCTCCGGTCTCTCCGGTCTCTCCGGTCTCTCCGGTCTCTCTGGTCTTTCCGGTCTCCCCGGTCTCCCCGGTCTCTCCGGTCTCCGCGGTCTCCCCGGTCTCCCCGGTCTCCCCGGTCTACCCGGTCTCCCCGGCCTCTCCGGTCTCCCTGGTCTCCCCGGTCTCCCCGATCTCCCCGGTCTCCCCTGTCTCTCCGATTTCCCGGTCTCCCCGATCTCCCCGGTCTCCCCGGTCTCTCTTATCTCCCCGGTCTCCCCATCTCCCCGGTCTCCCCGGTCTCCGCGGTCTCCCCGGTCTCTCCGATCTCCCCGGTCTCCCCGGTCTCCCCGGTCTCTCCGGTCTCCCCGGTCTCTCCCGTCTCCCCGGTCTCCCCGGTCTTCCCGGTCTCTCCGGTCTCCCCGGTCTCCTCGCTCTCCCCGATCTCCCCAGTCTCTCCGATCTCCCCGGTATCCCCGGTCTCCACGGTCTCCCCGATCTCTCCGGTCTCCCCGGTCTCCCCGGTCTCTCCGGTCTCCCCGGCCTCCCCGGTCCCTCCGGTCTCTCCGGCCTCTCCGGTCTCTCCGGTCTCTCCGGTCTCTCCGGTCTCTCCGGTCTCTCTGGTCTTTCCGGTCTCCCCGGTCTCCCCGGTCTCTCCGGTCTCCCCGGTCTCCCCGGTCTCCCCGGTCTGTCCGGTCTCCCCGGTCTCTCCGGTCTCCCCGGTCTCCCCGGTCTCTCCGGTCTCCGCGGTCTTCCCGGTCTCCCCGGTCTCCCCGGTCTCTCCGGTCTCCCCGGTCTCCCCGGTCTCCCCGGCCTCTCCGGTCTCCCCGGTCTCCCCGGTCTCCCCGATCTCCCCGGTCTCCCCGGTCTCCCGCTCTCCCGGTCTCTCCGGTCTCCCCGGTCTCTCCGGTCTCTCCGGTCTCCCCGGTCTCCCCGGTCTCCCCGATCTCCCCGGTCTCCCCGGTCTCCGCGTTCTCCCCGTCTCTCCGATCTCCCCGGTCTCCCCGATCTCCCCGGTCTCCCCGGTCTCCCCGGTCTCTCCGATCTCCCCGGTCTCCCCGATCTCCCCGGTCTCCCCGGACTCTCCGGTCTCCCCGGTCTCCCCGGTCTCTCCGGTCTCCCCGGTCTCCCCGGTCTCCCCGGTCTTCCCGGTCTCCCCGATCTCCCCGGTCTCTCCGATCTCCCCGGTCTCCCCGGTCTCCCCGGTCTCCCGGTCTCCCGGTCTCCCCGGTCTCCCCAGTGTCTCCGGTCTCCCCGGTGTCCCCGATCTCTCCGGTCTCCTCGGTCTCCCCGGTCTCCCCGGACTCCCCGGTCTCCCCGGTCTCTCCGATCTCCCCGGTCTCTCCGGTCTCCCCGGTCTCCCCGGTCTCCCCGATCTCCCCAGTCTCTCCGGTCTCCCCGGTCTCTCCGGTCTCCCCGGTCTCCCCGGTTACATAGTTTACTATTTCCGTAGGCATGAGCGGTCGTATGGTTTCGCCAGGATTCGTGATTTTTGTGCCGCATGCAAATCAGCGGTTCGCGGAAGTGAGGATAATGTTGTTTGATCGGCGCGACAGATGTGTTCCAGTGTGGCCAACTCCGATGTTTTCCCGCGGAATTGGGCTAGTTTTAGACCTGTTCCTGGATTGTGGTTTTTGGGGCTTCTTTTTATGCACATGCCGCTATTTACAAAAAAAATGTTTTTTACATCATGTGTTACAATTAAGAGCCGTCATATTCTACGTCTCATAATACATACTGTGAACTACCAATTCAAAGCCGCTGTGGTGGTCCCAGACTCGACCAGTCCAGGATTCGTCTAAACGCATATCGCGCATGTGCGCACATGCGCAATGATTGCTTTTATCTGTTCTGACGCGCTCTGGTGTAGTGGCAACGGCATACGTCATGCCTGGGCCTAGATTCGACCAAATAATACACCACGTTTGAATGAATGAAAATTATCACATAAGTTATTCCATTTTTATTTAAGATGTGCGTGATAACAATATTATTTCAATACTTGATGTATTACTAACGGAAACTACGTTAGTAAGAAAGGCGAATCCTGGCTCGGTATGAATATGGAACCGCTACCGTCGCGGTCCCAAATTCGTACGAATCCTGGACTGGTCGAATCTGGGACCACCACACCGCCTACTGTTTTTGAATACAGACAAACGCATTGCCCACTCCAGCCTGGGCCACCCAGTTGTCCACAAATTAGGTTAATTCTCGCAATATTTCAAAAGAGTTTAACCTAGTACTTGTAACATCGAAGTCACTGAGTGTCTGTTGTCAGTCCACTCCAGTGCTCCTACATTTTAAGGTTTTAAATAAATGCCGGTAATTTTGATAGTCTCGTGTAATATGAGCTTCAGTCTCATATTCATGTTTACATTTGAACAGCCAAAAGGAGGGTAAATCGCGAGCATCTTCTTTAGCTCCCGATCTCCCCGGTCTCCCCGGTCTCCCCGGTCTCCCCGGCCTCTCCGGTCTCCCTGGTCTCCCCGGTCTCCCCGATCTCCCCGGTCTCCCCTGTCTCTCCGATTTCCCGGTCTCCCCGATCTCCCCGGTCTCCCCGGTCTCCCCGGTCTCTCTTATCTCCCCGGTCTCCCCGATCTCCCCGGTCTCCCCGGTCTCCGCGGTCTCCCCGGTCTCTCCGATCTCCCCGGTCTCCCCGGTCTCCCCGGTCTCTCCGGTCTCCCCGGTCTCTCCGGTCTCCCCGGTCTCCCCGGTCTTCCCGGTCTCTCCGGTCTCCCCGGTCTCCTCGCTCTCCCCGATCTCCCCAGTCTCTCCGATCTCCCCGGTATCCCCGGTCTCCACGGTCTCCCCGATCTCTCCGGTCTCCCCGGTCTCCCCGGTCTCTCCGGTCTCCCCGGCCTCCCCGGTCCCTCCGGTCTCTCCGGCCTCTCCGGTCTCTCCGGTCTCTCCGGTCTCTCCGGTCTCTCCGGTCTCTCCGGTCTCTCTGGTCTTTCCGGTCTCCCCGGTCTCCCCGGTCTCTCCGGTCTCCGCGGTCTCCCCGGTCTCCCCGGTCTCCCCGGTCTACCCGGTCTCCCCGGCCTCTCCGGTCTCCCTGGTCTCCCCGGTCTCCCCGATCTCCCCGGTCTCCCCTGTCTCTCCGATTTCCCGGTCTCCCCGATCTCCCCGGTCTCCCCGGTCTCTCTTATCTCCCCGGTCTCCCCGATCTCCCCGGTCTCCCCGGTCTCCGCGGTCTCCCCGGTCTCTCCGATCTCCCCGGTCTCCCCGGTCTCCCCGGTCTCTCCGGTCTCCCCGGTCTCTCCCGTCTCCCCGGTCTCCCCGGTCTTCCCGGTCTCTCCGGTCTCCCCGGTCTCCTCGCTCTCCCCGATCTCCCCAGTCTCTCCGATCTCCCCGGTATCCCCGGTCTCCACGGTCTCCCCGATCTCTCCGGTCTCCCCGGTCTCCCCGGTCTCTCCGGTCTCCCCGGCCTCCCCGGTCCCTCCGGTCTCTCCGGCCTCTCCGGTCTCTCCGGTCTCTCCGGTCTCTCCGGTCTCTCCGGTCTCTCCGGTCTCTCTGGTCTTTCCGGTCTCCCGGTCTCCCCGGTCTCTCCGGTCTCCGCGGTCTCCCCGGTCTCCCCGGTCTCCCCGGTCTACCCGGTCTCCCCGGCCTCTCCGGTCTCCCTGGTCTCCCCGGTCTCCCCGATCTCCCCGGTCTCCCCTGTCTCTCCGATTTCCCGGTCTCCCCGATCTCCCCGGTCTCCCCGGTCTCTCTTATCTCCCCGGTCTCCCCGATCTCCCCGGTCTCCCCGGTCTCCGCGGTCTCCCCGGTCTCTCCGATCTCCCCGGTCTCCCCGGTCTCCCCGGTCTCTCCGGTCTCCCCGGTCTCTCCCGTCTCCCCGGTCTCCCCGGTCTTCCCGGTCTCTCCGGTCTCCCCGGTCTCCTCGCTCTCCCCGATCTCCCCAGTCTCTCCGATCTCCCCGGTATCCCCGGTCTCCACGGTCTCCCCGATCTCTCCGGTCTCCCCGGTCTCCCCGGTCTCTCCGGTCTCCCCGGCCTCCCCGGTCCCTCCGGTCTCTCCGGCCTCTCCGGTCTCTCCGGTCTCTCCGGTCTCTCCGGTCTCTCCGGTCTCTCTGGTCTTTCCGGTCTCCCCGGTCTCCCCGGTCTCTCCGGTCTCCCCGGTCTCCCCGGTCTCCCCGGTCTGTCCGGTCTCCCCGGTCTCTCCGGTCTCCCCGGTCTCCCCGGTCTCTCCGGTCTCCGCGGTCTTCCCGGTCTCCCCGGTCTCCCCGGTCTCTCCGGTCTCCCCGGTCTCCCCGGTCTCCCCGGCCTCTCCGGTCTCCCCGGTCTCCCCGGTCTCCCCGATCTCCCCGGTCTCCCCGGTCTCCCGCTCTCCCGGTCTCTCCGGTCTCCCCGGTCTCTCCGGTCTCTCCGGTCTCCCCGGTCTCCCCGGTCTCCCCGATCTCCCCGGTCTCCCCGGTCTCCGCGTTCTCCCCGTCTCTCCGATCTCCCCGGTCTCCCCGATCTCCCCGGTCTCCCCGGTCTCCCCGGTCTCTCCGATCTCCCCGGTCTCCCCGATCTCCCCGGTCTCCCCGGACTCTCCGGTCTCCCCGGTCTCCCCGGTCTCTCCGGTCTCCCCGGTCTCCCCGGTCTCCCCGGTCTTCCCGGTCTCCCCGATCTCCCCGGTCTCTCCGATCTCCCCGGTCTCCCCGGTCTCCCCGGTCTCCCGGTCTCCCGGTCTCCCCGGTCTCCCCAGTGTCTCCGGTCTCCCCGGTGTCCCCGATCTCTCCGGTCTCCTCGGTCTCCCCGGTCTCCCCGGACTCCCCGGTCTCCCCGGTCTCTCCGATCTCCCCGGTCTCTCCGGTCTCCCCGGTCTCCCCGGTCTCCCCGATCTCCCCAGTCTCTCCGGTCTCCCCGGTCTCTCCGGTCTCCCCGGTCTCCCCGGTTACATAGTTTACTATTTCCGTAGGCATGAGCGGTCGTATGGTTTCGCCAGGATTCGTGATTTTTGTGCCGCATGCAAATCAGCGGTTCGCGGAAGTGAGGATAATGTTGTTTGATCGGCGCGACAGATGTGTTCCAGTGTGGCCAACTCCGATGTTTTCCCGCGGAATTGGGCTAGTTTTAGACCTGTTCCTGGATTGTGGTTTTTGGGGCTTCTTTTTATGCACATGCCGCTATTTACAAAAAAAATGTTTTTTACATCATGTGTTACAATTAAGAGCCGTCATATTCTACGTCTCATAATACATACTGTGAACTACCAATTCAAAGCCGCTGTGGTGGTCCCAGACTCGACCAGTCCAGGATTCGTCTAAACGCATATCGCGCATGTGCGCACATGCGCAATGATTGCTTTTATCTGTTCTGACGCGCTCTGGTGTAGTGGCAACGGCATACGTCATGCCTGGGCCTAGATTCGACCAAATAATACACCACGTTTGAATGAATGAAAATTATCACATAAGTTATTCCATTTTTATTTAAGATGTGCGTGATAACAATATTATTTCAATACTTGATGTATTACTAACGGAAACTACGTTAGTAAGAAAGGCGAATCCTGGCTCGGTATGAATATGGAACCGCTACCGTCGCGGTCCCAAATTCGTACGAATCCTGGACTGGTCGAATCTGGGACCACCACACCGCCTACTGTTTTTGAATACAGACAAACGCATTGCCCACTCCAGCCTGGGCCACCCAGTTGTCCACAAATTAGGTTAATTCTCGCAATATTTCAAAAGAGTTTAACCTAGTACTTGTAACATCGAAGTCACTGAGTGTCTGTTGTCAGTCCACTCCAGTGCTCCTACATTTTAAGGTTTTAAATAAATGCCGGTAATTTTGATAGTCTCGTGTAATATGAGCTTCAGTCTCATATTCATGTTTACATTTGAACAGCCAAAAGGAGGGTAAATCGCGAGCATCTTCTTTAGCTCCCGATCTCCCCGGTCTCCCCGGTCTCACCAGTCTCCCCGATCTCCCCGGTCTCCCCGGTCTCTCCGGTCTCCCCGGTCTCCCCGGTCTCCCCGGTCTCCCCGGTCTCTCCGGTCTCCGCGATCTCTCCGGTCTCTCCGGTCTCCCCGGTCTTCCCGGTCTCTCCGGTCTCCCCGATCTCTCCGGTCTCCCCAATCTCCCCGGTCTCTCCGGTCTCCCCGGTCTCCCCGTTCTCCCCGGTCTCCCCGGTCTCCCCGGTCTCCCCGGTCTCCCCGGTCTCCCCGGTCCCCCGGTCTCCCCGGTCTCCCCGATCTCCCCGGTATCCCCGGTCTCTCCGGTCTCACCGGTCTCCCCGGTCGCCCCGGTCTCTCCGGTCTCCCCGATCTCTCCGGTCTCCCCGGTCTTCCCGGTCTCTCCGGTCTCCCCGATCTCTCCGGTCTCTCCGGTCTCCCTGGTCTCTCCGGTCTCCCCGGTCTCCCCGGTCTCTCCGGTCTCCGCGGTCTCCCCGGTCTCCCCGGTCTCCCCGGTCTCCCCGGTCTCCCCGGCCTCTCCGGTCTCCCTGGTCTCCCCGGTCTCCCCGATCTCCCCGGTCTCCCCTGTCTCTCCGATTTCCCGGTTTCCCCGATCTCCCCGGTCTCCCCGGTCTCCCCGGTCTCTCTTATCTCCCCGGTCTCCCCGATCTCCCCGGTCTCCCCGGTCTCCGCGGTCTCCCCGGTCTCTCCGATCTCCCCGGTCTCCCCGGTCTCCCCGGTCTCTCCGGTCTCCCCGGTCTCTCCGGTCTCCCCGGTCTCCCCGTTCTTCCCGGTCTCTCCGGTCTCCCCGGTCTCCTCGCTCTCCCCGATCTCCCCAGTCTCTCCGATCTCCCCGGTATCCCCGGTCTCCCCGGTCTCTCCGGTCTCACCGGCCTCCCCGGTCCCTCCGGTCTCTCCGGCCTCTCCGGTCTCTCCGGTCTCTCCGGTCTCTCCGGTCTCTCCGGTCTCTCCGGTCTCTCTGGTCTTTCCGGTCTCCCCGGTCTCCCCGGTCTCTCCGGTCTCCCCGGTCTCCCCGGTCTCCCCGGTCTGTCCGGTCTCCCCGGTCTCTCCGGTCTCCCCGGTCTCCCCGGTCTCTCCGGTCTCCGCGGTCTTCCCGGTCTCCCCGGTCTCCCCGGTCTCTCCGGTCTCCCCGGTCTCCCCGGTCTCCCCGGCCTCTCCGGTCTCCCCGGTCTCCCCGGTCTCCCCGATCTCCCCGGTCTCCCCGGTCTCCCCGGAGAGACCGGGGAGATCGGAGAGATTGGGGAGACCGGGGAGACCGGGGAGATCGGAGAGACCGGGGAGACCGCGGAGACCGCGGAGACCGGGGAGATCGGGGAGACCGGGGAGATCGGAGAGACCGGGGAGACCGGGGAGACCGGGGAGACCGGGGAGATCGGGGAGACCGGGAAATCGGAGAGACAGGGGAGACCGGGGAGACCGGGGAGACCGGAGAGACCGGGGAGACCGGAGAGACCATGGAGACCGGAGAGACCGGAGAGATCGGGGAGACCGGAGAGACCGGGAAGACCGGGGAGACCGGAGAGACCGGAGAGATCGGGGAGACCGGAGAGACCGGGGCGACCGGGGAGACCGGGGAGACCGGAGAGACCGGGGATACCGGGGAGATCGGGGAGACCGGGGAGACCGCGGAGACCGGGGAGACCGGGGAGACCGGGGAGACCGGAGAGACCGGGGAGATCGGGGAGACCGGAGAGATCGGGGAGACCGGAGAGACCGGGAAGACCGGGGAGACCGGAGAGACCGGAGAGATCGCGGTGACCGGAGAGACCGGGGAGACCGGGGAGACCGGGGAGACCGGGGAGACCGGGGAGACCGGGGAGACCGTAGAGACCGGGGAGATCGGGGAGACCGTAGAGACCGGGGAGACCGGAGAGACCGGGGAGATCGTGAGCTACAGAAGATGCTCGCGATTTACCCTCCTTTTGGCTGTTCGAATTTAAACATGAATATGAGACTGAAGCTCATATTACACGAGACTATCAAAATTACCGGCATTCATTTAAAACTTTAAAATGTAGGAGCACTGGAGTGGACTGACAACAGACACTCAGTGACTTCGATGTTACAAGTACTAGGTTAAACTCTTTTGAAATATTGCATACGAACGTGAACGTCCAACTGTGAATAAAATATCCGAGATCGAACCTGGAACGAGCGTCTGTCACTTTACACTGAATCGGGGGTCAAACCGATTCTGGCGAGCGGACACGAGAAGAGAGAGAGAGAGAGACAGACACACACACACACACACACACACACACCACACACACACACACACACACACACACACACAGACACACACACAGACACACACACACACACACACACACACACACAAACACACACACACACACACACACACAGACACACACACACACACACATACACACACACAAACACACACTCACACACACACACACACACACACAGACACACAGACACACACACACACACACACACACACACACACACACACACACACACAGACACACACACAGACACACACACACACACACACACACACACACACACACACACACACACACACACACACACAACACAAACACACACACACACACACACAAACACACACACAAACACTTTACCCTGCGAAGTATCTCCCCCTCGCGCTCGCGTCCCGAGGGGAATCGTACTTTACAATATGTCGTCTGGGTTGGCAGCATCTAAGTTTGGATAACGCCCATCCTCGCAAACAACTGTCAACAAAGAGAAGAACTAGTATTGACGTAATCTCACCCTTGCGCGCGAGAATTAACCTAATTTGTGGACAACTGGGTGGCCCAGGCTGGAGTGGGCAATGCTTTAGTCTGTATTCAAAAAGAGTAGGCGGTGTGGTGGTCCCAGATTCGACCAGTCCAGGATTCGTACGAATTTGGGACCGCGACGGTAGCGGTTCCATATTCATACCGAGCCAGGATTCGCCTTTCTTACTAACGTAGTTTCCGTTAGTAATACATCAAGTATTGAAATAATATTGTTATCACGCACATCTTAAATAAAAATGGAATAACTTATGTGATAATTTTCATTCATTCGAACGTGTTGTATTATTTGGTCGAATCTAGGCCACTACATCAGAGCGCGTCAGAACAGATAAAAGCAATCATTGCGCATGTGCGCACATGCGCGATATGCGTTTAGACGAATCCTGGACTGGTCGAGTCTGGGACCACCACAGCGGCTTTGAATTGGTAGTTCACAGTATGTATTATGAGACGTAGAATATGACGGCTCTTAATTGTAACACATGATGTAAAAAACATTTTTTTTGTAAATAGCGGCATGTGCATAAAAAGAAGCCCCAAAAACCACAATCCAGGAACAGGTCTAAAACTAGCCCAATTCCGCGGGAAAACATCGGAGTTGGCCACACTGGAACACAACTGTCGCCCCGATCAAACAACATTATCCTCACTTCCGCGAACCGCAGTTTTCCATGCGGCCCAAAAATCACGAAGCCTGGCGAAACCATACGACCGCTCATGCCTACGGAAATAGTAAACTATGTAACCGGGGAGACCGGGGAGACCGGAGAGACCAGGGAGACCGGAGAGACTGGGGAGACCGGGGAGACCGGGGTGATCGGAGAGACCGAGGAGACCGGGGAGACCGGGGAGATCGGGGAGACCGGGGAGATCGGAGAGACCGGGAAGACCGGGGAGACCGGGGAGACCGGGGAGACCGGGGAGACCGAGGAGACCGGAGAGACCGGGAGACCGGGGAGACCAGGGAGATCGGGGAGACCGGGGAGATCGGAAAGACCGGGAAGACCGGGGAGACCGGGGAGACCGGGGAGACCGGAGAGACCGGGGAGACCGGGGAGACCGGGTAGTCCGGGGAGACCGGGGAGATCGGGGAGACCGGGGAGATCGGAGAGACCGGGGAGACCGGGGAGACCGGGGAGATCGGGGAGACCGGGGAGATCGGAGAGACCGGGGAGACCGCGGAGACCGGGGAGACAGGGGAGATCGGGGAGACCGGGGAGACCGGGGAGACCGGAGAGACCGGGGAGACCGGGGAGACCGGGGAGACCGGAGAGACCGGGGAGACCGGGGAGACCGGGGAGACCAGAGAGGCCGGGGAGAACAGAGAGACCAGAGAGACCGGGGAGACCAGAGAGACCGGGGAGACCGGGGAGACCAGAGAGACCGGGGAGACCGGGGAGACCGGGGAGACCGGAGAGACCGGGGAGACCTGGGAGACCGGAGAGACGAGAGAGACCGGAGAGACCGGAGAGACCTCTCCCCGGTCTCCCCGGTCTCCGCGGTCTCCCCGTCTCTCCGATCTCCCCGGTCTCACCGATCTCCCCGGTCTCCCCGGTCTCTCCGTTCTCTCCGATCTCCCCGGTCTCCCCGATCTCCCCGGTCTCCCCGGACTCCCCGGTCTCCCCGGTCTCCCCGGTCTCTCCGGTCTCCCCGGTCTCCCCGGTCTCCCCGGTCTTCCCGGTCTCTCCGATCTCCCCGGTCTCCCCGATCTCCCCGGTCTCCCCGGTCTCCCCGGTCTCCCCGGTCTCCCGCTCTCCCGGTCTCTCCGGTCTCCCCGGTCTCTCCGGTCTCTCCGGTCTCCCCGGTCTCCCCGGTCTCCCCGATCTCCCCGGTCTCCCCGGTCTCCGCGTTCTCCCCGTCTCTCCGATCTCCCCGGTCTCCCCGATCTCCCCGGTCTCCCCGGTCTCCCCGGTCTCTCCGATCTCCCCGGTCTCCCCGATCTCCCCGGTCTCCCCGGACTCCCCGGTCTCCCCGGTCTCCCGCTCTCCCGGTCTCTCCGGTCTCCCCGGTCTCTCCGGTCTCTCCGGTCTCCCCGGTCTCCCCGGTCTCCCCGATCTCCCCGGTCTCCCCGGTCTCCGCGTTCTCCCCGTCTCTCCGATCTCCCCGGTCTCCCCGATCTCCCCGGTCTCCCCGGTCTCCCCGGTCTCTCCGATCTCCCCGGTCTCCCCGATCTCCCCGGTCTCCCCGGACTCTCCGGTCTCCCCGGTCTCCCCGGTCTCTCCGGTCTCCCCGGTCTCCCCGGTCTCCCCGGTCTTCCCGGTCTCTCCGATCTCCCCGGTCTCCCCGATCTCCCCGGTCTCCCCGGTCTCCCCGGTCTCCCGGTCTCCCGGTCTCCCCGGTCTCCCCAGTCTCTCCGGTCTCCCCGGTGTCCCCGATCTCTCCGGTCTCCTCGGTCTCCCCGGTCTCCCCGGACTCCCCGGTCTCCCCGGTCTCTCCGATCTCCCCGGTCTCTCCGGTCTCCCCGGTCTCCCCGGTCTCTCCGGTCTCCCCGGTCTCCCCGGTCTCTCCGATCTCCCCGGTCTCCCTGATCTCCCCGCTCTCCCCGGTCTCCCCGGTCTCTCCGATCTCCCCGATCTCCCCGATCTCCCCGGTCTCTCCGATCTCCCCGGTCTCCCTGATCTCCCCGGTCTCCCCGGTCTCCCCGGTCTCTCCGATCTCCCCGATCTCCCCGGTCTCCCCGGTCTCCCCGGTCTCTCCGATCTCCCCGATCTCCCCGGTCTCTCCGATCTCCCCGGTCTCCCTGATCTCCCCGGTCTCCCCGGTCTCCCCGGTCTCTCCGATCTCCCCGATCTCCCCGGTCTCCCCGATCTCCCCGGTCTCTCCGATCTCCCCGGTCTCTCCGGTCTCTCCGGTCTCTCTGGTATCCCCGGTCTACCCGGTCTCTCCGATCTCCCCGGTCTCCCCGGTCTCCCCGGTCTTCCCGGTCTCCCCGGTCTCCCCGGTCTCTCCGGTCTCCCCGGTCTCCCCGGTCTCCCCGATCTCCCCGGTCTCCCCGGTCTCCCGGGTCTCCCGGGTCTCCCCGGTCTCCCCGGTATCCCCGGTCTCCCCGGTCCCTCCGATCTCCCCGGTCTCCCCGGTCTCCCCGGTCTCCCCGTTCTCCCCGGTCTCCCCGGTCTCCCCGGTCTCCCCGGTCTCCTCGGTCTCCCCGGTCTCCCCGGTCTCTCCGACCTCCCCGGTCTCCCCGGTCTCCCCGGTCTCCCCGGTCTCCCCGGTCTCCCCGGTCTCTCCGATCTCCCCGGTCTCTCCGATCTCCCCGGTCTCCCCGGTCTCCCCGGTCTTCCCGGTCTCCCCGGTCTCCCCGGTCTCCCCGATCTCCACGGTATCCCCGGTCTCCCCGGTCTCCCCGGTCTCTCCGATCTCCCCGGTCTCCCTGATCTCCCCGGTCTCCCCGGTCTCTCCGATCTCCCCGATCTCTCCGGTCTCCCCGGTCTCCCCGGTCTCTCCGGTCTCCCCGGTCTCCCTGGTCTCTCCGGTCTCCCCGGTCTCTCCGGTCTCCCCGGTCTCCCCGGTCTCCCCGCTCTCCCCGATCTCCCCGGTCTCCCCGGTCTCCGATGTCTCCCCGGTCTCTCCGATCTCCCCGGTCTCCCCGATCTCCTCGGTCTCCCCGGTCTCCCCGGTCTCCCCGGTCTCCCCGGTCTCTCCGACCTCCCCGGTCTCCCCGGTCTCCCCGGTCTCCCCGGTCTCCCCGGTCTCTCCGGTCTCCCGGGTCTCCCCGGTCTCCCCGGTCTCTCCGGTCTCCCCGGTCTCTCTGGTCTCCTCGGTCTCTCCGGTCTCTCTGGTCTCCCCGGTCTCTCTGGTCTCCCCGGTCTCTCTGGTCTCTCTGGTCTCCCCGATCTCTCTGGTCTCCCCGGTCTCTCCGGTCTCCCCGGTCTCTCTGGTCTCCCCGGTCTCCCCGGTCTCTCCGGTCTCCCCGGTCTCCCCGGTCTCCCCGATCTCCCCGGTCTCCCCGGTCTCCCCGGTCTCCCCGGTCTCTCCGATCTCCCCGGTCTCCCCGGTCTCCCCGGTCTCCCCGGTCTCTCCGGCCTCCCCGGTCTCCCCGGTCTCCCCGGTCTTCCCGGTCTCTCCGATCTCGCTCGTCTCCCCTATCTCCCCGGTCTCCCCGGTCTCTCCGATCTCCCCGGTCTCCCCGATCTCCCCAGTCTCTCCGGTCTCCCCGGTCTCTCCGATCTCCCCGGTCTCCCCGATCTCCCCAATCTCTCCGGTCTCCCCGGTCTCTCCGGTCTCCCCGGTCTCTCCGATCTCCCCGGTCTCCCCGATCTCCCCAGTCTCTCCGGTCTCCCCGGTCTCTCCGGTCTCCCCGGTCTCCCCGATCTCCCCAGTCTCTCCGGTCTCCCCGGTCTCTCCGATCTCCCCGGTCTCCCCGATCTCCCCAGTTTCTCCGGTCTCCCCGGTCTCTCCGGTCTCCCCGGTCTCTCCGATCTCCATGATCTCCCCGATCTCCCCAGTCTCTCCGGTCTCCCCGGTCTCTCCGATCTCCCCAGTCTCTCCGGTCTCCCCGGTCTCGCCGGTCTCCCCGGTCTCGCCGGTTACATAGTTTACTATTTC
>CBDHHR010001108.1:0-3926 GCA_965263245.1 Metamycoplasmataceae bacterium | reverse complement strand
TCATACAATTGTTATGGGTCTCGCTTCAGTCTCTCAGTACAATTATTATAGGTCTTACTTCAGTCTCTCATACAATTATTATACGTCTCACTTCAGTCTCTCAGTACAATTATTATAGGTCTCACTTCAGTCTCTCAGTACAATTATTATAGTTCTCACTTCAGTCTCTCAGTACAATTATTATAGTTCTCACTTCAGTCTCTCATACAATTATTATGGGTCTCACTTCAGTCTCTCAGTACAATTATTATAGGTCTCACTTCAGTCTCTCAGTACAATTATTATGGGTCTCACTTCAGTCTCTCATTCAATTATTATGGGTCTCACTCCAGTCTCTCATACAATTATTATAGTTCTCACTTCAGTCTCTCATACAATTATTATAGTTCTCACTTCAGTCTCTCATACAATTATTATAGGTCTCACTCCAGTCTCTCATACAATTATTATAGGTCTCACTTCAGTCTCTCAGTACAATTATTATAGGTCTCACTTCAGTCTCTCATACAATTATTATGGGTCTCACTTCAGTCTCTCATACAATTATTATGGGTCTCACTTCAGTCTCTCATACAATTATTATACGTCTCACTTCAGTCTCTCAGTACAATTATTATAGGTCTCACTTCAGTCTCTCAGTACAATCATTATAGGTCTCACTTCAGTCTCTCAGTACAATTATTATACGTCTCACTTCAGTCTCTCAGTACAATTATTATAGGTCTCACTTCAGTCTCTCAGTACAATTATTATACGTCTCACTTCAGTCTCTCAGTACAATTATTATAGGTCTCACTTCAGTCTCTCAGTACAATTATTATGGGTCTCACTACAGTCTCTCATACAATTATTATAGGTCTCACTTCAGTCTCTCATACAATTATTATAGGTCTCACTCCAGTCTCTCATACAATTATTATAGTTCTCACTTCAGTCTCTCATACAATTATTATAGGTCTCACTCCAGTCTCTCATACAATTATTATAGGTCTCACTTCAGTCTCTCAGTACAATTATTATAGGTCTCACTTCAGTCTCTCATACAATTATTATGGGTCTCACTTCAGTCTCTCATACAATTATTATGGGTCTCACTTCAGTCTCTCATACAATTATTATACGTCTCACTTCAGTCTCTCAGTACAATTATTATAGGTCTCACTTCAGTCTCTCAGTACAATCATTATAGGTCTCACTTCAGTCTCTCAGTACAATCATTATGGGTCTCACTACAGTCTCTCATACAATTATTATAGGTCTCACTCCAGTCTCTCATACAATTATTATAGTTCTCACTTCAGTCTCTCATACAATTATTATAGGTCTCACTCCAGTCTCTCATACAATTATTATAGGTCTCACTTCAGTCTCTCAGTACAATTATTATGGGTCTCACTTCAGTCTCTCAGTACAATTATTATCGGTCTCACTTCAGTCTCTCATACAATTATTATAGGTCTCACTTCAGTCTCTCAGTACAATTATTATAGTTCTCACTTCAGTCTCTCATACAATTATTATAGGTCTCACTCCAGTCTCTCATACAATTATTATAGGTCTCACTTCAGTCTCTCAGTACAATTATTATGGGTCTCACTTCAGTCTCTCAGTACAATTATTATAGGTCTCACTTCAGTCTCTCATACAATTATTATGGGTCTCACTTCAGTCTCTCATACAATTATTATGGGTCTCACTTCAGTCTCTCATACAATTATTATACGTCTCACTTCAGTCTCTCAGTACAATTATTATAGGTCTCACTTCAGTCTCTCATACAATTATTATGGGTCTCGCTTCAGTCTCTCAGTACAATTATTATAGGTCTTACTTCAGTCTCTCATACAATTATTATACGTCTCACTTCAGTCTCTTAGTACAATTATTATAGGTCTCATTTCAGTCTCTCAGTACAATTATTATAGTTCTCACTTCAGTCTCTCAGTACAATTATTATAGTTCTCACTTCAGTCTCTCATACAATTATTATGGGTCTCACTTCAGTCTCTCAGTACAATTATTATAGGTCTCACTTCAGTCTCTCAGTACAATTATTATGGGTCTCACTTCAGTCTCTCATTCAATTATTATGGGTCTCACTCCAGTCTCTCATACAATTATTATAGGTCTCACTCCAGTCTCTCATACAATTATTATAGGTCTCACTTCAGTCTCTCAGTACAATTATTATAGGTCTCACTTCAGTCTCTCATACAATTATTATGGGTCTCACTTCAGTCTCTCAGTACAATTATTATAGGTCTCACTTCAGTCTCTCAGTACAATTATTATAGTTCTCACTTCAGTCTCTCAGTACAATTATTATAGTTCTCACTTCAGTCTCTCATACAATTATTATGGGTCTCATTTCAGTCTCTCAGTACAATTATTATAGGTATCTCTTCAGTCTCTCAGTACAATTATTATGGGTCTCACTTCAGTCTCTCATTCAATTATTATGGGTCTCACTTCAGTCTCTCATACAATTATTATACGTCTCACTTCAGTCTCTCAGTACAATTATTATAGGTCTCACTTCAGTCTCTCAGTACAATTATTATACGTCTCACTTCAGTGTCTCAGTACAATTATTATAGGTCTCACTTCAGTCTCTCAGTACAATTATTATGGGTCTCACTACAGTCTCTCATACAATTATTATAGGTCTCACTTCAGTCTCTCATACAATTATTATAGGTCTCACTCCAGTCTCTCATACAATTATTATAGTTCTCACTTCAGTCTCTCATACAATTATTATAGGTCTCACTCCAGTCTCTCATACAATTATTATAGGTCTCACTTCAGTCTCTCAGTACAATTATTATAGGTCTCACTTCAGTCTCTCATACAATTATTATGGGTCTCACTTCAGTCTCTCATACAATTATTATGGGTCTCACTTCAGTCTCTCATACAATTATTATACGTCTCACTTCAGTCTCTCAGTACAATTATTATAGGTCTCACTTCAGTCTCTCAGTACAATCATTATAGGTCTCACTTCAGTCTCTCAGTACAATTATTATACGTCTCACTTCAGTCTCTCAGTACAATTATTATAGGTCTCACTTCAGTCTCTCAGTACAATTATTATACGTCTCACTTCAGTCTCTCAGTACAATTATTATAGGTCTCACTTCAGTCTCTCAGTACAATTATTATGGGTCTCACTACAGTCTCTCATACAATTATTATAGGTCTCACTTCAGTCTCTCATACAATTATTATAGGTCTCACTCCAGTCTCTCATACAATTATTATAGTTCTCACTTCAGTCTCTCATACAATTATTATAGGTCTCACTCCAGTCTCTCATACAATTATTATAGGTCTCACTTCAGTCTCTCAGTACAATTATTATAGGTCTCACTTCAGTCTCTCATACAATTATTATGGGTCTCACTTCAGTCTCTCATACAATTATTATGGGTCTCACTTCAGTCTCTCATACAATTATTATACGTCTCACTTCAGTCTCTCAGTACAATTATTATAGGTCTCACTTCAGTCTCTCAGTACAATCATTATAGGTCTCACTTCAGTCTCTCAGTACAATTATTATAGGTCTCACTTCAGTCTCTCAGTACAATCATTATGGGTCTCACTACAGTCTCTCATACAATTATTATAGGTCTCACTTCAGTCTCTCATACAATTATTATAGGTCTCACTCCAGTCTCTCATACAATTATTATAGTTCTCACTTCAGTCTCTCATACAATTATTATAGGTCTCACTTCAGTCTCTCATACAATTATTATAGGTCTCACTTCAGTCTCTCATACAATTATTATAGGTCTCACTTCAGTCTCTCAGTACAATCATTATTATAGGGTCTCACTTACAGTCTCTCATACAATTATTATAGGTCTCACTTCAGTCTCTCATACAATTATTATAGGTCTCACTTCAGTCTCTCAGTA
>CBDHHR010001106.1:5000-7500 GCA_965263245.1 Metamycoplasmataceae bacterium | reverse complement strand
TTTATAAAGAAGCACTTAATCAAGCTACTGCTGAAATTATAAATTCAAAGAGAAGCTACGAACACAAATTAGCTTTTAATACATGACAGCGTATGTTCGAAGTAAACATTATACCATTATTTTTAAAAGTTCGAGAAACCAGTAGGAGAAATATAGACCCGTGAGTTTAACATCGGTGATATGCAAACTATTAGAAAGACTAATTAAAGATCACTTGGTTGATTTTCTTGTTAAAAAATAATTGATAAAATGGGTGTTTTAAAAGCGAGGTCATGCTTAACAAATAGTTATGTTTTTTTGGAAGATGTCACAAAGTGGGTAGATAAGGGATCACCGGTAGATATAATCTACTTAGATTAAAAACAAAACCTTTGACAAAGTGCCAAATCAAAGATTACTACTTAAACAAAAGGCCCATAGCATAGGAAATGGTATGATTAATTGAATAGAAAAATGGCTTATTGATAGAAGACAAAGAATAGAAGTTGATGGGGAGGTTTCAAACTGGAAATCGGTTTTGAGTGGAGTACCGCAGGGATCAGTATTGGGACCTATTTTATTATTAATATATATCAATGCCATGCAGACAAGTCATGCAGAGAGACAGCATTTACAAGATGATCTTAATAAGTTGACAGAATGGTATGAGAATTGGCAAATGCTGTTTATTTTTGGGAAGTGTAAGTGCCTCTACACAGGACATAGGAATGAAGATGCACAATATACAATGGGTGGTACTGTACTAAATACTACATGAAAGGAAAAGGACTATTAGTGCTGACATGAAGGTATCAGAGCAGTATGGAATTGCAACAGCGAAGGGAAACCACATATAGTGTACAAAGAAAAAGAACTAATAATGCCGCTGTATAAAACAATAGTTAGGCCTCATTTAGAATATTGTATACAAGCAGGCGGCCATATTGCAAGAAGGATATTGATATACTAGAAAAAGTACAAAGGAGAGCAACCAAAATGATACAAAAACTCAGGAATATTAGTTACGAAATGCATCTAAAGTTTAACAACACTAGAAACCAGATGATTGAGAGGAGATCAGATTGACGTGTTTAAGATATTGATTGGGTATGGAAATATTGACAGAAATATTTTTTTCGGTCATGGAAGAGAGAAAGACTAGAGGACATGAAGTTACATTAGCAAAGAAGCAGTGTAGACTAGATATTAGAAAATTTTAATTTCACAAAGAACAGTAAACGAATGGAACAGTTTATCAGCTGATCGTGTAGGTGCTAGTAGTGTTAATATATTTAAAAATAAAATCGACATTTACCTAATAAGGGCGGGTATACTTAAATAGATAGGTTGGGCTTCCTAGTCCATCTGCCATCTAGAGTGTAATCTCTTGGTGGCAATCTTGTTAAAAAAAACTGTTTTAATAACAGTTAGGCAGGTAAAACCCTCCGCTAAGGTTAGTGCTCTGGAAACGATACTACAGTTTCGCTATTCATCGACAGCAGTATTTACGAATTTAATTGCAACCCAATTGTTGTTGGGAACGTGCGCTATGGGTAGCCCTCTGACGACAGGTGTCAACCTGTTCACGTGGTCAGCTAATGGATAACTACCGCCCACGTCACCGGCGCAGCCATCATCTTTGGCAGTATCAGGAGTCAACATTATACTAGTGTTCATTCTTTGCACAATTTATCTTTCGTTACATTGCTTTAAGTTACCTCTATGCATTTAAAGCCTCCGAGGAACTTAGCTGCTAGCCACACCTTTCTACCGCCACGGTGAGCCTCCAACCAACTAACCAGTCATTTGCTAGTCACAATACTCGTACAGAAATATCGGTTTGGCCAGTCTGCTAATAACTCACACCGTGTGCTTTAAAGACAATGTGATACTTTCTACACAGCCGTATGTATGTAGGATTACATGTTGGTTGCGATTAT
Source organism: Metamycoplasmataceae bacterium (assembly GCA_965263245.1). Classification (GTDB taxonomy): domain Bacteria; phylum Bacillota_I; class Bacilli_A; order Mycoplasmatales; family Metamycoplasmataceae; genus DT-68. Next base: position 5,581 of record CBDHHR010001106.1, on the reverse strand, counting down.
GCGCACTTACCATCACAGTAGTATCCGGTATAGTAGAGTGTACATTTGCATGAAGCACGTCCAGAAATGTCTGTGCAAACTCCTCCATTTTTGCATATCGGTACACGTCCGTTACACTTAACTGTGATACAACAGGAGACAACATCAGCTGTTAGAATTACTGCCTGTCTATTATCATACAAATTGTGCAGAATAGTGTTTTACGTGAAAAATTAGTTGCAGATCTCTATCGAATCATGTAACTGAAACAATATTATATTTATAATAGTACATCCGATTCTGTCTTAATGTATGTAATAGAAAAGGAAGTATAAGTTGTTATTCAACCTATCCAAAATTGTTTGGCAAGCGTAGTCATGTGTTCTCCTCGTTTTTCTCGCTCAGTGCCGCTTCTGAATTGCGTTGGCTCTCTGCTCACTACCACATTATTTTCAAGCTGGTTGTGTTGAGTTTCATCAGCACAACCAGCATATTTGAATTTGATGCTTACTCCAGCATGACATTCCGCTTAGCTATTATCAATCAGTAGTAACCGTCTTCACATTCCTCAGGTGAGAACGAAAGCGGGAACCTTCGCATTC
>CBDHHR010001105.1:10000-12570 GCA_965263245.1 Metamycoplasmataceae bacterium | reverse complement strand
CTACTTACTTAATCCTCTTCGTACCCACTAGCACATAGTGCAGAAACAAGGGCCCTTCACGTTATCCTGTCTGCAGCTTGATTTGCAACCTGACCCCAAATCAAATGTAGTTGTTCTAGGTCTTTTTCAACGGTCCTCCTCCACCTTGTTTTGGGTCGTCCACGTTTTCTTTTTCAAACAGGTATCCATCTTAGTGCTGCTTTGTATACACTGCCATCTTTCTTTCTTAAGACACGGCCAATCCATCTCCATCTTCTTGTCGCGAGTATACTGTTCATAATATCTTGTCCGGTAGTTCTGAAGAGTTGCTTGTTTGAAATTATGTGTGACCAGAGTATTCTCATTATGTTTCGGAGACACATTTGGTGTGGAGGGTAGACAGGTATTTGAGGTCACGTTCCATAATACGCTAGTATTCTGAGCCATATAACAGAGACGAGAAGACACAGCTTTAATATAACTTCAGCTTGGTTCTTCTGGAATACATTCTTGATCTCCAAACAGGTTTCAGTCTGAAGAAAACACCTCTGGCCTTGTTGATGCGACTTTTGATGTCAACATCGGCCCCTCCATCTTGAGATATGATGTAGCAGTAAACTGGTTTACATCTGTTCTTAGTACGGTGTATCTTGTGTTTTATAAGCTGTTTTAAATCTGTTCTTAGAACGGTGTATGTGGTGTAGCTATAAGCTGGTTTACATCTTATCTCATTACGGTGTATCTGGTGTAGTTATAAGCTGGTTTCAATCTTACCCTAGTGTAGACACCAGATTAAGATTGGAGATTGTTTTTCTTCATCTCTTAGTATTTCAAGTGGTATTCCTGAGTATTCATATTTGGGACCGTTATGTTTTACATTATGTACAATTCCGTTGAGTTCGGTTATTACTAGGCATCATTTGAATCATCATCTTTATGCAGATGATCCTCTCATATCATAATCTACTACAGATGCAAATAATTCATTACATGAACTTAGAAATTGTCTTGATGACATTTTATACCGGATGACTCAGAGTAGATTGAAGTTGAATGCTGATAAAATGGGATTTCTTGTTATTGGCACAGAGAGGCAATGTGGAAAAAAGATATTATTTTCATATACACGTACTTAATCAGCATGTTATACCTGTAGTTTCAACTAGGAATGTAGGAGTATTTTTTATGATACATTTAATTTTAGTGAACACATTTCCCAAATTTGTTGAACATGGTCCTCCGTTCATTCGCTAGATCGCTCCCTCCCTCCCTCCCTCCCTCCCTCCCTCCCTCCCTCCCTCCCTCCCTCCCTCCCTCCCTCCCTCCCTCCTCCTCCCTCCCTCCCTCCCTCCCTCCCTCCCTCCCTCCTCTCCTCCCTCCCTCCCTCCCTCCCTCCCTCCCTTCCCTCCTCCCTCCCTCCCTCCCTCCCTCCCTCCCTCCTCCCTCCCTTCCTATATATGTAACCTACCTTCTCTGTGTTTTGGAATAGCGGTGGTATTGGTTGGAGTAGATGTAAATTAACATTAGCTGAGCATTCCTAGCTTTTGCCTCTTCTTAGATCACGACTAGTTTCCATACATTATTAATAAGTTTACACTTGACAACTCTTTGGACCTGTTCAATTATTTATTTCTCAATATATGGTATGATTATATATTGATTCCCCCCAACGGTGAAACCACAAAACGAATTATCACTAATCCTCATTTTTTCCGTTTGATGCAGATTTGCCAGTAGGAAAAACTAGGCGGATACACAGACGAAGACATGGACCGAGACCAAGCCGAAGAGACACCCGGATCTACACCTTCGCCTACGTTGCTTCTGTTCAGGGCGACCCGCCACATGATTTGATGTGAGAGATGCATCTAACTCACCCGGGGAACAACTCATGCAATCTCCTGAAGCGGTTGCATTTCCAATAATACGAAGGTCTTAGAAATGATATTGCAAACGTGAAGGTTTGAGTCCGTCAACAGTCTAGGCGGACTGGCAACTTTCTCCCAACGGCAGCCATCTTATCTGTAAATACTGGAAGTCGTACAGTTTTTCTAATGCTGACAGAGTAAATATTATTTACATGTTTCGTTCAATATAGGTATCGTATTATTATTAATGTTGTTATTGTCATTATTACTAATATACTGTATGAACCATATGGAGCACTAAATGCTGAGTGGTGTCACACGTTTTAATGGTTTGACCCAATTAAATGGTTTTGTTGCCCAACATGGGTTCAACAGTAGATCTAGCATTAATCTGTTTCGCTTCCAGACAGTAAATACATAGTTTTCTTTACATATTGAAGGTTCGCTTGAAGAGTAGAGATAATAATTGGTCTTGGATCTTTCTTGCTGCCATCTAGCGAACCCGTACGTCTAGACAGAAGCGTTCGTGAGAAATATAGCGTTGCAATGCAATGTAGATTCTCTTGTACTCACAGTAAACGACGAAAACCACCATGAGTGTAACACACTGCGGAAACACCTGAATTTTGTATATGTAAGATATTATATAAAATTAATAAATCTAACTTTATGCAAACGTTTAGTCAAATTCTGACGATGAGCGCCACCATGTTGGGCATGAAC
>CBDHHR010001105.1:0-5000 GCA_965263245.1 Metamycoplasmataceae bacterium | reverse complement strand
CACACGCACACACGCACACACGCACACACGCACACACGCACACACGCACACACGCACACACGCACACACGCACACACGCACACACGCACACACGCACACACGCACACACGCACACACGCACACACGCACACACGCACACACGCACACAACACACACGCACACACGCACACACGCACACACGCACACACGCACACACGCACACACGCACACACGCACACACGCACACACGCACACACGCACACACGCACACACGCACACACGCACACACGCACACACGCACACACGCACACACGCACACACGCACACACGCACACACGCACACACGCACACACGCACACACGCACACACGCACACACGCACGAGCGACGAGCGACGAGCGACGAGCGACGAGCGACGAGCGACGAGCGACGAGCGACGAGCGACGAGCGACGAGCGACGAGCGACGAGCGACGAGCGACGAGCGACGAGCGACGAGCGACGAGCGACGAGCGTGAAGACACTTGTCTAGTAGACGGCCAGAGGATGAAGTGAAGGAAATTCGAGAGCGACTGAACAACAGCAGAGGCTGCTGAAACCGATGACCAAACGGTATCATATTGCAGCACCAGTATATGGGTGATGGGACCCATATAAATATGCCTCTCGACTTCTTTGTCCTACGTCTGTACAGGTCACCTACACTGGTAAGTTCCTCTCCGAGAACTGTGCTACTGAGTCAGACAATGCGACTCGGGATTCTCTGATTGGTTACATAATATTTGTTTTAATTCGCAGTTGTCGCCATGTCTAAACACTTGACTATGTGCATGCTATTGCCTTTTACTCTCGCTCTATGTGTTGTAATTATTGTACATCTATTGATATATTACATTTTACACACTATTAAATGTTCCCGTGAGTCTGACAGTATCCTATCGCATAGTGTGAAGCAATTATAATATATATTTACGCTAATGTCTTAAATTATATATTATTTGAATCTATTTTAAAAATATTCTTTGCATGTTTTATGTACCCATTTCAATCTGTTTGATTGCCCAGAGAGAGTGAAATTAACTATTATAAACTATTATTATTATTACAAGACACGAAACTGGATCCCTAGTTGCATAGTTCTGCTGGTTTAGCGCATTCATATTGACTATTACTCTCGCTCCACATGTTGTTTATATATTACATTTAACACACTAGTAAATGTTCCCGTGAGTGCGACAGTATCCTATCGCATAGTGTGAAGCAATAGGAACAAGACACGAAACTGGATCCCTAGTTGCATACGTCTGCTCGTTTAGCATTCATCTCGACATTCTCCAATAGAATCGACGTTTGGTTGTCCAAGAAACTATTCTGATAATAACATGTTTGATTCATTTATTGCGCAATTGCCTAGCAACGAAGCTGGAAAGTGGTAAAGTTGGCAGGATGCGGTTATCTTTTTGATGTCATTCAAACAATGGGAAATTTATTCTTAATATATATCAATGATTTGGATGATGACATAACAAGCAAGGTGTTGAAGTTTGCGGACGACACAAAAGTGTTTAGGAAAATTAAAAGTGATGCAGATAGACAGCATTTACAAGATGATCTTAATAAGTTGATAGAATGGTCTGAGAAGTGGCAAATGCTGTTTAATTTTGGAAAGTGTAAGTGCCTCCACACAGGACATGGGAATGAAGATGCACAATATACAATGGGTGGTACTGTACTAAATACTACCTTAAAGGAAAAGGAATTAGGGTTAACTATTAGTGCTGACATGAAGGTGTGGAATTGCAGCAGCGAAGGGAAACCAAATTCTTGGATTAATTAGGCGAAATATAGTGTACAAAGAAAAAGAACTAATAATACCGCTGTATAAAACAATAGTTAGGCCTCACCTAGAATATTGTATACAAGCATGGAGGCCATATCGCAAGAAGGATATTGATATGCTAGAAAGAGTACAAAGGAGAGCAACCAAAATGATACAAAAACTCAGGAATATTAGTTATGAAATGCGTCTAAAAGAATGTGGTTTAACAACACTAGAAACCAGAAGATTGAGAGGAAGAGAGAAGGACTAGAGGACATGGAGTTACATTAGCAAAGAAGCAGTGTAGACTGGATATTAGAAAATTTTCATTTTCACAAAGAACAGTAAACGAATGGAACAGATTATCAGCTGATTGTGTAGGTGCTAGTAGTGTTAATATATTTAAAAATACAATTGACATATACCTAAGACGGGCTGAGTATACTTAGATAGATAGGTTGGACTCTCGATAAGCCAAATGGCTTCCTAGTCCACCTGCCATCTAGAGTTGATTCTCTAGGTGGCAATCTTGTTAAACCTTGTTAAATCTTGTTAAATAAGAAACCGCAACTTATATTTCGTTTGTATATGCTTACCTATTTGTCCTTGTTCAATCACGTGATAGAACGCCGCCGTCCTTAGTCCTGTCGCGTAGTTTTTACTAACAACTTGACCTGCAACACAAGCACTGAAACCCTTGGTAATCAAGTGGGTATGTTCTCGGATATTCTTTTTGAAGTGGGTAATGGTCTAGAAAGTTAAAACAATATTCTGCGTATATTAGAATGGTCTGCTACTGATATAGCTGAACTGTTTATGGTAGCAGCGTAGTGTAGTTTCAGTCATATCGGTTGTAACAGTCAAACAAACTCCATCAAAATTATACAACAACCAAATACGCATGCTGAATGCATCCGATTTACTGATTATTGTATAAAGCGTTTCACGGAATGAATATCGCATTAAAAACCAATGTATTCAAAACACACGTATTCCAAATCCCTTACTTAAACTTGGATATCATAGCATAGGAGAAACATAAATATATATATATATATATAATATATATATATATATATATATATATATATATATATATATATATATATATATATATATATAGCAATATATGGCATTAGTTTTCCCAAAATTGCATGCTCTCGGATTGGTAACTTATAAACAAAACCTCCATTTGTGCAAAGAAAAGTGTAACATTCTATTGGTTGCTGCAAGGACTACAATTGTCAATACTAGGAAAGAAACTAATGATATAAACATAATTTAATAATGAACACGAAATTCTTCAATTTCGACTGTTCTCTTGTTAATGAACCATACTGTTATATTTCTAGAATGCAGTGCATTTAATCTAAATACACAGTCCTAATCAGATTGTTCTATTGTTGTAACTAATTCATGAAATATCTCGTAAGATAAATCACAGCCTAGAATGTAACAAAACTCGGCTTCGTTGACACCAATGGTCTGAGTGACCAAAGTACGCAAACGTAACAAGCTTAGCAAAGTTATAAAATACGCATTCAAAAAAGGAAACAACTATATTTCCACTGCCGTCTTTAAAACAACCTGTGAGCACTTTTGTAATTCATAGACATATTACCTGTTTTAAATCTGCTTACAAATCACACGTTCAATTCTTATAGTTAAACAGAACAATTGCGAACTATCGCTCATCTCATTTGCCTATCCCGTAGTCTTAGTGGACCGTTGGGGCGCCACAGATGACCTGACAACCAGCTCCCTCCATTCCTCTCGCCTCTCCGTCTTCCTCATGGCGGCGCCCAGTGTCATGCACGTCCATTCCGTCTCCGTCCTCCCATCTCTTTTTCTGTCTGCCTCTTCTTCGCCCTCCTTGCACTGTTCCCTGTAGGATTGTCTTAGCAAGCCCTGAAGATCTTGTTTTGTGCCCGTACCATTTCAGTTTGCGTCTTCATACTGTGGTCAAGAGGTCTTCGTGGGGCACAATGGCTTGCCAAGTTCTGTTTCGCACCCCTTCGTTTGAGATGTGGTCTCTCTAGGTGATGCCGAGGAGCTCCCTGAGGCTTGTCATCTCCATGGCCTGTATCCTTCTCTATGCGTCTGCTGTTAGTGTCCAAGACTCGCAGGCGTACACGAATATGGACATGTCTAGGGAGCGCATCAGTCTGATATTTGAGCTGATCGCTATATTCATGTCATTCCAGATGGTCTTGAGTTTGGCGAGTGTTGCTGTGGCTTGGGCGATCCTGGCGAGAATTTCAGGTTTAGATCCTTCGTCTGCGATGATTGCTCCCAGATATTTGAACCTTTTGACGCAATCTAGTTTCTCGCCGTTGACCCTGATGACATTGCTGAAGCCATTGGTGTTGTTGGTCATCAGATTGGCCTTTTCTGAATTGATCTGCATGCCGAAGGCTGTAGAAGTCTCTTCCCTTCCTGCCAGGCCATCTATGTCGTCGGCAAAACGCAAGTTTGTAATATTTCTGCCACCAATGGTCACTGTCCCTTCATGGTCATTCAGTGTGTCAGTCATAATTCTCTCTAAGAAGATGTTGAAGAGGGTGGGGGAGAGCACACAGCCTTGTCTTACTCCGACGGTGGTTCTGAACCAGTCCCATGTGCTGTTGTTAAGGTAGACTGCGCTGGAGGCCTTCTCATAGAGGTTCTGTATCATTCTGATCAGGTTGGCGTTGATGTTGTACTGTGGCCCATAGTGCTGCATGCCATACCCTGTCGAACGCCTTCTTGAAGTCCACGAAGACGCGGTAGAGGTCTTGCTGGTGTTGGAGGTACTTCTAGCACAGTATCCTAAGGTTGAAGATCTGCTCTGTTGTGCTGCGGCCTGGTCTGAAGCCTGCTTATTCCTCAGCGATGATCTTTTCCGCTTGCGGCTTCTGTCGGTTCAGCAAGTTCTTCAGCATACCTTTGCTCGGGTGGTTGATGAGACTGATGGTACGATAGTTCTGGCATAGCTCTAGGTTGCCTTTCGTGGGGAGGGTGATGATGAGAGATTGGGTCCACGGCGTGGGCCACTCCCCTGTCTGCCACGTCTTGTTGCAGATAGTCAGTAGGGCACTTATCATGGCTTCTCCCCCTGCCTGCACCAGCTCCGCTGGGACGTTGTCCGCTCCTGCTGACTTCCCCTTCTTGAGCGATTTCACCGCTGCTTCCACTTCTTCGCGAAGGATGGGGTAGTTGCCGTTGT
>CBDHHR010001104.1:0-4156 GCA_965263245.1 Metamycoplasmataceae bacterium | reverse complement strand
CGGACTGTACCATGATTATCATCTGTCAGGCACTTTTCTTACAAATGCCAATAACACATCATAAGAATGAGTGGCGCCAATTAAAGTCATGCTTATCACCACTTCTGTCAGTATACACGTTGGGCGTCGTATCATCTGGCTAACAATATTCTTGTCTTGGTGATGTCCCTGATCTGTCCGGAATACCACTGACCACCCAGTGACCGGCACAGTTACCTTACTCCACTCTAGCGCGTTGTCGCACAGATTGTCTGATCAACTGTCCACAAGTAGCACAGTAATCCATATTAATTTCCGAATGTTTATCAAGACCTGGCTGATTTTTGCAAAACAAACGTCTTTCTCCGTCTATTCATCCAGCCACTAACTTCGATCTGGGGACACCTGTCGTGTAGTTCTGTATGTTTGGCCAGGTCGATCACCATACATTAATAACAATTAAGCAATGCTATTAATTTATGCTTCCCGTTGCAGCAGATGTCGTATGTGCGTGTATGCATGCGCAAACCTGCGTGACTTTAGGCGTTATTGACTTTTCCAGAAAGCCGTGTAGTTATTTGGCCAAAGTCGAATGGCTGTCAATACCCGACGGCCATCTAATCTATCACTACTCACAGATAGCGCTGGTGAGTAATTATGTTAACACATTTTAACTGAACTCACACTGGTGCATTTTTGTAACGTTTGGTATTTAAACAAATGTGTTATTTCTTAATTTATTTCGTCATGGTGAATTTGTGTGTGACGTTTGTCAGGTAGGTTAAACGAATGTGTGATATCACCATCTATGTACGAAACTGATTTACGAAGTTGTGCCTGTAGGGTCTAAACGACAAACGGACACACGCAGCTGTTAAAAGGAACGTTATTTGTAACATTCTCATAACACGTTTTGCGTATTTTGTTACATCAAATATAACATTTCAAAGATGTCCTATAAAACATGTGTATATATGATGTGCTTCTGATGACGCTGTATTGGTCATCTGCACCAGGTGAGCAGCTGGCTACTGTTCGTCGTTCTCTCCGTCAACACGGTCGTCATGATCGTCGTCTTGGTGCTGGACATACGACACTGTCCGCCAGACAACGACCAGAAGACACATCTCTCCAGTATCGCCCTGGCGCCGACGACGTAGCCCAACGTCCCGTGTGCCTGCAAGAACTACGGGGACGTCGGCGTGATAAGTAGGCACACGTAGCCTAACAGAGACTTCGTTGTGATCACTGACTGCATGCCAGTCTTTTTTTAACAAAATGTCATAACTTATTGTATTGTGTAATTGTGTGTGAATGTTTCGTGTTGCAAGGAGACAGACCCAGGTTCCATCTACGATCAGTATTGTGTGTGTGTGTGTGTGTGTGTGTGTGTGTGTGTGTGTGTGTGTGTGTGTGTGTGTGTGTGTGTGTGTGTGTGTGTGTGTGTGTGTGTGTGTGTGTGTGTGTGTGTGTGTGTGTGTGTGTGTGTGTGTGTGTGTGTGTGTGTGTGTGTGTGTGTGTGTGTGTGTGTGTGTGTGTGTGTGTGTGTGTGTGTGTGTGTGTGTGTGTGTGTGTGTGTGTGTGTGTGTGTGTGTGTGTGTGTGTGTGTGTGTGTGTGTGTGTATTATGTTAACACATATAACATGTGTTAAGAGCTCAATATAAAAATAACACCTCAGGGTGAGTTGATAACTATGTAGGTGAATGAATTAAAAAAAATTGCAGAATATCGTAGATATTCTACGTGTACGTGTACGTGTAAACAAGATTCGTCAGTCTAGATAGACGGTGTCGACTTCCATCCTACGTCACAGACGATCTCGCGAAGAGCCATCCATGCAGTTGATTGCAAAATACACCAACAATTTAACGACCCTGCATGTGGGTCGCTAATTGAGAATTGTTATGTGAATGCTTCGAATAACGAGTGCATAAGTAACAATTACATGCACCATGCTGTTTGACAGATGACTATAGCCCATTTTGGCACTCATGTGAATGTAAATAAAAGGCAGTGTCACCATATGGCGTTTCTTGGTAGAAAACTTTACATCTTGAGTAAGACGCGTTACCGTATATCTGTCCTACATCTTGTGGAACTGTGTCAGAATAATGAACTTGAACACCGAGTCAGCCTCACATGGTAGCGGGCAGTCAATTGTATATATTGTATATATAAACCATAGCGTCAAGTACCCAGACTACGTGAGGTGGCAGCACTTTTTAGCCGCCTCGATCGAGAATTAATGCTCTGTCACTGTTGCCACTAGGGCGGCCTTACCCCAGAATAGGGTAGAAACGCTAATTGCTTTAAACTTATAGGCTCACACAAAAATAAACAAATTTAAATTTGCAGTTGTTTACGAAGCATGGATTATGGTAGGATTACCCAGGCGCCGTCAGGTGGCAGCAGCTTGTAGCCCCTCACATGGGTAACATTCTAAAGCCGGCTAAGACACCAGACTATCATCTCGGCGAAGTTACGCAGCCGAGCTAGAGTCGGTTAAGCGAGACTATTATCAACCTCTGCTGCTTAACGTGGCGCTCAGTTATACAATGAACCGAAACTGTGCAAGGCAAACGAAATTCCCCAAGCTTTGAAACTGGCGCAAGATTATTCGAACCAGGATTCTGTAGATCGTTGGCGGACTGTCATTTTCACTGAGCTACCGCCCCCTGCTGACGTAATGACAACTGCACCAACGTGTTCAGTCAAATGGTTTGGGGTTCCTTTCGTGCAGATTTTCTCGGGTGAACGCCGTGGCGTAACACGCGATTTTCTGCTAACAAGGCCAATACATCATGCATTTTTGGGTTACATTTTATGTAATATTGAAAACATGCAGTTGTATTTCAAACAAGCTCTCAGTTTTCCTTTAGGGGAGTAATAGTACTAGAATAAGAATCAACTTATCATTGCAACGTTTCTGTTGCATTGCACAAACATTCAATAAAATCCACACATCTATACAAATAGCATGTAATTATAATGTTTGCTTTCAATAAAATAATATATTTTGCATATTTAAAATTAAAGCTATTAATAAATAACTAATTAAATAAGTCAATAATTACATCAAATTAAGTAAATATAAAAATTGACTGATATTACATACACAAAGGCCATGAAGTGTCCCGACTGTGTCTGAATGAAATAAATATTTTTGTAACGATTTATGTTCGTCATTCGAACGGGTAACTCGTTGAATGATATTAGTATATTATGGCACATTTCGAGTACTTGTACTTGGTAGTAACGTCATCAATGTATGTTCACTACGTTTCATCCTAGCGAAAAACGCTGCAGCCTGGGTACGTTTAACATCTGTAGAATGCACCTGGACATATCGTTTTGAGACAAGTCCTGTCTAATTGGTGCCCGTTTTCCTGTAATAAGTTAACACACACGCACACACACGCAGGCACACACGCACACGCGCACACACACACACACACGCACACACACACACACACACACACACACACATAGATTTTGTAAATAGCCAATACTATTTTCCGTGTTTTGTGTATCAAGTAGGATGTATCAATTGCCAAACAGAAGTGTCGTATTATTGTCTCGGGGACAAAGCCAAACTATTATTTAGTACAGCTATCAAATCTACATTACCACACAGTACATCTGCTGTACATATAAACTAAGCATCTATATAATTCAGGTGTGTTTATCACGACTGACTAAACATACATACCGTAACGTTGTTCTCAGTAAGTACGAAACGATGTTACTTAGTCAAACATTTGATATTGTTGTAATTGCAGTAGACTCACTAGCTTCTATAATTAATAATTAAGTGGCATTTGGATCTAGATATAAATTCCTGACAGGAATTTCGCCCGCTATAAACAGACGATGAACAGGTATATATTTTTCAAACGTTATTTACGAGTTGTCAGATATATATTGCTGACACGCATTATTCTAACCAATAAAACATATGACTCGCATAAACGTTGAGAGAAATTCCGACCTTTGAGTTTACGTTGGCGACCGGTGCTTCTAAACATTCCACTTGTGATCATTGAACACATACTTAACATGGATCAATGCCAGTCTCGCTTAATCGATTCTCACTCGGTTGCGTAACTTCGCGAGAAGACAGCCTGGTGACCAAGCGCGCTTTTGACTGTTACGGGGCGTGTAAGTCTCGCGCGCGAA
>CBDHHR010001103.1:47500-49755 GCA_965263245.1 Metamycoplasmataceae bacterium | reverse complement strand
GCCACCTCTGATGTCACAGCCGCGTTCACAAACCAATAGAACCATACATAGTGTCACGACCACATTCACAAACAAACAGAATCACCTCTGATGTCACAGCCACGTTCACAAACCAATAGAACCATACCTAATGTCACGACCACATTCACAAACACAAACAAACAGAACCACCTCTGATGTCACAGGCACGTTCACAAACCAATAGAACCATACCTAGTGTAACGACCACATTCACAAACACAAACAAACCAAACCACCTCTGATGTCACAGCCACGTTCACAAACCAATAGAACCATACCTAGTGTAACGACCACATTCACAAACACAAACAAACAGAACCACCTCTGATGTCACAGCCACGTTCACAAACCAATATAACCATACCTAGTGTAACGACCACATTCACAAACAAGCAGAACCACCTCTGATGTCACAGCCACGTTCACAAACCAATATAACCTTACCTAGTCACATTCACAAACAAACAGAACCACCGAAGTCATTCTTCGTTACAAATTGATACGTTGGAGTATAAATAAAGATATTGGTTCCAGTGTGCAAATATCACCCTCTTTGAGGGCCGTGTATTTATAAACACAACTCTTCATATTATTTAGTTCAGGATTTCTTTTGCAATGTCATATAAATGTATAGACCTAGACATATTGGCTAAAGGTATGCGAATAAAAATATAAGTTACTTCGCGAATGGCCTACACCACACACAAAACAATTTCACACAGAAGTTGCTATTGTTTAAATCGAATCAGTGGAGGGCTTGAACTACAGGTTTTCATTTTACAAAAGTCGTCCCTTAAAATGCAAAGACATTATTCAAAGATCGTTTGCGTGTTGCCAGTGGAATGTTAGTAGTTGATATACGTAACTTATTGTTGTATGTATGTGTGTTGTTGTTGTTGTATGTATGTATGTGTGCTGTTGTATGTACGTGTGTTGTTGTATATGTGTGTGTGTGTGTGTGTGTGTGTGTGTGTGTGTGTGTGTGTGTGTGTGTGTGTGTGTGTGTGTGTGTGTGTGTGTGTGTGTGTGTGTGTGTGTGTGTGTGTGTGTGTGTGTGTGTGTGTGTTGTGTGTTGTTATATGTGTGTTGTTGTTGTATTTATGTGTGTTGTTGTTGTTTTATGTATGTGTGTTGTTGTATGTGTGTGTTGTTGTATGTGTATGTGTATGTTGTTGTTGTTGTATTTATGTGTGTTGTTGTTGTTGTATGCGTGTGTTGTTTTATGTGTATGTTGTTGTTGTATGTGTGTGTTGTTGTATGTGTGTGTTGTTGTATGCGGGTGTATGTGTATTATTGTATGTATGTGTGTTGCTATATGTATGTGTATTTTTGTATGTGTGTGTTGTTGTACATATGTGTGTTGTTGTATGTACACGTGTTGTTGTATGTATGCATATTGTTGTATGTGTGTGTGTGTGGGTGTTGTTGTATGTGTGTGTGTTGTTGTATATATGTGTGTGTTGTTTTATATTATATATATGTTGTGTGTATGTGTGTTGTTGTATGTATGTTTGTTGTTGTGTGTATGTGTGTTGTTGTATGTATGTGTGTTGTTGTTTGTATGTGTGTTGTGCTACGTATTGTACATTTATGTAAAGTGCCTGAGAGAAATACTATTGATTCGGGCGCTATACAAATAAATTGTATTATTATTATTATTATTATTATTATTATTATTATTATTATTATTATTATTATTATTATTATTATTATTGTTATTATTATTATTATTATTATTATTATTATTATTGTTGTTGTTGTTGTTGTTGTTGTTATTATTATTATTATTATTATTATTATTATTATTATTATTATTATTATTATTATTATTATTATTATTATTATTATTATTATTATTATTATTATTATTATTATTATTATTATTATTATTATTATTATTATTATTATTATTATTATTATTATTATTATTATTATTATTATTATTATTATTATTATTATTATTATTATTATTATTATTATTATTATTATTATTATTATTATTATTATTATTATTATTATTATTATTATTATTATTATTATTATTATTATTATTATTATTATTATTATTATTATTATTATTATTATTATTATTATTATTATTATTATTATTATTATTATTATTATTATTATTATTATTATTATTATTATTATTATTATTATTATTATTATGTGTGTTGTATGTATGTGTGTTGTTGTATTTATGTGTGTTGTTGTATGTATGTGTGTGTTGTATG
>CBDHHR010001103.1:30000-40000 GCA_965263245.1 Metamycoplasmataceae bacterium | reverse complement strand
GATCAAATCAGGCATCCCACAAGAGTCTGTTGGGGCCAGTCCTCATCTCCATCTAGACGTTGTCATTGGGTGTCATTTTCAGAAAGCATCAACTTCAATACCATCTTTATGCAGATGACGCCCAACATGGTGACCTGAGTGGAGTGCAGGATGGAGAAACAGCCGACGCGGTCTGTCGCGGCGAACGATGCATTGAAGAGGCGAGACTGTGAATGTCAGACCACAATCTCCTGCTGAACGAAAGCAAGACCGAAACACTTACAATCTCGGCACCAAATCGTAAACATCTGTCTCATGAGTTAGTGTATGCGGATGTAACATTGTGTCATCACCGACCATCCGAAACCCCCGGATTATGTGGACTGACAATGCCGTCACAGGTGTCGCGTGTAAGTCTGCATACTATCATCTCTAAGCAATCTCAAAGATAAGACATTGTCTTACTTCCGAAGCGTGTAACACACTTGTTCATTCCCTAGTGATACCGCGGCTCGATTACGACAACGCGGTGTTGTGTGGCATTACGGAGGCACTTGACCCAGTTGCAGATGGTGCAAAATTCAGCATCGAGACTGATCGCAAGACAGCGAAAACACCAGCATATTACCCCCGTATTGATAAAGTTGCACTGGGTTCCGGTTAGCTGGCGTTTCCATGGACAAATTACTGGTACTTGTGGTTTTTTTTGCCTTGCACGGACTCGCACCAGGTTACATTCAAGATCTTGTAATGCCAAACTCGCCGAACCGTAACCGCCGGGATGATCAGCGTCTGTTCGTAGTTCCGCGTTTCACTCTAGAGGGCTTCGGCAGGCGGGCTTTCTCGGTGTCTGGAGCAACACTTCGGAACAGTTTGCCTGAACACTTTTTGTGGCAATTATTTATAAGGTCTAACGACAATTGCTTGATTAGTCAAAACACACCTTTCCATAACTGCACGGCTGAACTAATATTACAACTTATCGTGGCTTACCTGCGAAGTACCTGGAAGTCGATAAGTATATCTGAGAATATTGACTCATTCAATCGATCAAATCCCTTGATGTTAATATGTGTCATTTAGTGGGACAATGGCGCACGTTTTATATACGAATAACTTCTAATCTACCTTTACATGAATAACGGGAAGAACCATTCGGTACATAGTCATACAAATACGTCGCAATAATGCATACAAACGTATCGTTTTAGCAGTGAGAAGACTGTGACCTTCAATATATATATATATATATCTTGCGTTATTACAAAACCGGAGAAACCGTAGTGATGTTTCGTGATAATTAAACAATAATATTATGTAGTCATGAGAGATAGAAATACTTCATTAATTATTTTTCTTTGCGGGTTTTATAATATTGTTTTTCCAGGACCTTTTTATATTACGCCTCGAATATGACGTCGATATCGGAAGTGACGTAATGCGTCAACTTGACTCTTCCTACTTTCATATTTGTTACGACGTGTCTCTGGCCACGACGGGACGAACAGCAATGTGTCGTAAACACCGTACCATGATCCCAACTATCAAGACCTATATAATTTAGTACACCATTAATACACACTGCGAACTTCTGCATACGGGGTAGGGTAAGTTCATTGAATACAGAATGTCTTCAACTTAGTTCGCTCCGAACATCTTAGACTTAGTTCGTTTCCGTTCGGTTGATTCTACTTTATATCGACTTAGAACGTTGCACAAATCTCAAAGTAAAAATGATGTGCTTTGTTCGGTGGCATAGGACATATTCTTATATATCTGTTTCCAACACTCGGCATTGCTATATTAACTGATAAGCCTGCATGTAATGTGATTACAATGTTGTGAGCTTACGAAGTTATGATGTCTCGCTCAATTAGTCAGTTTTGTCAGAACATTAACCTACGTCGACCTATGAATGCTGACACTGAGGGTGGTTAGTGCCAGGGTGCACTGAGGGTGGTTAGTGCCAGGGTGCACTGAGGGTGGTTAGTGCCAGAGTGCACTGAGGGTGGTTAGTGCCAGGGTGCACTGGGGGTGGTTAGTGCCAGGGTGCACTGAGGGTGGTTAGTGCCAGGGTGCACTGAGGGTGGTTAGTGCCAGGGTGCACTGGGGGTGGTTAGTGCCAGGGTGCATTGAGGGTGGTTAGTGCCAGGGTGCACTGGGGGTGGTTAGTGCCAGGGTGCATTGAGGGTGGTTAGTGCCAGGGTGCACTGGGGGTGGTTAGTGCCAGGGTGCACTGAGGGTGGTTACGGCCAAGGTGCACTGAGGGTGGTTAGTGCCAGGGTGCATTGAGGGTGGTTAGTGCCAGGGTGCATTGGTCCTCCGTGAGAATGGACCACCATTAACTTTATGTCAGAGTCATACACGGTCCGCAAGAGAGCCAAGTTTTTAGTGTTTACATCAACCTGCCCAGTATCTGTTTTGAAATCGGGGCGTTGGCATGCCAGGCGGAAGTACTAGTTCTAACTATCACGATCTTGCACTGTATATATATATATATATATATATATATATATATATATATATATATATATATATATATATATATATATATATATATATATATATATATATATATATATATATATATGTATAATCACATATAAAAGACACACGGTGAAGAATAAAGACTTCAATTTGCTAAGTGCAGCCTGGGCTTAGCGATCGCAGTGTTCGTTCTAAGGCCACATTTACTCTTCTCTTTGAGCAGTTAGCTTTGCGGTTCCTGCAGCTGGAATTCTGGTTGTACGTGCTTCGCTTTTCTTCGATCACGTTTTGCCTTTTTAGTTGAACTTTTTGCGTTGCTCCCTT
This sequence comes from Metamycoplasmataceae bacterium, assembly GCA_965263245.1. Classification (GTDB taxonomy): domain Bacteria; phylum Bacillota_I; class Bacilli_A; order Mycoplasmatales; family Metamycoplasmataceae; genus DT-68. The sequence continues at coordinate 37,210 of CBDHHR010001103.1, read as the reverse complement.
TGTATCTGAAAGTTCTCTCCGTCCGATTCGCTTGGCTCAGTAGACGAAGGGACGACCGGTGGCGTTAGAGTTGACATAGTTCCGTCTTCGCCACTTAGCAACACGGGAGTGACTCTGGTTGGTGGTCGCATTTGCTGCTAATTGTGCGTCGAGCAGTGCATTATATATATATATATATATATATATATATATATATATATATATATATATATATATATATATATATATATGATCAGTTATCACGAAACGTCGACAGAACGTTTTTTGTAATATAACCATTACAAAAACTTACAGCGCGGCATTGTAATGGTGGTCGCGACAACCGCCTTGTTGACAGGTACTCTTTTTACAGGAGACCGAAAATGTATTCTAATATCTAAATTGTATGAAAACAAAACCATGTTTTTCAAATGCTGTCTCTGCTGTACAGTTTGAACAATAAATCTATTATATGCTCAACAAAATAAACGAAAACACAAAAATGAAATACCACGACATACACAATGTGCATCTGTATCGCGCGACACGGACACACAACTTCAAAGCGATGCCAAAGGGCCGCTTTTACAAATTAAGCTACCCGAATTTATTTTCCGTATACCTTGACTTGTTATTTGCTTTTGACTAAAAGGAAAAATCGAATTCAAAATTTACTCCCCTAAAGCAATTTCTTTTGACATTTCGTGATAACTGACCATATAATATTATATATGTGTGTGTATATATAATTGTGTGCGTGTGCGTGTGCGTGTGCGTGTGCGTGTGCGTGTGCGTGTGCGTGTGCGTGTGCGTGTGCGTGTGCGTGTGCGTGTGCGTGTGCGTGTGCGTGTGCGTGTGCGTGTGCGTGTGCGTGTGCGTGTGCGTGTGCGTGTGCGTGTGCGAGTGCGTGTGCGTGTGCGTGTGCGTGTGCGTGTGCGTGTGCGTGTGCGTGTGCGTGTGCGTGTGCGTGTGCGTGTGCGTGTGCGTGTGCGTGTGCGTGTGCGTGTGCGTGTGCGTGTGCGAGTGCGAGTGCGTGTGCGTGTGCGTGTGCGTGTGCGTGTGCGTGTGCGTGTGCGTGTGCGTGTGCGTGTGCGTGTGCGTGTGCGTGTGCGTGTGCGTGTGCGTGTGCGTGTGCGTGTGCGTGTGCGTGTGCGTGTGCGTGTGCGTGTGCGTGTGCGTGTGCGTGTGCGTGTGCGTGTGCGTGTGCGTGTGCGTGTGCGTGTGCGTGTGCGTGTGCGTGTGCGTGTGCGTGTGCGTGTGCGTGTGCGTGTGCGTGTGCGAGTGCGTGTGCGTGTGCGTGTGCGTGTGCGTGTGCGTGTGCGTGTGCGTGTGCGTGTGCGTGTGCGTGTGCGTGTGCGTGTGCGTGTGCGTGTGCGTGTGCGTGTGCGTGTGCGTGTGCGTGTGCGTGTGCGTGTGCGTGTGCGTGTGCGTGTGCGTGTGCGTGTGCGTGTGCGTGTGCGTGTGCGAGTGCGAGTGCGTGTGCGTGTGCGTGTGCGTGTGCGTGTGCGTGTGCGTGTGCGTGTGCGTGTGCGTGTGCGTGTGCGTGTGCGTGTGCGTGTGCGTGTGCGTGTGCGTGTGCGTGTGCGTGTGCGTGTGCGTGTGCGTGTGCGTGTGCGTGTGCGTGTGCGTGTGCGTGTGCGTGTGCGTGTGCGTGTGCGTGTGCGTGTGCGTGTGCGTGTGCGTGTGCGTGTGCGTGTGCGTGTGCGTGTGCGTGTGCGTGTGCGTGTGCGTGTGCGTGTGCGTGTGCGTGTGCGTGTGCGTGTGCGTGTGCGTGTGCGTGTGCGTGTGCGTGTGCGTGTGCGTGTGCGTGTGCGTGTGCGTGTGCGTGTGCGTGTGCGTGTGCGTGTGCGTGTGCGTGTGCGTGTGCGTGTGCGTGTGCGTGTGCGTGTGCGTGGCGTGGCGTGGCGTGTGCGTGTGCGTGGCGTGTGCGTGTGCGTGTGCGTGGCGTGTGCGTGTGCGTGTGCGTGTGCGTGTGCGTGTGCGTGTGCGTGTGCGTGTGCGTGTGCGTGTGCGTGTGCGTGTGCGTGTGCGTGTGCGTGTGCGTGTGCGTGTGCGTGTGCGTGTGCGTGTGCGTGTGCGTGTGCGTGTGCGTGTGCGTGTGCGTGTGCGTGTGCGTGTGCGTGTGCGTGTGCGTGTGCGTGTGCGTGTGCGTGTGCGTGTGCGTGTGCGTGTGCGTGTGCGTGTGCGTGTGCGTGTGCGTGTGCGTGTGCGTGTGCGTGTGCGTGTGCGTGTGCGTGTGCGTGTGCGTGTGCGTGTGCGTGTGCGTGTGCGTGTGCGTGTGCGTGTGCGTGTGCGTGTGCGTGTGCGTGTGCGTGTGCGTGTGCGTGTGCGTGTGCGTGTGCGTGTGCGTGTGCGTGTGCGTGTGCGTGTGCGTGTGCGTGTGCGTGTGCGTGTGCGTGTGCGTGTGCGTGTGCGTGTGCGTGTGCGTGTGCGTGTGCGTGTGCGTGTGCGTGTGCGTGTGCGTGTGCGTGTGCGTGTGCGTGTGCGTGTGCGTGTGCGTGTGCGTGTGCGTGTGCGTGTGCGTGTGCGTGTGCGTGTGCGTGTGCGTGTGCGTGTGCGTGTGCGTGTGCGTGTGCGTGTGCGTGTGCGTGTGCGTGTGCGTGTGCGTGTGCGTGTGCGTGTGCGTGTGCGTGTGCGTGTGCGTGTGCGTGTGCGTGTGCGTGTGCGTGTGCGTGTGCGTGTGCGTGTGCGTGTGCGTGTGCGTGGCGTGGCGTGGCGTGGCGTGGCGTGGCGTGGCGTGGCGTGTGCGTGTGCGTGTGCGTGGCGTGGCGTGGCGTGGCGTGGCGTGGCGTGGCGTGGCGTGGCGTGGCGTGGCGTGGCGTGTGCGTGTGCGTGTGCGTGTGCGTGTGCGTGTGCGTGTGCGTGTGCGTGTGCGTGTGCGTGTGCGTGTGCGTGTGCGTGTGCGTGTGCGTGTGCGTGTGCGTGTGCGTGTGCGTGTGCGTGTGCGTGTGCGTGTGCGTGTGCGTGTGCGTGTGCGTGTGCGTGTGCGTGTGCGTGTGCGTGTGCGTGTGCGTGTGCGTGTGCGTGTGCGTGTGCGTGTGCGTGTGCGTGTGCGTGTGCGTGTGCGTGTGCGTGTGCGTGTGCGTGTGCGTGTGCGTGTGCGTGTGCGTGTGCGTGTGCGTGTGCGTGTGCGTGTGCGTGTGCGTGTGCGTGTGCGTGTGCGTGTGCGTGTGCGTGTGCGTGTGCGTGTGCGTGTGCGTGTGCGTGTGCGTGTGCGTGTGCGTGTGCGTGTGCGTGTGCGTGTGCGTGTGCGTGTGCGTGTGCGTGTGCGTGTGCGTGTGCGTGTGCGTGTGCGTGTGCGTGTGCGTGTGCGTGTGCGTGTGCGTGTGCGTGTGCGTGTGCGTGTGCGTGTGCGTGTGCGTGTGCGTGTGCGTGTACGCGTACGCACGTATGCGTATGCGTGTGCGTATGTTTATGTGTGTGAGCGTCAGCTCTTCCAGTCGTGTCGTTCCTCTATCGTCCGGCAGGTCACACACAGTCGTCACGATGCTGTTTGACGACATCTTTGCTCTGACCGGCGCCTACGGTCCCTACCAGGCCTACATGACCGTGCTGTGCGGCTCCATGTGCCTCTGGTCAGTCGAAGTCATCTCGCAGATCTTCATCGACGGCAAGATGGATCACTGGTGCGCCGTGCCTGAGCTGAGGAAGTTCAGCAAAGAGAAGGCGAGATACATCGCCATACCAAAGACGGTTGAGTCGACGTACCACCGCTGCCAGATGTTTGACTACAACTACGCCGACTTCACGGCCAAACAGCTGACTCACTGGAACCGAAAGTCGATGCACATCAACAAGACGCGGCCCTGCAACTACGGGTGGACATATGACTCGCCCCTGTACGACTCAACGACTGTCAGCAGGGTAGGGATCGCGTCATGCATCTACAAACAAACATCTTCGATACTGTGATAACTGTCAGCAGGAGGTTAATCTGGAGGTCAATGCAAACAAAATAAAAGACATTATCGTGGATTTTAGGAGAAAGAAATCTTCTCCCCTCTCGCCTCAATGGCAGGACAGTTGAAATCGTCCAAAATTTCAAGTTTCTTGTTTCTGTGATCTCTAAAAAAATTAAATGGGAGCTCAATATTGATACTATTGTCAAAAAGGTTGAGTTCATGTTCAGCTTTTACAGATCTGTAATGGAGAGTGTCCTGACATTTTCAATCACAGCATAGTTTGGATCTATCAGTGAAGGAAAAGCTCAGATTGAACAGAGTTGTAAAAACTGCTTCCATAATAATTGCCAGAGACCTCCCCAGGCGTGAATCATTGAAACAGCAGCGCTTGTTACGAAGAGCCAGTCTCGTCTCTCATGATTCATCCCATCCTGTCCATGACCTATTTGATGCTCTTCCATCTAGTCGCCGTTTCAGATCCATCAAAACCAGGACCAACAGGTTTAGTAGCAGCTTTACCCCCCCCCCAGCCGTACAAACCCTGCCAAAACAGAAGTGATTTTTCTCCTATCTGTGGTGCAAACATATTCCACTTTCAATGTGTTTTTAGTGTGTATATTTTAATATAATTTATTATATATTATTTTATTCCACATTTTACATTTTATGATTTTATATTTATACTAGATCGTGTCCACAACTATTATTTATCGATGTTTTAAAGAATTTACCTATTGCATGCGATTCGTCTTATTTATTCATTTACTTATTTTAATTAATTCAAAGTAGTAGTATATTTTAGCATAATTGTTTGGTGCAAGTGAGTGTACTGTTATGTGAAATTACTTGTACGACGTTCCAACATTACAATGCATTCCAATGTTTTATTATAACTACAATGAAATCACATGGCAATAAAGCTGATCTTATCTTATCTTATCTTATGTACATATCCCTTGACACTAAGGCCCCTCTAGAAGGCATTTTTGCCTAGAAAAGTATCTCAAAATGATTATAATAACTAAGAAAATTTGCATAAAACATTTAAATTATTTGTAATGTGGAACATATATGTAGTTGTATACAATAAACATGGTATAGACATATTAGTGATAAATTACTGCATTACTTTATGTTAATACTGTTTGAAGTTAGGGTCGTCACTAACAATAGTTACTGTCTGTCCATAACACAGTATATACCTACAGTAGCTGGCAGCAATGGCCTGGCTACATTCATCCACGGTGACTGCTGCATTCAGAGATATATTGTTATATTGTAACATACTGTATCAAATTTATGACACGAGGATTGATCTGGAGCCTCCAGTATTTATGACACAAGTATTGATCTGGAGCCGCCAGGAGTTCTTTAATGGACGAAACAGAAATGTATGTGTCATGAACATAGCGAACCCCGTGTAGGGACACTACTTAGTGTCCTTCATCTGTGTCTGTTGCTACAATGTACTCATCATGTGCATCAGCTGACGTGACTGGTGACTGGGCTGCCCATTGTTTAAGGTACGACCAAGTCTTTAATTCTTCTTCTATCTATAGGTAGATTGGCAATGTTCATTATCATGCAGACCTTGTTTCTTTCATTCTTGCTGTCTTGTGTTCCATGGCAACATATTATTAACATCCTGTCTCATTTTATTACCACACAGACAGCCACCCATCCAGAATGACCATTGTTGTCGTTGGTCAATTATGTATATTGCCTTGGATTAAATTCCAGGAAAGATTCTCTGACAAACTGCTTGGCTTCTGGTCGAGAGCTCGTTGTTTACGCTTAGCGACCAAGTTGTGGATAGGTGCTTTCTCTCTTTCTCCTGTGTTTCCATGTGGGAAACTGAATACTCCGCAGACTCATCGTAGTTCCAAAGGATTAATATGTGCCCCTTTTGCGTCTAGAAGCCAGCAGCCAGTTTGGGCATAATAACTTTTAGGATCATTAGCACTTGGGGTCAAACAAATGCTGCTACCATGACTATGACAACACATATGTCTTGATCATACTGCGCATGCGTGAAGGTTTTCTTTCAAGAGAGTAGTTTCATATGTATCTGTCAGCTCTTAGAACAGCTTTAGGAATGTTGGGATGAATTTGGTACATGTTGTATCGGCTGACATGGTCAGAGACAGGAACGATTCAACGAGATGTAGCCCCCTGATGTAGACACCTGCACAGTATATAACCTTCAATAAGTCCAAATTGAAGAAGCTTCTGATGATGGAGACTAACTAGTTCGGGACATTCTCATCCTTCTGCAGGCAAACTGCCAAATCATCCACATTATAGCTCAGCTAACTACACACGTTAGTGACAATTGAAACGCTCATATTTCAGACGGACAGACCTGTGTCGTTGTGGGGCTACGTGGAAGTCAAATTTATTCGATTTACCCCATAGCTTGTGGACAAGGTTATGATTCATGAGCCAACAGAGAGAGTCAAGGGCTAGCTATATGACGAGTCGAGGACTAGCTATATGACGAGTCGAGGAGTAGCTATATGGGGAGTCAAGGACTAGCTATATGACGAGTCAAGGACTAGCTATATGACGAGTCAAGGACTAGCTATATGACGAGTCAAGGACTAGTTATATGACGAGTCAAGGACTAGCTATATGACGAGTCGATGACTAGCTATATGACGAGACAAGGACTAGCTATATGACGAATCAAGGACTAGCTATATGACGAGTCAAGGACTAGTTATATGACGAATCAAGGACTAGCTATATGACGAGTCAATGACTAGCTATATGACGAGTCAAGCACTAGTTATATGACGAGTCAAGGACTAGTTATATGACGAGTCGAGGACTAGCTATATGACGAGTCGAGGACTAGCTATATGACGAGTCGAGGACTAGCTATATGACGAGTCAAGGACTAGCTATATGACGAGTCAAGGACTAGCTATATGACGAGTCGATGACTAGCTATATGACGAGACAAGGACTAGCTATATGACGAATCAAGGACTAGCTATATGACGAGTCAAGGACTAGTTATATGACGAATCAAGGACTAGCTATATGACGAGTCAAGGACTAGCTATATGACGAGTCAAGCACTAGTTATATGACGAGTCAAGGACTAGTTATATGACGAGTCGAGGACTAGCTACATGACGAGTCGAGGACTAGCTATATGACGAGTCAAGGACTAGCTATATGACGAGTCAAGGACTAGCTATATGACGAATCAAGGACTAGCTATATGACGAGTCGAGGACTAGCTATATGACGAGTCGAGGACTAGCTATATGACGAGTCGAGGACTAGCTATATGACGAGTCGAGGACTAGCTATATGACGAG
>CBDHHR010001103.1:5000-25000 GCA_965263245.1 Metamycoplasmataceae bacterium | reverse complement strand
TCTGAACATTGCTTCGCGGCCATCAATATATATGATATCTTCAGACGATACTAAGTCTAGTTTATAGAAAAACAGACAGCGTCACCGTGTTGCTTAGATTGGGCCGAGGAGCTAGCGCTCTCCCTTCACGTTCCGAGATTGACGTGTGGGTGCCGGGTCTTTGTTGCAGTGATTGAGGTGGTGGGGCCGGAGTATCGCAGTAAGGTGGGCGTCTTCAACGGACTCGTGTTCGGCATCGGCACGATGATAACGGCCGGCCTCGCCTACTTCTTCCGCAGTGACTTCCACCTGCACATTGTGATGATGGTGCCCACTCTCTGCATGCTCACGTACTGTCTGTAGGTGGACCACATCGCATTCAATATGTCTTGTTTGCCGATGGTAGCCGAGCTGTTTTCCTCACACGTAATAACGTAACATGAGAACAGCTCCCGTAAGACTTGTTTGGTTAAAGTTGATTATTTTGCTTTATTAAACTGATCTGGGGTCACAGTATCGAAAAATGATGATGCTAACATATTCCGACTCCTATGCCCCTTTTGGAGTATTTTCCATCCTTTTAACCCCTGAATGATCTCGAGAGTATCTTTGGTAATAATTAACTGAATATTACAATGTTAGGGTCGTCTGGGGGTTTTAAGGTAGGATCAAACAATTTATTTGTGTATGATCCGACAGTTCTGTCACGGGAAATGTGTATATAGGTAACCTACCGTGTGAGCATTGTCCCGATGGCGTCAGTGGAGTAGCAGGAAGTATCCGATATGTCCGCCTCACACATCCGTCAGTCCCGACGCTCGATATGTTTGCAGGTTGCTGGACGACTCCGCCAGGTGGCAGCTCGTCACGAAACGTTACGAAGCAGCCGAACATGGTATCAAGAAGATGGCCAGGTGGAATGGCACAGTGATTCCCCCAGATTTCGACGTTAAAACAATCGAAGTACTGCCGTTTACCTGTTGCGTTCATTACCACACACGGCTGTTGACCGTCTAACCAATGGTCAATGTCATGTCAGTGGTCACTGTTAAGTTAGTGTTTAAGCAAATACAACAAGTATTTTGTTTTCTCACAAGAAGGCACACTCTTCACATACATTCACACTAGCGGGAACACACACACACACACACACACAAACACACACACACACACAAACACACACACACACACACACACACACACACACACACACACACACACACACACACACACACACACAAACACACACACACACACACACAAACACACACACACACACACACACACAAACACACACACACACACACACACACACACACAAACACACACACACACACACACACACACACACACACACACACACACACACACACACACACACACACACAAAACACATGCATTGAATTTATCTACAATTTCTGATTTAACTCTCACAAAGGAATCAGACGTTTCAAAATATTTCGGAAATTATTTGTAAGTTTTATGTTTAGTTCTAGTTCTCCACATGTTTTTATATCAAATTTGAAATGGTTAAGACATTTGTCATAATAGTTGCTTTGCGTTGCGTTTTCAAAATACCACTGTACGTTTTTAAATTAACGGGCAAAACAAGTTAACGGTTCGTGTTATGCAAAACCACAAACACCATGAAAGGGACTATCTTGGTCGTTGCAACCAACACGGCGTCTATGTCGGTTTGCAACGAAATCGCGCCAGCAATAGACCACTCTGTTCATTGTACGCTTGTAGCAACTGTACTGGCAATGATAATTTCATTGAGCTGTCTGATTCCTTACCCATTGAATTGACCAGAACTGAAACAGTGGTCCCGTGGATTCATTGGCATTGACAGTCACAGCTACACTGCGGATGCCAGACTTCCGGGCTGGATTTTGACCTAACCATGAAAACGACCACAAACAGCCGCAAAACAAACAATAATTTACCTGCATTCCTCTAACGAAGACAATTAAGAAAACAAACGCGCAAATTTCGACGGCAAACACGACATGTTCGCTATATAAGTTACCTTTACACAAAATATTGTTAGACGGCGCGTTTGTGCGTGCGAATATTTGTAAACTTTACTTACTGAGTTCGCACACGCGAAATAGTTCATACACATTTCATGACAACAATACTGAAAATTGAGTGTATAACTGTGGTCAATAGTAATAAAGAGAGGGAGAGGGAGAGGGAGAGGGAGAGGGAGAGGGAGAGGGAGAGGGAGAGGGAGAGGGAGAGGGAGAGGGAGAGGGAGAGGGAGAGGGAGAGGGAGAGGGAGAGGGAGAGGGAGAGGGAGAGGGAGAGGGAGAGGGAGAGGGAGAGGGAGAGGGAGAGGGAGAGGGAGAGGGAGAGGGAGAGGGAGAGGGAGAGGGAGAGGGAGAGGGAGAGGGAGAGGGAGAGGGAGAGGGAGAGGGAGAGGGAGAGGGAGAGGGAGAGGGAGAGGGAGAGGGAGAGGGAGAGGGAGAGGGAGAGGGAGAGGGAGAGGGAGAGGGAGAGGGAGAGGGAGAGGGAGAGGGAGAGGGAGAGGAACAAGCTAAGAAACGCAGCAGCACACAAAGGTGATCTCTCTCAAGTCAATAAACATACCGGTTTCTAGCAGAAACGAGACTAATACGGGTAAAGGTGGGTGAGTGGGGGTAGCAAGTGATTGTAGTGTTGAATATGTTAAAAGGAACTAAAGGAGCTACATTTGACAGGTGACGATTTTACCCGTCATTTTATCAGCAGTGATTTAGTTCGCGATTTCTTCGGCGGGGAGGATATCTCAACGGACAAGTAACAATCCTGTCTTCGTCAATAGTTTCAGGAGCAGATAAAAAGTACGGGAACTATATTCGACCTGTTTCGTACAGCAAACATGAGACGGCGGACATTAATCATCTTCATAATATGGTAAGTAGCTTCAACGCGAATGCTTTACAATTTGTGATCTCATGTAATGTGAATGACGGCTTTTATTTGAGTCGTTGACAGTAACTATGACATACGTGATAAACGGTACATAGATCGCTATTAGAAAACATGGAACAGTGACCAAGTAAACTATCCATCACGTTATCTGTTGCTTAGTAACAGCTCCGTCAAGTCATTACAAAATAGATGCCAAGTACATAATTATAATGGTGTGCTCGGATATTCAAACATTTATTTGCTGGATACTCTGGCCACGAGATTGTTTCCGTTTGAGAAAAAAAACCACGATAAAGATTCAAAGTCACAGCTGCAGACGGGAATGTTTGGTCTAGAACATATCATATGCCGCATCGGTAACGTTATTCCAAACTTTGACGAAGTCACGCGCACAATTTTGATTGTGGCATAGGCAAACCGCGACGTATTTGATTAATTGACCGGCCCATCAAGTGCTCGTGTCCAAGCCAGGATTCTGTCAGGTAACAAACAATGGACACCGAGCACGTAGCACCTTTCTGTGTGTCGAAGCATGTTGGGTTGTAATTCTAGTTCCAGAAGATTTTCGTTATGACAAAACCAAAACAGAATTTGTTTAATGGAACTAAAATATGTAGTAGGCCTATTGTTTGATATAGGTAATATAATGCCTCAATAGTTATGTAATTCCCACAATAATAACCGTTATCAACATTGTTGACAAAGACACGCGCATAATACCTTTATTGTGACGTAAGCAAACGGTGACGTATCGTATCAACTGACGTATCCATCACGTGACCAGTTGCTTAGCAACACCAACGTCAAGCGATGACAAACATGGATGCCAAACACGTGCTTTACGTCGTATATTTTGTTGACATTTTGGTTTCATTGCATGTTCTTTATAAAAAAATAAACATCGGAAACGTGTTAAGGTGATAAGTGTTTGCAGCTGTGTTTGGCGTAGGAGATGTACGTCCACATGGTTGTGTAATTTGCATATATATATATATATATATATATATATATATATATATATATATATATATATATATATATACCTTGATTGAGGTTGTTGGCAAGCCTTCAAGGATGGCCACATATCGTTCTTATATTGGTAGTCCCCTCTCCTCTCCTCTCCTCGCGGTTGCTCCAGGCTCTGGTCGGTCACTTTAATCCTGCACAGACCTGTTCAATCTAACACCATCTCGGTAGAGTGAAAAACAAATGCCCAAATGCAAGGCAGCACAGAATTCGAAATCGATGTGGTGGTCCCAAATTCGGCTAAACGCATACCTCGCATGCGCGCGCAGGCGCAGTCCGGCTTTTATCTGCTCTGGCGTAGCATAGGTGACATACGTCACGCCCGTTTCGTCAAACGCTTAACGCGCATGCATTTTTGTTAAACTTGCGAATAACAATCATATTGGAATACTTGGTGTATTACTAACGAAACTGTGTAACAACGGACAATCCTGGCCCGCTACCGTTGCGGCTCCATATTCGGCAGAGTCGTGCCGAATCTGGGCCCGGCCAAATCTGGAACCACGACACCGAGTTCTATTTGTCGAGAATCCGAAGTTCTAGCTACTACTGCGCTACTGCTCGGATATTCAAACATTTATTTGCTGGATACTCTGGCCACGAGATTGTTTCCGTTTGAGAAAAAAAACCACGATAAAGATTCAAAGTCACAGCTGCAGACGGGAATGTTTGGTCTAGAACATATCATATGCCGCATCGGTAACGTTATTCCAAACTTTGACGAAGTCACGCGCACAATTTTGATTGTGGCATAGGCAAACCGCGACGTATTTGATTAATTGACCTGCCCATCAAGTGCTCGTGTCCAAGCCAGGATTCTGTCAGGTAACAAACAATGGACACCGAGCACGTAGCACCTTTCTGTGTGTCGAAGCATGTTGGGTTGTAATTCTAGTTCCAGAAGATTTTCGTTATGACAAAACCAAAACAGAATTTGTTTAATGGAACTAAAATATGTAGTAGGCCTATTGTTTGATATAGGTAATATAATGCCTCAATAGTTATGTAATTCCCACAATAATAACCGTTATCAACATTGTTGACAAAGACACGCGCATAATACCTTTATTGTGACGTAAGCAAACGGTGACGTATCGTATCAACTGACGTATCCATCACGTGACCAGTTGCTTAGCAACACCAACGTCAAGCGATGACAAACATGGATGCCAAACACGTGCTTTACGTCGTATATTTTGTTGACATTTTGGTTTCATTGCATGTTCTTTATAAAAAAATAAACATCGGAAACGTGTTAAGGTGATAAGTGTTTGCAGCTGTGTTTGGCGTAGGAGATGTACGTCCACATGGTTGTGTAATTTGCATATATATATATATATATATATATATATATATATATATATATATATATATATATATATATATATATATATATATATATATACCTTGATTGAGGTTGTTGGCAAGCCTTCAAGGATGGCCACATATCGTTCTTATATTGGTAGTCCCCTCTCCTCTCCTCTCCTCGCGGTTGCTCCAGGCTCTGGTCGGTCACTTTAATCCTGCACAGACCTGTTCAATCTAACACCATCTCGGTAGAGTGAAAAACAAATGCCCAAATGCAAGGCAGCACAGAATTCGAAATCGATGTGGTGGTCCCAAATTCGGCTAAACGCATACCTCGCATGCGCGCGCAGGCGCAGTCCGGCTTTTATCTGCTCTGGCGTAGCATAGGTGACATACGTCACGCCCGTTTCGTCAAACGCTTAACGCGCATGCATTTTTGTTAAACTTGCGAATAACAATCATATTGGAATACTTGGTGTATTACTAACGAAACTGTGTAACAACGGACAATCCTGGCCCGCTACCGTTGCGGCTCCATATTCGGCAGAGTCGTGCCGAATCTGGGCCCGGCCAAATCTGGAACCACGACACCGAGTTCTATTTGTCGAGAATCCGAAGTTCTAGCTACTACTGCGCTACTGCTCGGATATTCAAACATTTATTTGCTGGATACTCTGGCCACGAGATTGTTTCCGTTTGAGAAAAAAAACCACGATAAAGATTCAAAGTCACAGCTGCAGACGGGAATGTTTGGTCTAGAACATATCATATGCCGCATCGGTAACGTTATTCCAAACTTTGACGAAGTCACGCGCACAATTTTGATTGTGGCATAGGCAAACCGCGACGTATTTGATTAATTGACCTGCCCATCAAGTGCTCGTGTCCAAGCCAGGATTCTGTCAGGTAACAAACAATGGACACCGAGCACGTAGCACCTTTCTGTGTGTCGAAGCATGTTGGGTTGTAATTCTAGTTCCAGAAGATTTTCGTTATGACAAAACCAAAACAGAATTTGTTTAATGGAACTAAAATATGTAGTAGGCCTATTGTTTGATATAGGTAATATAATGCCTCAATAGTTATGTAATTCCCACAATAATAACCGTTATCAACATTGTTGACAAAGACACGCGCATAATACCTTTATTGTGACGTAAGCAAACGGTGACGTATCGTATCAACTGACGTATCCATCACGTGACCAGTTGCTTAGCAACACCAACGTCAAGCGATGACAAACATGGATGCCAAACACGTGCTTTACGTCGTATATTTTGTTGACATTTTGGTTTCATTGCATGTTCTTTATAAAAAAATAAACATCGGAAACGTGTTAAGGTGATAAGTGTTTGCAGCTGTGTTTGGCGTAGGAGATGTACGTCCACATGGTTGTGTAATTTGCATATATATATATATATATATATATATATATATATATATATATATATATATATATATATATATATATATATATATATATATATACCTTGATTGAGGTTGTTGGCAAGCCTTCAAGGATGGCCACATATCGTTCTTATATTGGTAGTCCCCTCTCCTCTCCTCTCCTCGCGGTTGCTCCAGGCTCTGGTCGGTCACTTTAATCCTGCACAGACCTGTTCAATCTAACACCATCTCGGTAGAGTGAAAAACAAATGCCCAAATGCAAGGCAGCACAGAATTCGAAATCGATGTGGTGGTCCCAAATTCGGCTAAACGCATACCTCGCATGCGCGCGCAGGCGCAGTCCGGCTTTTATCTGCTCTGGCGTAGCATAGGTGACATACGTCACGCCCGTTTCGTCAAACGCTTAACGCGCATGCATTTTTGTTAAACTTGCGAATAACAATCATATTGGAATACTTGGTGTATTACTAACGAAACTGTGTAACAACGGACAATCCTGGCCCGCTACCGTTGCGGCTCCATATTCGGCAGAGTCGTGCCGAATCTGGGCCCGGCCAAATCTGGAACCACGACACCGAGTTCTATTTGTCGAGAATCCGAAGTTCTAGCTACTACTGCGCTACTGCGTTACTGCGCTACTGCGTCACTGCGCTATTGCGCTACTGCGCTACTGCGCTACTGCGCTACTGCGCTACTGCTCTATTGCGCTACTGCGCTACTGCGCTACTGCGCTATTGCGCTACTGCGTTACACCGCTACTGCGCTACTGCGCTATTGCGCCACTGCGCTACTGCGCTACAGCGCCACTGCGCTACTGCGCTACAGCGCTACTGCGCTATTGCGCTACTGCGCTACTGCGCTATTGCGCTATTGCGCTACTGCGCTACTGCGCTATTTCGCTACTGTGCTACAGCAGCGCTACTGCGCTACTGCGCTACTGCGCCACTGCGCTACAACGCCACAGCGCCACTGCGCCACTGCGCCACTACGCCACTGCGCCACTGCGCCACTGCGCCACTGCGCCACTGCGCCACTGCGCTACTGCGCCACTGCGCTACTGCGCCACTGCGCCACTGCGCCACTGCGCTACTGCGCCACTGCGCCACTGCGCCACTGCGCCACTGCGCTACTACCGCGCATACTATCTGTCGCGCTCGTAGTCCTGATAGTGACGTAAGCAAATCGCGACGTCTTGGATTGACTGTCACACACCGCCCGTTGTAGGTTTGTCGTCTCTCTTATGTACTACGGATTGACACTGAACACGGGGGAGATGTCGGGCAATGTCTACCTCAACACCTTCCTGTCAGGTGCAGTCGAGATTCCAGCGAACTTTATATGCGTCGTGCTACTGAACTGGGAAAAGACGGGACGGCGGTTCACGACAGCAGGCTCTGGCGTGTTGGCCGGCGTCTCCAGCCTGCTCTGTGTGCCTTTCATCATGTCAGGTACGTCACTCACTTGGTAGACTCACTTTTCCTTTTCCATGTTGTACGCACAGAGATGAAAATGTCTTACACTAAGGTTATATAAGTCCTTTGCTCTGTCTCTGTGGCGTCTATGCGTCAGTGCGTCAGTGCGTCAGTGCGTCTGTGCGTCTATGCGTCTGTGCGTGTGTGCGTCAGTGCGTCTGTGCGTCTGTGCGTCTGTGCGTCTGTGCGTCTGTGCGTCTGTGCGTCTGTGCGTGTGTGCGTCTGTGCGTCAGTGCGTCAGTGCGTATGTGCGACTGTGCGTATGTTCGTATGTGCGTCTATGCGTATGTGCGTATGTGCGTCAGTACGTCTGTGCGTCTGTGCGTCTGTGCGTCTGTGCGTCTGTGCGTCTGTGCGTCTGTGCGTCTGTGCGTCTGTGCGTCTGTGCGTCAGTACGTCTGTGCGTCTGTGCGTCTGTGCGTCAGTACGTCTGTGCGTCTGTGCGTCTGTGCGTCAGTGCGTCTGTGCGTCTGTGCGTCTGTGCGTCTGTGCGTCAGTGCGTCAGTGCGTCAGTGCGTCTGTGCGTCTGTGCGTCTGTGCGTCAGTACATCTGTGCGTCTGTGCGTCTGTGCGTCAGTGCGTCTGTGCGTCTGTGCGTCTGTGCGTCAGTGCGTCTGTGCGTCTGTGCGTCAGTGCGTCTGTGCGTCTGTGCGTCTGTGCGTCAGTGCGTCTTTGCGTCAGTGCGTCAGTGCGTCTGTGCGTCTGTGCGTCTGTGCGTCTGTGCGTCAGTGCGTCTGTGCGTCTCTGCGTCTCTGCGTCTCTGCGTCTCTGCGTCTCTGCGTCTCTGCGTCTCTGCGTCTCTGCGTCTGTGCGCGTCATTGCGTCAGTACGTCAGTGTGTCTCTCTGTCTGTCTTTCTCTATCTCTCTTTTTGTCTCTTTCACTTTCTCTGGATCTTATATATATATATATATATATATATATATATATATATATATATATATATATATATATATATATATATATAATATAATATAATATAATATAATATATATATATATATATTCTCTTGATATTATATATATATATATATATATATATATATATATATATATATACATATATATATACATACATATAAATATATGTATATATATATATATATATATATATATATATATATATATATATATATATATATATATATATAAGATCAAGAGAAGAGACAGACGAGGGCACCCTCTCTTTCTACGACCAAAAGACTGTAGAGAATCTACTTTGGTAGCCTGCTGGTGACATCCTCATGAGGTGTCCAGTCCACCGGAGATTCTTTCTGATCAGAAGATCTTCCATAGATGGCAGCCCTGTCCGTTCGGGTATGTCCTTGTGTGTCACTTTGTCCATCCAGGTTATCCTCATGATTGAACGCAGACGTCGCATCATGAAGGCAAGCAACTGTTTCACCTGTAGTCTGTACACTGTCTAGGCCTCGGCTCCGTATAGGAAGGTGAACAGCACGATTGCACAGTATATCATGGCTTGACCCGCATGGACACATGGTGGTTGTTCCAGAGTCTCTGACGTAGTCGGCCGACAGATGCACTAGCCTTGGCCATCCTCCTCTGTATTTCATCGTCAATGCATCAATTACTTGATATAGTGCTTCCGAGGTAGGTGAATTCCAGAACAGAGTTTAGCTTCTTTCCATCAACCGTGATATCCTCCTCTCGGATTCTTGTAGAGTTGGGTTGGTACAGCACCCCGGTCTTCTTGATTTTAATCTTCAGGCTGAACGTCTTTGACGCATCGGAGAAAGCATCCACTATTTTCTGCATCTCTTCAGCAGAGTGGGAAACCAGAACACTGTCATCTGCGAACAGCAGCTCTCTCATCAGTATCCGAGTAGTCTTGGTCTTCGCTCTGAAGTGTGCGACGTTGAATAGGTCAGCGCTCTGTCTGGACTGTATGTAGACTCCATCCCCAATGTATCGGAAAGCCTCGTCGAACATTGCAGTACACAACCTTGCTTGACCCCATTTGTAACACTGAACGATTTCGAGAGTTCCCCTCCAACACAAACATTCGCCATCATTCCGGTATAGAGAGCCTCGATCATAGTTGTGAACTTCACTGGGCATCCATACGTCCTTTGTAGCTGTCATAGCCCGGTCCTCCCAACTCTATCGAACTGAAGTCGACAAAAACCGTGCACAGTGGTCGGTCCTGCTCAATGCACTTTTCTTGTAGCTCTCGGAGACAAAATATCATATCCACGGTGCTTCGGTTACTTCTGAAGCCACATTGTGTCTCAGGAGCTACCTCTGGCGTTATATATATATATATATATATATATATATATATATATATATATATATATGGGGCATATATATATATATATATATATATATATATGCCCCATATATATATATATATGGGCATATATATATAAATATATATATATATATATATATATATATATATATATATATAAATATAAATATATATATATATATATATATATATATATATATATATATATATATATATTGTAAACCACCAAGTAACCATGTCCTGTATGTGATGTGATCGTATCCGCTGAAGGGTGTTTGTGCGTAGGCCAGGGCTGGCCAGCTACCATGTTGGCGATGGTCGGCAAGGGCTTCGTGACGATCAGCTACAATGCCATCTACGTGTTCTCGGCGGAGATCTTCCCGACGGAGGTGCGGAATGCCGCCATGGGCATGGCGTCTGGTTGTGCTCGCCTCAGCACCATGGCAGCGCCCTTTGTCGGGGCTCCTATGGTGAGGCGCGGTCTTGCTCGTCGTCGTTTCGCTATTCACCTCTTCTTAATGAATAAATCTATATAGTCTAGTCGGAAGAGGGGTTACCGTGCAGCCCCCGGAAATACAGTTTTAACTGGTATCACTAGACCGGACAAAATACGTAGAAAACGGTTTGCTATGTTAACAAGTCAGCAAAATGTCCCACGTATAATTTTTATGCAAATTAGTGCCGCCAGATTTAGGACATTTATTGTTTACTGTTTATATTAATGATTTCCAACAAGTCAATAATATATTTAGCTTCATTGTGTACGCAGATGATACAATACTCTCCAGTACATTAAACCAATTTGTTGATAGCACACAACATAAAAATAACAGCGTAGAATCCTTAATAAATTACCAGCTCGGTAAAGTTATAGAATTACTTGGCAAAATATAAATAGATTGTCCTTAAACAAAGAGAAATATCAATATATGATTTTTCATGTACCTAAGAAAGAGACGCAAAAGTGATAGATCCAAACCAGACTGTCATGTCATGTCATGTCATGTCATGTCATGTCATGTCATGTCATGTCATGTCATGTCATGTCATGTCATGTCATGTCATGTCATGTCATGTCATGTCATGTCATGTCATGTCATGTCATGTCATGTCATGTCATGTCATGTCATGTCATGTCATGTCATGTCATGTCATGTCATGTCATGTCATGTCATGTCATGTCATGTCATGTCATGTCATGTCATGTCATGTCATGTCATGTCATGTCATGTCATGTCATGTCATGTCATGTCATGTCATGTCATGTCATGTCATGTCATGTCATGTCATGTCATGTCATGTCATGTCATGTCATGTCATGTCATGTCATGTCATGTCATGTCATGTCATGTCATGTCATGTCATGTCATGTCATGTCATGTCATGTCATGTCATGACAACGCAACGCAACGCAACGCAACGCAACGCAACGCAACGCAACGCAACGCAACGCAACGCAACGCAACGCAACGCAACGCAACGCAACGCAACGCAACGCAACGCAACGCAACGCAACGCAACGCAACGCAACGCAACGCAACGCAACGCAACGCAACGCAACGCAACGCAACGCAACGCAACGCAACGCAACGCAACGCAACACAACGCAACACAACACAACACAACACAACACAACACAACACAACACAACACAACACAACACAACACAACACAACACAACACAACACAACACAACACAACACAACACAACGTAATACGTGCCATACACCGCTTTCAGACACGTATATCGAAACCATTGCCGTACATCATATTCGGCGTGCTGTCGACAGTGGCCGGCGTCCTGGCTCTCTTTCTACCGGAAACATTAAACGCGAAATTATGCGACACGGTGGAGGAGGCTGAGACCTTCAATGGGTAGGAATCTGACACGACCGGTTACGTTCCACACAAAGGCATAACACATGCGGTGTTCTGTTCAATCGCCTAGTTCAAACTGTGTCTCGTTTTAGAAATTCGATAAACTAGATTGTATCTTGTGCCTTTGTGACACGCCTTCCGTAGTAACTGTATTCGAAGGCGACGGAGCCTAGTTCATGTGATGTGTCCAGGTGGCCTAGAAAACTCCATCAAACGGTCAACAAAATGGCCGCCTGAACATCTGCCTTTCGTCGTATATTTTGTTGAAATTCTGTTTTCACACTTTTATCTTTATGACAAAAACCTAACGAAAAGTTATTATTTAAGTGACAAATGTATGCAGTAATGTTAGCTCTAGGAGATATCATTTCACAATAATAATAATAGTAATAATAATAATAATGTAATTCACATATTCAACAGTTTTCCACTTTGTTGGCCTGACGGAGGTCTCGTGCTTAAGTGTCACGTGACGTAAGCAAAACGTGACGTACTGAATAGTGAATACATATAAGTTATACCAGCTTTCGCGATGTAAAGGCGTCGTTTGATTGATTCATTCAGATGAGCTGTTCAACAGGTGGGATAGACAAAGGGCGTCTGACGTGACGCCGATGAACGAGAGCGTGCCCGATATGCCGCCGGTAGTGGGGGAGAGGGAAGCCGCCGTCGTTAAGCCTGTGGAGCCGTCCAGTGCCACCGATGAGGATATCCTACAGTCAACTCACACGATCAACGTGCAGCCGGCAACCGATGACGAAGCCACCAACATCAGTGTTTAGTATAATGTGTTTAGACGTTACGTGCGAACAACAAGTCAATACAACCACGCAACAATTGTCATTGTTGTAAATACGTATGCGTACAGTTGCTATTGTTGTACATACGTATGCGTACAGTTGTCATTGTTGTACATACGAATGCTTACAGTTGTCATTGTTGTACATATGTATGCGTACAGTTGTCATTGTTGTACATACGTATGCGTACAATTATCATTGTTGTACATACGTATGCGTACAGTTGTCATTGTTGTACATACGAATGTTTACAGTTGTTATTGTTGTACATATGTATGCGTACAGTTGTTATTGTTGTACATATGGATGCGTACATTTGTTATTGTTGTACATACGTATGCGTAATTATGCGGGTGTACGCGTCATCATGACGGAGCGCGACATAGGATGCTGGTCTGAAGATGTCCATCAATAGAGTGATGTACTTTCTGAATAGCCGCTTCAAGCTTAGGCTTAGCGCACAATAAATGTCGTAGACAAACAAAAGAAATAAAAACGAGTTTGTCTTAAGATTTGAGAGCATTTATGCGAGAACAACGGACTACTGTAGAATAGATATGCTCGTTTATACTGTCGTTGTTGTCTTACGAATCTGCATCAACTATCGTTATCTCGTCGGTCTCGCCAATAACACAAGACAAACACCATTGTAATGATAATGTATTCGCACGATAGCATGGCAGATGTAAACAGATGCATTAGCGTCTATTGAAATCAAACGAGCAAAACAGATAACTATTTCGTCAGCAGCACATCTAAGCCCATGCCTGATTGCCCAAAGAACGTGTACCTTACTCTCAGGTTTTAGAGGTAGAATAACTAGGATTTATCAATCAATATAATGCTGGATCGTTAGGGTACTAGAATTTACAGTGATCGTCAATCGTTTGTGCATAACCAAGATGGCGATTCACACTTGATGACCCTTCACCAGTGTCAACATTCTTCCAACTTTCGATTACTCAGTATCCGTCAGGGGGCGCTACTGTTTGTCGGCTAGACAATAATTACAGTGGATTCACTTGATGGCGAAGATGCGCGGTTAACTTGCATAACAGTAACATATGAACCTAACACACCAGATAAGAGTGAACGGGCTCTAACCAATTAAGCTACAATAATTATTTTCTTTGACACAAGGTACACAATACAGTAAATGGATTTGCCGTTCAAGTTGCTTGTTCAAATTCCCACACAGTAGTTAACTTCATTTACATTTTTATTGTAGGATAGCTGTCACGTTCCATTGCCAGCAGAAATCGCTGTTATCTCGCGGGACGACACAAGAGCCACACCACAGCAGCCACATTATCCCTGTAATAAAACCAACATACACACATGCACGTACGGACGCACGAACGCACGCACGCACCCACCCACACACATGCACACACGCACACGCGCAAACACACACACACACACCACACGTACACACACACACACACACACAGACACACACACACACACACACAAACACACACACACACACACACACACACACACACACACACACACACACACACACACACACACACACACACACACACACACACACACACACACACACACACACACACACACACACACACACACACACACACACACACACACTAGATATATATGACAATTCAGTGATTCAGTGTGCTCACCAAGCCTTGCCAGTATAATCTTGCGTGAATGAATAACGATCGAGGTCAGACTCATCAGACCCAGGCCAGTTGAGTGAACAGTGTATGCAGATGTTGGTGTGTCTTTTAAATATACTTTTAAATATACTTTTAACATCAATTCGAACAATATTTTAAGTGACTGTGAATACACCACCAT
Source organism: Metamycoplasmataceae bacterium (assembly GCA_965263245.1). Classification (GTDB taxonomy): domain Bacteria; phylum Bacillota_I; class Bacilli_A; order Mycoplasmatales; family Metamycoplasmataceae; genus DT-68. The sequence continues at coordinate 10,117 of CBDHHR010001103.1, read as the reverse complement.
ATATCGCCCAGTGGTTGGCGATTTCGCAATAATACGCGGGGCCATTAACGTAGGCCTAAGTCACGCTTAGCTGAATACTGGTGCGTCTTGCCAACCGTCACGCATCAGTGCTGCATGGGTGTATTGACGATGAACTTGACTCGTGCTAAGCGGATCACCCCGCTGTGTGTGCCACCTAGCGGCATATGAGGCGGTATGACTACGAGACGATCGGTGGAAACCTTGTTCTCCACGGCGAGCGACACAATGGCAGAAAGCGATGATTGTCTTGATGAGAATCGTCTCAGCGCCACTGACCTCATGCTGGCTAAATTAACACTTTCACCATGTCATACGTCAACACAGTTGTCCGTTTCTGCAGATCGTCCCATTAAACATGGCACGAAGGAGAATGGGAGAACAAAAAAGGCAAACACACCATTTTGCGTACAACAGTGCAAACACAAAGGCAGAGAAACCGACAACATGGTGCAGTGCCATCTATGTCAGCTGTGGGTACATTACGAAAACGTGGGAGAACGGCCAGAAGACATTATTGGCTTGTGGAGCTGCCATACATGCCGACAATTGCCGGGTACTGTTGTACAACTGGTGAACACTGTATCAAAACTAGAGGCGACATTGATGCAACTAAAAGACAACAATGCTGAACTAATTCAGCTGGTGAAGGATGAATGCAATACAAATGATGTCATTCGAAGCGAAAACACTGCTCTAATCCAACAATTTGCAACTCTACGAGTTGAAGGGAATTATAACGACAACAAGAGAGCGTTGCATGACAAGCTTGATAAACTGTCGTCGGACGCGGCAAACTTAATGCAGCCGACATGTGAGAAGAAATCTTTCGCTGCAGTGGCACGTTGCAAACAACCTAGTGTCCTCAGGTTTGATGACCAGAATTTGCGAAACATGAATACGGTCACCACTGCGGACGACGAAAAAGTGGAGTTGCACAAGACATCCAAAGCTGCAACGAAAGACCTAGTAGCCGTCCAGTGGAGCGACGTCTGCAAAAACGCTGACGAACTAACCATCGTGTGCGGCGATGGAATCACGGAAGACGCCAATATGGAGGAAGTGAAGCAGGACTTTAGCGGCCTCGTCATCACTGCAACAGAGATACAAATCGAGTGACGATCAGCAGTGTTTTGCCTTCCACAGCGGGGACACAAGACGACACAATTAAGGACATTAACAATTTCCTTAGAGATAAGTGTCGCGATACGGGTGCTCGGTTTGTTGACAACGACCAACATGTCTTGTTCCGCGATGGATCTTCCGACACGTTAGCCTTCAAGAATGAACTAGGAACATCAGACCACAAGATGGTATTACTTGTCCCAGCGTGGTATCCAACACTCGATACCGGAATGGTCCAGAAAATTGTTACCAGGCGCATGGGTAAAACTGAACGAGCATTGTTTACTTTGACCCTGGCACAGATCAGATGGGAGTATTTGTACACACTGCCTACGTGCGAGGAACAGTTTACCTTTTTCCAAGAAATTGTGGACCATTTACTTGATATACGTTGTTCGTTCAAGACTGTAACACGTCACAGCACAGATAAACCATGGGTCACCGATGGCTTTCGCCACCTGATTAGGCAGAGGCAACGTGCACGCATGGTGGGTGACGTGGAACGGGCAAAAAGACTTCGCAATCAAGTGAATCGCGCAGCGCCGAAATTACGACGCCAATTCTATCAATCCAAAATTGCATCAATAAAAGCAACATCACGGCATTGGTGGAAACATATGAAGACACTCTTAGGTAACTCACCTGGCGGTAAAAATGAGATGCTGGGTTTGGCAAACGCCTTTACTGGTGGAGATATGGACACTCTAGTTAACCGTAAGAATGCATGCTTCGTGTCGATCAGTGAAGACTTGCCCAGACTACCCGCTACACACCCCATCTTTGACATTAAAGAACCACTGTCAGCTAAATTCACCATTAGCGTGAGTGACATGAAGTTGGCACTTGATAACATCAAAGTGAACAAAGCTACGGGTCCGGACTGAATACCCCCATGGGCGTTGAAAGAGTGTTCACACCTTCTTGCGGCACCGGTAACTGCTATATTTAATTGTTCTCTTAGAGAATGTGTACTGCCAACACTATGGAAGACGGCAACTGTTATTCCTTTGTCAAAGAAACATCCGCCAGTTACTATTGAAAATAACATAAGACCGATATCACTTACACCAATTATAGCTAAGGTGTTTGAATCACTAGTGCTAAAATGGGTCGATATTTATGTTAAACCACAAATTGAAGATAAGCAGTATGGAGGAATGGCAGGGACTTGTACCACGGATGCTCTTGATGATATGCTCCACAAATGAAAGAAAGCACCAATGTAACGGGAAATTTTGTAAGATTGCTTTTTCTTGATTATAACAAAGCACTATTAAACAAAATGGTTGGCATGGAAGTACCTGCACATCTAGTTCGATGGATGGCAGCGTTCTTACTAGATCGCGAACAGAGTAAAAGTCGGCGACGCTGTATCAAAACCAGGGTATCCCAAAAGTGGCGTTCCCCAGGGGACTTTATTAGGGCCAAAACATTTTTTTATCCATATCAATGATTTGCAAACGCCTTTTCCTATTTATATATATACGTTAACGACAGCACTATGTTTGAAATATGTAACCAAGACATGGTATCTGTTATCCAGGATTCTGCGTTGTTGAGCAATTGTCTTGTAATAATGACATGCGTATCAATACGAGTAAGACCACAGAAATTGTAGTAATTATGTGTCAGAAGAGACAGAACATTTGCAGATTCTCTGCCATATATTTATATGAATAGAAATTATATTGAACGAGTGTCTCAAGCAAAGGTTCTCGGTGTAACTATATCATCTGACTTAAGTTGGAATGCACAAGTAGATGACATTATTTCAAAGGCATGAAAGAGAGTGTACATGATTTATCAATTGAAACGTGCTGGTATCAACCAAAACGTTTTAAATTATGTATCTGTAATTAGACCTGTAGTCGAATACGCGTGCCCTGTATGGCTTACGAACTTACCTAAACATTTATCGGACAACATAGAAATAATTCAAAAAAGGTGTCTCAAAACTATATTTCCAGGTTATCAGTGCGAAAATATCCTGCACATGGTAAACCTGCCGACGTTGCACCGCAGACGCGATGAATTGTGTAGAGCGTATTTCGCTAAAATAAAAAGTAGTGATCACAAACTGAATGCGTTAGTACCAAATGGTCGAAGTGTGGCATAGGCATTGAGGATGTGTAACAAGTTACCTATCCCAAGGGCAAAAACCAATCGCTACAAAAATTCCTTAATTCCGTAGTGTTTAGAGCATTTTCAGAAAGGCTAGTAAAGTACATGTATTTTGACAAACAGTTTAATTTAATTTAACTTTATTTATTTTATTTTATAACAATGTTTATGTTTTTTTTTTTTTTTTACGTAGGTTTCCAATGATGATTTTAATTTTTAACAAGATATGCTAACATTGTACATTAATATGATATTGCATAGAATTGTTGATTTTAGTATGAATGTACATGTACAATCCAACTGTCAAGTTGCCACATCTTGTGAATGACACGTTCGTCTGTGAGACAATCAAACAGCCGCCCAACACCCTACAAACTCTCGTTCGTGCCGGCGCCATCTTGTTTGCTCTCTTCCATCAGTCGCTCTCCTAGTTGGCGCCATCTTGTTTGCTCTCTTCCATAAGTCGCTCTCCTAGTCGGCGCCATCTTGTTTGCTCTCTTCCATCAGTCGCTCTCCTAGTTGGCGTCTACTTTCGAACAGCTCGGCGCACTGGTCGATGCAGTCTGCTATGAGCAGGGCGGTGCGATCGGTCGAGTCGTCCAGGAACTGTTCCGCGTACAGGTTGATACATTGCTCCCCACAGTGCACGCGAATTTTCTTCATCGACCGAATCAGCTGGAAGAAATGCCCGTTAGAATGGCGTGATCCGTGCATCTTGGGCGACAGATTAACATCCAAAACGTTGTTAGCACTGCCTTAAAACTCAGATGCAAATATATACGTACGCATGCAGTAACATACGTACGTGTTAACTCGCCCCACTCACGCGATAGCCGTAACCTATACTAACATACACTTAAGAGCGACATGGTGTATGCATGTACGCGAACACACGTACACGTATATGCGCACATCAAATACGCACACATACGTACGTATGCACACGCATATTAGCCCACACACTCACACACATAAACACTCATACACACGCACATACACTCACTCACTCACTCACTCACTCACTCACTCGCTCATTCATTCATTAATTTACACAAACATACACATGCATACACATGGATACACATGCATACACATGCACACACATGCATACACATGCAAACACATGCATACACATGCATACACATGCATACACATGCATACACATGCAAACACATGCATACACATGCATACACATGCATACACATGCAAACACATGTATACACATGCATACACATGCATACACATGCATACACATGCATACACATGCATACACATGCATACACATGCATACACACGCACACGCACACGCACACGCACACGCACACGCACACGCACACGCACACGCACACGCACACGCACACGCACACGCACACGCACACGCACACGCACACGCACACGCACACGCACACGCACACGCACACGCACACGCACACGCACACGCACACGCACACGCACACGCACACGCACACGCACACGCACACGCACACGCACACGCACACGCACACGCACACGCACACGCACACGCACACGCACACGCACACGCACACGCACACGCACACGCACACGCACACGCACACGCACACGCACACGCACACGCACACGCACACGCACACGCACACGCACACGCACACGCACACGCACACGCACACGCACACGCACACGCACACGCACACGCACACGCACACGCACACGCACACGCACACGCACACGCACACGCACACGCACACGCACACGCACACGCACACGCACACGCACACGCACACGCACACGCACACGCACACGCACACGCACACGCACACGCACACGCACACGCACACGCACACGCACACGCACACGCACACGCACACGCACAC
>CBDHHR010001102.1:7500-10000 GCA_965263245.1 Metamycoplasmataceae bacterium | reverse complement strand
TACTCGTACTCGTACTCGTACTCGTACTCATGCATGTTCAAATTAATCGTACTCGTACTCGAGTACATTTGTATTGTACTCGCTCCATCTCTGACACACACACATACACACACAAGCACACACACGCACACACACACAAACACACTCACACACACTCACACATACACACACTCACAAACACACTCACACACACACACACACACACACACACACACACACACACACACACACACACATGCACACACAAACACACACACACACTCTCTCACACACACACACACACACACTCACACACACACACACACACACACACACACACACACACACACACACACTCACACACACACACACAAACACACTCACACACACATACACACGCGCGCGCGCACACAAGTATATATATATATATATATATATATATATATATATATATATATATATATATATATATATATATATATATATATATATATATATATATATATACTTTTTCCTCCGGAATAAACCGGAAGTAATTAGTTCTCCCAGGATAGAAAAATATTGGAAAGCGCCCTTAAAAAGAATCTGCAAACATATATATATATATATATATATATATATATATATATATATATATATATATATATATATATATATTCTGAGCGAAACCATCACAGACATGATCCAACAAAGCGCGTCCTGAGTAGCTAAGGCAATTAATAAGCCACATAAATCGAGGCTATCATCACCAACACGAGCCCTGATGACGAAACGACGAGAAATGGCGGGAAACGGCGACAATACACAACGAATAGAGTACGCAGAAATATGCAAGATCATCAAAACGAAAGCAAGAGATGACTTCAGGAAATACAACCAAGAGATCATACGAGAAACGATCATGGCATCAAAGAGCCTGAAGAAAGTCCGAAGAATGCAGAAGCTAGGCCGTGACAGATTGATCACACTCATGGACAAGCAGGGTAGAGGAATCCATGATCAAGATACGATCATAGAACGAATAGAGAAATTCTACACGGAGCTATTCGACAGTGAACAGAGTACCGTATTCTACACTGAACCAAAAAAGGTACCAGAGATAACATCATGGGAGGTGGAAGCAGCACTACGAGATATGAAGAATGGGACAGCATCAGGCAACGACCATATAAACATTGAGACATTGAAAGCATGAGAAGATACCATCTCGAAGACACTTGCTAAGCTGTACACTAAATACTTATCAGAAAGACAAATACCCACATCGTGGAAGAACGCTAAGATGATGATAATCTTCAAGAGGGGAAATAAGAAAGACCTCAAGAATTACAGACCGATATGTCTACTATCAAACATCTATAAAGTACCTACGAAAGTACTAACGAAAAGGCTAGAGAAAATACTCGACGAAAACCAGCCACGAGAACAAGCTGGATTCAGATGCGGATACTCAACGACAGACCACATCCACGTCGTAAACCAACTGAATGAGAAGTGCACAGAATACAATATCCCACTCTGCATCGCATTCGTCGACTACGAGAAAGCCTTCGACTCAGTGCAAACTCAAGCAGTACTGACCTCGCTTCAAGAGCAGGGGATAGAAGATGTGTACATCGAACTCTTGAAGGAAATATACACCAACAACTCGATGACAGTTCACCTACACAAAGAAAGCAACAAGATCAACATCACGAGAGGTGTACGACAGGGAGGTACCATATCGCCCAAGCTGTTCACGTCAGCACTCGAAAGCATATTCCGACGACTGACTTGGGAAACCAGAGACTTGAAGATACACGGCGAATATCTTAGTCATCTTCGCTTCGCCGACGACATACTCATATGCGCTAATACACCACATGAGCTACAACAAATGCTACAGGAATTAGCTGATGAAAGTGAAAATCAGGGTCTGAAGATGAACAAGTCGAAGGCAAAGGTGATGATGTAAAAAAACACCAATATATGTTAACAACACTCAGATCGAGAATGTTGAAAGCTACATCTACCTGGGACAGAGATACAGCACCAGAGACAAAAACCGAGACAAGGAGATTCAAAGAAGAATCACGGCCGGGTGGACAGCATTCGCCAAGCACCGCGACATCTTCAAGGGTAACATTGGAGACAAGTCTACAACTCATGCGTACTTCTAGCAATGACATACGGCGCGGAAACATGGGCACTCACCACCCAAGCAAAGAACAAGCTAGCAGCCGCACAAACAAAGATGGAAAGAAGTATGCTAAACATCATATACCGGGACAGAAAAACAAACATCTGGGTAAGAGAAAACGCAAAGGTCACAGACGTGATTGAACAAGTCAGAAGACGGAAATAGACGTGGACAGGTCACGTCAGCAGGATACGAGATAACCGATGGACCCTGCGTATCACCACCTGGAAACCCTACGAAAGGAAAAGACAGAGGAAGACCGGCGAGACGTTGGAGAGACGAACTAAACTACTACTGTAAGGGAACCATCTGGCAGAGGATAGCGCAAGATGGGCAGATGTG
>CBDHHR010001102.1:0-2500 GCA_965263245.1 Metamycoplasmataceae bacterium | reverse complement strand
CGACCGACCGACCGACCGACCGACCGACCGACCGACCGACCGACCGACCGACCGACCGACCGACCGACCGACCGACCGACCGACCGACCGACCGACCGACCGACCGACCGACCGACCGACCGACCGACCGACCGACCGACCGACCGACCGACCGACCGACCGACCGACCGACCGACCGACCGACCGACCGACCGACCGACCGACCGACCGACCGACCGACCGACCGACCGACCGACCGACCGACCGACCGACCGACCGACCGACCGACCGACCGACCGACCGACCGACCGACCGACCGACCGACCGACCGACCGACCGACCGACCGACCGACCGACCGACCGACCGACCGACCGACCGACCGACCGACCGACCGACCGACCGACCGACCGACCGACCGACCGACCGACCGACCGACCGACCGACCGACCGACCGACCGACCGACCGAAGGCACTCTTTTATGGTCAACTAACGAGTGGTTGGCTCCCCAGGGGCGGCCAATGAAAACGCTATAAAGACGTCCTGAAGGGAACGTTTAGGTCATGCTGCATCGCCTACGACACCTAGGAATAGAAACTCAATAGATGCAGTTGATCGCCTCCTCTGGCGCCACAACTGGATGACCCCCGTCTACAGAACAGAAACTACATCAACGAGAGAATGCAGCGGAAGAATTGTCAACTTCCGTTGAGACAAGTGACAGAGAAACGACGACTGGCAGGAGCAGCGCGTGTACCAGTGCCCATCAACCGTCGTTTCAACCTCAGCAAAACCGCGTCGGAGACTCACGAAATGTTTAAACACGCGTTTGATGACGATGCCGTTGGCCGAAGCCAGACGTGGTTATCGTGGCACAAACGTGGCCAAACGTCGGTTGAGATTTCCGAATGTTCCGGTCGTTCATCGACCAGCAGAAAAGTGCGTCAAATCACCCACAAGAACCGTCGGTGAACGTTTAACGAAATCTACATCTTCAGTCACCAGCGATGACCTTACAAAGGGAGTTTCAACCATATCTAACCTGTTTCTGTGGGTCACTATTCACTACACACAGTGAGCCTCGCTGCTGGCGCTCCTTTCGGTCCTGGGAAGCAAGCGGGGCACACATGTGTCAGCGACACGCGGCATGGCCTTTGCGCTGTTCTCACGGTTCACGCAGTCGCGACTGACGAAGTCTGTTATTCATTTCACTCAGCTAACGTCCGGACTTCGCGTACGCCGAGAATCTGCCATGGCTAATGTTGCATGACAAACAGCACTGGCTTGCGATGGTGGCGTTACCTTGTGGTCCACGTCGGTAGCGCCTGTTAGCCTTTCCGGCGACCAGACCACGAACTGTGCGGTCATTTTATTTGTACGTTATTTGTATTTCTGTTCTGTGCAATGTATTGGGAAAAATAAATAATGTAATGTTTGTCTATTTGTACATACATCTGGCTGTTCATTCTCGTTTTCATTTATATCCATACACTTAGTATAGTCCACAAGCCGTAAAGTTGTCTATAATTATCAAGAGATAAGCCAAGAAGCGGAAGGATTGCGGGTGAATGCCAAGCACACTGGATATGTAGAAATACGGTGAGAATCGTTCTTGGCAAGATGGCGATAGGGGAATGAGAACAGCAAAAACTTCGTGACCTGTTGTATGGTGTGGTCAACTGGTCATATAAGTACGCTTAATTATATTATGGTCATCTTCTTCACAGTTTGACGTGGGAACAAGTCCAGCAATATAGCCGGCGGTATAAGCAACTAGCGCAGTCACGAATGTACGAAGTCTTCGCGTAACGCGTCAGCAACCTCAGAACTGTCATGTCGACGCATCTTTGAAAGAAGAAAGTGCGCTACCCGGGGGCTGGACCAGAAAGGGTAGTCTGGGGACCAAAGCATCTCTGCCAACTGGATACGACATATTGGAAGACGGGTGGGGGGTATTGTTGAACCATTTTCGCTGTGACGTTCGCTACTTCAGAACGTCTAGAGGTACGCCAGTCGATCGCTGGTACAGTGCGACAACATTCCAAATGTCTAGGGGAAGTATACCCACCCTTATACCCGCCTGTTCAACCAACTTTAAGATTGTTTTTCACCCATACCAAATGTCATCACGGGGCGCTGATTTCCATTCACAAGTCATGCGCTGTGGAAATGCCTCCTCGTCGGAAGTGGCACTGACTCGAGACGCAGTCCGACACAGTACGATACAGAAAGGTCTGAATGACATTTCGGTGTCTTTGCGACATGTATATTAATTAACATGTACGCCACCACAGCCCCGGGTCGGCTACTACAATTAATAACACTCCCACCCTGTCCGTTTGACCTTCGTGTGGCCGTTTGACCTTCATGTGGCCGTTTGACATTTAAGTGTTAGGCCTACTACACGACAAGATAAGCCGTCTTATCGAAGCTTCGTCTAGCCTACCAAATTACCAACACGCAAGACAACAGGCACCCTATTTACGGTCCTGAGTCACTGTGTTTGTCGGTGTGCCCGACAG
>CBDHHR010001101.1:10000-11283 GCA_965263245.1 Metamycoplasmataceae bacterium | reverse complement strand
GTCAGTCTGGCAATCTGTCGGGTTGACGGCGTGGAATTTGGGTGAGTGCTAGGATAGTTTGAGGAGAATGACGAATTGGTGTGATGAACTCACCTTTGCAACACTGGTGTTTTTCTCCCACGTCACACAGCCTTTTAATGTGTGGTGCGTTACATGTTACTTCTGTTACGGCGTAAATCAGGTAAATTCTTAAAAGACCCATGTAAAGGCCTAAGGTGGGCATCGTGTCAATGCCAAGCGTTTGCAGGTTATCATCATTCAACAGAGACACGGCCAGACTTAGGAACAAACCTGGATTGATAAAAGGTTCTGTATTATGTTAACTATTCGAAGGCGCTACGATCATACAAATATAAACCAACTAGGCTTAATTTCTCAATTTAAATTTAGATATCGTCACTGTTTTGCCACACAAAGCCAGAGTAACGATGCAGTTTCACCGTTTTAAAATTGTAAGGATTTTCACAACGCAACTTTCCAAATAAAATGTTTAAACAAATGTCATTAAATATATAATAAATATGTAGATTATCACAACGCAACTTTCCAAATAAAATGTTTAAACAAATGTCATTAAATATATAGTAAATATGTAGATTATCACAACGCAACTTTCCAAATAAAATGTTTAAACAAATGTCATTAAATATATAGTAAATATGTAGATTATCAAAATCTACATGGAAAATTCTGGTGATGGTTTATGTTGACACGATTTTTTTACATTAATTTAAGTTGTCAGTTTGTCATTCGTAAAACGTTTTGCATGACTAAAGATTAGCCCAATTTTGCACAGGCTTTAAGAAATTAATATCTATGTTCAAACAATTACATATTATATATATTTTATCACATTGTATCACACCCATCCGAGGAAAAAAGCATAACCAGACAATACAGTTTCAGATGTTACAGTTTCAGCTTAGATCAAGCTGGATTCCCGATAAGCATCACGGCTTCCTTGTACATATGTCATCTAGAGCTACTGTCACCTTGTTAGAATGACACACTTCTCGCCGGCGGTCATTGTGAGTTACGAGCCAATCCCCTGCTTCTGGTTTAAATTTTAAACGAGTTTTCATCCAACACCAAATGTAATATAACAATCTATCATGCATTGCACACTATGTATAATAAGCAATTAATGTCTACGGTGGTATTTTAGTGATGTTGTTGAAGTGTCCAATAATTGCACCACTGGGACCGTGAAAGGGGTCGAAATCGGGCGCTTATAAACAGACTGTATTTCTAAATTGCTACGTTAAGTTCCAGATACACCACCA
>CBDHHR010001100.1:0-4378 GCA_965263245.1 Metamycoplasmataceae bacterium | reverse complement strand
TTGCTTAGTAAAATACTACTTCAACAGTGACAAGAGTATATATTTGATTTTTTAAACTCGTAATTCTGAGCCCGACAACATAACTGTGCATTTGGTTATGATACCGGGTTATATAGTTCCCAAAATGTTGTATCCCTATGCCTTAATATATCCGTTGGATAAGGATAGTTTAGTTGCCCGATGCCCGTGTCAAGTTTTGCATAGGGCATAATATGTTCAATGCAGTTTCGGTCATATTAAAACGAATGTAACGAGCAACTTATTCAAACTATCTTGGTGCTCTTACTATGGAGCCCCACTAAGGGATCTTCAGAGTAAAAGTGTTGCCCTATTTGCATTTTTAGGCGAAAGGTGCTTAGAAAGTTGTGGTAGCTAGCACGTCTTACGATGTTGTATCATTATTGTCAGATAGTTTCCTTTTTTTGTTATTTTAAAGAAACGATTCTTCACATTCATCAATAAGCTATGAATCACTCTTCATCGATATTAAGCTACGTAGCTAACGCGAATCTATTAGAAATTCGCTATATATTAATTTTGTAACGTCAAAGTTTAAAAGAATGCAACACTATGTATAATCACATTATATAGGCTTACCATAAGGTTATAAATATAGTGTGTGTGTGTGTGTGTGTGTGTGTGTGTGTGTGTGTGTGTGTGTGTGTGTGTGTGTGTGTGTGTGTGTGTGTGTGTGTGTGTGTGTGTGTGTGTGTGTGTGTGTGTGTGTGTGTGTGTGTGTGTGTGTGTGTGTGTGTGTGTGTGTGTGTGTGTGTGTGTGTGTGTGTGTGTGTGTGTGTGTGTGTGTGTGTGTGTGTGTGTGTGTGTGTGTGTGTGTGTGTGTGTGTGTGTGTGTGTGTGTGTGTGTGTGTGTGTGTGTGTGTGTGTGTGTGTGTGTGTGTGTGTGTGTGTGTGTGTGTGTGTGTGTGTGTGTGTGTGTGTGTGTGTGTGTGTGTGTGTGTGTGTGTGTGTGTGTGTGTGTGTGTGTGTGTGTGTGTGTGTGTGTGTGTGTGTGTGTGTGTGTGTGTGTGTGTGTGTGTGTGTGTGTGTGTGTGTGTGTGTGTGTGTGTGTGTGTGTGTGTGTGTGTGTGTGTGTGTGTGTGTGTGTGTGTGTGTGTGAGTGTGTGTGATCAATAAAAATAATTCCGTATGAAAGAGGTTTTTGCATTCGTAGGTAGAACCTGTATTAAATACAAACGTACGTTATTTATTGTGCATGACATTTTTTTTTAGTATAATATATTATGCTAAGCGCCTCTTATGACATCCAGTTACAGCAATTTTTTGTGATTTGATGCTTCCTTCTATTACTTATTGTCTATCACATTGATGTGTTGTACATTGGTTACCAAATATAAGTAACTTCAAAGTAGATATTAATGTTTTTCTTCCATTTGTTCAGCTGAAATGCAACTGGGTCCAACGTACGAAACAGTGGCTGCATTCAACCGGACGACAGATGCCGGGTTAATAGACGTCGTGAACGTGACTTTAGGCGAAGACTTGAAGAAGCTATACCCCTTCCCGCCAGCGGTGGTCAACGACCTCGAGGTCACTGAAATGTCGTATGAAAACAAGACAGTGACCTTGTCGTGGACAGTCGTGGGGGACTATGACGAGCAGGAGACAGGTGGGAATACTGTCTGTCCCGTGTGTAAGGATCAGTATTAGCAAATGTGTACCTTTCCTTACTATTTAATCCGTTTACCAATTGGAAATACATGTCAATATATGTTATATATTGACCGTTCTGTTTAGCAGTCATCTTCCTATGTCTTTGCAAAACGTTCCTCTGCAAGAAGTCACAGTATCTTTCTAAGTTATCGCTAGACGAAGTATCGTCTCTTTTACCTGTTACAATTTCGTTGGATCTACTACTTTGTTACTTGGTGGTATGTGATTAATATGCATATTTTCCCGTGTTTTATCATAAGACAAAAAAACAGTTGTAATGATGATTAAGTTGACAATCACTAAGAAAATGACATGTCAACTATCAATTCAGTAATAGAGTGTATAGCATCGAAGCCGTGTTTTACGTTTTGTAATATTACATCTGATTCATTTGGTATTCGCTGGTTTATTCCTCCCGATATCTATCACTTTCTTTTACTGACAGCCTCTTCATACGATATCCGGTTCAGCACTGACTTCAAACAGTTGCGCAGTTCCTTCGGCCAGGCTTCTCGGCTCAACGACTCCGACATCATTGTTGGACATCTCAATTCACCTTCTGCGGCTGCCGAGAAGGAGACATTCGTCGTACGGTTTCCTGCAGACTACATCGACGTGACCCTGTTCTTCGGTCTAATGGTCAACTACAGCGGCGGCAGAATCAGCGAAGTATCTAACATAGTCAGTGCGGCCATAGTTTATGTTCCACCAAGATCTGCTCCAACCAACAGTGAATCCGACTCCACATCAACGACAGACACAACAACCAGGAGCACTACAACAACCAGAGACACTGCAACAACCAGAGACACTGCAACAACCAGAGACAATGCAACAACCAGAGACACTGCAACAACCAGAGACACTGCAACAACAAGAGACAATCCAACAACCAGAGACACTGCAACAACCAGAGACACTGCAACAACCAGAGACACTGCAACAACCAGAGACACTGCAACAACCGGAGTCACTGCAACAACCAGATACACTGCAACAACCAGAGACACTGCAACAACCAGAGACACTGCAACAACCAGAGGCACTGCCACAACCAGGAGCACTACAACAACCAGAGGCATTACAACGACCAGATGCAGTACAAAAACCAGGAGCACTACAACAACAACATCGACTAGACAAACCCCCACCATGACCGCGCAACAACCAGATGCCAAGCAACACTCCGCAGAAGAGCACTTGCTGGTGAAGCTGGCAGTAGGTTCCGCCATGCCGGTTATAATCATCATTATCATCGCGATAGTGATCAAACTTAAATATTCGCGGATACTTCGAGAAGAAGTAACCGCAACGAAGAAGATGGGCTGAGGGAAAGCAATTTACCCGTTGGAAATACGTGTCAATATAATGGATTCTCGCCTTACTCAAATCCGGCAGGGACCATGTCTGTCGTTGGAAATGCAAGACCGATCTACCTTCCTGCAATGAGTCCACATCAAGTGTACGGCTGTGGTGGACTAATGCCGAATAGGCCACCTCCATACGGACAACCTTCTGACTATCAGCAGGAGTTCGGTTGGGTTGCTAGCCGCTGATACGGGAACGGGAATTACGGTCAATCGACAGAACCTCGGTTTGATAGGACCTCGAGCTCCTGCTGTTTCGCATATAATTATGTTTTTCTTGGTTTAAGCAGGATCGCAAATAGTCATATCTGTTTTCTTATCATGCATTTATGAACCACTTGCCTGCGTATGGTTAACAGGGTTGATCCGGAAATCGGTCACAAATAATTTAGACACAAGCATATGTGGATAGGCGGTATAAATTACGGAATGCAAGGTGTAGTAGGCCTATCGTTTCTTTCAGTGGCGATCGCGTTTCCCCTTGTTGATGCCGATGTTCTTTAAAGTCACACGACTGAGCTAGAGAAATTCTGAGCGAGACGAAGAATTCCATTCCGACTGCCAATGTTATAAGTATTAATATTAGCATACACCATACTGTGAGTAAATATACGAAGGGAGCAACTGTTTATTTTATTTTTTATGTACATAAACACTTGCCCATGATTGCACAATGTCTGCTGGCGCCATCTAGGCCACAGTTTACTGCATATAGGTTTATAGCCTCGGTTACTCAAGCACCGTGAGATGGCCGCCATTTTGAGTCCCTCGCATACTTGCTCTTTAAAGTGGATCTACGCAAATATGTGTATCATATTTTCCTGCAAAACGTTGTAGCGCTTACATTTTTCCGGCGTTAGAAACGTTCCGGTTGACGTTTCTGCGCATGCGCGATATATGTAGAATCATCAATGTGCAGCGAAAAGACAAAGCATTTATGCCGTGGTATGAATATTACGGATTGTTCGCTATGATGTATATAATCTCTCAGCAAAGTTATTTGTCACAAATTAACACGAGGCAAACAGATATATTTTTAGGCATATTTTGATAGCAACCGTAAATCACGTGACTCTAGTGCATCATAATCCGTGACAGTGATTTCTAAAAACGTAATATTGTATTGCATTGAACGACATTTTAAGAAACTCTTCACAGTAATCATCACAGGAAAGTTAACGAACAGCTCCTGGCATCTATACCGAAAATGCTTTGTTGTTTCGCTGGACATTGAAGATTTTACATTTATTGCGCATGCGCAGAAACGTCAACCGGAACGTTTTTAAAGACCGGAAAAATGTAAGCGCGACAACATAGTTACACAAATTATAATGTTTCTG
>CBDHHR010001099.1:5000-11911 GCA_965263245.1 Metamycoplasmataceae bacterium | reverse complement strand
GCACGCACAGTTGCTAGTAAACAGCACACGCGGTGCGATGTGGCTAGGGTCGAGTCGCGTCGCGTCGCATCGTAAAAGGGTGACGTACTGAGCAACGTCGACCTCTCGCTGCGTCTATTTGATCACGCATGGGGTGTTACGTCACTACCGGTAACGTCGCGTCGTATTCCCTGCGCCGTGTTCGTGTTAGACCTGGTCTGTCTGGTCGCCGCTTCCTGGAACCGTTGTCGCCAATAAGAACTATTGTCTCCGACGGTTGGAAGTCCGTCTGTGGCCGGAGAATAGATTACGACGTTCAATTAGGAGAGCGTTGAAACATCAAAGGTAGCCGCGTTGGAATTGGGTAGTGTTTCACGGAAGTGGTCTTGCATTGTTTCGGCGGAAGCGTTACACTGCTGAACGAAACGATTTTGAATAAATACATTAACCGTGTCACCATCAATCCTATCCGTGCACTCTCCATTGGGGTTTTCCCCTATCATTTTAAATAAAAGAATATAAAATGTGTCGTTGTTATGATTTTGTATACATTTTTTCAGCATCCATTACTGGAAAATAAGTCTTCCTTTTCCAGTGCTGAAAATTTCATATACAGAAATCAAACGCAAAGTGTATTCGGCAAGCCACCATGCACGCATACTTGCAAATAAAATATTAAGTTTACACGGAGTGACCAATAGTCAAATGAGCAAAAGCATACAGTGTATTGCACTTTCTGGGTCTCTATCAATTCGAAATCAATTGTGATTGTGAAATAAATTGTGCTAAATCGTGTGTGTTAGTGTTTGTGTCTATGAGAGTGTGTGAGTATATATATATATATATATATATATATATATATATATATATATATATATATATATGTGTGTGTGTGTGTGTGTGTGTGTGTGTGTGTGTATAATTTTATTATGTAACGTCTTTCATTGTGGTAGTGCTTTATTAAAACAACGAATATGTCTAAAGTTGAAGACTGTTGTGTTCACTAGGCACTTAACATGTGATGTACACTGACACACTTAACATGTGATGTACACTGACACACTTAACATGTGATGTACACTGACACACTTAACATGTGATGTACACTGACACACTTAACATGTGATGTACACTGACACACTTAACATGTGATGTACACTGACACGCTTAACATGTGATGTACACTGACACGCTTAACATGTGATGTACACTGACACGCTTAACATGTGATGTACACTGACACGCTTAACATGTGATGTACACTGACACGCTTAACATGTGATGTACACTGACACACGTAACATGTGATGTACACTGACACACTTAACATATGATGTACACTGACACACGTAACATGTGATGTACACTGACACACTTAACATGTGATGTACACTGACACACGTAACATGTGATGTACACTGACACACGTAACATGTGATGTACACTGACACACTTAACATATGATGTACACTGACACACGTAACATGTGATGTACACTGACACACTTAACATATGATGTACACTGATACACTTAACATGTGATGTACACTGACACACTTAACATATGATGTACACTGACACACGTAACATGTGATGTACACTAGCACACTTAACATATGATGTACACTGACACGCTTAACATGTGATGTACACTGACACGCTTAACATGTGATGTACACTGTCACGCTTAACATGTGATGTACACTGACACGCTTAACATGTGATGTACACTGACACGCTTAACATGTGATGTACACTGACACGCTTAACGTGTGGTATACACTAGCACACTTAACATGTGATGTACACTGACACACTTAACATGTGATGTACACTGACACACGTAACATGTGATGTACACTGACACACTTAACATGTGATGTACACTGACACACTTAACATGTGATGTACACTGACACACGTAACATGTGATGTACACTGACACACTTAACATATGATGTACACTGACACACTTAACATGTGATGTACACTGACACACTTAACATGTGATGTACACTGACACACTTAACATGTGATGTACACTGACACACTTAACATATGATGTACACTGACACACTTAACATGTGACGTACACTGACACACTTAATATGTGATGTACACTGACACACTTAACATGTGATGTACACTGACACACTTAACATGTGATGTACACTGACACACGTAACATGTGATGTACACTGACACACGTAACATGTGATGTACACTGACACACTTAACATATGATGTACACTGACACACGTAACATGTGATGTACACTGACACACTTAACATATGATGTACACTGATACACTTAACATGTGATGTACACTGACACACTTAACATATGATGTACACTGACACACGTAACATGTGATGTACACTAGCACACTTAACATATGATGTACACTGACACGCTTAACATGTGATGTACACTGACACGCTTAACATGTGATGTACACTGTCACGCTTAACATGTGATGTACACTGACACGCTTAACATGTGATGTACACTGACACGCTTAACATATGATGTACACTGTCACACGTAACATGTGATGTACACTGACACACTTAACATATGATGTACACTGACACGCTTAACATGTGATGTACACTGACACGCGTAACATGTGATGTACACTGTCACGCTTAACATGTGATGTACACTGACACGCTTAACATGTGATGTACACTGACACGCTTAACATGTGATGTACACTGACACGCTTAACGTGTGGTGTACACTAGCACACTTAACATGTGATGTACACTGACACACTTAACATGTGATGTACACTGACACACGTAACATGTGATGTACACTGACACACTTAACATGTGATGTACACTGACACACTTAACATGTGATGTACACTGACACACGTAACATGTGATGTACACTGACACACTTAACATATGATGTACACTGACACACTTAACATGTGATGTACACTGACACACTTAACATGTGATGTACACTGACACACTTAACATGTGATGTACACTGACACACTTAACATATGATGTACACTGACACACTTAACATGTGATGTACACTGACACACTTAATATGTGATGTACACTGACACACTTAACATGTGATGTACACTGACACACTTAACATGTGATGTACACTGACACACGTAACATGTGATGTACACTGACACACGTAACATGTGATGTACACTGACACACTTAACATATGATGTACACTGACACACGTAACATGTGATGTACACTGACACACTTAACATATGATGTACACTGATACACTTAACATGTGATGTACACTGACACACTTAACATATGATGTACACTGACACACGTAACATGTGATGTACACTAGCACACTTAACATATGATGTACACTGACACGCTTAACATGTGATGTACACTGACACGCTTAACATGTGATGTACACTGTCACGCTTAACATGTGATGTACACTGACACGCTTAACATGTGATGTACACTGACACGCTTAACATATGATGTACACTGACACACGTAACATGTGACGTACACTGACACACTTAACATATGATGTACACTGATACACTTAACATGTGATGTACACTGACACACTTAACATATGATGTACACTGACACACGTAACATGTGATGTACACTGACACGCTTAACATGTGATGTACACTGACACGCTTAACGTGTGGTGTACACTAGCACACTTAACATGTGATGTACACTAGCACACTTAACATATGATGTACACTGACACGCTTAACATGTGATGTACACTGACACGCTTAACATGTGATGTACACTGACACACTTAACATGTGATGTACACTGACACGCTTAACATGTGATGTACACTGACACGCTTAACATGTGATGTACACTGACACGCTTAACGTGTGATGTACACTGACACGCTTAACGTGTGGTGTACACTGACACGCTTAACATGTGATGTACACTGACACGCTTAACATGTGATGTACACTGACACGCTTAACATGTGATGTACACTGACACACTTAACATGTGATGTACACTGACACACTTAACATGTGATGTACACTGACACGCTTAACATGTGATGTACACTGACACACTTAACGTGTGATGTACACTGACACACTTAACATATGATGTACACTGACACACGTAACATGTGATGTACACTGACACACTTAACATATGATGTACACTGATACACTTAACATGTGATGTACACTGACACACTTAACATATGATGTACACTGACACACGTAACATGTGATGTACACTAGCACACTTAACATATGATGTACACTGACACGCTTAACATATGATGTACACTGACACGCTTAACATGTGATGTACACTGACACGCTTAACATGTGATGTACACTGACACGCTTAACATGTGATGTACACTGACACGCTTAACGTCTGGTGTACACTAGCACACTTAACATGTGATGTACACTGACACACTTAACATGTGATGTACACTGACACACGTAACATGTGATGTACACTGACACACTTAACATATGATGTACACTGACACACGTAACATGTGATGTACACTGACACACTTAACATATGATGTACACTGATACACTTAACATGTGATGTACACTGATACACTTAACATATGATGTACACTGACACACGTAACATGTGATGTACACTGACACGCTTAACATGTGATGTACACTGACACGCTTAACGTGTGGTGTACACTAGCACACTTAACATGTGATGTACACTAGCACACTTAACATATGATGTACACTGACACGCTTAACATGTGATGTACACTGACACGCTTAACATGTGATGTACACTGACACACTTAACATGTGATGTACACTGACACGCTTAACATGTGATGTACACTGACACGCTTAACATGTGATGTACACTGACACGCTTAACGTGTGATGTACACTGACACGCTTAACGTGTGGTGTACACTGACACGCTTAACATGTGATGTACACTGACACGCTTAACATGTGATGTACACTGACACGCTTAACATGTGATGTACACTGACACACTTAACATGTGATGTACACTGACACACTTAACATGTGATGTACACTGACACGCTTAACATGTGATGTACACTGACACACTTAACGTGTGATGTACACTGACACACTTAACATGTGATGTACACTGACACGCTTAACATGTGATGTACACTGACACGCTTAACGTGTGGTGTACACTGACACGCTTAACATGTGATGTACACTGACACGCTTAACATGTGATGTACACTGACACGCTTAACGTGTGGTGTACACTGACACGCTTAACATGTGATGTACACTGACACGCTTAACGTGTGGTGTACACTGACACGCTTAACATGTGATGTACACTGACACGCTTAACATGTGATGTACACTGACAGGCTTAACGTGTGGTGTACACTGACACGCTTAAGATGTGATGTACACTGACACGCTTAACGTGTGGTGTACACTGACACGCTTAACATGTGATGTACACTGACACGCTTAACATGTGATGTACACTGACACGCTTAACGTGTGGTGTACACTGACACGCTTAAGATGTGATGTACACTGACACGCTTAACGTGTGGTGTACACTGACACGCTTAACATGTGATGTACACTGACACGCTTAACATGTGATGTACACTGACACGCTTAACGTGTGGTGTACACTGACACGCTTAACATGTGATGTACACTGACACGCTTAACGTGTGGTGTGCACTGACACGCTTAACGTGTGGTGTACACTGACACGCTTAACATGTGATGTACACTGACACGCTTAACATGTGATGTACACTGACACGCTTAACGTGTGGTGTACACTGACACGCTTAACATGTGATGTACACTGACACGCTTAACATGTGATGTACACTGACACGCTTAACGTGTGGTGTACACTGACACGCTTAACATGTGATGTACACTGACACGCTTAACGTGTGGTGTACACTGACACGCTTAACATGTGATGTACACTGACACGCTTAACATGTGATGTACACTGACACGCTTAACGTGTGGTGTACACTGACACGCTTAACATGTGATGTACACTGACACGCTTAACGTGTGGTGTACACTGACACGCTTAACATGTGATGTACACTGACACGCTTAACATGTGATGTACACTGACACGCTTAACGTGTGGTGTACACTGACACGCTTAACATGTGATGTACACTGACACGCTTAACGTGTGGTGTACACTGACACGCTTAACATGTGATGTACACTGACACGCTTAACATGTGATGTACACTGACACGCTTAACGTGTGGTGTACACTGACACGCTTAACATGTGATGTACACTGACACGCTTAACATGTGATGTACACTGACACGCTTAACGTGTGGTGTACACTGACACGCTTAACATGTGATGTACACTGACACGCTTAACGTGTGGTGTACACTGACACGCTTAACGTGTGGTGTACACTGACACGCTTAACATGTGATGTACACTGACACGCTTAACATGTGATGTACACTGACACGCTTAACGTGTGGTGTACACTGACACGCTTAACATGTGATGTACACTGATTCACTTAACATGTGATGTACACTAGCACACTTAACATATGATGTACACTGATACACTTAACATATGATGTACACTGACACACGTAACATGTGATGTACACTAGCACACTTAACATATGATGTACACTGATACACTTAACATATGATGTACACTGACACACGTAACATGTGATGTACACTAGCACACTTAACATATGATGTACACTGATACACTTAACATATGATGTACACTGACACGCTTAACATGTGATGTACACTGACACGCTTAACGTGTGGTGTACACTGACACGCTTAACATGTGATGTACACTGATTCACTTAACATGTGATGTACACTAGCACACTTAACATATGATGTACACTGATACACTTAACATATGATGTACACT
>CBDHHR010001098.1:0-3032 GCA_965263245.1 Metamycoplasmataceae bacterium | reverse complement strand
CCCCATTGTAGTCCCCCTCCTCCCCAGTCACTTCCCTCTCCCTCTGCACAGTTCATACTTGTTTCCCCATTGTAGTCCCTCTCCTCCCCAGTCACTTCCCTCTCCCTCTGCACAGTTCATACTTGTTTCCCCATTGTAGTCCCTCTCCTCCCCAGTCACTTCCCTCTCCCTCTGCACAGTTCATACTTGTTTCCCCATTGTAGTCCCCCTCCTCCCCAGTCACTTCCCTCTCCCTCTGCACAGTTCATACTTGTTTCCCCATTGTAGTCCCCCTCCTCCCCAGTCACTTCCCTCTCCCTCTGCACAGTTCATACTTGTGTCCCCATTGTAGTCCCTCTCCTCCCCAGTCACTTCCCTCTCCCTCTGCACAGTTCATACTTGTGTCCCCATTGTAGTCCCTCTCCTCCCCAGTCACTTCCCTCTCCCTCTGCACAGTTCATACTTGTGTCCCCATTGTAGTCCCCCTCCTCCCCAGTCACTTCCCTCTCCCTCTGCACAGTTCATACTTGTTTCCCCATTGTAGGCCCCCTCCTCCCCAGTCACTTCCCTCTCCCTCTGCACAGTTCATACTTGTTTCCCCATTGTAGTCCCCCTCCTCCCCAGTCACTTCCCTCTCCCTCTGCACAGTTCATACTTGTTTCCCCATTGTAGTCCCCCTCCTCCCCAATCACTTCCCTCTCCCTCTGCACAGTTCATACTTGTTTCCCCATTGTAGTCCCCCTCCTCCCCAGTCACTTCCCTCTCCCTCTGCACAGTTCATACTTGTTTCCCCATTGTAGTCCCTGTCCTCCCCACTCACTTCCCTCTCCCTCTGCACAGTTCATACTTGTTTCCCCATTGTAGTCCCTCTCCTCCCCACTCACTTCCCTCTCCCTCATCTCGCTTTGAGCAGCCTCATGGAAGTTGGTTCATGCGTGCACTTTCCAACAGGTAGCTAGAGCCAGATTTAGCAAGCGAATAAATAAGGATACTAGACACACTTGTGACAACCAGCATCCAGTGTGTTAGATTTCTAAACAAACCAGCTTTAAGTTAAATATATTGTTTCACTTTAAATAAAATGGTTCCTCTATATCTTGGATGAGTAGCAGGCATTTGTAACAGGAAGGTTGCTGTCTAGCTAGACCATGGGAAAGTAGGGCACTCTTGAACATCAAATGATGTTGCGGACAACTCAACCCATTTTAGCAAGTTTGTCTTCCTGGCAAAATTGCTGAAATGTCATGTTTATATACAAATTGAGAATGCTCTCGTAGTCACATCTTTCAAATTGTGAACATTATTACAGGCTCACTGAAGTAACTAAGCACAGTTTGGAGGTGTAAATTATTCAA
Organism: Metamycoplasmataceae bacterium; assembly: GCA_965263245.1. GTDB lineage: Bacteria > Bacillota_I > Bacilli_A > Mycoplasmatales > Metamycoplasmataceae > DT-68. Next base: position 1,698 of record CBDHHR010001098.1, on the reverse strand, counting down.
TTCCTCAACAGCAGCAATTAAAAAAAACCAACATCACCTAAACCCCGATGCAGGAACCCTCTAAGATCAACGATCAACCGTGCTACAGACATGCAAGAGTTTACTTTGTTTTTCTTCACGATTATGATGTTAGTCAATTTGATTAGTACAATTGTTGATTTGTTTCAACATTAATATCCGTAATAAACCCATTCTTCTACTCCTAATGTATAAAAAATACAGACTTATATAATTATACTCAGTTTATGATTACGTGTTTTTATTGTCTAACAATGTTACCCTTCAATTTTAGGCCCTTGTTCTGCTCATGATTGTGGAGAATATCGCAGAGTTTGCCCCAAAATATACTCAGATCATCTTCCGGCGACATGAAGTGTTAACGTTAACCCTGTGCATCTTTGGCTACCTACTCGGACTGCCCCATGTGACACAGGTGAGGCTGTCACCTAACATTGACATGGCTCATACTTTAAAGAGTTCTTGTTAAGCTTATCTACATTTGAGGTGCACTGAATTAAAACATGATAATTTTGGACAAGTATTTTCTGTGTTACTTTTGTCCTGCAAATCGGTGCATAACTTGGTTTTTATCTGTGTAACAAGCCTATACATAACTTTGTTTGTGAGAATCACTTTGAACTTGCTGCTATGTGGGTGATTAATTATGTTAATTATTAATTAACCCGATTACAATGAATATTCATGCATGCACAGTGAACCACTCAGTGACTGTTGACTTTAAACACAGTGAACTTGTTGGATAAATATTCATAATATGCCTTAAACAGAGAGCTCAAACTAAAAACTCTGCGAACATGGAGTAATTTTGTCGATATGATGTTAAGTAATTAATAAATCACATTTGTATTGAAATGTAGGCATAGAAATGCTTGAAATAATTATGATAACATGATTAATTTAAAATCACATTACCAAAAAGTTAAACAAATTAAGAATGTCTTTCCTTCATCAATATATATCAGCATTCCCGAGGCATACATGGTGTGCTTATGCACCTTTGCATTTTATGTCTGTTTTATACAAATTAGTGGATTTACCTACATCTCTTGATCAGAATTTAGTTAAACATCTTCACTGTTAAAATACCTGTATATAACCATGTTAATTTTCCACCTCGAAATACAAAAAAGCTGCTCTCAATGTGAGGATTGATTTTAAATGTTTCATCAATATATTTATTCTATAGACAATTTATATCAGGCAATTATTAAGCATTCCCATGTAATTTAAAAACAAATCACGTGTGAGATTCTGAAGTTAAATCATGTTGGTTTCCTGTACTGTTATTCATTGTTATTTTGAGGTCGCCTATAATCCTGTGTGTTCACACATTAATTGTCTGTGTCCATCTTGTTTCAGGGTGGGTCCTACCTGTCACAACTAGTTGACCTCTCTCTGCCACGAATTCTGCCTGTTCTCGCCATACTGACCACAATCCCTCTGGTCAAGGCTTATGGTCAGTGTCAGTACAGTCACATCCAAATTCCACACGATAAGTTATGAGACATTTCATGTTGTGCAATGATGCTGTTTAGTTGGAAAAAGTAATATCTTTAAAATTAAATTAAGATTTTGACTCTTATTTAATGCTAAAATAACATTAATAATACATTATAATTACTGTCTTTACTTATTATCTTTCTCATTCAAAAGCATTACTGCACATCTAGACATATT
>CBDHHR010001097.1:2500-14733 GCA_965263245.1 Metamycoplasmataceae bacterium | reverse complement strand
CTCCATTGGCAGAGAGTGGGGAGGGAGTAGCGAGAACTTTAACGAGTGCAGAGTGAAGAAAAGGAGAAGAAATGCCAACAAACTCAAGGAATAAAGTCGAGGTATGTCGCACCTCACACTGCTGTAGAAAAGAGGAGAGCACGTATGACGTCAGCACCAACCTTCCATGTAGGCAAACAGGGCTCGCATGGCTGCTTCGCCTTTCAGGTCGGAGAAGTCGTTGAGGTGGACCGCGCTAGCAGGCCTGTCAGCGATCAACGAAAGCTCCGACATAAGAACGTATCTGCCAATGCCGATGGCATGCATACTGATCCCATCTGACTTTGCGCGTGCCGCTTCCGCCAGCGTGTACTGGTGACAGAAACCATGTATTCACAATAAGATCTATGGAAACTATCTGCGCACATTGGGTGCAAGTACTAATCGCAAGTCTAACTCATGGATCCCCGTAACATAAGGAATAATATTCACTAACATGCAATAATATCACTATCAAATAAAAGAGCATTATCTTATATATCAAGAGAAAATGTCAATGTGTACGGAATTATATATTATATTCTTAAAACAATTTTTATTTAATAGAACAAGTGACGTTCATCTTTTGTATCGTGTTGTCCTTGTGTGATTAGCACGAGGGATATCTAGAATATCATACACTCACACACTCACACACACCCACTCACTCACTCACTCACTCACTCACACACACACACACACACACACACACACACACTCACTCACTCACTCACTCACTCACACACACACACACACACTCACACACTCACACACTCACACACTCACACACTCACACACTCACACTCACACTCACACGCACACGCACACGCACACGCACACGCACACGCACACGCACACGCACACGCACACGCACACGCACACGCACACGCACACGCACACGCACACGCACACGCACACGCACACGCACACGCACACGCACACGCACACGCACACGCACACGCACACGCACACGCACACGCACACGCACACGCACACGCACACGCACACGCACACGCACACGCACACGCACACGCACACGCACACGCACACGCACACGCACACGCACACGCACACGCACACGCACACGCACACGCACACGCACACGCACACGCACACGCACACGCACACGCACACGCACACGCACACGCACACGCACACGCACACGCACACGCACACGCACACGCACACGCACACGCACACGCACACGCACACGCACACGCACACGCACACGCACACGCACACGCACACGCACACGCACACGCACACGCACACGCACACGCACACGCACACGCACACGCACACGCACACGCACACGCACACGCACACGCACACGCACACGCACACGCACACGCACACGCACACGCACACGCACACGCACACGCACACGCACACGCACACGCACACGCACACGCACACGCACACGCACACGCACACGCACACGCACACGCACACGCACACGCACACGCACACGCACACGCACACGCACACGCACACGCACACGCACACGCACACGCACACGCACACGCACACGCACACGCACACGCACACGCACACGCACACGCACACGCACACGCACACGCACACGCACACGCACACGCACACGCACACGCACACGCACACGCACACGCACACGCACACGCACACGCACACGCACACGCACACGCACACGCACATATATATATATATATATATATATATATATATATATATATATAGTATTACATATATCTACATACCTTTCTGTCGGCTCCAGAGTTTCCATCGGTGAGGAGAACACAGACGTTTGGAATGCCCTGTCTGTCGCCGTAGTAGTCCTGGAACACTTCTGAGCGCACCTGTCTGATCGCACCGACGAAGTCCCTCGTCTGGTTGTGTGTGTGCAGCCTCTCGATCCCACGGCGCAAACTCGCAGCATCGGTATAGACGAGAAGGTCGAACTGCAGACTCGCCATGCTCCCGAACGTCACGATGCTCACCCTCGCGCAGTCTGGGTTCACTTCCATACGGGCGATGACCCGGTTGAAGAAGTCAGTCACGCGTGTCCAGTTCTCCCCCGAGATACTTCCGGAAGAGTCGACGGCGAAGGCCAAGTCCACCATGAAACACGCTGGAAGAGGAAAATCAGCGTTCGTGTATTCTAGGAAGCCGGGAACGGTCACCCACCCTAAGAACTCACCACGAACATCACACACCACAACGCACATGCATGCACGCACGCACGCTCGCACGCACACTCACACACACAGAGATACAGAGAGAGAGAGAGAGAGACACACACACACACACACACACACACACACACACACACACACACACACACACACACACACACACACACACACACACACACACACACACACACACACACACACACACCCTCCACCCCCACACCACACCACACACACACACACACACACACACACACACACACACACACACACACACACACACACACACACACACACACACACACACACACACACACACACACACACACACACACACACACACACACACACACACACACACACACACACACACACACACACACACACACACACACACACACACACACACACACACACACACACACACACACACACACACACACACACACACACACACACACACACACACACCACACACACACACACACACACACACACACACACACACACACACACACACACACACACACACACACACACACACACACACACACACACACACACACACACACACACACACACACACACACACACACACCACACACACACACACACACACACACACACACACACACACACACACACACACACACACACACCACACACACACACACACACACACACCACACACACACACACACACACACACACACACACACACACACACACACACACACACACACACACACACACACACACACACACACACACACACACACACACACACACACACACACACACACACACACACACACACACACACACACACACACACACACACACACACACACACAGACGCATATATACAGTGACACATGCAGGTTCACACAATTTGTTCCGTGCAAAACTGTGCACACTCTCTACAACTGTGTGTAACTCCAGTAGAAACACTTACGTTTCTTTTGGGTGTACATGGGGTACGAGCTTGTCGACGTTCTGGCCCGCTGCCCGTCATCGCCGCCTGAACCTGGAATTGGATTTTCAAATAGTCTTCGTTTTATTGCAAATAAAATTACATTGCTGAAAAACACAATTAAATAGCATAGTAAAATATACTTTTAATAATTAAAAATTCTCACTAATCCTCGGAAACCAAGCTCAAATACGCCTGTGCATTTCGGGTAATAATAGAACGAAAAATTATAGTTTTAATGCAAAATCACGTCAACGATTGAAACAAATACCTCCAAACTACAGTAATTAGCAAATGTTTAAATAATATACACCGCTGTCACTTGCATGGAGAAACACGGCCACTTGGAAGCCAAAGGCGTGTTAAAAACACACAAGAACAAAACATACAACAACAGCGGCAATAACAAACAATAATGCACACCTAATGCATATTTATAGCGTGGTTACATTATGTTGCTTGTCAGAGTGGAACTATTGTGGTACCTGTTTGATCGCTAGGGGGCAGCACACAATACTACATACTGCTGTGCGAATACGTGTGTACTATGCAGCGGCATAGATACATGTACTACGCTGGGCTCTACGATACGTACTATTATTATTCTTATGACATAGATCAAACCTGCTCTCAAAGATCAACAAAATGTGGATACTTGAATTTATATGACGCAGTTATTAAGACACAGGCAATTGAATTTGTCAGCACTTTTGAAAAATGGCCGTCCGAATTTTAACGGTATATATATATATATATATATATATATATATATATATATATATATATATATATATATATATATATATATATATATATATATATATATATATATACATATATATATATATATATATATATTACTCATTAACATGTGTATCTCTCGCTAGTGCTTCTGTAACAATTAATTCCCCCACGATCTTTGTTGACGACAAAATCATCCAGGGTACAGATTAAAGAATGCTTGTAATTTTTAACTTATATTTGTCTCACTGACATATTGTGGATGGAAGCAAGTCAACATAAACTAAATCCAGATAGCGTCTAACATTGACCAAATTATTATTGGTAAAGAGCAAAAAAGAAGCAACGTTGTTGAATACTAAATTGCTTGGCATGGCGCCATCAGCCACCGGTCGGAATCATGGTGTTGTCTTTGACGGGGATGTGTACTTTCACGAGAACTCAAGTATGCAAATCTTGTTTCTACCATGTTCGTGATGTTTGTCGAATTAGGCGTGATTTGTTTTCATCTAATGAAATATTATTATTGTTATTATTAGTATTGTTGTTATTATTATTGTTATTCTTCTTATTATTATTATTATATAATTATTCGGATATGGTCAGCATTGTTAATGTCTTTATGGTTCGACTCACCGTCTTGCCTGTCCAACGGATTTCGGGTACTGCGAGTATACCTGTCATCATTTCTATCATTCGACGAATGTCCCTGTCCATCTGAAGGATTCCGGGTGCTGCGATCATATCTGTCATCATCTCTATCATTCGACGAATGTCCCTGTCCATCTGAAGGATTCCTGGTGCTGTGATCATATCTGTCATCATCTCTATCATTCTGCGAACGTCCCTGTCCATCAGAAGGATTCCGAGTGCTGCGATCATATCTATCATTCGGCCAACGTCCCTGTCCATCTGAAGGATTCCGGGTGCTGCGATCATATTTGTCATCATCTCTATCATTCTGCGAACGTCCCTGTCCATCTGAAGGATTCCGAGTGCTGCGATCATATCTGTCATCATCTCTATCATTCGGCCAACGTCCCTGTCCATCTGAAGGATTACGGGTGCTGCGATCATACCTGCCATCATCTCTATCATTCGGCGAACGTCCCTGTCCATCTGAAGGATTGCGGGTGCTGCGATCATACCTGTCATCATCTCTATCATTCGGCGAACGTCCCTGTCCATCTGAAGGATTCCGGGTGCTGCGATCATACCTGTCATCATCTCTATCATTCGGCGAACGTCCCTGTCCATCTGAAGGATTGCGTGTGCTGCGATCATACCTGTCATCATCTCTATCATTCGGCGAACGTCCCTGTCCATCTGAAGGATTGCGGGTGCTGCGATCATACCTGTCATCATCTCTATCATTCGGCGAACGTCCCTGTCCATCTGAAGGATTGCGGGTGCTGCGATCATCTCTGTCGTTGTAACCATCACGTGTTTCACTTCGATCGTTGTTCGACGGGTCATCATTTTCATCACTGTCAGAGCGCCTCATTGTCATTCGTGCCTGAAACACACAACTCGCCATACTGCATTGTGTGTGAGCGGATAGAAAAGGTCTTTAACAATTTCGCATTTGGTGAATAGTAACAACGTTATCAGTTATTCTGTTATGCAACCTGATCTGCCGGTATTATCACTGCACTCAAAGCATGCCCGCCAGAAGAAAAAACAGCAGAGAGACGCTTTCTTCTATCCCATCAAAGCGTGTCTGCGGTGACAAAGAACCTTGCCACCATCGAAGCATGCGGGCAAGCATGCGTTTGTCGTATTTCTGTTGGCACTACACGAGTGCAAATTGGGACACGGGTCGTTGAATTAACTTCATGACGTGTAACTGCACTGGTGAGCTGTAATGACTACATCTGTAGAAACTCTGGTCAACACAGTTCCACACAGGTCCGATATGATAAAACCGCGCAAACATGTTACTTCGCGAGCCAATAATCTGGATAAACTGGTGGTACCCTTAACCGAATGCAACCTAACCCTAGACCTAACCCTATGCATAATCCCGAATCTAACCATGGCATTTGCACGTTGAGACATCAAACGAAGCTAAATTTTTTAGGTAGAAGGTTACCAATGTTTTTAATAAATCAACAAATGATAGCCCGGATACTATACCTGATGATAACAACTGATAGCGGGAACGAGCTTGAAATGAAGATACTGGGGAGAGATGGGAATACATACAGAGTTTGAAATGAAGATACTGGGGGAGATGGAAATACATATAGAGTTTGAAACGAAGATACTGGGGGATATGGGAATACATATAGAATTTGGAACAAAGATACTGGGGGAGGTGGGAATACATATTATAGAGTTTGAAATGAAGATACTGGGGAGAGATGGGAATACATATAGAGTTTGAAATGAAGATACTGGGGGAGAGGGGAATACATATAGAGTTTGAAACGAAGATACTGGGGGAGATGGGAATACATATAGAATTTGGAACGAAGATACCGGGCGAGATGGAAATACATATAGAATTTTGAACGAAGATACTGGGGGGAGATGGGAATACATATATAGTTTGAAATGAAGATACTGGGGAGAGATGGGAATACATATAGAATTTGGAACAAAGTTACTGGGGGGAGATGGGAATACATATAGAGTTTGAAATGAAGATACTGGGGGAGATGGGAATACATATAGAATTTTGAACGAAGATACTGGGGGGAGATGGGAATACATATATAGTTTGAAATGAAGATACTGGGGAGAGATGGGAATACATATAGAGTTTGAAATGAAGATACTTGGGAGAGATGGGAATACATATAGAGTTTGAAATGAAGATACTGGGGGAGAGGGGAATACATATAGAGTTTGAAACGAAGATACTGGGGGGAGATGGGAATACATATAGAGTTTGAAATGAAGATACTGGGGGGAGATGGGAATACATATAGAGTTTGAAATGAAGATACTGGGGAGATGGGAATACATATAGAATTTTGAACGAAGATACTGGGGGGAGATGGGAATACATATAGAGTTTGAAATGAAGGTACTGGGGGAGATGGGAATACATATAGAATTTTGAACGAAGATACTGGGGGGAGATGGGAATACATATATAGTTTGAAATGAAGATACTGGGGAGAGATGGGAATACATATAGAATTTGGAACAAAGTTACTGGGGGGAGATGGGAATACATATAGAGTTTGAAATGAAGATACTGGGGGAGATGGGAATACATATAGAATTTTGAACGAAGATACTGGGGGGAGATGGGAATACATATATAGTTTGAAATGAAGATACTGGGGAGAGATGGGAATACATATAGAGTTTGAAATGAAGATACTTGGGAGAGATGGGAATACATATAGAGTTTGAAATGAAGATACTGGGGGGAGATGGGAATACATATAGAGTTTGAAATGAAGATACTGGGGAGATGGGAATACATATAGAGTTTGAAATGAAGATACTCGGGGAGATGGGAATACATATAGAATTTGAAAAGAAGATACTGGAGGGAGATGGGAATACATATAGAGTTTGAAATGAAGATACTGGGGGGAGATGGGAATACATATAGAGTTTGAAATGAAGATACTGGGGGAGATGGGAATACATATAGAGTTTGAAATGAAGATACTGGGGGAGATGGGAATACATATAGAGTTTGAAACGAAGATACTGGGGAAGATGGGAATACATATAGAGTTTGAAACGAAGATACTGGGGGAAGATGGGAATATATATAGAGTTTGAAATGAAGATACTGGGAGAGATGGGAATACATATAGAGTTTGAAACGAAGATACTGGGGGGAGATGGGAATACATGTAGAGTTTGAAATGAAGATACTGGGGGAGAGATGGGAATACAAATAGAGTTTGAAATGAAGATACTGGGGGAGATGGGAATACATATAGAGTTTGAAACGAAGATACCGGGGGAGAGATGGGAATACATTTAGAATTTGAACCGAAGATACTGGGGGAGAGACGGGAATACATACAGAGTTTGAAACGAATATACTGGGGGAGAGACGGGAATACATATAGAGTTTGAAATGAAGATACTGGGGGAGATGGGAATACACATAGAGTTGGAGATACAGAACCAAAGAGACAAAAGAAGCCAATTCATGGGGACAGTGGAGGTTCTGTTGGGAGACAGGCACATATCGCGTATGCTCGAGGGAAAGTTACTTTGCACATGTGTGACACCAGCCCACCTGCATGGCGTATAGAGACCATGGCAATAGCAGAAACTGCAAGAAAGGCCACCGTTTTGTAAAAAGAAAAAAACTGGGCCAGTTTCACACAGGCCGCTTACGACGTCGTAGCGGGCGATAACTCGTCGAAACCCTAAAACGTCGTAAAGTAACGCTAGTTGCGTTTCACTAAATACATGGCTGCGCCATGTATTTAGTAGGCGTAACTTTACGTTAGTCGAAATATTGGTTTCCGTTCTCGTTTTTTACTACACGCGGATGTCTCTGCCATTGTCGTTCGTATTTCACGCGAGGTAACCACGGACGCTATGGATGGCGTGATTAGTGCATTTCTCAGTTATTCAAAAGGTTTTAGTATTCATGCAAAATTATCACTAAAGAACTAAACCCATTTTATATAGACAATCACACTGACAAATTACATTTACATTCATCCAACATGACAAAATACAACCACTGACATCCTATAATTATATCCTGCGTGTCTATTGTTTACTGCGGATACAGGGATTCCCTACCGCGACCTAACTAGGTCAAATCTACGTCTGTTTAGCTACGCGAGTGCTAAATCGGTCTCATGAAACAGGCCGTAAACTACACTGACAAGTTACAGTTAGCTATAACAAGAAGACCGTCTAATGTTTCTTAAAGTTACGCGGTTCTATGAAACTGGCCCCAGAACAGTGACTGTAAATGCACTAACCTGTATCACAGTGCATACTGCGAGGACGGCCAACAGAAGCACTGTCGCCTTTATGTTCATGGTGTCCTCGAAATGACGAATCAAACCGTCAGTTGTTAGTGGATGAACGTATCTTCTCTGTGTGACTAATGGGAGCTACACCGGCCGAAGACTGCTTGTGTCAAGTCCAGCTCGATACCAGTATTTATATCGGTCGTTATAAGCGGCAATCAGTGTTCAGCGGCGCATGGCGCAGGAGGTCATGGTTAGGTCATGTGTGCAGCCACGCGTGTCCGCAGCTACCAACTGCACGAAAGTCGTGATCGAGTTTGAAAAGATAATCTTGTGGCGATGCTATATTTAAATCGTGTCGCCGTTGCAAAATCTCGAATTGCAATCAATAAGGTACCCGATCCAGGTTTAAATGTAAGCATACACACTTTATTTAATGTCCTGTTTGGGGCTATTAACGGTTATTGTATTTATTAAGTCAGTGTTTCCTTTATAGGGTTATGTTGTTTTTTGTATGTTCCTCCTTGCATTAACCTCCTATATTGCATTTCAAATCAGCCCATACTACAGAGGTCACTCGCAGGAATTCGCGCCCATTATGGATGGATTTAGAACTAGCTCCGTCACGTTTTACCCACTGGTAACCTTGTTGTTATGCAGAACAAGCACTTAAATGTGTCCGGGATGTTTTATTCCTTAAATTAGGAGTGGTTTCCGCTTGCGAAACTCGCACTCGCACATTACATCAATCCTTCACACCCATAACGTTTTGATTATTTCCTGTTTTACTTATCATTAATAGCATTTTTGTAGATCTAAAGGATTGATTGTGTGGGTATAACCTGAAACAATACATCGGACTACCAACTGGAGACTAAGTTGAAACACATGAACAACTCTTGGATCACATGAAATTAAAAGTTTGCCCTGATTGCAAATTACCGTCAGTCTACCATAACACTCGGTTGAGTGATCCGTGTACATAATACCAGTTTTGTGTCGACTGTATTTCCTGTTTTTGTAATGCATACATACATATAGAGTCTGCAATGAAATAAATTTACCGCTGATACTCAACTTATCGTTGCTGTGTGGCTGTTTAGTTGTGGTATTGTCGATACTATCTGTATTTGCTTTGCTGTTTATGTTTAAGTGAAAAAACACTATAAAGTGGCAGTGTGCTTTAACAGACCCTGGTTCACTTGGCAGGCGAGCTGCTACGTACAGAGTCCCACTGAAAACTGTAGCAGCAAAGAAGCCGCACAGCTGCTGGTCACCGAGTGCACTTATCGGAGGTATTCCTGCTACCCTTTCTACACAATAACGTTCAAATGTGGCGTGGAGCACTTTTTTCAGAAGGCTTGCTTAGATTTTCGTGAGTCTGTCAAAGATCCCCAGGCAATCTTATTAAATGCTGACGTAGCTGTAATTGATGATTGCTTTGATGCGGGCTCTTCGTGTGAGCGAACGTGACGTGAACGTTTGAGACCATGCGTGTTTATAGATTTCATTATTGCACATTGTATCCATTTCCGTATGGTCACTATGGGTCACTATGACCTCTTCCATCATGGGTTACTCTGCATCAAGCAGCTCCAAATTTACTCAAGCATGACGTATCATGAGTGTATATTTACAATGTGAGTCCATCAGTTTTACGACGTTCACTTGTTTATTACTTTGACGACCCGGACCAGCCCTGACAATGAACGTAGCTCGACGGGTGATGTAATCGGTCCAACTAGATTCACCAAAGTCACGACAACATCGCAATAATGCAATCCTGTCTAAATAGTGAGAGGCATTCGCTAGTCGTGACTGTGGGGACAATACAATGACCACACGTCGAACTCCATCACCGGCTGGAACCAGGGGATATTGCTATGAATGATTGTCGTACTAATCTGTGCGTCGTGTCGGTCTCGTCTTCTCCAGGTTACACGTTGTATGACGTATCGCTGTAGGAATGTATTCACATTAACCACATCGCGCCCTTCTGCAGACACTGACTCACTGGGGCATCAGAAGCCATCGTAATTTTTTTTGGAATGTAAATTTTAATTTGTTACTGTCATTTCGTTATCATTCGGCAGCAGACCGAAGGTGCAGATGTCTTGTTTTGTAATGACGTTGCCGGTGCAGTTGCGGATATATCTGATGTTTCCTCGCACTAAGCATTTTCTCCAAGAATCGATCGACTCTTGACGGAACTGTCGAGGTCGATTCTGATTTCATACAACCTTATCGAAGATTTCCACATGTTGGTCTTGGGAAGACACACATTTTGACGGAAAATTGCGCTCTTCGATGTTAACGCTTTTGTTTTAACAGGGGTTTTAGACAAGGTGATTATTTCGTCGTCCGTGTATTCTCTAGGGAAGCATCATCCAGAATCCGAGGGCGGGCACAAAGGGATTTTGTTTATCTTTACCCAAAAAAGCCTTGGCCTGCATAGGGGTTATTGATCAAATGAATCACGCCAAAGAAATGCAGAACTCTGACCTAGACACGTTCTAGGTTATCAGTCGTATGTAGCGATTGTGTACCAGTCACGACTGTTCTACATTGCAGGCTGGCAATGTTCCAGTACGAGTCAAACCCAGGCGAACGCGAGACTGTGTGTGTGTGTGTGTGTGTGTGTGTGTGTGTGTGTGTGTGTGTGTGTGTGTGTGTGTGTGTGTGTGTGTGTGTGTGTGTGTGTGTGTGTGTGTGTGTGTGTGTGTGTGTGTGTGTGTGTGTGTGTGTGTGTGTGTGTGTGTGTGTGTGTGTGTGTGTGTGTGTGTGTGTGTGTGTGTGTGTGTGTGTGTGTGTGTGTGTGTGTGTGTGTGTGTGTGTGTGTGTGTGTGTGTGTGTGTGTGTGTGTCACTAAGTGGGTGAGCGAGTGAATGAATTAGTGAGCGAATGGACGAGAGGCCTGCGTGTGTATTGCACGCCTAGGTTAATGAGGACTGCCTTTTCCAATTTATTTCATCTTTTCCCAAATCAGATGGGGACATTGATACACACAGGTAATTTCGTATTGACGTTTTTCAATAATTATGCATCTTGGTGGTTGTTTAAAAGCAACGCGGCGATCATAGTGCTACCACAGGTCATCTCTGAAGGTAATCTGCACTGTCGCCTCACTTCATGCGCTTCAGCACCAGAACCAACCGCAACCTTACTTGGATTACATATCATAAGAAGAATTGGTGATTTTATAGTTTTGTGATATTGCCCCTAAAGCTCTTGCCCTTTTACTGTGTATAAAGGCGGCAGAACACTTGTAACAAATGCAGTTGAAACAGCCTTTTTTAAATGTCTTGCCGCAGCATTCAATGATTACATTATTGTAATATCCTGTGTAAACTAACTGTCATGATTAAGCGCACGATTTGCTGAGTAGTTCATCTGATGTCATTCCTTAAACGAGTGCCAATGTTG
>CBDHHR010001096.1:0-16265 GCA_965263245.1 Metamycoplasmataceae bacterium | reverse complement strand
CGGCTACAAGGGAGATGGCGACTAGACGGGAGAGGGCGACTAGAGAGGGCGACTAGACGAGAGAGGGAGACTAGACGGGAGAGGGAGTTAGAGTGGAGAGGGCTGTTAGACGGGAGAGGGGGACTAGATGGGAGAGGGCGACTTGACGTGAGAATGCGACTAGACGGCAGAGGGCGGCTAGACGTGAGAGGACGACTACAAGGAGAGGGCGACTAGAGGGTAGAAGGCGAGTAGACGGGAGAGGGCTACTAGATGGGAGAGGGCGGCTAGAAGAGAGAGGGCGACTAGACGGGAGAGGGCGACTACACGGGAGAGGGTGACTAGACGGGAGAGGGCGACTAGAAGGGAGAGGGCGACTAGAAGTGAGAGGGCAAATAGATGGGAGAGGGCAACTAGAGAGGAGAGGTCGGCTACAAGGGAGAGGGCGACTAGACGGGATAGGGCGTCAAGATGGGAGAGGGAGGTGGACAACTAGACGGGATACGGCAGCTACATTGGAGAGGTCGACTAGTCGGGACAAGGCGAGAAGACGGGCGAGGGCTACTAAATGGGATACGGCGGCTAGGTGGGAGAGGGCGACTAGATGGGAGAGAGCGGGAACGTGGGACAGGGCGGATAGACGGTAAAGAGCTGCCAGAGAGAGAGCGGCTAGAAGAGAGAGGGCGACTTGACGGTAGAGGGCGACTAGACGGGAGTGGGCGACTAGACGGGAGTGGGCGACTAGACGGGAGAGGGCTACAAGACGGGAGAGTGCGACTAGAAGGGAGAGGTCGGCAAGATGGGAGAGAGCGGCTAGACGGGAAAAGGCGGCTAGACCGTAGAGGGCGACCAGAGAAGGCGGCTGCACGGGAGAAGGCGACACAACGGGTCAGAGAGAGGGAGACTAGACGGGAGAGGGCGGCTAGTCGTGAGACGACGACTACAAGTGAGAGGGCGACTAGAAGGGAAAGGGCGACTAGTCTGCAGAGGGCCACTAGCCTGGAGAGGGCGACTAGACGTGAGAGGGCGGCTAGAAGATAGAGGGCGACTAGACGATAGAAGGTACTAGACTGGAGAGGGGGAGTAGACGGGCGAGGGCGACTAGAGTGGAGTGGGCGTTTAGAGAAGGCTACAAGACGGGAGAGGGCGACTAGATGGGACATGGCGGCTAGGTGGGACAGGGCGACTGGTCTCGAGAAGGCGACAAGATGGGAGAGGGCGACAAGACTGGAGAGGGCGACTAGACGACTGGACGTGAGGGTGCGACTAGACGGGAGAGGGCGACTAGAGAGGGCGACTAGACGGGAGAGGGCGACCAGACGGGAGAGGGCGGCTACAAGAGACAGGGCGACTAGACGGGAGAGGGCGACTAGACGGGACAGGGCGACTAGACGGGAGAGGGCGACTAGGAGTTATAGTGGAGAGGGCTGTCAGACGTGAGAGGCGGACTAGCTGGGATAGGGCGACTTGACGTGAGAATGCGACTAGACGGCAGAGGGCGGCTAGACGTGAGAGGACGACTACAAGGAGAGGGCGACTAGAGGGTAGAAGGCAACTAGACGGGAGAGGGCGACTAGACAGGAGAGGGCGACTAGACGAGAGAGAGGGCGACTAGAGAGGGCGTCTAGACGGGAGAGGGCGACTAGACGGGAAAGGGCGGCTACAAGAGAGATGGCGACTAGACGGGAGAGGGCGACTAGACGGGAGAGGGCGACTAGACGGGAGAGGGCGCCTAGAAGGGAGACGGGAGAAGGCGACACAACGGGTCAGAGAGAGGGAGACTAGACGGGAGAGGGCGGCTAGTCGTGAGACGACGACTACAAGTGAGAGGGCGACTAGAAGGGAAAGGGCGACTAGTCTGCAGAGGGCCACTAGCCTGGAGAGGGCGACTAGACGTGAGAGAGCGGCTAGAAGATAGAGGGCGACTAGACGATAGAAGGCTACTAGACGGGAGTGGGGGAGTAGACGGGCGAGGGCGACTTGAGTGGAGTGGGCGTTTAGAGAAGGCTACAAGACGGGAGAGGGCGACAAGGCTGGAGAGGGCGACTAGACGACTGGACGTGAGGGTGCGACTAAACGGGAGAGGGCGACTAGAGAGGGCGACTAGACGGGAGAGGGCGACCAGACGGGAGAGGGCGGCTACAAGAGACAGGGCGACTAGACGGGAGAGGGCGACTAGACGGGACAGGGCGACTAGACGGGAGAGGGCGACTAGAAGGGAGAGGGCGACTAGAAGTGAGAGGGCGACTAGAAGATAGAGGGCGACTAGACTGGAGAAGGCGACTGAACGGGAGAGGGCGACTAAACGGGAGAGGGCCACTAGACTGGAGAGGTCGACTAGTTGAGAAAGAGGGACTAAACGGGGAGGGCAACTAACGGGACAGGGCGACTAGACGGAGAGGGCGACTAGAAGGGAGAGGGCGACTAGAAGTGAGAGGGCGACGAAGATAGAGGGCGGCTAGAAGATACAGGGCGACTAGACGGTAGAAGGCGACTAGACGGGAGAGTGCGACTAGACGGGAGAGGGCGACTAGAAGGCAGAGGGTGGAAAGATGGGAGAAGGCAGCTAAAAGGTAGAGGGCGGCCAGAGAGGGCGACTGGACGGGAGAAGGCGACAAGACGGGAGAGGGCGACTAGATGGGAGATGGCGGCTTGGTGGGAGAGGGCGACTGGTCTGGAGAAGGCGACAAGATGGGAGAGGGTGACAAGATTGGAGAGGGCGACTAGACGACTGGACGTAAGGGTGCGACTAGACGGGAGAGGGCGGTAAGATTGGAAAGGAAGGCTAGACGGGAGAATGCGGCTAAACGACGGGATAGGGTGACTAGACGGGAGAGGGCGAATAGACGGGAGAGGGTGACTGGACGAGAGAGTGCGACTAGACGACAAAGGGCGGCAAGTCGTGAGAGGACGACTAGAAGGGAAAGGGCGACTACACGGGAGAGGGCGACTAGACGGGAGAGGGCGGCTACAAGGGAGATGGCGACTAGACGGGAGAGGGCGACTAGAGAGGGCGACTAGACGAGAGAGGGAGACTAGACGGGAAAGGGTGCACAGTCGTGAGATGACGACTAGAAAGGAGAGGGCGACTAGACGGGAGAGGGAGGCTAGACGGGAGAGGGAGTTAGAGGGGAGAGGGCTGTTAGACGGGAGAGGGGGACTAGATGGGAGAGGGCGACTTGACGTGAGAATGTGACTAGACGGCAGAGGGCGGCTAGACGTGAGAGGACGACTACAAGGAGAGGGCGACTAGAGGGTAGAAGGCGACTAGACGGGAGAGGGCGACTAGATGGGAGAGGGCGGCTAGAAGAGAGAGGGCGACTAGACGGGAGAGGGCGACTAGACGGGAGAGGGTGACAAGACGGGAGAGGGCGACTAGAAGGGAGAGGGCGACTAGAAGTGAGAGGGCAAATAGATGGGAGAGGGCAACTAGACAGGAGAGGTCGGCTACAAGGGAGAGGGCGACTAGACGGGATAGGGCGTCAAGATGGGAGAGGGAGGTGGACAACTAGACGGGATACGGCAGCTACATTGGAGAGGTCGACTAGTCGGGACAAGACGAGAAGACGGGCGAGGGCTACTAAATGGGATACGGCGGTTAGGTGGGAGAGGGCGACTAGATGGGAGAGAGCGGGAACGTGGGACAGGGCTGATAGACGGTAAAGAGCTGCCAGAGAGAGAGCGGCTAGAAGAGAGAGGGCGACTTGACGGTAGAGGGCGACTAGACGGGAGTGGGCGACTAGACGGGAGTGGGCGACTAGACGGGAGAGGGCGACTAGAGAGGGCGACTAGACGAGAGAGGGAGACTAGACGGGAAAGGGTGCACAGTCGTGAGATGACGACTAGAAAGGAGAGGGCGACTAGACGGGAGAGGGAGGCTAGACGGGAGAGGGAGGGAGAGAGGGGAGAGGGCTGTTAGACGGGAGGGTGAGGGGGACTAGATGGGAGAGGGCGACTTGACGTGAGAATGTGACTAGACGGCAGAGGGCGGCTAGACGTGAGAGGACGACTACAAGGAGAGGGCGACTAGAGGGTAGAAGGCGACTAGACGGGAGAGGGCGACTAGATGGGAGAGGGCGGCTAGAAGAGAGAGGGCGACTAGACGGGAGAGGGCGACTAGACGGGAGAGGGTGACAAGACGGGAGAGGGCGACTAGAAGGGAGAGGGCGACTAGAAGTGAGAGGGCAAATAGATGGGAGAGGGCAACTAGACAGGAGAGGTCGGCTACAAGGGAGAGGGCGACTAGACGGGATAGGGCGTCAAGATGGGAGAGGGAGGTGGACAACTAGACGGGATACGGCAGCTACATTGGAGAGGTCGACTAGTCGGGACAAGACGAGAAGACGGGCGAGGGCTACTAAATGGGATACGGCGGTTAGGTGGGAGAGGGCGACTAGATGGGAGAGAGCGGGAACGTGGGACAGGGCTGATAGACGGTAAAGAGCTGCCAGAGAGAGAGCGGCTAGAAGAGAGAGGGCGACTTGACGGTAGAGGGCGACTAGACGGGAGTGGGCGACTAGACGGGAGTGGGCGACTAGACGGGAGAGGGCTACAAGACGGGAGAGTGCGACTAGAAGGGAGAGGTCGACAAGATGGGAGAGAGCGGCTAGACGGGAAAAGGCGGCTAGACCGTAGAGGGCGACCAGAGAAGGCGGCTGCACTGGAGAAGGCGACACAACGGGTCAGAGAGAGGGATACTAGACGGGAGAGGGCGGCTAGTCGTGAGACGACGACTACAAGTGAGAGGGCGACTAGAAGGGAAAGGGCGACTAGTCTGCAGAGGGCCACTAGCCTGGAGAGGGCGACTAGACGTGAGAGAGCGGCTAGAAGATAGAGGGCGACTAGACGATAGAAGGCTACTAGACGGGAGTGGGGGAGTAGACGGGCGAGGGCGACTTGAGTGGAGTGGGCGTTTAGAGAAGGCTACAAGACGGGAGAGGGCGACAAGGCTGGAGAGGGCGACTAGACGACTGGACGTGAGGGTGCGACTAAACGGGAGAGGGCGACTAGAGAGGGCGACTAGACGGGAGAGGGCGACCAGACGGGAGAGGGCGGCTACAAGAGACAGGGCGACTAGACGGGAGAGTGCGACTAGACGGGACAGGGCGACTAGACGGGAGAGGGCGACTAGAAGGGAGAGGGCGACTAGAAGTGAGAGGGCGACTAGAAGATAGAGGGCGACTAGACTGGAGAAGGCGACTGAACGGGAGAGGGCGACTAAACGGGAGAGGGCCACTAGACTGGAGAGGTCGACTAGTTGAGAAAGAGCGACTAAACGGGGAGGGCAACTAAATGGGAGAGGGCGACTAGACGTGAGAGGGCGGCTAGAAGATATAGGGCCTCTAGACGGTAGAAGGCGACTAGACGGGAGAGGGCGACTAGACGGGAGAGGGCGAATAGAAGGCAGAGGGTGGAAAGATGGGAGAAGGCAGCTAAAAGGTAGAGGGCGGCCAGAGAGGGCGACTGGACGGTAGAAGGCGACAAGACGGGAGAGGGCGACTAGATGGGAGATGGCGGTAAGATTGGAAAGGAAGGCTAGACGGGAGAATGCGGCTAAACGACGGGATAGGGTGACTAGACGGGAGAGGGCGAATAGACGGGAGAGGGCGACTGGACGAGAGAGTGCGACTAGACGACAAAGGGCGGCAAGTCGTGAGAGGACGACTAGAAGGGAAAGGGCGACTACACGGGAGAGGGCGACTAGACGGGAGAGGGCGGCTACAAGGGAGATGGCGACTAGACGGGAGAGGGCGACTAGAGAGGGCGACTAGACGAGAGAGGGAGACTAGACGGGAGAGGGAGTTAGAGTGGAGAGGGCTGTTAGACGGGAGAGGGGGACTAGATGGGAGAGGGCGACTTGACGTGAGAATGCGACTAGACGGCAGAGGGCGGCTAGACGTGAGAGGACGACTACAAGGAGAGGGCGACTAGAGGGTAGAAGGCGAGTAGACGGGAGAGGGCTACTAGATGGGAGAGGGCGGCTAGAAGAGAGAGGGCGACTAGACGGGAGAGGGCGACTACACGGGAGAGGGTGACTAGACGGGAGAGGGCGACTAGAAGGGAGAGGGCGACTAGAAGTGAGAGGGCAAATAGATGGGAGAGGGCAACTAGAGAGGAGAGGTCGGCTACAAGGGAGAGGGCGACTAGACGGGATAGGGCGTCAAGATGGGAGAGGGAGGTGGACAACTAGACGGGATACGGCAGCTACATTGGAGAGGTCGACTAGTCGGGACAAGGCGAGAAGACGGGCGAGGGCTACTAAATGGGATACGGCGGCTAGGTGGGAGAGGGCGACTAGATGGGAGAGAGCGGGAACGTGGGACAGGGCGGATAGACGGTAAAGAGCTGCCAGAGAGAGAGCGGCTAGAAGAGAGAGGGCGACTTGACGGTAGAGGGCGACTAGACGGGAGTGGGCGACTAGACGGGAGTGGGCGACTAGACGGGAGAGGGCTACAAGACGGGAGAGTGCGACTAGAAGGGAGAGGTCGGCAAGATGGGAGAGAGCGGCTAGACGGGAAAAGGCGGCTAGACCGTAGAGGGCGACCAGAGAAGGCGGCTGCACGGGAGAAGGCGACACAACGGGTCAGAGAGAGGGAGACTAGACGGGAGAGGGCGGCTAGTCGTGAGACGACGACTACAAGTGAGAGGGCGACTAGAAGGGAAAGGGCGACTAGTCTGCAGAGGGCCACTAGCCTGGAGAGGGCGACTAGACGTGAGAGGGCGGCTAGAAGATAGAGGGCGACTAGACGATAGAAGGCTACTAGACTGGAGAGGGGGAGTAGACGGGCGAGGGCGACTAGAGTGGAGTGGGCGTTTAGAGAAGGCTACAAGACGGGAGAGGGCGACTAGATGGGACATGGCGGCTAGGTGGGAGAGGGCGACTGGTCTCGAGAAGGCGACAAGATGGGAGAGGGCGACAAGACTGGAGAGGGCGACTAGACGACTGGACGTGAGGGTGCGACTAGACGGGAGAGGGCGACTAGAGAGGGCGACTAGACGGGAGAGGGCGACCAGACGGGAGAGGGCGGCTACAAGAGACAGGGCGACTAGACGGGAGAGGGCGACTAGACGGGACAGGGCGACTAGACGGGAGAGGGCGACTAGGAGTTATAGTGGAGAGGGCTGTCAGACGTGAGAGGCGGACTAGCTGGGATAGGGCGACTTGACGTGAGAATGCGACTAGACGGCAGAGGGCGGCTAGACGTGAGAGGACGACTACAAGGAGAGGGCGACTAGAGGGTAGAAGGCAACTAGACGGGAGAGGGCGACTAGACAGGAGAGGGCGACTAGACGAGAGAGAGGGCGACTAGAGAGGGCGTCTAGACGGGAGAGGGCGACTAGACGGGAAAGGGCGGCTACAAGAGAGATGGCGACTAGACGGGAGAGGGCGACTAGACGGGAGAGGGCGACTAGACGGGAGAGGGCGCCTAGAAGGGAGAGGGCGACTAGAAGGGAGAGGGCAACTAGACAGGAGAGGTCGGCTACAAGGGAGATGGCGACTAGACGGGAAAGAGCATCAAGATGGGAGAGGGAGGTGGACAACTAGACGGGATACGGCATCTACACTGGAGAGGTCGACTAGTCGGGAGAAGGCGAGAAGACGGGCGAGGGCGACTAAATGGGATACGGCGGCTAGATGGGAGAGGGCGACTAGATGGGAGAGAGCGGGAACGAGGGACAGGGCGGCTAGACGGTAAAGAGCTGCCAGAGAGAGCGGCTAGAAGAGAGAGGGCGACTAGACGGTAGAGGGCGACTAGACGGGAGTGGGCGAATAGACGGGAGTGGGCGACTAGACGGGAGAGGGCTACAAGACGGGAGAGTGCGACTAGAAGGGAGAGGTCGGCAAGATGGGAGAGAGCGGCTAGACGGGAAAAGGCGGCTAGACCGTAGAGGGCGACCAGAGAAGGCGGCTGCACGGGAGAAGGCGACACAACGGGTCAGAGAGAGGGAGACTAGACGGGAGAGGGCGGCTAGTCGTGAGACGACGACTACAAGTGAGAGGGCGACTAGAAGGGAAAGGGCGACTAGTCTGCAGAGGGCCACTAGCCTGGAGAGGGCGACTAGACGTGAGAGAGCGGCTAGAAGATAGAGGGCGACTAGACGATAGAAGGCTACTAGACGGGAGTGGGGGAGTAGACGGGCGAGGGCGACTTGAGTGGAGTGGGCGTTTAGAGAAGGCTACAAGACGGGAGAGGGCGACAAGGCTGGAGAGGGCGACTAGACGACTGGACGTGAGGGTGCGACTAAACGGGAGAGGGCGACTAGAGAGGGCGACTAGACGGGAGAGGGCGACCAGACGGGAGAGGGCGGCTACAAGAGACAGGGCGACTAGACGGGAGAGGGCGACTAGACGGGACAAGGCGACTAGACGGGAGAGGGCGACTAGAAGGGAGAGGGCGACTAGAAGTGAGAGGGCGACTAGAAGATAGAGGGCGACTAGACTGGAGAAGGCGACTGAACGGGAGAGGGCGACTAAACGGGAGAGGGCCACTAGACTGGAGAGGTCGACTAGTTGAGAAAGAGCGACTAAACGGGGAGGGCAACTAAATGGGAGAGGGCGACTAGACGTGAGAGGGCGGCTAGAAGATAGAGGGCGACTAGACGATAGAAGGCTACTAGACGGGAGTGGGGGAGTAGACGGGCGAGGGCGACTTGAGAGGAGTGGGCGTTTAGAGAAGGCTACAAGACGGGAGAGGGCGACAAGGCTGGAGAGGGCGACTAGACGACTGGACGTGAGGGTGCGACTAAACGGGAGAGGGCGACTAGAGAGGGCGACTAGACGGGAGAGGGCGACCAGACGGGAGAGGGCGGCTACAAGAGACAGGGCGACTAGACGGGAGAGGGCGACTAAACGGGACAGGGCGACTAGACGGGACAGGGCGACTAGACGGGAGAGGGCGACTAGAAGGGAGAGGGCGACTAGAAGTGAGAGGGCGACTAGAAGATAGAGGGCGACTAGACTGGAGAAGGCGACTGAACGGGAGAGGGCGACTAAACGGGAGAGGGCCACTAGACTGGAGAGGTCGACTAGTTGAGAAAGAGCGACTAAACGGGGAGGGCAACTAAATGGGAGAGGGCGACTAGACGTGAGAGGGCGGCTAGAAGATATAGGGCGACTAGACGGTAGAAGGCGACTAGACGGGAGAGGGCGACTAGACGGGAGAGGGCGACTAGAAGGCAGAGGGTGGAAAGATGGGAGAAGGCAGCTAAAAGGTAGAGGGCGGCCAGAGAGGGCGACTGGACGGGAGAAGGCGACAAGACGGGAGAGGGCGACTAGATGGGAGATGGCGGCTTGGTGGGAGAGGGCGACTGGTCTGGAGAAGGCGACAAGATGGGAGAGGGTGACAAGATTGGAGAGGGCGACTAGACGACTGGACGTAAGGGTGCGACTAGACGGGAGAGGGCGGTAAGATTGGAAAGGAAGGCTAGACGGGAGAATGCGGCTAAACGACGGGATAGGGTGACTAGACGGGAGAGGGCGAATAGACGGGAGAGGGTGACTGGACGAGAGAGTGCGACTAGACGACAAAGGGCGGCAAGTCGTGAGAGGACGACTAGAAGGGAAAGGGCGACTACACGGGAGAGGGCGACTAGACGGGAGAGGGCGGCTACAAGGGAGATGGCGACTAGACGGGAGAGGGCGACTAGAGAGGGCGACTAGACGAGAGAGGGAGACTAGACGGGAAAGGGTGCACAGTCGTGAGATGACGACTAGAAAGGAGAGGGCGACTAGACGGGAGAGGGAGGCTAGACGGGAGAGGGAGTTAGAGTGGAGAGGGCTGTCAGACGTGACAGCGGGACTAGATGGGATAGGGCGACTTGACGTGAGAATGCGACTAGACGGCAGAGGGCGGCTAGACGTGAGAGGACGACTACAAGGAGAGGGCGACTAGAGGGTAGAAGGCGACTAGACGGGAGAGGGCGACTAGATGGGAGAGGGCGGCTAGAAGAGAGAGGGCGACTAGACGGGAGAGGGCGACTAGACGGGAGAGGGTGACTAGACGGGAGAGGGCGACTAGAAGGGAGAGGGCGACTAGAAGTGAGAGGGCAAATAGATGGGAGAGGGCAACTAGACAGGAGAGGTCGGCTACAAGGGAGAGGGCGACTAGACGGGATAGGGCGTCAAGATGGGAGAGGGAGGTGGACAACTAGACGGGATACGGCAGCTACATTGGAGAGGTCGACTAGTCGGGACAAGACGAGAAGACGGGCGAGGGCTACTAAATGGGATACGGCGGTTAGGTGGGAGAGGGCGACTAGATGGGAGAGAGCGGGAACGTGGGACAGGGCTGATAGACGGTAAAGAGCTGCCAGAGAGAGAGCGGCTAGAAGAGAGAGGGCGACTTGACGGTAGAGGGCGACTAGACGGGAGTGGGCGACTAGACGGGAGTGGGCGACTAGACGGGAGAGGGCTACAAGACGGGAGAGTGCGACTAGAAGGGAGAGGTCGACAAGATGGGAGAGAGCGGCTAGACGGGAAAAGGCGGCTAGACCGTAGAGGGCGACCAGAGAAGGCGGCTGCACTGGAGAAGGCGACACAACGGGTCAGAGAGAGGGAGACTAGACGGGAGAGGGCGGCTAGTCGTGAGACGACGACTACAAGTGAGAGGGCGACTAGAAGGGAAAGGGCGACTAGTCTGCAGAGGGCCACTAGCCTGGAGAGGGCGACTAGACGTGAGAGAGCGGCTAGAAGATAGAGGGCGACTAGACGATAGAAGGCTACTAGACGGGAGTGGGGGAGTAGACGGGCGAGGGCGACTTGAGTGGAGTGGGCGTTTAGAGAAGGCTACAAGACGGGAGAGGGCGACAAGGCTGGAGAGGGCGACTAGACGACTGGACGTGAGGGTGCGACTAAACGGGAGAGGGCGACTAGAGAGGGCGACTAGACGGGAGAGGGCGACCAGACGGGAGAGGGCGGCTACAAGAGACAGGGCGACTAGACGGGAGAGGGCGACTAGACGGGACAGGGCGACTAGACGGGAGAGGGCGACTAGAAGGGAGAGGGCGACTAGAAGTGAGAGGGCAAATAGATGGGAGAGGGCAACTAGACAGGAGAGGTCGGCTACAAGGGAGAGGGCGACTAGACGGGATAGGGCGTCAAGATGGGAGAGGGAGGTGGACAACTAGACGGGATACGGCAGCTACATTGGAGAGGTCGACTAGTCGGGACAAGACGAGAAGACGGGCGAGGGCTACTAAATGGGATACGGCGGTTAGGTGGGAGAGGGCGACTAGATGGGAGAGAGCGGGAACGTGGGACAGGGCTGATAGACGGTAAAGAGCTGCCAGAGAGAGAGCGGCTAGAAGAGAGAGGGCGACTTGACGGTAGAGGGCGACTAGACGGGAGTGGGCGACTAGACGGGAGTGGGCGACTAGACGAGAGAGGGCTACAAGACGGGAGAGTGCGACTAGAAGGGAGAGGTCGACAAGATGGGAGAGAGCGGCTAGAAGGGAAAAGGCGGCTAGACCGTAGAGGGCGACCAGAGAAGGCGGCTGCACTGGAGAAGGCGACACAACGGGTCAGAGAGAGGGAGACTAGACGGGAGAGGGCGGCTAGTCGTGAGACGACGACTACAAGTGAGAGGGCGACTAGAAGGGAAAGGGCGACTAGTCTGCAGAGGGCCACTAGCCTGGAGAGGGCGACTAGACGTGAGAGAGCGGCTAGAAGATAGAGGGCGACTAGACGATAGAAGGCTACTAGACGGGAGTGGGGGAGTAGACGGGCGAGGGCGACTTGAGTGGAGTGGGCGTTTAGAGAAGGCTACAAGACGGGAGAGGGCGACTAGACGACTAGGACTGAGGGTGCGACTAAACGGGAGAGGGCGACTAGAGAGGGCGACTCGACGGGAGAGGGCGACCAGACGGGAGAGGGCGGCTACAAGAGACAGGGCGACTAGACGGGAGAGTGCGACTAGACGGGACAGGGCGACTAGACGGGAGAGGGCGACTAGAAGGGAGAGGGCGACTAGAAGTGAGAGGGCGACTAGAAGATAGAGGGCGACTAGACTGGAGAAGGCGACTGAACGGGAGAGGGCGACTAAACGGGAGAGGGCCACTAGACTGGAGAGGTCGACTAGTTGAGAAAGAGCGACTAAACGGGGAGGGCAACTAAATGGGAGAGGGCGACTAGACGTGAGAGGGCGGCTAGAAGATATAGGGCGACTAGACGGTAGAAGGCGACTAGACGGGAGAGGGCGACTAGACGGGAGAGGGCGAATAGAAGGCAGAGGGTGGAAAGATGGGAGAAGGCAGCTAAAAGGTAGAGGGCGGCCAGAGAGGGCGACTGGACGGTAGAAGGCGACAAGACGGGAGAGGGCGACTAGATGGGAGATGGCGGTAGAGTAGACGGGAGAATGCGGCTAAACGACGGGATAGGGTGACTAGACGGGAGAGGGCGAATAGACGGGAGAGGGCGACTGGACGAGAGAGTGCGACTAGACGACAAAGGGCGGCAAGTCGTGAGAGGACGACTAGAAGGGAAAGGGCGACTACACGGGAGAGGGCGACTAGACGGGAGAGGGCGGCTACAAGGGAGATGGCGACTAGACGGGAGAGGGCGACTAGAGAGGGCGACTAGACGAGAGAGGGAGACTAGACGGGAGAGGGAGTTAGAGTGGAGAGGGCTGTTAGACGAGGGCGACTTGACGAGAGGGCGGCTAGACTAGAGGACGACTACAAGAGAGGGCGACTAGAGGGTAGACGACTAGACGGGAGAGGGCGACTAGACGGGAGAGGGCGGCTAGAAGAGAGAGGGCGACTAGACGGGAGAGGGCGACTAGACGAGAGGGTGACTAGACGGGAGAGGGCGACTAGAAGGGAGAGGGCGACTAGAAGTGAGAGGGCAAATAGATGGGAGAGGGCAACTAGAGAGGAGAGGTCGGCTACAAGGGAGAGGGCGACTAGACGGGATAGGGCGTCAAGATGGGAGAGGGAGGTGGACAACTAGACGGGATACGGCAGCTACATTGGAGAGGTCGACTAGTCGGGACAAGGCGAGAAGACGGGCGAGGGCTACTAAATGGGATACGGCGGCTAGGTGGGAGAGGGCGACTAGATGGGAGAGAGCGGGAACGTGGGACAGGGCGGATAGACGGTAAAGAGCTGCCAGAGAGAGAGCGGCTAGAAGAGAGAGGGCGACTTGACGGTAGAGGGCGACTAGACGGGAGTGGGCGACTAGACGGGAGTGGGCGACTAGACGGGAGAGGGCTACAAGACGGGAGAGTGCGACTAGAAGGGAGAGGTCGGCAAGATGGGAGAGAGCGGCTAGACGGGAAAAGGCGGCTAGACCGTAGAGGGCGACCAGAGAAGGCGGCTGCACGGGAGAAGGCGACACAACGGGTCAGAGAGAGGGAGACTAGACGGGAGAGGGCGGCTAGTCGTGAGACGACGACTACAAGTGAGAGGGCGACTAGAAGGGAAAGGGCGACTAGTCTGCAGAGGGCCACTAGCCTGGAGAGGGCGACTAGACGTGAGAGGGCGGCTAGAAGATAGAGGGCGACTAGACGATAGAAGGCTACTAGACTGGAGAGGGGGAGTAGACGGGCGAGGGCGACTAGAGTGGAGTGGGCGTTTAGAGAAGGCTACAAGACGGGAGAGGGCGACTAGATGGGACATGGCGGCTAGGTGGGAGAGGGCGACTGGTCTCGAGAAGGCGACAAGATGGGAGAGGGCGACAAGACTGGAGAGGGCGACTAGACGACTGGACGTGAGGGTGCGACTAGACGGGAGAGGGCGACTAGAGAGGGCGACTAGACGGGAGAGGGCGACCAGACGGGAGAGGGCGGCTACAAGAGACAGGGCGACTAGACGGGAGAGGGCGACTAGACGGGAGAGGGCGACTAGACGGGAGAGGGCGACTAGGAGTTATAGTGGAGAGGGCTGTCAGACGTGAGAGGCGGACTAGCTGGGAGAGGGCGACTTGACGTGAGAATGCGACTAGACGGCAGAGGGCGGCTAGACGTGAGAGGACGACTAGAAGGAGAGGGCGACTAAGATTAGAAAGGAAGGCTAGACGGGAGAATGCGGCTAAACGACGGGATAGGGTGACTAGACGGGAGAGGGCGACTAGACAGGAGAGGGCGACTAGACGACAAAGGGCGGCAAGTCGTGAGAGGACGACTAGAAGAGAAAGGGCGACTAGACGGGAGAGGGCGACTAGACGGGAGAGGGCGGCTACAAGGGAGATGGCGACTAGACGGGAGAGGGCGACTAGACAGGAGAGGTCGACTAGACGGGAGACGGCGACTAGACGGGAAAGGGCATGCACAGATGGGAGAGAGGTGGACGACTAGACGGGATAGGGCGATCTAGACGGGAGAGGTCGAGGCTAGACGGGAGAAGGCGAGAAGACGGGCGAGGGCTGACTAAATGGGATACGGCGGCTAGATGGGAGAGGGCGACTAGATGGGAGAGAGCGGGAGAGGGCGGCTAGACGGTAAAGAGCTGCCAGGAGAGCGACTAGAAGAGAGAGGGCGACTAGACGGTAGAAGGCGACTAGACGGGAGTGGGCGACTAGATGGGAGAGGGCGGCTAGAAGAGAGAGGGCGACTAGACGGGAGAGGGCGACTAGACGGGAGAGGGTCGACTAGACGGGAGAGGGCGACTAGACGGGAGAGGGCGACTAGACCGTGAGAGGGCAAATAGATGGGAGAGGGCGGCTAGACAGGAGAAGGTCGACTACAAGGGAGAGGAGCGAGACTAGACGGGATAGGGCGTCAAGATGGGAGAGACTACAAGTGAGAGTGGCAACTAGACGGGAAAAGGCGAGCTACATCTGGAGAGGTCCACTAGTCGGGAGAGGGCGACTAGACGTGAGAGAGCGGCTACTAAGATGGGATACGGCGGCTAGGTGGGAGAGGGCGACTAGATGGGAGAGAGGGAGTAGACGTGGCGACAGGGCGACTTGAGTAGAGTGGGCGTAAGAGAAGGCTGCCAGACGGGAGAGCGGC
This sequence comes from Metamycoplasmataceae bacterium, assembly GCA_965263245.1. Classification (GTDB taxonomy): domain Bacteria; phylum Bacillota_I; class Bacilli_A; order Mycoplasmatales; family Metamycoplasmataceae; genus DT-68. The sequence continues at coordinate 1,338 of CBDHHR010001096.1, read as the reverse complement.
TACAAGAGAGAGGGCGACTTGACGACTAGAGGGTGCGACTAGACGGGAGAGGGCGACTAGACGGGAGTGGGCGACTAGACGGGAGAGGGCGACAAGACGGGAGAGGTCGACTAGAAGAGACAGGTCGACAAGACGGGAGAGACCGGCTAGACGGGAAAGGGCGGCTAGACCGTAGAGGGCGACTAGAAGGGAGAGGGCGACTAGAAGGGAGAAGGCGACTACAAGATAGAGGTCGAGAGACTGGAGAAGGAGACTGAGACGGGAGAGGGCGGCTAGTCGTGAGAGGGCCACTAGACTGGAGAGGGCGACTAGAAGAGAAAGGGCGACTAGTCTGCAGAGGGCCACTAACCTGGGAGAGGGCGACTAGACGTGAGAGAGCGGCTAGAAGATAGAGGGCGACTAGACGATAGAAGGCTACTAGACGGGAGTGGGGGAGTAGACGGGCGAGGGCGACTTGAGTGGAGTGGGCGTTTAGAGAAGGCTACAAGACGGGAGAGGGCGACAAGGCTGGAGAGGGCGACTAGACGACTGGACGTGAGGGTGCGACTAAACGGGAGAGGGCGACTAGAGAGGGCGACTAGACGGGAGAGGGCGACCAGACGGGAGAGGGCGGCTACAAGAGACAGGGCGACTAGACGGGAGAGGGCGACTAGACGCGACTAGACGGGACAGGGCGACTAGACGGGAGAGGGCGACTAGAAGGGAGAGGGCGACTAGAAGTGAGAGGGCGACTAGAAGATAGAGGGCGACTAGACTGGAGAAGGCGACTGAACGGGAGAGGGCGACTAAACGGGAGAGGGCCACTAGACTGGAGAGGTCGACTAGTTGAGAAAGAGCGACTAAACGGGGAGGGCAACTAAATGGGAGAGGGCGACTAGACGTGAGAGGGCGGCTAGAAGATATAGGGCGACTAGACGGTAGAAGGCGACTAGACGGGAGAGGGCGACTAGACGGGAGAGGGCGAATAGAAGGCAGAGGGTGGAAAGATGGGAGAAGGCAGCTAAAAGGTAGAGGGCGGCCAGAGAGGGCGACTGGACGGTAGAAGGCGACAAGACGGGAGAGGGCGACTAGATGGGAGATGGCGGCTAGGTGGGAGAGGGCGACTGGTCTGGAGAAGGCGACAAGATGGGAGAGGGTGACAAGATTGGAGAGGGCGACTAGACGACTGGACGTAAGGGTGCGACTAGACGGGAGAGGGCGGTAAGATTGGAAAGGAAGGCTAGACGGGAGAATGCGGCTAAACGACGGGATAGGGTGACTAGACGGGAGAGGGCGAATAGACGGGAGAGGGTGACTGGACGAGAGAGTGCGACTAGACGGCAAAGGGCGGCAAGTCGT
>CBDHHR010001095.1:2500-11680 GCA_965263245.1 Metamycoplasmataceae bacterium | reverse complement strand
GAACAGATCGACGCACAGGAAACAACAAACGACATCCGTAGGCTACGTATGACGTATGACGTATGTCCCCTACTTGTGTGGTCGCACTAAGTGCATAGTCCAATTACGGATCGATGACTTTACTACAAATTGGTAAGTGGTGACGTAGGCACGACAACATGTCAAACTAAAGGTTGAATTATTTATCAGTGACAGCTTCTGTGACTTAGGTCACTGGCGTTCTTAATGGTTCCAACGGCGTACTGTAGATTCTCTATTTACCAACTCTGCCGTCATGTCAACACATCAATTTACGACACGACACGACACTCATGTCACATGGTCGTTACTGCCATTTCGCTTCACGCGGTACATTGATCTGTTTTTGATAAACACCGTTTATTTACCGATCACGCGACGCGGTGAAAATAAATTGCCATAATGGCGCCACCTAGCGCGTGAAACACACACTGTCAAACCAAATTGACGCTGTATTTATAGTAGCGAATATTTCGCATCGCACAAATCGTCAGTGCCACGTGATGGACTGGTGGAAGCAGTGAATAACATGAAAACGTATGCTGCTTTTGGATTTGTCTTATTTATAATAATAATAATAATAATAATAATAATAATAATACTAATAATAATAATAATAATAATAATAATAATAATAATAATAATAATAATAATAATAACAATAGCAACTATAATACAACTAATAATAAATTAATAATACAAATTATGGCAAGTTCCTGAAATCATCGCAGCGCGGACTTTTTCGGACTCTGACATCCGGGAGAGGAATCGTCGGTGACAAGACACGTGGTGAGGTGACATATGCCCGGAATAACCACAGACGAACGCACCGTCGACAGTTCACAACAGACGTCCACTCTCTGAATATAGACAGCTACTAAATCATTAAGTCAAATCGATGCTTAAGGCTGTCTTAATAGGATATGTTTACGTGCGGACAACGCTGCACGTCTGGAAACGCACGGGTAACGTGAACCAGCTGGCGAGGGAAACTGTTCCACGATGTACGATGTTTCCCCTCCCCTCCCCACGTTCCTCCGGGATCCGTGGGGAGAGGACACAGACGCCGACAGCCACCGAGCTTATGGCAAATGGAAAGTAAATCGCGAGCTTGGAAATTGACGCCAACAGACGCCAGGCCACCCACGTCGCCAATCAGCCAGACAGCGGAGCCGACTGTTTCAATGCCGCTGATCAAATGAAGGTCGGGTTTGAAACTAATCACAGTTGCTACGCAGGAACCACGGACTGCTTTCTGACAGATGATTATATATATATATATATATATATATATATATATATATATATATATATATATATATATATATATATATATATATATATATAATTATGTTCTACTCGTGCTTTTTGTCAAAATACGAAGTGTATTGATAGTGGTCGTTACATCTGGTAAGTTGCTAAAACACTTCCCCAAACACATTCTTAGTCCTTATGCTCGACAACTATCTCTGGCTACTGGACTTCTTTAGCCGTCCGTTTAGCCGATTTACTGGCTTCAGTTTTCGCAGGAAAAATACGAAATTAGACTGAAACGCGAGGGATAAACATTTCTAACAGATGGTGTAGAGTTCAACGAAACTAATAGCAAATGTAACGTTTATGCTCATTGTTAGTTCTAATTGTTCTAGACGCTTCTCTTGCTTGGGAACGTTCTACTAACTGTCTATAGTGTGTGTACTGTGGTCACACAGTACAATCTGTTGGTGTCTCATTCAACTAGTCAGTCTCTTTCACAACATTATCGCCAAGCCGACCGCTCTGTGCTGCCACTGAGGGTGGGTCACTGAGGACCGCTAGGGTGCGTGTCGTCCGTCCTCAGTGGTTATTTTCATCCCATATTAAGAAGGGGTCGACGACACTTAACGTGATCTCAAAGTCACGTGGGATATACAGTCCGAAATGTTGAGCGCCAGTTTGTGCATAAAACATACAACGCCTGTCCGGTTTTGGGGAACTCTGTGGTTCTGTCCAAGGTCGGTCCATTGGTAAACGCCACTGCGTACGCATTATATCGAACGAGGCGTCATAACTCAGGCTTTGATTGGTCGCCATGTGTGAACCGCCTGTAGGTTAGCTTACGCAAATTCTACGTGTGTCTAATCGATCCCATAGTGCTTTGCGCTGATTTAAAATGGCCTTCAATTGCGACGTGATTGGTTTGTGGATCAAGCACAAACAGAACGTTTCGTGGTGTATTCTAACCCCTAATCATTACGTAGTTAATTAGCGTTGTGCATTTGAGTTGACATTCCACTAACGTGCACCAGTGACGTAATCCACAATCCAACAAGTTCCGGCCTTACGTGAACATGTTTTCCATCGCTGCAATCGGCAGATTTCGGAAACACGCAATCATATCGGAGGAATTCCTCAAAGTCGTTCCAAGAATTAGTCAGTGATTTCCACCTAGGCAAGCAAAACACCTCAGCATTTGCAGTAATAATGATGTGTTGGTAAACACTGTTCACATGAGAGTGTTGGGCATCATTTATAGCACAGACGCGGGGAGTGTAGCGTGGAAAAATGGGAAGAAATACAATGGAGTGTTGTGCGACAAGTGAAGTTGAATGGGAAGATCTATAAAACAGTAGCCTGACCATCAACGCAGCACGGAGCAGAGACCTGAACAATAACATAGGGGCAAGAACAAGAATAGAGATGAATGAGATGAGGACGTTGAGATGGATGGTTGGAATAACAAAGAAGGATAAGATCAGAAACGAATGTGTTAAAGGAACAACCAGATTAACCCAAGCATCCAAAAATATAACAGAAAAATATCTGAAAAGGTCTGGGCATGTGATGAGAAGGGAAGAAGAGCACACAGTGAAGAGAACTTATGACAGACATACCAGGAAGAAGAAAGACGACCAAAGACCAGGTGGAAAGGCGTCTGTAAGAGACATGAACACTGTGGGTCTCAACGCAGTCGAGGCGATAAACAGGACGACGTGGAGGGAGAACATCAACAACCACACAAGCCTACACGAAAGGGAAACGCCAGGGAAGAACAAGACAGTGCAGCAACAGATAGTGACCTGAATAGGTCTCTCACACCTCGCAACAACAACATATCATATTTTACAGCTAAGCAAAAGGTTTTACTGGGAAATACACCAAAAACACGCAACGGGCCAAGGCACAATCCCTCTAGCGCGCCACCAGAGTCACTTAGTGACACAGACACGCAACAGACCTAACGAACAGACCCAACGTCGACGGCAGCGCGTCTGCAACTGTCAAGTGAAGACAAACCGGGTTGGCTTCGGGGAACGATCAGCTGTAATTGATTTTCCCGTTGGCGTCAATTATAATGGTAATAGCGGATGGGGGGAGGCTTTGCAATTACGTCAGGATTGATGGCAGACGTTTTTTTATTGCTGTCACATTCGCCAGGTGGCGCGATAGTCGAACTGGAGACACACGTTGTGGGTGGGACCCGGGAATTTGCTTACATTTCAATTCAATCTGTAATGTGTACTTGTTGCGTGTAGAGGAAAAGTGTCATTTTCCCACATAATATTAAAACAGCTTTGTGAATACCTATATGGTATTTCAGTTCATGTAAATATGGGTTCAGTTAACAGCTCATGCTTTGATAGAATTGCTTGATGTTATCACACATAGACCATAAGAATTAAGCAATAGGCGTATCCTAAAATCGAAAAAAAAAACTATTGGTACCGTTGACCATAAACTACTGTACGAAAAACGTTACCGCTATGGCATCCGTAGAAATGCATGCAATTGGATGAGTATGTATTCATCAAATCGTAGCCAATTTGTAAAATAAAGACGACCACAGATGAAACACCCAAAGAATAATAAGCAGAGCACCACATGGATTTATTTATGTACTTGGACCAATGACACACGTATAATATTTCTAAACTGGTTAAAAGTAATATATGTTGTTTGCTGATGACGCGAACTGATATCTAGCCACCTGGCGACGAGACGCGGCGTAAACTAAGGCGTCGATACTGGAGGACACGTTGTGGGAGGACGCAGGAGCAGAGACAGGAAGGTGAGCCTGATTTAAGTACTCTCAAGTCTTCACGTCACCCAGGAGCTGGGCGGTGGACGGCATTTTCCCACGCCCGGTTTCCCCCGCCCGTCCGGCGATGGGAAGATGACGACACCACTTAGCCACATATAGAGAGCCACGCCAGTCGTTTCGTTATGAACGGCGCCATTTTAAGAAAGATACGAATATTTAGGGCGCTAGCCAGTTGCGTTGTTGCGCTTAGATTTATCCCGACGTTCAATAATATCCGGGTGACATTTCTGCGCATGCGCGATAAATATGCAGCAAAATGCAAAGCATTTATAGTTAAAATACCAGTCTGTTCGTTAACCTTCCTGTGGTGATTAGTGTGAAGAATTGCTTTAAAATGCTTTTGGTAAATTAACATATTACGTTTATTTACATCCCTGTCACGTGCTATCAAAACATGCCTCAAAAACGTGTTTGGCTCGTGTTAGTTTGATACAAATAACCATGCGCAAAGGTTATGTACGTCCTTTGCTCACATTGGCCGTGTATATATATATATATATATATATATATATATATATATATATATATATATATATATATATATATATATCAGACTAAAGATGTATTTAATATGGAATTCAGCAGGAAGCATTAACGTACTTAATGGCAAGTAATGACTACGACTGACTTGCGCATGCGCGTAAACATCATCCAAATATTATATAACTCCCGGGAAAAGTCAACGCTACAACGTCTTAGCATATTCTAAGTACTGTTTATGTGAGACAGTATTGTAATGGACGCGGTTACGTCTGCGGTCTCGGGCAGACAATAAGCTTGGCAGACAACAACCACTGTTGCTACTCGCCCGGCACACAAAGGTAGATTTATATAAATAGCAATTCTACCCGCAAATAGCCTACCTGGACAACGCGTTGTCGAAAACCGGAAGTGAGTGACCGTCATTGCACATTGACAGTAGCGTCGGTATAGGTCACAGCGCAGTTGTGCAAACGTGCGTGTTGTTTACAAGTCACTAGGCCAGTGTTATGGTTCCGCGTGCTCGTTTTTTGCGCACGATGTTTTGCGCCTCTCAAAGCGTTCTCGCCTTCCGCGAGAGTCAACAGACATCTGGAAGTCGTCAGCGACAACAGGCTACGTTCAGACCGCCAGGTCGGTTACTCCAGTGTCGACACGTTGACAAAGCGCCCCGCCAAGACCAATCGTTAATCATCTACGTTTACATAACATTATAGAGTTTCACTCAAGATCTCTGCGGTGTTTTATTCGTGTCTGTCCACAGAGTTATGGTATGTCGTCAAACGTTTTCGGTGTTCGTTTATTCTATGTTCCGACACTGTTTGCACTGTTCACTCGCTGTTATGGTCGGTATTGACGCGTCAGTGGCGAGAACCCAGATATTCATGGATGGTTATTTTACAGTTTGTCGCTTGAGATTTCAACGCGGCTGCTTAATGTATACATATAACAACAGTTTGGTTCAATATTACACTAGCATTTTTTTAGTGATTTGGCACACACACACACACACACACACACACACACACACACACACACACACACACACACACACACACACACACACACACACACACACACACACACACACACACACACACACACACACACACACACACTCACTCACTCACTCACTCACTCACTCTCTCTCTCTCTCTCTCTCACTCTCACTCTCACTCTCACTCTCACTCTCACTCTCACTCTCACTCTACACACACACACACACACTCTACACACACACACACACACACACGCACGCACGCACGCACGCACGCACGCACGCACGCACGCACGCACGCACGCACGCACGCACGCACGCACGCACGCACGCACGCACGCACGCACGCACGCACGCACGCACGCACGCACGCACGCACGCACGCACGCACGCACGCACGCACGCACGCACGCACGCACGCACGCACGCACGCACGCACGCACGCACGCACGCACGCACGCACGCACGCACGCACGCACGCACGCACGCACGCACGCACGCACGCACGCACGCACGCACGCACGCACGCACGCACGCACGCACGCACGCACGCACGCACGCACGCACGCACGCACGCACGCACACACACACACACACACACACACACACACACACACACACACACACACACACACACACACACACACACACACACACACACACACACACACACACACACACACACACACACACACACACACACACACACACACACACACACAGACACACACACAGACACACACACAGACACACACACACACACACACACACACACACACACACACACACACACACACACACACACACACACACACACACACACACACACACACACACACACACACACACACACACACACACACACACACACACACACACACACACACACACACACACACACACACACACACACACACACACACACACACACACACACACACACACACACACACACACACACACACACACACACACACACACACACACACACACACACACACACACACACACACACACACACACACACACACACACACACACACACACACACACACACACACACACACACACACACACACACACACACACACACACACACACACACACACACACACACACACACACACACACACACACACACACACACACACACATACACACACACACCGGCCGGCTACAGTACCACCGTGTGCAGTAAGCCGAATTTAGACCCGTCTAAATACGCGAGCGAGGCCGCAGCCAAAACGTCTCAGAACGGCGCGGGTTTTTGCGGGTGCTAAAACGAAAATGTACACGCGATGCTGTGGGAACAGCGCAGCCGAGATCAAACTCGTTACCCCAGTGACTTACATTTCACGCGTTACCTCCAGCTCGCTCATCCACACGCGTGCCATTGCAGAGAGACGGACTCGTCAGAATCACCTGTTTTTAGACGTCCGTTGTCACTGCGTTCAATTACGCTCGTATAAACTTGTTGTATCAGTTGTCACGGTCCGTTTCCACATCCAGGCACCACTGAGTTTTTTCTTTATGTATCGTGCTTGTTGTTCACGAATGGACGTGGTTGTCACACGCGCGCAGAACGAGTGCAGTGATGTTATTAACCTTGTTACCCGGAGAATACTATCACCGCCATACTTCACTCGGAGAGACTCGTCATTATTGCGAGCATGGGAGATACCGTGCGTGCGTGCGTGCGCGCGTGCGTGTGTGTGTGTGTGTTTGTGTGCGTGAGTGTGAGTGTGAATGTGTGTGCGTGCGTACATACGCGTATGTGTGCGTGCATGAGTATGTATGAGTGAGTGAATGAGTGAGTGATTAAATGGGAGATGGATGGGTTAGTGAGTGAGTGAGTGAGTGAATGCGTAAGTGAGTAAGTGAGTGAGTGAGTGAATGCGTGAGTGAGTGAGTGAGTGAGTGGGTGGGTGAGTGAGTGAGTGAGTGAGTGAGTGAGTGAGTGAGTGAGTGGGTGAGTGAGTGAGTGTGTGGGAGATGGATAGATTAGTGAGTGAGTGAGTGAGTGAGTGAGTGAATGAGTAAGTGAGTGAATGAGTGAATGAGTGAATGAGTGAATGAGTGAATGAGTGAATGAGTGAATGAGTGAGTGAGTGGGTGGGTGGGTGAGTGAGTGAGTGGGTGGGTGAGTGAGTGAGTGAGTGAGTGGGTGGGTGAGTGAGTGAGTGAGTGGGTGGGTGAGTGGGTGAGTGAGTGAGTGAGTGAGTGAGTGAGTGAGTGAGTGAGTGAGTGAGTGAGTGAGTGAGTGAGTGAGTGAGTGAGTGAGTGTGTGGGAGATGGGTGAGTTAGTGAATGTGTGTCTGTCATTTGTTTCGTATACATGACATGCACAGACAGTACAACTGCCAGCGATTGTCTGGGTGACGTTGATTCCAAGGTCTACGACTGCGCCACCGCGGCACAAGATGTCGTCGGTTGACTCATTTGACTCGTGACGATGTCAAGATGTATCCATGCACGTGTCTGTCTGTCATGATTTCTATGAAGTCGCCAGAGTCCACATGTCTCCTCAAATCACACACTCAGTCCTCGGTTCCAGTAACATCGATGTCACCCACCACACGCTGGTCGAAAAACCAACTGTTACATTCCCGTTACTAAGCAAACCTATTCAGATAAATTGTTATTGAAACTTGTGTCCACCGTAAATATCCACCCGCTATTCATCATCTGTAAATATCCACCCGCTATTCATCATCATCATCATCATCATCATCATCATCATCATCATCATCATCATCATCATCATCATCATCATCATCATCATCATCATCATCATCATCATCATCATCATCATCATCACCATCATTGTGCAGCCATAAAGTCCGTGGTTGGGCGAAGGCCTCAGCATGCTGCTTTCACACCTGCCTATCTTGCGCTATCCTCTGCCAGATGGTACCCGTCTAGTTCGTCACCCCGCCGTCTCGCCGGCCTTCCTCTAGGTATTTTCCTTTCGTAGGGTTTCCAGGTGAAACGCAGTGTCCATCCGTTATCTCGTATCCTGCTTATGTACTCTGCCCAGCCCAGATCCACTTCCGTCTTCTGACTTGTTCAATCACGTCTGTGACCTTTGTCTTTTCTCTTACCCAGTTGTTTGTTTTTCTCTACCGGTAGATTGTATGTGATGTTTAACATACTCCTTTCCCTTTCCATCGTTGTTTATTCGGCTTACAACTCACTTAATCTGCTGCAAAAACTAAACTCTTCGGAAAGTTGTTTTGAAAAGGCAACTGGAGTTGGTGATACGAAATGGTGGGAAGAGAAGAGGAGCCAAAAGTGAGAAGAGTGCCACGTGCAGAGGTACCAGAAGGAGGGGGTGGGGGGGGGTGGCCAAACACCAGATGGACTTGTCTGATCACGTGCAAAAGAGACATTAATGTCGTCTGTCTGACCGCAGATGAAGTGATGAACATAGCGGTGTGGAGAAAGATTAACAGCCATACCTACAACGCAAGTCGTATACAACAGCCAATATTGGCTCCTTACGACGTACGAGATGGAGCAACAGGAAAGATTGCTGCAGACGGCCGAGGTCCCTCCCCGTCTAACGCCTCGTCTCGGGGCGCAAATAGCAGCATTTAGAGGTGTA
>CBDHHR010001094.1:7500-12500 GCA_965263245.1 Metamycoplasmataceae bacterium | reverse complement strand
CCTAGCAAGAACTGTGATAGATCCCCGGATGTGTTGCCGGGTGCGAACAATGTGTCGGTTAAGAAAGAGGAGAGCAACACAACGTGTCGACCGAGGATTGAAGATAGTGACGACGATGTCGACGACGAAGACGACAGCATTTATGAAGAGGACAATTCCAGAGAGCCTGACCGTACGGTCTGGCGACCTTGGTGACATCACGCCGTTGCATCACGTGACTGTCGCACTTTACCACGTGACGCACACTACGCAATAATAAATTGTACATAGATGGTTGTTTGGGGGTAGGACGACAATTCTCTCAATTTTGGTAACACGTCAACTGCTGTCGCGCAGCCATGGTAAATAACCTGGATGAGAATATTATTTTGTTTCATAATTTAAATATAACTGTAGTCACCAATTGGAGTGGTGCCATTTGTACATATCGTGTTACAGGCCTAACCCGCTTGCAATAAAAAGGGTACGATCATGTGACATTATCTGCGATTTTGATTTGTACCAAAGCTCCGGCCCCGCCATTTTGGGCAACACATCATAATATTACCCTATTCATTTTGCATTAATCAATTTAATTTCCCAAGATACAATTTTAATAATAAAATTCCCATTAAACAGGTCAATGTTTGTCTCATTTAGCTACGTTATTATGTAAGGAATAATACATGTCAGTTGATCACTAATCTATCATATCAGGATGATGCAACTCGATGCTAATTAACCGTCTTTGTACTAATGCAGGGCAGTTATAAATCTTGACCAATATAGATCTAAGCTGTGTCATCGTCATATTTAAGCACGCACCTAGACTTTACGTCATTATGACGTTGTTCCAAGCTTCCCACCTACGTCACGGCTTGTTTACGTCACAATCACAACGTTATTTGCGAGACCTGCGTCAGGATTTAGCTTTCTAAACAATGCGGCACGACAGCTCCTGGGTCAAATATTACTTGAATCTGTCAATTTAGCTACTTTATCTTATGCGTTTGTCATAACGATAAAGAAAATCTTCTGAAACCAGAATTTCAACAAAATATACGACAAAGCGCATGTGTTCGGCAGACATTGTATTTATCTCTAGTCATTACAAAGTACCTGTATTTAGGAGGGAGCATTAGATTTGGATTTGGAAATATAGTTTTAATCACTAAATGGCAAAATTAAACAAGCTTTGATATTCTCGAAATATGTTACCGTCCCCCTTCCGACATCCTCGACACACCACAGATTATAGAAGAACATTTTGCCATTTCCAAAGTGAATCCGTTGCATATGCATAGTCCAAATATAAAAGAATCATTAAATAATAGACGAAATATTAATATTTGTTCATTTACACTTAAACAATACAGTGATTTGAAAACATGGATCTTTGTTTGATTGTTGTCGAGCATATCGTTAATAAACATATGTATTATATATATTATTACAGTTGACTATATATATATATATATATATATATATATATATATATATATATATATATATATATATATATATACATACATATACATATACACGATGTGAAGTTTCACTATGTATACTACTTGCTGTGTACGGTTGTTGTCTCCCCAAACAATTCCAAATGCATTTCCTCTTGAGGTTCCAACTATATTCGTTTGAGACTTCGTGCAAAAGTCTTTCCCCATCAAAACTCTTTTTGCCACAGTGTTTATTCTTTACGGCCTAAATTAAGACATTTCAGCAAACCTTAATTTATTCGACACACCTTTTTAGTGACGACATAAGCAGCGATTGCTAATAGTGACCTACAACGGTGTATTTGTCACTTAGTTTATATGGTTACGTAACCAGCGGCGATGACGTAACTGGAGACTCATATCTCTTGACGCAACGAGTCCTGGTTAAAGGTAAATTCTTTATGGAGCTATATATATATATATATATATATATATATATATATATATATATATATATATATATATATATATATATATATATATATAGAGAGAGAGAGAGAGAGAGAGAGAGAGAGACATTGTAACTTGCATATAGTTTCTATTTTTTACCCAGCATTCCGTTGAACACGTCAACTGCGTTACGCACGCACGCACGCACGCACGCACGCACACACGCACACACGCACACACGCACACACGCACACACGCACACACGCACACACGCACACACGCACACACGCACACACGCACACACGCACACACGCACACACGCACACACGCACGCACGCACACACGCACACACGCACGAACGCACGCACGCATGCATGCATGCATGCATCCCGAAGATTACGTATTAACACGCATCATCCAACACTGACAGTAACCACATACATTAATGTATACAGCTAACTTAACTGCATCAGGGTGACGTTAAAGTAATTGTCCAAGCTTCGAAACCGTTGCAAGATTATTCGAATAAGGCTCCTCTCCAGTTAGATGTAAAGTTTACAGGTTGTTTCGGATGTATTTTCACGATAGATACGTCGTTAATATAATGAAGAGTACTTTACATTAACTAAAACGTTCTTAAACGGGATAAATACGTATGACGTTGTCAAACGTATAATCATTTCATTTTTATTAAGAAAATTAATCAGTGTCTCTGCAAATTGTTTAATTATAACATTGTCATGTTGTTTTATCATATGTATTTATCTTTCTTACAATATTGTCATATTGTTATTGCATAATTATTCAAATCTTTTATAATTGTATTTATATTTGCTGCTGCTATATACATGTTTTTATTGTGTACATATATTACTATGTGATTTGTTTATGCACCGTCCTCAGTCCAAAGTGTCTCCGTTCTGTGGATAATAAAGTTATTATTAATAGTATAATTATGTAATTGCACTTGCTGTGTTCTGCTTTATATACGGGCCTAATAATAATAATAATTATTATTGTTTATTTATTTATTTATTTATTTATTTAATCACTATCAAATCCGGGACATAAACATAAACGAATTACGTAAAATGTGTTTTGGTGGTGTTAGTTATAACTTACCATACCGACGTAGGTTCCTATGACGGTCTACGCGAGCACAGCGACAGTGTGTGCACGTGACAGCCCAGCCCGTACGATGAGGCCACATACACTAACTCGGGGCACCGCGTCTACAGATAACGATCTCTTAGGGCAACCACGGGCTTTGATGGGATGTCGTGCTAAATTATAACCTTCTCGTTGTGCCTGTCTCCCGGAGCCCTTGTAGCGGAGTAATCGCTATTCGGTTCACACGCTCGCCTGACAGCAATTGATGCGCCATTGTTACCGAGCCTCTCGCAAATTTCACAATGTTAATAGCGATAATGGGGCAACATGCGTGATCACGGAAGATCATGTGACGCCACAAGACCCTAAACAGTAAAATGTGCCACATTTCCGTTGTTGAAATCTATTCTTTTGTTGCGTGAATTTCGTATAAATCCGATTTGTATGTTTAATTGGTTATCCAGTTTGAGACTGTAAGTGGAACCACTGTTTGTGTATTTAGTGATTTAAATAGCAGGTGTGGTTCAGCGATGTATGTAAATGAAAAATGTACTAGGCCTTATAATAATACCGAAAGGCAAAATTGCGTCAATAATATTTTTAAACCAATGTTATTATCCGCAGAAGATTTGGAAACGTCCATCGCTTGTTTATATTACCCGTGTTAATTGTCGCTAAAACAACTATATTTGGAAATGTTGCCTGCCCGCTATATAAATGTATTTATTTCTGGTAGATGCAATGTTCCATTGCATTAATGACCATGTTCATTAGTATGTTCGTAGTTATGCATGGCGCCAGACATCTAAGAGATGTTCACTCACACAATTCCCCGTACTTTGTTCGTCTGCAATGAACGTTGGGATAAAATAACGACGTGACACCGAATGCAAACACTAACGTTGTAACTTTCACAGCTGCGACGTAAATTTTATTCATTCGTGTTAAAGTTCAACAGTCGCATGTCACATAGATTATACCTTTAGGAAAATACGAGAAGATAATGAAGCTTATTTAGTGGGTGGTGTATCTAGCATGCAGTGGGGCGTCGCTCGTTGCGCAAGACTCAGTAAACTACGAAATTACTGCGCCAGTCACAATAAACAATGAAACTATCACTTGGCATAATAATTAACCAACTGAACACAAAAGCAGAGCGCAGGGGGCCTATCAATATTACATGATTTATTTCACGAGAAAGAACATATATATATATATATATATATATATATATATATATATATATATATATATATATATATATATATGGTGGACCATACATATAATATATAGATAGATAGATAGATAGATAGATAGATAGATAGATAGATAGATAGATAGATAGATATATAGATAGATAGATAGATAGATAGATAGATAGATAGATAGATAGATAGATAGATAGATAGATAGATAGATAGATAGATAGATAGATATATAGATAGATAGATAGATAGATAGATAGATAGATAGATAGGTAGATAGATAGATAGATAGATAGATAGATAGATAGATAGATAGATAGATAGATAGATAGATAGATAGATAGATAGATAGATAGATAGATAGATAGATAGATAGATAGATAGATAGATAGATAGATAGATAGATAGATAGATAGATAGATAGATAGATAGATAGATAGATAGATAGATAGATAGATAGATAGATAGATAGATAGATAGATAAATATATATATATATATATATGTGTGTGTTTATATACAGCCATAGTAGTACAGACGGTTCAAAGGTAATGTTATCGACATGTGGCAAAGTACAACAGCACTTAATGTTTTACACTTGCTATGAATGGCTTTATTTAAGAAAAAATAATAAGCATCTTGCTTTTGTTTTTATAGATTTTAAATCAAATCTTACAGCGTTTGTCCTCATTTGCCCGAAGACAGATCTTTTCAATTAATTATAATAATTATACTTTATACTGCTGTTTCAGTGTATAGATCTGATATAATTACAAACAATGCAAACTCTTAGAATAATTATTTCCGTACAC
>CBDHHR010001094.1:0-5000 GCA_965263245.1 Metamycoplasmataceae bacterium | reverse complement strand
TGTAAAAACTGGTGAGGAGTAGGTTGAAGGTTGAAATGAGCCGGTCGTGTGGAAGGAATGGGATATTTAAAATTGGCAGAGTTCAGATGCCCAGAAAGTGAACGGAAATGAGGCGAACAAGTCCGAGATGGCATGACTGACTGCATTATGAGAGATCTAGGAAGATTGTGAGGAGAATGAATAACAACAGCAAAATATAGGAGTTAAATGGAGACTGTTGACAGAGAACGTAGTGAGGGAAAGGTGATGAGAGAATAGACGAAGAAAAACACGATGGTAAACATAGACGAAAGGGATGACAAAAGGAGAACAAGAGGACAGGAGTGACGAGGGAGGCTGGAAGATATGAAAACGAAGAGAGGGTATATGGGTCAACAGACAGTCACACACGGAGACGGAGATTGGACAAAAAAAGATAAACTGTATGACAGTTAGAGAGGTTGATAACGCGCGCGTCACACGACGTCGACGTCGTAAAACAGAACGTGGGAACGTCGTCTAGAAGCCACGCGCGCGCAATCAGTGCCATGATTAGCATACATTATGTTCTCGGGTGATTCAATATATTTTAAAATACGACAACGACGCGCAATTTCGCGACTAGATGATCGGGGTTCTTTCCCCTCGGTGTGTGGCGCAAACGTCAACAAAGCCGGAGTCGAGCGCGAAGCACACGCCACCCATCAATGGCGCCTTTCTTTCGCCGACGGGCATAATCATCCGTTTGTCGCCCGCCTCTGTGATCACGTCCCCGGTCGTGCCCGTCACTCGATGTGAAACCACATGTTTGCGTTACCTCTTTGAATTCGAACGCTAAGAGAAGACGCGGGTTGAATGAAGGCGTGTGATATGTGTTGACGCTGCGCGGAATAACAACGAATCGACCCGGCTCCCTTGCATGCAAGTCAGGAGGCGCTGGGAATTTTCACACTTACGCAACGATTGTTCGGTGGAATGCCTCCTGTTCGGGGGCGAGTGTCGCGACCTCTGGTCACCGCCGCGGGCGCGACGCTGGGGTGTCCCAGCGGGCGGTGAACGGGGAAGTTTCGTCGTGGAGAAACGCGACGACAAGTTGTCATCGCCGTCACATTCGGCACGGCAGACACCTGCATGTATTACAGCTTCTCTGTTTTCTGTTTTCTGTCTTCGTTCTCTCTCTCTCTCGCCCTCTCTCCCTCTCTCTCTCTCCCTCTCTCCGTCTCTCCCTCTCTCTCTTTCCTCTCTCTCTCCCTCCCTCCCTCTCTCTCTCTCTCGTTCTCCCTCTCTCTCTCTCTCCCTCTCTCTCTCCCTCTCTCTCTCTCCCTCTCTCTCTCCCTCTCTCTCTCTCCCTCCTCTCTCTCTCTACCTCTCTCTCTCCCTCTCTATCTCTCTCTCCTTCCCCCCTCTCTCTCCCTCCCCTTTCTGTTTTCCCCCTATTATTTATCTTATAACTCGCTTCTATTTATTAATATACCGGTTATACTTTCGTAAAATGCTCTCTCCTTCTCTATCCCCCCCCTCTCTCCAACCCTCTCCAAATGCCTAAGAAGGAAATCTGTTATCTGAGAAAGTTCTATAATTTAAGAAGCAACATCTCAGATGTGCTGCTTATGTGTGTCGTCTTTAACATGAATGCTTATAAGAAATGGCACAGATATCGCCAAAACCAGTGTTATCCACCACACAATAGATTGTCTGGAAATGCTGACCCATTATACGTATGTGGATTATCTGTATATTAACACGCTTACTTTTACATTAGGGAAGTCTGGTACCCTCAATTTCGAGACACCGAGAACCTTGCGTCTTTTTTCATTCACCGTCCTTGCTCATTAATTAACCTCTGAGAGTGGATTAAAAGAAAAAGATGCAATTATCTAGATTGATCGAATGATGTGTTGTTTATCACATTACGTTGACGAGTCTGTGGAGAGTCTTCCACTAGAGCAGCGCCACTTGGCTTTGTGTTGATAAGAGCAAGTTCTATCACACGTTTGTTGTGTTATGCTCTTGACCTTGGCTGCATGTTGACTCACGCTCCCTCTAAGCACTTTCACTAACACATAATCACCAGAATGAAGCTGTTTACCGCCGGAATTCGTTAACTGTCCATTGTACATTGTGCTCGCTCGTCAGTTATACGTCGTCTGTTCAACGAATCGTCGCAAGCCGCCAATTACCTCTTGTCAGCCGTCTCCGGCCATTGTCCGGCACTACACATCGTCTTTACAGTTCGACCTGCCACCGCGATATGCTCCGTGCCGACGCCACGCGTGCAGCGTGACCTTGTGGTCGTCTCAACTACCGGGCGCTGCCCGGCTAATTGACTCGTTGAGGGTCGACCTCTTCACTCGATGGACCCGCTCTTTTCATTAGCACACGACTGACCGACACACGACGAAACCCGAACCACCCGCATAGAAGACTTTGTCCATGATCATGATCATGATCACGGACGGACGGACGGACGGACGGACGGACGGACGGACGGACGGACGGACGGACGGACGGGGACGGACGGACGGACGGACGCAATTTCGCGATTCACTTTGCAGCACCCGCGTGTCAAAACGTGTCCGTCTGTGTACCTACAGAACTACTTCTTGTAGTTTCCAGTGAGCATTTTATTCATTGGTTTGCAGCATGCGTTTCTGTGCTTTGTGTATACCTTTAAAAGCACACGTTGTGTTCTCTGTTTAAAGAACACGTTGTCGTCCCGAACATAACTAACATCGTGATTTCACGTATAATGCCTTAGCTGTACGTTTATATAATCAACAGAATCACATAATACATATTCACATTAGTAGTCTTGCAAAACCCGTCGTTATGTCCGGCTTCATAACGATTCTTTGGCCGCACCATTGGCCGATCCAACGGCCACGCAACGCCTGTGTATATATAGAATGACATAAACACACAACAACAACAACAACAGTCTTCCGTCATTAACATTCCTCCAGTCTCTGCCGTCCGGGCATCGCTCGGATGCCGTCGGCACGCCAACGTAGTTGCTCTAAGTCCGGCCGCCATTCACCCACCCGGCCGCCGCCGATGCCAGCCAGCGATAGACTAATACTTGCAATTTCGAGCAATTAACGACAAAGCCACTTGTGGCCGAAGAAACACTTTCGCCCGGTGGCGTCGTTGTCCTGGACGTGTCCGCATTGTGCGAGTGACGTTCGCCACATTTGGAGAACGGCCGGATGTGTCACGCGGCCGAGCCTTTTGACGACGATGACGACACTCGTCAAGGCGCGGGCGATCGAGGCTTTTGACGACGACGTCACTCGATATGGCGCGCGCTATTGAGGCTTTTGACGACGACGACACTCGTCATGATGCGCGCTATTGAGGCTTTTGACGACGACGACACTCGTCATGACGCGGGCGACCCGGCCTAATTGCCTCATTTAACGCCTTCATGGTAGAGTCGACATGTCGGATTATGTACACTGGCACTTTCACTAGAACGTCTCGTCGATGATACAGTCACGTCGCAATTACGGTCCCATCACCTCGTAATTACTACCACCCCACCTCGTTTAGTGGAACTCACTTTACGGTCACCTCGATAATACAGCCACATCGCCAGTACGGTCACCCCGCAATTCCAGTCGCCTTTTCCCATACTGATCTTCTTCAACCATACATATAAGCTACTTTGAACATCTATATTTATAATATATTTCAATCATATATATATATATATATATATATATATATATATATATATATATATATATATATATATATATACACACACACACACACACACACACACACACACACACACACACACACACACACACACACACACACACAATCTACTTTACAGCGATGTTACGTTGTAGTTCAGTATTGATTGGTAACGTGATATTGGATGCAAACAATCAAGTTGAACTTAGTCATTTAAATTCCTGCGAATTTGAGGAATATTTGTTATCATCTTTTAACGAATTAGCTATTAGAATAAACTCTACGCAAAACACAAATTGGCGAACTGCAGTAACCGGCGCCAATGAAGGAACTAAATCTCCATCTTGGTCCTTTCACTCTGCATTGTGTCAACATTTGTTCCCGTCTCATGGTGGTCCAAATCTGCGATTGTGGTCAGCGACTATACGATCGCTGTTTTGCGATAATTTTTGCACTTTCCAATATCAGCATCCTTTTGGGTCCTATGCCTTTTAAAGTATGATGAAGATCAATTTTTTAACGATCAATATCTCCCGCGCAATTCTGATTGGTCTCATCAAAGAAAATCACATTTGCCGAAACGAGTAATCTTGTTGTGAATTGTCCTATTTTTTATTCCTAAAGTAGGACAAGGTGCATATGTTTGTTTGTCGGTGTGGACTCCCCGGAAGAGGTACTAGTATCGCTGTTGATAATCGGGATGTGCTGTCGTATTGACAGTTATATTGTTACATTAAATAGCAGGTGTTGCGCTCAATTTGTTAAAGTCGTTTCCTATTGTCACGATTAATAATTTGTGGCCTACTTTTGGGTTTTTTGTATATTGTATACATACAACACTAAAGACATATTTGAAGGAAAAAATGTTGGGGCTCAAATTACCTAAACATCAATAGATTTGTGACTTTGAGGTCACTTTGTTTGTACCCAAATACTTCATTTAGATGTATCAGGGAATAATTGGTTTGTGACTTGAAATTTGCACTGTGCAATAAAAGGATATCCTGCAAGTAAGGCGTCAAATATCTTCTTTTAATGTGTTCCCCGTCCGTTGTCATAGTGATTGTTTCCTTCTGAAGTTCATCGGTTCCAGAAAAGTCGACAGGAAATACTTTACGGACACATGTGTGTGTGTGTTGAGTTGGTTATACGATTGTTGTGTGACACCTTGGTGGTTCTTCACGAGAATTCTCTAAATGACGTCATATACATCGTTCGTACTTTTTACTCGATGGAATTGTCTGACTAATTATGAGTCTTAAATGCCGGTTCGGCATTGTTCGAAACGTAATTATAAAGTGAAGTTATTACCTAACACAGTA
>CBDHHR010001093.1:0-5000 GCA_965263245.1 Metamycoplasmataceae bacterium | reverse complement strand
GAGAGTGAAGTCCATGAGTCGGTCTTTGTGTCTCTCAGCTTCAAGTTTCTTTTGATGGTATCCTTGAACCGGAGACGAGGGCGTCCTCTATTTCTGTGATCAGAAGACAGTTGAAAGTAGAGTCCAGTCAACCAGTGATTCTTTCTGATCAGAAGATGGCAGCCCTGTCTCTTCGAGTATTTCCTTTTTTGTCACTTTGTCCATCCAGGTTATCCTCATGATCAAACGCAGATGTCGTATCATGAAGACATGCAGCTTTTTCACCTGTCGTCTATACATTGTCCAGGCCTCGGCTCCGTATAGGAGGGTGGACAGCACGATTGCACGGTATATCTTGCCTTTAACCTGCATGGACACATGGTGGTTGTTCCAGAGCCTCTGGCGTAGTCGGCCGAAAGATGCACTAGCCGTGGCCATCCTCATCTGTGTTTCATCGCCAATACATCCATTACTTGATACAGTGCTTCCGAGGTAGGTGAATTCCAGAACAGAGTTCAGCTTGTTACCGTCAACCATGATATCGTCCTCTCGTCGGGTTGAATACACTCACACAGCGCACACAAACACGCACAATTCAACGCCACTAGTGAGATACCCAGTTGGGGTTTGCCAATTATAAAACTTAAACAAAAACCTCACACGCCAAATAAACACCTGATGATACTCACGTGATGGGCCAACACACGCACGCGCACAAAAACACACACCCACACATACACACACACACAAACACACACACACACGTCCACGGTGCATTAGTTGGAGGTCCGCGGTAGTATTAGTTGGTGGTCCATGGTAGCATTTGTTAGAGCTCCGCGGTATTATTAGTTGGAGGTCCACGGTAGCATTGGTTGGAGGTCCACGGTATTATTAGTTGGAGGTCCACGGTATTATTAGTTGGAGGTCCACGGTATTATTAGTTGGAGGTCCACGGTATTATTAGTTGGAGGTCCACAGTAGCATTAGTTGGAGGTCCACGATAGTTTTAGTTTGATGTCCACAGTGGTATTAATTGGAGGTCCACGGTAGTATTAATTGGAGATCCCCGGTAGTATTATTTGGAGGTCCACTGTAGTATTAGTTGGAGGTCCACGGTAGTATTAACTCGAGGTCCACTGTAGCATTAATTCGAGGTCCATGGTAGTATTAGGTGGAGGTCCACGGTATTTGTAGTTTTAAGTCCACGGTAGTATTAGGTGGAGGTCCACCGTAGTATTAGTTCGAGGTCCATGGTAGTATTAGTTGGAGTTCCACGGTAATATTAGCTGGAGGTCCACGGTAGTATTAGTTGGAGGTCCACGGTAGTATTAGTTCGAGGTCCACGGTAGTATTAATTCGAGGTCCACGGTAGTATAATTTGGAGGTCCACGGTAGTATAACTTGGAGGTCCATGGTAGTATTAGTTGGAGTTCCACGATAGTATTATTTGGAGGTCCACAGTGGTATTAATTTGAGGTCCACGGTAGTATAATTTGGAGGTCCACGGTAGTATTATTTGGAGGTCCATGGTAGTATTAGTTGGAGTACCACGATAGTATTATTTGGAGATCCACAGGGGTATTAATTGGAGATTCACGGTAGTATTAGTTGGAGGTCCACTGTAGTATTAGTTGGAGGTCCACGGTAGTATTAGTTGAAGGTCCACGGTAGTATTAGGTGGAGGTCCACGGTAGTATTAGGTGGAGGTCCACCATAGTGTTACTTCGAGGTCCATGGTGGTATTAGTTGGAGGTCCACGGTAGTATTAGTTGAGGTCCACAGTAGTATTATTTGATGGTCCACGGTAGTATTTGTTGGAAGTCCACGGTAGTATTAATTGGAGGTACACGGTAGTATTAACTCGAGGTCCACGGTAGTATTAATTCGAGGTCCATGGTAGTATTAGGTGGAGGTCCACGGTATTTGTAGTTTTAAGTCCACGGTAGTATTAATTGTAGGTCCACGGTAGTATTAGTTCGAGGTCCACGGTAGTATTAGATCGAGGTTCACGGTAGTATTAATTCGAGGTCCACAGTAGTATAATTTGGAGGTCCATGGTAGTATTAGTTGGAGTTCCACGATAGTATTATTTGGAGGTCCACAGTGGTATTAATTGGAGGTCCACGGTAGTATTAATTGGAGATCCACGGTATTATTAGATGGAGGTCCACGGTAGTATTAGTTGGAGGTTCACGGTAGTATTAGTTGGAGGTGCACGATAGTATTATTTGGAGATCCACAGTGGTATTAATTGGAGGTCCACGGTAGTATTAATTGGAGATCCACGGTAGTATTAGTTGGAGGTCCACTGTAGTATTAGTTGGAGGGCCACGGTAGTATTAGTTTAAGATCCACGGTAGTATTAGGTGGAGGTCCACGGTAGTATTAGGTGGAGGTCCACGGTAGTATTAGGTGGAGGTCCACCATAGTGTTACTTCGCGGTCCATGGTGGTATTAGTTGGGGGTCCAAGGTAGTATGTGTTGGAAGTCCACGGTAGTATTAGTTGGAGGTACACGGTAGTATTACTTGGATGTCCTCGGTAGTATTAGCTGGAGGTCCACGGTAGTATTAGTTGGAGGTCCACGTTAGCATTAGTTAGAGGTCCACGGTAGTATTACTTGGGGGTTCTCGGAATCATTAGTTGGAGGTCCACAGTAGCATTAGTTGCAGGTCTGCGGTAGTATTAGTTGCATGTCCACGGTAGTATTAGTTGGAAGTCCACGGTAGTATTAGTTGGAGGTCCACAGTAGCATCAGTTGCAGGTCTACGGGAGTATTAGTTGGAGTTCCACGGTAGTATTAGTTGGAGGTCCATGATAGCATTAGTTGGAGGTCCACGATTGTAGTAGTTGGAAGTCCACGTAGTATTAGTTGAGGTCCATGGTACTATTAGTTGAAGGTCCACGGTAGTCTTTTTTGGCAGTCCACGGTAGTATTAGTTGGAGGTACACGGTAGTATTACTTGGAGGTCCTCGGTAGTGTTAACTGTAGGTCCATGGTAGTATTAGTTGGAGGTCCACGGTAGTGTTAGTTGGAGGTCCACGTTAGCATTAGTTAGAGGTCCACGGTAGTATTACTTGGAAATCCACGGAATCATTAGTTGCAGGTCCACGGTAGTATTAGTTGGAAGTCCACGGTAGTATTAGTTGGAGGTCCACAGTAGCATTAGTTGCAGGTCTACGGTAGAATTAGTTGGAGGTCCACGGTAGTATTAGTTGGAGATCCATGAGTTGGAGCATTAGTTGGAGGTCCACGATTGTATTAGTTGGAAGTCCACGGTTGTATTAGTTGGAGGTACACGGTGGTATTAGTTGGAGGTCCACGGTAGTATTACTTGGAGGTCCACGGAATCATTAGTTGCAGGTCCACGGTAGTATTAGTTGGAGGTCCACGGTAGTATTAATGTGAGGTCCACGGTAGTATTAGTTGGAGGACCACGTTAGTATTAGTTGGAGGTCCACGGTAGTATTAGTTGGAGGTCCACGGTATTATTAGTTGGAGGTCCACGGTAGTATTAGTTGGATGTCCACGGTAGTATTAGTTGGAGGTACACGGTATTATTAGTTGGGGGTCCACGGTAGTATTGGTTGGAGGTTCACAGTAGTATTAGTTGGAGGTCCACGGTGGTATTAGTTGGAGGTCCACGGTAGTATTAGGTGCAGGTTCACGATATTATTAGTTCGAGGTCCATGGTAGTACTAGTTCGAGGTCCACGGTAGTATTAGTTAAGGTCCACGGTACTATTAGTTGGAGGTCCACGGTAGTATTAGTTTGAGGTCCACGGTAGTATTAGTTGGAGGTCCACGGTAGTATTAGTTTGAGGTCCACGGTAGTATTAGTTTGAGGTCCACGGTAGTATTAGTTGGAGGTCCACGGTACTATTAGTTGGAGGTCCACGGTAGTATTAGTTTGAGGTCCACGGTAGTATTAGTTTGAGGTCCACGGTAGTATTAGTTGGAGGTCCACGGTAGTATTAGTTAGAGGTCCACGGTAGTATTAGTTCGAGGTCCACGGTAGTATAAGTTGGAGGTCCACGGTAGTATTAGTTGGAGGTCCACGGTAGTGTTAGTTGGAGTTCCACGATAGCATTAGTTGGACGTCCACGGTAGCATTATTTGGAGGTCCTCGGTAGTATTAGCTGGACGTTCACGGTAGTATTAGTTGGAGGTCCATTGTAGTATTAGTTGGAGGTCCACGGTAGTATTAGCTGGACGTTCACGGTAGTATTAGCTGGACGTTCACGGTAGTATTGGTTGGAGGTCCACGGTAGTATTAGTTGGAGGTCCACGGTAGCATTAGCTGGACGTCCATGGTGCATTAGTTGGAGGTCCACTGTAACATTAGTTACAGGTTCACGGTAGTATTAGTTGGAGGTCCACGATAGCATTAGTTGGAGGTCCACGCTAGTATTAGTTGGAGGTCCACGGTAGTATTAATTGGAGGTCCACGGTAGTATTAATTGGAGGTCCACGGTAGTATTCGTTGGAGGTCCACGGCAAAGGTTCAGCACTTGGGCTAAGCAAAAACGCAAATGCTTTGATGTCCTGGATGGAGACGGGTATGTGGTCTCTGGTAGATGGCATCTGAGGCATCAGAGCGTATCGTAGCGTACCACAACGTATCATAACGTACCACAACGTAGCAGAAACGTAGCACAACGTCGAGAACGTAGCTTATAGCGTATCATAACGTGGCACGGTGTGTGTTATGCTCACGTTCTGTCACGTTTTTGCTACATAGTAGCCACGTGGTACCAAGTTCTTGCCACGTTGTAGTACGTTGTGGGGGAAAAGCCAGAACATTATGAACATGTCCAAAATAAAAAAGTCCCAATTCACGTTTTAGCCACGTTGTTCCACGTTTGCGCATGTTGTAGCCACGTTCTGTCACGTTTCGCAAAACCTAGCCTCGATTACCCATATACCGTGAGGTGGCAGCACTTCTTAGCTCCCTTACACCGATTGCATTCAAAAGTCGGCTAAGACATCAGACTATCTTTCCGACGAAGTTACTCAGTCGAG
>CBDHHR010001092.1:7500-18371 GCA_965263245.1 Metamycoplasmataceae bacterium | reverse complement strand
GCGTTGTTCATGTATTTAGAGAATGTTTATGTAAAAAAACAATTTATTATTATTAGTGTTGTCATAAACGTATATGTGTGTGTGTGTGTGTGTATGTGTGTGTGTGTGTGTGTGTGTGTGTGTGTGTGTGTGTGTGTGTGTGCGTGCGTGTATGTGTGTGTGTGTGTGTATGTTTCTCCATGAAAGCTGTCATAAACGTGTGTGTGTGTGTGTGTGTGTTGTGTGTGTGTGTATGTTCTGCATGGTTGTACGTGTCTGTGTGTGCGGCACTTACCTGATAATTTGTTATGACTCAAAGTTATGCGAGTGAGCTGCCGCAGCGTAACTGAAAAACAAACTCAAACTGATAATGATATATATAATATGTAATGCAGAATTATATTATATATATATAATATATATATATAATATGTGCATCTTACAATAACTTGGGGTGATTATTCGTTGTATTAAAAGTAAAATTGTCAAAATTTACAGACTATTTACACCATTGTTATAAGTAGCCTTACTTTTACGACTGCCCTAATGTTCACGCAAAAAGCTTGTCAATACATGAAAAGATGGATTGCAATATCATTTGTGTCCTTATTCAACACCAATTTCATTGGTGCACTGTGTCAGGTGACTCAGGTCAGCACCTGGTTTTGTTTTATCATGACATCATCAGCACAAAAAATGGCAAAGTGATAAAACATTTTATTTGTTTTATATGTGACACTGCCAATATCAAACTCTTGTCAGTCAGCATGTGCCGCACCAGCCTTTGAACCTTTATAGTTGATCAATGCAAATTTGTGTGTGAAATCAATCATGTCAGCTTTGGGGCACACAGCCTATACAGACCAGTCCACTATTATAAAATTTGGGTTAGGGTGTGTGTATTGCATAATGCAGCATTGTTGTCTCTACTATTATAAAATGGGGGTTACGGTTAGATTATGGTGTGCACAGGGTTGAAAATCACAAAAGGGCATGTATTTGTATTTTGTCTGTATTTGAAATACAACCAAATACACATAAAAATTACTAACAAAAAAGGTAAAGCATTGCCTGACATAAACTGGCTCAGGAGTCAGAACAGAATGCTGTTCACACTTGGTCAACATTTGGTATTTGAAATCTGGAAAAGCAATGTATTTGTATTTGATTTGGCCGAGTTGTATTTGATCGCAACATATGTATTTGGACCCAACCCTGGGTGTGCGTATTGCATATTGCAGTGGGAGCATTGCTAGACCCCTATTTTATAATAGTGGACTGGTCTGGATAGGATGTGCACCCCAAAGCTGACGTGATCCTACCATTTCCAGAGTGTCCATAGCTTAGCGATATGGCTAAATTTATAAATGTAAAATGTGTTTAGCGTAGCAACCCAAGTTTAGAAATTAGAGTTAGTTTTAGAAAATGCCACACCCCCACA
Source organism: Metamycoplasmataceae bacterium (assembly GCA_965263245.1). GTDB lineage: Bacteria > Bacillota_I > Bacilli_A > Mycoplasmatales > Metamycoplasmataceae > DT-68. The sequence continues at coordinate 16,951 of CBDHHR010001092.1, read as the reverse complement.
GCAAGTCTGACTATGCAATCATGAAAGGTGACAGGTGTGTTTTAAATGAACGATGGCAAATTTGGTCTGAAACATTGAATGAGCCATGCATTTCACAAAGTTGGTGGGAACTAGAATAAAACGGTAGCCGGTTGTAGCAGGAGATGTGAATGCGGCTGTGTGGTAGTCACACTCACAGACACAGTGTGTGTCAAATGTTTACGACGTTGACTGGAGAGTACCGATTTTGTGTCCACAGAAATCATCCGACTTACGAATATTTGGGACATCTGTCAAGTTAACGATGCCTTTCTCGATGAGTTCCATCTCTGTGCCCTTGTGCTCGATTAAATCGTCCAGATATTTCTTAAACTTCGACATGTTTGCAGATAAGTTGCCGTATTTGGAAAAATTTCCACCGCAAAATTCCTTCCAGGTTATTACCGGAAGAAGCCGAATAACAACGGTACCACTGCGATATCCGGGTGCTACGTAGTGCACCGGCAGAGCGATTGGACTGATATCTGTGATTAACAGGATTGACCAATTCTAAACGGCATGTATAAACACACCTGCGTAATAGCTACGTGATATTCGACAAAATCAAAAAAACCAATGCTCGGAAAAATCTACGGCGTATAGATACCATAAATTCCTTTGGCATATCAGCAGGTTTGTTCCTTTCCCACAAGATGGAGCCACTAGAAAAGATTGGGCCATTAGAAATAATGTTACGAATTATTTTAATTTTATTATAACATATGAATGAATGAAGGCTACTTAATCAATGGATATATGAATACCCTAGTGGAACTGCACGCAATGAAGGAAATAGGCGATCTTTAACGTTGTGACCTAACTATAAAAACGACAACATTATATACTGGTCCTCAACTGAACTATATTATACTATATATATTTAGGGCCTGTACATACCTGTATACTTGCACACCTATTCCTATAGGGGTTTATGTTACAAAATAAAATAATTTAGTCTACATTACTGAAACAGTTGGGGGCTTAAGGTAAGCTTAGGGCTATTTTGAGTTAGCATTATGTTAGTTTAGTATAAAACCAACATTTTTAAGGTCCCGGAATTTTTGAAGGCAACGCAGCGACAAAGTCTACGGATACGGTAATCGCTGAGCTACGCATAGCCGCCGCAGATTATGTCGAGTGTCGTGTTTTTGCACGACGTTATTTAATTTTGTATCTTTACCAGACATTTAAATGATTTTATTGTGTAGCCTAGTGTGAGTGTATGTATATAAGGTATGTGAGGAGATGTTTGGTGGTTGTCAGAGGTCGTTTTCACGAGGAAACGTTATATGGGCGGCGTCTATGGGAAAGTCAAATGCGGTCCTGTAGGGTAGGCCGGGGGAATACGCCCACTTTCAGCAACAAATTGAATAATAACAAATAGTAAAGGTTATTTAAAAAAAAATAATACTCCCAAAGGGGATGTTATACTTTATTAAGATTGTATGCATTCAAAGTGTGATTACTATAAACTTTCAAGATACGTATTTTAAAAAAATCTAAAAATGTAGGCATGCATATTGCCCCTTGGCTGGGGGAATACGCCCACCAAAAGGGGTTACATTGGCTGGACAGCGATGTCAAACAGTTTACCTTTGATCTTTGCACACGACAAGACATAATAATAAAATCGATATAATAAAGAAATAATAATCTTGCACACGTAGTGACTTAAGTATTGATAGGTATTGATAACTGCGTAATTACCATTATAGTCATTTAATCATACAATATGTTTTTGTACTTTATAACATGTTTGTGTTATTATTATATACAGTCACGTTTGCCAAACAGCTCCATGTGGGGTAATACGGCTACGTAGGCGAATTGCATTCGTGCTGGTAGGCGTCTTGCCCCGCTAGTGCTATTTTGATCAGTAGGTGTCATCCTGAAAGCATGCTTATTATCACCACAAGTAACATTGCTAATATATGTTTAATAGTTAATTATGGTGATACATGCATAGTGGCAACACTCTACCTTTAGTTAGCATGACTTTATTGATACGGTAGACGTTAATTTTAACATCAAAACCAAGAAAAAAGATCGATTTCCATGCTTACCTTTGAACATGCACATTAACGCTCTGTCAGAGTAAAGCGAGACATGGCAGCACTTAAAAAACATAATATATGATATAGTGCGTTTGGCGTTCGTTGGAAAAGTGGTATGGATGTCAACATTTTCATATCACGCAGTGGTTTACTCAGAAAGTGGAAATTGAAAACATCTAGTATAACCTCCGACACAATGAGCAGGACCATATTGGTCGATGCAACCAATTAAAACCCACATTCTATTTGCGCTTTGGAAAAAATAATACGTCATTCTATCGACTGCTGGTTCAGTTGTCATAACAAGTGCCTCGCGTCGGCTTGCAACGGAATCGCAACATACCACACTGTTCCTCATATGGTTGTAGGGTCTAGCAATAGTACAGGGAAAGACAGTATCAGTGATCTGTCTTTTTTATCCTTTGAATCGACCAGAATTGAAACAGTTGTCCAGTGGATTCGTTGGAATTGACAGTCACAGACGCAGTGCGGATGCCAGACGGTCATGTTGGATTGACCTAACCATGAAAATGACCACCAACAGCCACGAAGCTTATACTCACATATCGGACATACATATGCAATTATGCACACACTACGTGACAAAACATTACAAAAAATACCTTTAGACGGCGCATTAATTTGTGCGCGCGAATATCTATAAACTTTACTGACTACATTCGCACGCGCGAAATAAATAATATAATAATAATTAATTATTATCGTCACTATGATCTGCATGAAATGATCAGTTTCATTATAATATATTAATAATAATAATTTATTTCATATAGCGCGCATCCATAATTGTTTGTGGCGCTTCACAACATACTGCTATTAAAAAATATATACAATACGAAAAATGACTACCCACAGGTAATATTTAAAGATACATAATAAAAATACATGTGTCTAGATAATTAACTAAAATTACCTATTAGTCATAAAAATACCATACAAATTCCATAACAACAATAATGATAAATGAAAGTACAGTTATGGTTAATAGTAATAAATAATTAAACGATAAAACAATTAAAGTAATTACGACATAACAGTAATTTTCATTCATCACATATACACATTACATATTATTCAAGTAATTTCTCTACTTATGAATGATATTTCTACCACCAGATATGGAATAATAATTTTGGACAAATACTTTATTAATTATTGGAACAAAAAATCACTGAAATGTAAAAAAGAATATGATTAATAATTATATGAAAAATATACGGTGGTAGAAAAAAGAAGGTTTTGTTGCAGTTAAAATAATATTAATATGTTATTATTTCATTTATTATTGTTAACAACATCGCTTACATAATATAAGCTTGCGTGCTTGCAGCACACTCTGGATGTTTACACAAACAAAAACACAATGCGACCTCGTCGAACAAAACGTAATTTCCATATTTATAAATTATGTTGTATTTCTGGCGATAACATGAGTGAATCAACAGGCTTTATGCCATACATTCGTTGTAACATTCGTTCCTCTTGTGTCATCGATTTGTTGCTACATCTGCAGGACAAACCAACACATTTTCTAATTGACTAGAAATCGTGAGTATCCAAATACGTTTTTAAAGCGGGTTTTCGATTTGCTGCAATCTATGTCGGCGACATCCGTAGCGTGCGCCGCTGACACGTCATTTTCGGCGCCCATTTTCACTAAATCATGGACAATAGGTCACCAGATATAATACGACCCATTTGAATAATTATGCCATTGTAAAGAACATGCTGTTGTTTTGGTGATATTAAATGTGTGCTATTCAACGACGTAAAAACTGTTCGACCAATACAGGTGAAGGCAACGACCGCAGGAACAATTTGTGTCGTCGCTGGTTGCGTTTGTCAAGTAGTCGTTCATTGTGGGTACATTTTAATCAGAAATGATCCATGACTAAGAAACCGGTCGCTCAAGACTAGTGGTTGCTCATGACAGAGGTCGCACAACGTTCCTGGCTGCAGTGTTTTTCAGTCTTGAAGCACTGGAATATTTTAGAATTATGATCGTAGTTCTGTTTGTTTCTGCGCTTCAGCGTAATGTATGCCACAACACAAGGCAATCGCTGCCAAGATCTGCTCCCTTTTGATACTTGGCTATAGCCAATGGTGAATATTTGTGCACGAGTAGTCTGCGCGCATTAATTGCTGCGTGGCTGAATAATTCATAGAGAAGCTGCGATGGTGTTCGATTGAGGGAAAGTGTAACAGCGCTTTGAGCAATCCCGAGGATTGGATGCTTACTCTTTTCATGCATACGTCTCATAAAGATAGTCTCCACTTGGGTAGATACCACCATTGATTTCCCATAGGCGGCCATTGAAACGTTTCTTTGATTTCCTGACAGGTTTATCAATACATTTTATTAAAAAAATTCAGACACTGACTATCTGCCATTCACACATATCATATATAAAATTCGTGAACATGGCGTATATCTTTCTCCTACTATCCAATATCTAACCTGACACCCCTCCATGTCTGCTCCAATCAGCCGGCGATTGCCAATGTTGACACATCTAGGCCGAACTACACCTGTATGCATATGCGCCTGGTCACTATCTGACAAATGTCATTATTTCACAGCTCTGATGCCATGCTGCACACAAAAAATTATACTAAATCAGTCCTACATTCTTTGCTTCCAGGAATTTACAAAAGCTGCACAATGCAGTTCTTTTAAGCAGGACTACTATTTGGTGTTATGTCCCCACTTGCCACTTACAAGCAATTCGTAAATTTGGTTTTTGTATCGCTGATTTGGTTAAATCTTTCTTCAGTTTGTATAGCTCCTTTTGGGGGAATCAGGGTTCCTCACAGAATGAGGTGTATAAGACCACATAAGTCATTCAGTCGTATACCGTTGTCATTCACGGTCACATATGACGCCAGCACGCAATTTACCCTGATAAATAAAACATAATTATGTTTGGTAATTATCCTCTCTTATGTGTGTGTGTGTGTGTGTGTGTGTGTGTGTGTGTGTGTGTGTGTGTGTGTGTGTGTGTGTGTGTGTGTGTGTGTGTGTGTGTGTGTGTGTGTGTGTGTGTGTGTGTGTGTGAGTGTGTGTGTGTGTGTGTGTGTGTGTGTGTGTGTGTGAGCGTGCGTGCGTGCGTGCGTATGTGTGTGTGTGTGTGCGTGCGTGTGTGTGCGTGTGTGAGCGTGCGTGCGTGTGTGTGTGTGTGTGTGTGCGTGTGTGTGTGTGTGCGTGCGTGCGTGTGTGTGTGTGTGTGCAGAATGTGCAGAACCGAACAAAAAGTATTAAATGTGTATAGGCAATATTTTTAAACGAATTTTAAAATATTCAGGCATATACACATTTAATACTTTTTGTTCGGTTCTGCACGTTCTGCACACTCTGCACACACACACGCACACACGCACACACGCACGCACGCACGCACGCACGCACGCACGCACACACACACACACACACACACACACACACACACACACACACACGCACACAGACAGACACACGCACACAGACAGACGCACGCCCGCACGCACGCCCACACGCACGCACGCACGCACACAGAGGATAATTACCAAACAGAGCAATGTTTTACCGACCATGGTCAAATCATTGTAGATGATGATGGCACGTTTAATGTACTCTGTACACACTTACGAAAGTAAGCAAATGTTTATTTTTCCAACACAGAAATAATAATATATACATACAGTGTTTATCATTTGCATCACTATTATCATGTCAGAAAAAGGGTTATACTGAAGAAACTGATCTGTTTAAATATGGAATATGCAGAAGTTACAGAATAATTTTAGCGTTCGCTATCATTGGCTGTTATTTAGTGATAAAAACAAATACACAAGACAACACATCGATAGTAGTACTTATTTAACAATTGAGTAATTATATTCTCTTGCGCAGATATTTATAATAATTAATTGCAAGCTATAATTAAATATTCCATTTTTTATCAATGACCTGTTTTGTTATATATATATATATATATATATATCTTCCTTTTTAATGTGCAAAAAAATGCACGAAACGTTGACATCAATACAGTTTTAGAATGTAATAGTACCATCGTTTAAGCCCACAACATTTCTAAACAAAAAATAACGTGGTTCGAATACACTGATGCTACTGAACTCGGGAAGAATGTGTAAAGGTTTGTTTTGTAAACCAACACTGGACCTTAACAGTAAACTGTTATGCACTTGATATATAATTAACAATATCTAAACATTTACTAAGTCTTGAAATGTTAGTACCCTACATCTATTAAGTAACGTATTAGTATGGCAAATACTGTCAATACCACATATCAATCACCCTCTTTAAGATTGTAATGCAATGTACATTGGTGATGTATGTAGTTCCCAAACCTCACAACATATCTTATTATTGTTAACAAGAGTGTATAATACAATGTAAGTAAACCGTTGCTTCCGAGGATATGACTTACTCTACACATTACTCCAACTATTCTAGATAGCCTAGTTGTCACATTGTTTATATGATATGTCCAGGTACATTTTGTATCAATGTATACACCAAGGAATGTTGTCATTTTAAATACTGTCAGTACCAATTATATATATATATATATATATATATATATATATATATATATATATATATATATATATATATATATATATATATATATATATATATACATATATATATATAAGTTTATATTTTTATTCCCAATTGCAAATTATATATTCTGAGACAACTAGTTAACAGCAAACTATGTGCATAGTTTATCCATTTCATAATTTACAACTTTTCGTAGTTTATGTATGTTCGTGTCAGAATACAATGTGTTAGTATCATCTGCAAATAATACACATTTCAGAAGTTCTGAAACATTACATATCTTATTAATATACAAAATGAAAAACCCCTGTTATACTACACATGAAACATTTTGGATATTTGACAAGCACTCAACTATTTTTACTAACTGACTTCTGTTGCATAGATACCATTTGTCAGCTACACCATGAATATTATCATAGAAGTTTAGTGTTTTCTGTTTAATAATAAACGCTTTACAGTATGAAATGCTTTTGTTAAGTAAAAAAAATGCTAAGTGTGTATTTTGTATTTACTGACAGGTTCTTCTCCCAGGTCAAGCCAACACCTGCACCAATTATACCACATGCCAAATTTACGTCATCTACATCTAGAAATCCACATCACCTGCATCAATTTAACGATGATATTTGAAATATTACAATCCTACCAAATGTCATTAAGCAAGATATCCACTTCGCCAGAAGTACAATATGATCGATTCGTCTGTTCACGCACAAAACATCACAAATGTGACTTTCGGCTCTTGCTCACATTTGTGCAGGCCTAAACTCTCATCACACACGTTTCTATTACGGTTGCCTCCTTGTGTTTTCATAGGTAGGGGCCGAGACAGCGATCATATCATACTCTGCCGGTGTCACATCTACTTCCTCGTATCTTGGGTGTGAATACGGATCCTCATTTTCAGCTCTTTGAGGGTTTGCGCTCTGCATCCTGAAAGATTTCAACAGTTTGAAGCAGTTGTAACTGGTCGTAATAGCCGACTGTAGGATAAAGTCGGGTATTATATTATGAGCGATTATTATGAGCACACACCTGCTGCCTTAAGTCGCTTTCTGAGATATTAGTATTTTGATAAGAATTAGCGTAATTACAAGGAGGGCTGTTTACTCCGAGAAGAGACCCGAGAAGAGAATCTACCTACGGAAGAGAATCTACCTATTCAACATATATGCTCATCTGCAGGGTCCAAATGTTCACTGCCACCTTGCCAATATTTCTAGCGGCTACAAACTAGCATACTAATAATTATGGTAATTTCTATGGCCATCTGGTCTGGGAACAGAGAACCCTACCCTGTTATATTGGTAGTCTGCAAGGTTGCAGAGTTAACTGGCACGCTGCACAGACTTCTAGGGGGCTATATAGTGCAGGGGTAAGTGACATAACCGAGGCTAGCGTCTGTCCTAAGGCTAGAGTTTGGGTAGTATAAATAGTGGGGTTCTCATTATCCGGGGCGGACTACTGGGACTTATTTCCGGGGGAACACGTACGTTGTTCCAGATCGCCCTGTAACATATATACTGTCACAGTACATTGTGTGGGGCTGACTACTGGGGCATATTGCTGGGGAAACACCGAGTTGTTTACCTCAGGACCCGCTCCGGAGAGCTGTGACAGACTTGCTGTCACAGTGTTGTCAGGGTGATTACTTGGGGCCTATTGTCGGGAGAAATGCCGTTCTCCCGAGAGCCTCGACTATATAAGCCACGTTCGACATCCGGCACCTATTGCGTGAGTCTTTTGTCTTTAGTATATTTCTGACTGTGTGATACACGCCTTCAAGCGTTAAGACCTTCGCGTCCAAACACACAGTGTTTTCGTTAGAATATTTTTAACTGTGCATCTAAACACAGGGTTATCTGTAGTATATTTCGGACTGTGATACACACGGTCAGTGCCGAGACATTACCGCTCGTTGATTAACTTTGTTCTTGTGTTTGCTTAGTTTTTAGACAATTTAACTAGTATCTTAGATTTGTATTGACGATAGCGTGTCAATTAGGTATACCACGGCGCTCACTTTATTATATCGCCTAGTACTGTAATAATGTTGCTATGAAGATTCGTAGTGCGCATTTTAAGCTGGATACAATCTAAACCAGCTCAACTGAAATTAACTATTGTCATTGACCTTATTTAGTATGGTGTCGTCGTGGTGGTTAGCCACCGTAATGATAAACAACCGAATGCTGTGCACTGTCTACCATGGAGCCCCCCTCACCTAGGCTGTATTATTAGACTATGACACGTGCTTCTCGTGACTGCTATACAGATGAGTATATCCTTATGACGTCATCGGTTCAGCTAGGGCAGTTACACTTAGCGTGTTATTAAACTGACATGTCTTGGCAGTGCTTTCCCGTCGACATACGGCTAACATTTATTTGGACTAATTGATGTCGTAAATCTCCAAAGAGTGTGAGGAATATATTAATACACAAAAACATAAATTAGAAACAATATGTTTCTAGTCAATCGATGGTAAAAATGTAAACGTATTGATAATATCCGATACAAGTAGTTCCTTGGACACAGGTAGCTATTATTTTGATGTAAGAACCATAGTATTTATTGTCGATAGTGTTAAACCGATGCCTGGGAGACGATGCACTTACAAACGTGAAATGTTCAGCGTACCACTACTACACAACACGTTGACGTGTCAGAAGGATTCGCAGTTGCGAGTGATAGACCATGCAGGGATATGCGATCTACATAAACAGCGCTTCTGGCCTCTTTCACGTTGTCTTACGCGCCAGCGAGGTCAGTTTTTATCCCTGCT
>CBDHHR010001092.1:0-2500 GCA_965263245.1 Metamycoplasmataceae bacterium | reverse complement strand
TCGTGGGGGGGGGGTGCAACTATCTGGCGTCACGGTTCCACGGTCACCGAGATATTTGCCTCTTAAAGAATATTGTTTAATTCAGTTTCATTAAAGTGATCGATAAATTAATCTTGGTGCGAACTAGTGAGGAAATACTCCCCTCATAGTAGTCGACGTTTTACACAGTTGGCGCAATTTGGCAAAACATATCAAACATTGTCGAAAAGTGTTTGAAAATGCGTCCCACGTACGAAACACTGACATGTCAATTAGGTATACCACTGTGCTCACTTTATTAGATCGTCTAGTAATAATGTTGCTATGAAGATTCGTAGTGCGAAATTTAAGCTGGGTACAATCTAAACCAGCTCAATTTAGATTAACTATTGTCATTGACCTTATTTAGTGTAATGCCGTCATAGTGGTCAGCCACCTTGGTGATAAACTACCGAATGCTGTGCATTGTCTATCATAGAGCCCCTCTCACTTAGGTTGAATTATTAGACTATGACATATGCTTCTCGTGACTATAGAAATGAATGTATCCCTATGACGTCATCAGTTCAGCTAGGGTAGTTACACTTAACGTGTTATTAAACTGACATGTCTTTGCAGTGCTTTCCCATCGACTGTCTTCCTTACATCCATATTCTTTGTCATTACGGCTAACATTTATTTGGACTCAGTTTTGTCGTAAATCTTCAAGGAGACTTTACTTCGATTCGTGTGAGGAATATATTAATACAGGAAAATAGATAGGTTGGGACAAGCCCAGAAGCAATAATATTTATGTTTCTAGTCAAACTATAGTAAAAAGTGTAAACCTATTGGTAATATCCGATATAAGTAGTTTCTTTGACACAACTAGCTATTAATTTGACACAAGGCCCACTAGCATTGCCGATAGTGTTAAATCAACGCCTGGGAGAAGATGCACTTACAAACGTGAAATGGTCAGTAAATCATTATACAACACGTTGACGTGTCAGAAAGAATCATATTATCGTTAACCCTACCATGCCCGCAGGCCCACTTATTCAAGGCGGTTTAGATGTAAGGCCGACACAAGAGAGGCACAAATAGGGGCCTAAAGTCATTGGAAACGTGTATAGATGTAAGTGCATTAGTACCAGGCGCTGGCTTATCATCACACGGTGGACATGTTAGCATCGATTTTATCGAAGAGTGATTATTCGATCACAGGGCATGCAAAAGTTTAAAATAGGTTTGTGAACTTACTTTTAATAGCGTTTGGCCTTGCGGTCGGTAAGATTATTCGCTAGGTAGCAGCAGCATTTTCCACTAATCAACGTTAGTTTATGTTCACTCGTTTGGCAGATAAGACGGAGGGCCGTATTACCACCAGGGGCCGTTTTGCCCCAGGTTACCCTAATCGAAATGGCAGCGATATTAAAGGATTACATGTGAAGGTGAAAAAGTCAGCACTGGTGTGTATGGGGTAAGACGGCCCTGTGAGAACGGGGCAAAACGGCGCCGGGGCCGTCTTGCCCCGCCATGCAGTACGAATATGGTATGTAAACGTAACAAAGCTGTGATGTATTTATAGCATACACAATAATTTAAATAAAAAGTGAAAGAAAGTCGACGAAAGCAGCGATGAAGAGGAATGGCCGTGTTTGGTGTGCGGAGAACCATTCAGTTGCAGTCGGCCACGAGAAGTCTGGGTTCAATGCCAAGAATGCAAGAATTGGGCTCACAGTGAGTGCACACTAGGGCTCCCATATTTCGTGTGTCCCAACCGCGAGTCAGAGTGTGATTAGACAGTAGAGTATCTGCAAGCCATTCGTTAATACAATATGTTAATTGTTTTAAGGCTTGTGATGATGCAAATTCAAGGCTGATGAGTGTTTTCAGTGACGAGTGTAATGATAATGCAGAATATTGCTTCTAATGACAACTGGAATTTTTTGACATATTGTAATTAATGATGAGTGGTTTCGATTGAAGATTAGGCTATTGTATCTGCCGCGAAGTATCTGCAATTTCTGTATGCCATTACTTTAGTGTAATATGTTCAACACTATAGTGATTTTAAGGCCTGTGATGATGCAGATGCCAAAGGTGATCGTAATGTCGAATAATACCGACAGGAGCTGATAGGTAGGAAACCGGGATGGCCCGGGTGTAGAGCGGGAGAACTGTAGAAATGCAACAAATATTATCAGTATTATGTGACCGTGTCGTATTGTCGAAGAAACAATAGAAGACGGACATAACACGATGAGTGATTATTTCTGTTCACGATGAGTGATAATAATTGTAATACGTAATGACGGTTTAAATAAATAATGGATAAAACACATTGTTTTATATCATTACAACGGTGAAACCTAATATTAGAGTAAATAGGCGAGGGGCCGTTTTACCCCAGGCGAGGGGCCGTTCTACCCCAAGCATGGGCCAAAACGGTTTTATTGGAGCACATTTTAAATTTGTTATAACTTACGTTTTGGTTATTCAATCGTTGAGAGACATGTGTCATTCACGAAGTATATAT
>CBDHHR010001091.1:0-7319 GCA_965263245.1 Metamycoplasmataceae bacterium | reverse complement strand
ACATCTTTATACATTTTAGAGTCTTCTAATTTGTATAATTGTATTTGCTGATGGTCCCCTACCTGGTATTTCTTAAATAAAATATTCTTGCATTTACGTTGAAATGCAATAACAGTATTAACAGTTTGTTAAAGCTTAAAATGATCGTATAAATATTGCAATGTCGTAAATACATTTTTACACATTGTGGTAGATCTATTTATTTTACTATTACCCATAAACTATGTTTTTATGTCTGAAGTTATTTAATTAGTTATGCATATATGTTTTGTAGTAATACATACGATATTTTCTTGAATTATACATTATTTCATTCTAATTTTATCATGTGTACTTTATCGTGTTTTATGAACCCATTTCAATATCTATGGATGCCCAGAAAAATACGCTTTTATTAGTATATATATATATATATATATATATATATATATATATATATATATATATATATATATATATATATATATATATATATATATATATATATATATATATATATATGTGTATATGTATATGTATATGTATATGTATATGTATATGTATATGTATATGTATATGTATATGTATATGTATATGTATATGTATATGTATATGTATATGTATATGTATATGTATATGTATATGTATATGTATATGTATATGTATATATATATATGTATATATATATATATATATATGTATATATATATATATATATATATATATATATATATATATATATATATATATATGATTCCAATCTTGCACACCGAGATAATTATACTGATCGCACAGAACAACAGACTCTCCGTCTCTGTCTCAGCCTTTCTGTGTAGACCATCGTGACGATTTCTTCGAAGTTCAGCGACAGGTGAGACGATAATGTTGTTACCCCCGCCTGAGCGATGGAATCATCTCGTTCGTTTAATGGACACGATACAATTACACGAACTCTGCTGCTCAAGTAGAAGATTTGTTCCTTGAGAATGTCGCCTGAGGCTGCAAACGGAAGCGTGTGTCATAAAGACGTACAGATGACACGATATCCTTTGGCTCGACTGCGGGGACTGTGGCTTGTCTGGTGTGAGAATGATTGCACAACATTGCCAGTACAATTAGGAACATAACGTGGTGTGCACCAGTTGTAAATTAATGTGTAGTATTTACGGCAATGCCAGCGCCATCTGTTGGGAATCTGCGCGAATACTCTATGGTCTAGTTCGTAATGGAAATGTTCCGTTTTTGCATCTTTAGCACCATTATTGGTTGTTGAAGCAATATGAAACAATGATATGGCATCGCATGTTTTATAACACTGGCGTGTGAGCCTTTGCCTTATATCATACATATACAAGCATACACACATACATACATACATACATACATACATACATGCATAATAATAATAATAATCATAGTGACTTTTTGTGCGCCAATATCCTCGAAGATCGAGCTCTGTGGCGCGACAAAACCAACGGATTAAGCGATCTCGTAATCGTAAAAAATGCGCGAGTCGTCGACGGATGGACGAAGGTGCCAGGAATCTAAGGAGGATAGACAGCTTGAAAGTGACATGTTTATAAACGCCGGCAGAATGAAACAATATAGTTACTTCTAATTTAACACGGCAAGCGAATTCTACAGAGTTGGTGCAGCAATAGAGAAAGCTCGGGTTCCAGCTTTCGTTTTTACCCGAGGAATGTAAAAGAGGGTTACTACAGAATGATCGTATCTGTATGGAATTTCTTGCTGGAGCGAGCGTGGTATTCTGATATATATATATATATATATATATATATATATATATATATATATATATATATATATATATATACGGTGTTTTGATGAGGGGGCTTGATCGGTCATTGGACAAATCTCGAAAATAATGCGATAGTGCACAGGAAGCCAATGCAATGATTTCCGAAGCGGTGTAGCGCTTACATTTTTCCGGCGTTATAAACGTTCAGATTGACGTTTCTGCGCATGCGCGGTATATGTAAAATCTTCAATGTGCAGTGAAAAGACAAAGCATTTACGGTATAAATATTACGGGTTTTTCGTTAGGATGTATGTAACCTCTTAGCAAAGTTATTTGTCGCAAATTAACACGAAGCAAATAAATTTTGAGGCATATTTTGATAGCAAGCGTAAATCACGTGACTCTAGTGTGCCATAATCCGTGATTGATAAGAAACGTAATATTGTATTGCATTGAACGACATTTTAAGAAACTCTTCACAGTAATCATCACAGAAAGTTAACGAACAGCTCGTGGCATTTATGTAACGAAAATACTTTGTTATTTCGCTGGATATTGATGATTTTACATTTATTGCACATGTGCAGAAACGTCAATAGGAACGTTTTTAACGAGAGGAAAAATTTAAGCGCGATAGCGGCACTGAGCGAGAATAACGAGTAGAACGCGTGACCACCCTTGCTAAACAATTTTGAACACATTATAGTTTTGTTATATCGTTGTTTGCAGTATTGTAAAGGAGTGAAATGCTGGTTACTTGAACTGTTGCAATGGTTTTGGCTGCGGAAAGTGAGATATACCAGCAATTACGGCGACGATCGCGGATATGGTAAACACAGCGGCGACGTGTGTTCGATGTAGGTTATTTTAAATTGAAGTTTTCTTTAAAAGTTACTCTAAGAGTGATCACTGAAGCAACTGGTGTGATACTCTGACACAAAATATGTGTCAGAATGAAGCCAAGATGTTTTATATGCTGTGTTGGGGTCGAGTCACGTGACCATTATGGCCCGTTTTTGTACAGTCCCCGTTGTCCACATTAGACGGCATAAAACATAAATGTTGATTTCAATCCCTATGGTACGTGACAAACACACAATATCGTATATATGAACTTGTCGTAATCTCTACTGTACTTTGTCAAAACGATATCGTGGCTTTTTTTAATATGCTTGTTTCACAAATGTTGTGAAATAAACGTAATGTGTTCCTGACATTTCGCTCACGTGTATAACTTCGTAGCAAAAAGTTACCAATAAACCTGCAATATAGTTGATATATGTGTACCATCCTAAGGAGTGATTCACCGAACATTTTCTAACTGGCACAATGACGATAGACTCACCTGCTGACGCATCTTTCACGGAGGACAGTGGAACTCATCCCGGTACGTGGGGTGATGGAGGACGGTGAAGACATCCTGGTCTGTGAGGTGATTGAGGTCGGTGGAACACAACCTGTTCTGTGAGGTGATTGAGGTCGGTGGAACACAACCTGTTCTGTGAGGTGATTGAGGTCGGTGGAACACAACCTGTTCTGTGAGGTGATTGAGGTCGGTGGAACACAACCTGTTCTGTGAGGTGATTGAGGTCGGTGGAACACATCTTGTTCTGTGAGGTGATTGAGGTCGGTGGAACACATCTTGTTCTGTGAGGTGATTGAGGTCGGTGGAACACATCTTGTTCTGTGAGGTGATTGAGGTCGGTGGAACACATCTTGTTCTGTGAGGTGATTGAGGTCGGTGGAACACATCTTGTTCCGTGAGGTGATTGAGGTCGGTGGAACACATCTTGTTCTGTGAGGTGATTGAGGTCGGTGGAACACATCTTGTTCTGTGAGGTGATTGAGGTCGGTGGAACACATCTTGTTCTGTGAGGTGATTGAGGTCGGTGGAACACAACCTGATCTGTGAGGTGATTGAGGTCGGTGGAACACAACCTGTTCTGTGAGGTGATTGAGGTCGGTGGAACACAACCTGTTCTGTGAGGTGATTGAGGTCGGTGGAACACAACCTGTTCTGTGAGGTGATTGAGGTCGGTGGAACACATCTTGTTCTGTGAGGTGATTGAGGTCGGTGGAACACATCTTGTTCTGTGAGGTGATTGAGGTCGGTGGAACACATCTTGTTCCGTGAGGTGATTGAGGTCGGTGGAACACATCTTGTTCTGTGAGGTGATTGAGGTCGGTGGAACACATCTTGTTCTGTGAGGTGATTGAGGTCGGTGGAACACATCTTGTTCTGTGAGGTGATTGAGGTCGGTGGAACACATCTTGTTCTGTGAGGTGATTGAGGTCGGTGGAACACATCTTGTTCTGTGAGGTGATTGAGGTCGGTGGAACACATCTTGTTCTGTGAGGTGATTGAGGTCGGTGGAACACATCTTGTTCTGTGAGGTGATTGAGGTCGGTGGAACACATCTTGTTCTGTGAGGTGATTGAGGTCGGTGGAACACATCTTGTTCTGTGAGGTGATTGAGGTCGGTGGAACACATCTTGTTCTGTGAGGTGATTGAGGTCGGTGGAACACATCTTGTTCTGTGAGGTGATTGAGGTCGGTGGAACACATCTTGTTCTGTGAGGTGATTGAAGTCGGTGGAACACATCTTGTTCTGTGAGGTGATTGAGGTCGGTGGAACACTTCTTGTTCTGTGAGGTGATTGAGGTCGGTGGAACACATCTTGTTCTGTGAGGTGATTGAGGTCGGTGGAACACATCTTGTTCTGTGAGGTGATTGAGGTCGGTGGAACACATCTTGTTCTGTGAGGTGATTGAGGTCGGTGGAACACATCTTGTTCTGTGAGGTGATTGAGGTCGGTGGAACACATCTTGTTCTGTGAGGTGATTGAGGTCGGTGGAACACATCTTGTTCTGTGAGGTGATTGAGGTCGGTGGAACACATCCTGTTCTGTGAGGTGATTGAGGTCGGTGGAACACAACCTGTTCTGTGAGGTGATTGAGGTCGGTGGAAGACATCCTGTTCTGTGAGGTGATTGAGGTCGGTGGAACACAACCTGTTCTGTGAGGTGATTGAGGTCGGTGGAACACATCTTGTTCTGTGAGGTGATTGAGGTCGGTGGAACACATCCTCACAGATCAAGATGTGAGGTGATTGAGGTCGGTGGAACACATCTTGTTCTGTGAGGTGATTGGGGTCGGTGGAACACAACCTGTTCTGTGAGGTGATTGAGGTCGGTGGAACACATCCTGGTCTGTGAGGTGATTGAGGTCGGTGGATCACAACCTGTTCTGTGAGGTGATTGAGGTCGGTGGAACACATCCTGGTCTGTGAGGTGATTGAGGTCGGTGGAACACAACCTGTTCTGTGAGGTGATTGAGGTCGGTGGAATACATCTTGTTCTGTGAGGTGATTGAGGTCGGTGGAACACAACCTGTTCTGTGAGGTGATTGAGGTCGGTGGAACACATCCTGGTCTGTGAGGTGATTGAGGTCGGTGGAACACAACCTGTTCTGTGAGGTGATTGAGGTCGGTGGAATACATCTTGTTCTGTGAGGTGATTGAGGTCGGTGGAACACATCTTGTTCTGTGAGGTGATTGAGGTCGGTGGAACACAACCTGTTCTGTGAGGTGATTGAGGTCGGTGGAACACATCCTGGTATGTGAGGTGATTGAGGTCGGTGGAACACAACCTGTTCTGTGAGGTGATTGAGGTCGGTGGAATACATCTTGTTCTGTGAGGTGATTGAGGTCGGTGGAACACATCTTGTTATGTGAGGTGATTGAGGTCGGTGGAACACATCTTGTTCTGTGAGGTGATTGAGGTCGGTGGAACACATCTTGTTCTGTGAGGTGATTGAGGTCGGTGGAACACATCTTGTTCTGTGAGGTGATTGAGGTCGGTGGAACACAACCTGTTCTGTGAGGTGATTGAGGTCGGTGGAATACATCTTGTTCTGTGAGGTGATTGAGGTCGGTGGAACACATCTTGTTCTGTGAGGTGATTGAGGTCGGTGGAACACATCTTGTTCTGTGAGGTGATTGAGGTCGGTGGAACACATCTTGTTCTGTGAGGTGATTGAGGTCGGTGGAACACATCTTGTTCTGTGAGGTGATTGAGGTCGGTGGAACACAACCTGTTCTGTGAGGTGATTGAGGTCGGTGGAACACATCTTGTTCTGTGAGGTGATTGAGGTCGGTGGAACACATCTTGTTCTGTGAGGTGATTGAGGTCGGTGGAACACAACCTGTTCTGTGAGGTGATTGAGGTCGGTGGAACACATCCTGGTCTGTGAGGTGATGGAGTATTTACTAGATGATCACTGATGAAACTCCATTTGCCACATCTTAGGGTGAATCAACCAAAGACATATTGTCGTTATAATATAGTTTATATCGAACACCTGGGTTATGTTATGTTGCATTTTAATTATTCATTAGTGCATTACTTTATACATGTTAAAGTTAAACATATTTTAGTACCTAAAGGATATTTCATTCTAAATGGAGATATTTAAATTTTGAAATAATTATACACACAACACATTGACTACATATACAGGTTTGTAAACTATTTATTTTGTTAAAAATTGTGTTTTAGCAATATGTTTTTTCCAGCGCTGTTGAATGCTTTATATATCCGGAACAATGTCACTGCATAACATGGGCGTATCATTAATAGTTGCAGCAGTAGTACTATTACTTCAGGACGTGGATGCATACGCAGCATTTTACTCTACAATAGGGCCTGCAAGTCTCGCGCGCGAAAACGAGGCTGGGGGCAGTTGGGGGCAGGAGGTCCATTTACTCCATGTTAACATATAGGACTTTGTTTTGTTTTGGTCGTAATAATCGAACTGTCCGGAAATAGCGTATTTCACTTATATTGTCCGAAGGATTATTACAAGCAGAAGCAGTGGAACACTTTGCCGGTGACAATGATCACGGAAATCATTAATTTTAATCGATTATTATGGTGGTTGCCATGACAATAGCGGCAAGTACTTGTGTTTGGCGATCTTGACTAATAATGAACAGTGCCAGTTTTCGCGCAGTACAACCTGTTTGGGCCAAACGTATACATGTGTTATGATTATGTGCATTTAGACAACTTGTCAGATATAAGTGTTTATCGAAACCACAACGTACAGCAATGTAAAACGCAAATCCCGTAAAAGACACATACAGCTTAGCATCGTGTCTATTATCTGCACTACGTAAATCGCTATGTGCCTATGATAGTGTGATAAACTCAATATTAAATCGGACATTTAAGATAAGAAACGTATAACATAAGATATTTATGAACTGATTTTCCTAGTATTCATCAGTCGGAAGCTACAACTGTCATCCATCGTTAGAATATTATTCTTGTGTCCAGTCCCCAATTAGTCTCGCTTAGTCCCCAATAAGCTCCAGTCGCGCGGAGTCACGCCATGTGTCGTGACCCACTTGCAGGCCCTATTCTGCACGACAGTACGTCGACGTGGTTGGGCAATCTGACGAGAGACTGGCCGCGTAGTCCACTCACAAACCACTAATAGAAGTCAACCTGACACAATGATGCACCACTTTCGCCACAGGGAGGTGATTACTACAGCCATTAAAGGCAATTACCTCGACCGT
>CBDHHR010001090.1:0-11644 GCA_965263245.1 Metamycoplasmataceae bacterium | reverse complement strand
AATAACACTTCTATAGCGCCAATATCCTTAAAAAGTTCAAGCTACCGGACATAGATAAAAGTTGTCATTGGAGCATGGAACCGCCGAAAAATTATGGTGAAAAAGCAATTTCAAACAACCATTGTTTAAGGTGTTTTTTTACAAAAGGAAACTATAGTTTCAAAGTATTTAATTGAAATATTGATTTGATTCCAGATTGTTGGCGCAGTTACAGAGAAAGCACGTTTGCCAATATTCACCCTAGTTATAGGAAGTATCTTTTTATCCTTTATTATCTTCTGCTGTCCTCTGTTAGCCACCTCAGCCCTCAGCCTTCCCGGTGTCATTCTCCTGTCAAGTGACTTTGTCCTGTTGTCAGCATTCTTCCCATCAGGCACCAGTAAAACGTCCGCGGATTTATTTGTACTTCGGCCTGCTTGCTGTATTGATTATACCAACCAGTCCACGCCCGTTTAAACGGAAATTGCCGTTAGCGGCGCCTGATGTATATTTGTGTTTACTTGTTGCAGGATCTTGTACATAGGCCTATAATAAAAAAATCGGAAGCCCAACATTCAAATTTAGAACAATGTTTCGAGCTCAAATGACATTTCTAGGCTACTATATCTTCTGTGTTCTATTAGTTATAGTACCAATAAATTAGGAACATATATTGTCTGATCAAGAGGGGGTGCGGGAGATATTTTCATTATCCGTGATTTTCATTATTTATTTCCTCGTGAAACCTGAAAGTTGTTTTTATCCCTGTGACTCGTGACCAGGTCCAACAGCGTGGAACATGATTAAAACTGTATTTTCCTTGTGAATTGTGACAGAAATTTACGACAGGTGACTAAAATGTCGATCTCGTCACCGATTTCTGCTCACAAAACGTACTTATTGCACCAAATCGCGAAAGACAATAACTTATACTACAAGAAAGAAACTTTCTTCAGAAATGTACATTTTCCAGCAAGTTTCAACACTGCCACTAAACAAGTTTCCTTGCAACAGTTGTGACGTCATTCCTAAGGTATTCTCAAACAAAGGAAAATTATCACAAGTCCTCAAGAAATCGCTCAAGAAAAAGGTGCTTGATCGGTGAAGGAAAATGCTTAATCGATATTATTGTAGTCAACAACATTTATTCCAACGTAAATGTTATTACTAAGATAAATAAAGACGTCAATATGAATATAAACGTGTTGTTCATATTCGCTTAATGAACGTTTCCTCATTTTCTTGTATTCTTGTGAAACAGGTGCAGACGGTCATGTGTTGCTCCTACGATGACAGGCAGACCAGTGCTTGGAATTCTTGTTATTGCTAACTATATCAGAGTGACAACCGACTTAGAAACTCCTATCCACACACACACATATATATATATATATATATATATATATATATATATATATATATATATATATATATATATATATATATATATATGTATATATATGTATATATATATATAATATTACATGCCTATATGTATGCCTATAATATTATATGTATATAATAATATGTATGCCTATATATGTATATAATAATATGTATGCATATATATATATATATATATATATATATATATATATATATATATATACATGTGCCTGATGATTTAATAAATTCTAAGTTGCCAGTTTTATGTTCTCTGTTGTAACAATCTGTTATCATTCGCTTTTTTATAATTAACAACTGACTTATGAATAGGGTTACTTGTTACCTAGCAAATGGTCCGCGACGCTGTCAAAAGATGGATGCCAGGCACGTGCAGCTTTCGGCCAAAATCAGGTGAAGTTTTAAAAGCGACTAATGTATGAGGGAATGATCGATCTAACATGTGTTATCCAACCATTGTATTATGGCCTGCAGAGATGGCGTGATTACAATACAAATGTAATTGAGTACGAGTACGATTTCTATGAAGAATGACGAGTACGATTACGAGTACTCAGAAAACAAATATGTACTCAAGTACGAGTATGATTACTTTAGAATGTACTCGTGTACGAGTACGATTACTTTAGAATGTAATCACCTGATTACTTTCATGACTACTTTAATGATTATCCTGTTTCTACCATAAAAGTGACCTTCATGGAATCCCTTGGTGTCATTTTTTTCTGTTGCTGTGTCACTACCTAGTGTTCTAACTGATTACTGCTATACATGTGTTATTATTAATAATAATTAGACAACTTTCTCAGATATAGAATGGATATACAACAAACATGGGGTCAAATACATTTGTATTTGAAGGTATTTAAATATTTATTTTTAAATATTTGTAATTGTATTTGACGTTTATGAATTAAAAGTATTTGTATTAAGTAGTTTCATCAAGTATTTGACATGTTCAAATACTTATATCAAATACATAATAAGTAATCGTAAGTATGATTACTTTGGCAATGTAAAAGTAAAAAGTAAAACGCAGTATCCGGTCCTCAGGACTGCACAAATCGCTTTTATGCTTTACTTCCCTGGCAGACCTGTTCAATCAAACACTATCTCAACTTCTCTGGGAAGAATCCAGCCATATGCTACAATTAATGCACGAAGACTGCTCGTACACATATCCATCATTGTCTATAGCCAGGTATTCGAATACGAGTACGAGTACGAGTACGATTACTTTTCATTTTGGACCAATGTTCTCGAGAACGAGTACGATTACTCCGAAAGAACGAGTGCGATTACTACGAGTACGAGTACTCAGTACGATTACCCATCTCTGATTATGGGCTTCACATATACAACTGGTGTCTACATTGATGGTAAA
The DNA here is from genome assembly GCA_965263245.1 of Metamycoplasmataceae bacterium. Lineage (GTDB taxonomy): Bacteria > Bacillota_I > Bacilli_A > Mycoplasmatales > Metamycoplasmataceae > DT-68. Next base: position 8,877 of record CBDHHR010001090.1, on the reverse strand, counting down.
GGCAAAGGTGGACAGATGCCATGCACATAATTTGGATTGCGACATCAACTGAAATGTCCGTCTGTCATTGTGTACGAGATGACGCAATCATCAATTTCGTTGTTATCGCTCGCGTCGTTTTGAACGCGAAAATCATACCATGTTGTTTGGAAATAATTTTAATTGTGACGTCAACTGCAATATCCGTCTGCCCGTGTGTCACTGTGTACGTGATGACATAAACAACAGTTTCGTCGTTATCACTCACGTCGGAAACATTGTGAACACGAAGACCACGCCATGACGTAAAGAAAATTTCTTAGTCGTCATCGCACATTTGCAGATACAAAATCATAACCACGCACGAGCGTAGCTTACGGCTTATTGCACGAGTAATAATATACTACATTCCCACGATTTCACAATACCATTAATCATACATTATACCTGTGTTACTATATACTATATACTATATACAATATGCCATTTAGATTCAACAGCGGGCTTCCACAGTCCGAAATCGATGGCGTCGACGCGTTGAAAATATTACACGTAGATCTACGTAGGGAACTCTCGCCGACTGCGTTGCGATATTCGTCGATAAATCTGTCGTTTTTTGTCGGCCTCTGACAGTCGTGAAACTGAACAGGTATGACTGCCGGGCTGACAGCCGCCGTCACCCAGTCACCCAGCGCCTTTGTCTGTCGCTCTCGGCGGCACCTCGATGACAAGCACGCTGTCCTGATAAATGGTGCCGGTGACTCCGGAGACGACGGGCCAGGTAGGTAGTTACGGCGCTCGGCGAAGGTGTCGGCAAATGGAGATGTTGATGGATTGTAGATATGGTGTGAAAAGTCGGTTTGTGCGCGTTTCTCGACCACCCAAGTAGTCGGATCTCTAGCGTAGTCGTTCCCTTACGCCAGTGGCTGGTCAGATGTGCCGCATTGTAGAGATTTCGATACATGCAAGTTTGTTAGATATGGAGAGGAATGTTCCGCCAGCTTGTTCCATTGTTTGGGAAGTCTTCTTACGTTCCGTCCAGCTCTTTTGGTCTCCTGAGATGGTCTGGCGACGACTCGTCTATGCCTTCTTCTTGTCCAATGGTTTTGTTTCCATCTTACCGTTGTCAGACGCTCCACACTCGTAATATATATATATATATATATATATATATATATATATATATATATATATATATATATATACATTTATACAATTATTTTCCGATGTTTAGCTTTGTCAGTCTCTGCTCACAATTCCTTAATACATTTATTTATTGTTCCAATCCGATATATATATATATATATATATATATATATATATATATATATATATATATATATATATTTATATATATAACTTATTGCTTCACTGGCTACATGCATTCATACCTACCTACCTACCTACGTACGTACGTACGTACGTACCTACCTACCTACCTACCTACCTACCTACCTACCTACCTACCTACCTACCTACCTACCTACCTACCTACCTACCTATATACATACATACATACATACATACATACATACATACATACATACATACATACATACATACATACATACATACATACATACATACATACATACATACATACATACATACATACATACATACATACATACATAAATACATGCATACATACATACATACATACATACATACATACATACATACATACATACATACATACATACATACATACATACATACATACATACATACATACATACATACATACATACATACATACGTATACACATACACACATACACACATACACACACACATACATACATACATACATACATACATACACACATACACACATACATACATACATACATACACACATACATACATACATACATACATACATACATACATACATACATGCATACATACACAAATACACACATACACACATACATACATACACACACACAGACACACAGACACATTACCCTTTGCGAAATCAGCATTTTTAAAGAATGTTTCATTTTGAACATTTCGCAATGTGTGTAACATTCCTCTTTCGAGTGATCGCAGTCATACGCCAGGCTACAACCCACTTGCCCCGTCGGGGGAAGTGAATATTAAATTGCACAAATAAAATATGTACCGTTTTCGTTCCCGCGGATCACACGCTTCAAAATGACACCTCAAGTATTAAAATGTGTGCAATTCGTTCAAAATTATTGCTAAAATTGAAGCAAACCGTACACAAGAGGCGTTTAAGGAAACGAGGTAATTTTAACTTACACTTTCATTGCTTTTTAATATAATTATAAGTTCTTAAATGTAAATGTATTTGTTTAGTTTCGCATTTCATGTGGAGGAAAATAAACTATACAATGACAAATGATATTTTAAGATAAGCCATTTTGCCAAAACGACAAAAACGTAGTGTGACGTTACATAGACATATACTTCTTCCTCGTAGGCATAATGATACATGTCCGTATTAATATATTTTCGCTTCACGGCGGGTCGCATACAAAATTTGTATTTAGGCACACCATCCGCAGTTGATCACAGGAAAAATCGTCGTCATCAAAAGTATCTCTCTTCGACAGAAGTGAGTAACTCGATAATATTTTTTTTATACGTGCGATGTAAAAGCAAGAAATGTGTATCAAATCACTATATTTCTGTTAAAATAAAATGCAGCTGTATTCCTCTGTAAACAGGACTGATTTACAACCGTCTTATATCTGGGAAAAGTGTACTATAAATACAGCTTGTCTAGACGATTAAGATCATGACTGAATAGCGATTCTTTTACTATGTGTGATTTTGGCATAACCAACGTTTGGGGTAAAATATATTAATATTGTCTTAACCAGCGATTTAAGCAATTCAATTTAATTCTGTCATACCGGTATCGGGCCCGTAGCCTGGGATATGATCCACTTTGACGTCCCAACACGGCCGAAGCTAGAGTTCCACTCGTGGGGAATAATTCCGTTTGTAGGGAAACAGTCTTATTTAAATTAATAAAAACTACTCCTAGTCCGGGAATCCACCACCTCTCTCATAGCTGAATTCAGGGAACGCGAGGACATGCGGCTCCCCTTAGCTTTTGGAATGTAGCAATTTATAATTTCGTTTTATGATTTATCGTTATGGCGGCCCAACGGTGAACAGTTGTCTTCGTCTTCAGCTCCGGCTTCGTTAGTTTTGGTGTCTTTGACGAGCCAGAAGGGGTGCAATTGGAGGTTTTTAGCCCCCAAACTGCCCTCATTGAGTCGGCTCGTGTAACAAAATTGTCCCATCGACATCAAAGAAATCCAACACAACGTGGACACGAAATAGCTAGAGACAGCCCATCGACATCGCAAAACGTGTTCCAAGCTAAAACGCTTCTCCATTCAAGCAAATCAACCACGCAACAGACACGGTTATTTGTAATTCATTGGTACGAGCTGCACCACTGCAACTACACTGGCGACATCTGGCGAATGTAGTAACAACTTCAGTTTCAGCAAAGCAAGTAGCGCACTGATTGGCAGAATAACTTGGCAGATGAAACCTCGTGATGAGCCATGTCCTATTATTTTATTTCAGGAACCATTTCCTTCAAAATTAGCCGATTCGAGTGAACAATCGTTGCAGTCAGTTTGTTCTACTGTGCTTCTGTGCGTCTGTGCGTCTGTGCGTCTGTGCGTCTGTGCGTCTGTACGTCTGTGCGTGTGTGCGTGTGTGCGTGTGTGCGTGTGTGCGTCTGTGCGTCTGTGCGTGTGTGCGTGTGTGCGTGTGTGCGTGTGTGCGTGTGTGCGTGTGTGCGTCTGTGCGTCTGTGCGTCTGTGCGTGTGTGCGTGTGTGCGTCTGTGCGTCTGTGCGTCTGTGCGTCTGTGCGTGTGTGCGTGTGTGCGTCTGTGCGTGTGTGCGTCTGTGCGTGTGTGCGTCTGTGCGTCTGTGCGTCTGTGCGTCTGTGCGTCTGTGCGTCTGTGCGTCTGTGCGTCTGTGCGTGTGTGCGTCTGTGCGTCTGTGCGTCTGTGCGTCTGTGCGTCTGTGCGTCTGTGCGTCTGTGCGTGTGTGCGTGTGTGCGTGTGTGCGTGTGTGCGTGTGTGCGTGTGTGCGTCTGTGCGTCTGTGCGTCTGGGCGTCTGGGCGTCTGTCAGTCTGTCCGTCTGTCAGTCTGCCCGTGTGTCCGTCTTTCCGTCTGTTCAGCTGCCCGTATGTACATCTGCAGTCTGCCGTCTGTCCGTCTGTCCGTCTCTCCTTCTGTTCGTCTGTCCGTCTGTCCGTCTGTCCGTCTGTCCGTCTGTCCGTCTGTCCGTCTGTCCGTCTGTCCGTCTGTCCGTCAGTCCGTCTGTCCGTCTGTCCGTCTCTCCTTCTGTCCGTCTGTCCGTCTGTCCGTCTGTCCGTCTGTCCGTCTGTCCGTCTGTCCGTCTGTCCGTCTGTCCGTCTGTCCGTCTGTCCGTATGTCCGTCTGTCCGTCTGTCCGTCTGTCAGTCTGTCCGTCTGTCCGTCTGTCCGTCTGTCAGTCTGTCCGTCTGTCCGCCTGTCCGTGTGTCTGAATGAATGAATGAATATTTATTTCTGGAATCGTTACAAAGCACATATGCAAACACTATGTTTAAACTAAAAATGTAACAATCAATTATATAATGTACGATTCCGGGCAGACAGCGGAGCCAATTGAGGCTGTTACCAGTTGGTATTGATAATAATTATTATTATGAAACCATTTCTCATAAATTAAACTAGTCGCTGCTAACCTACCATAGCTGTATAAACAATAATGTTATAATAGTAATTTCACGTGTAACACATACTTATAGTTTTTATAACTGACCGTCTGTCCGTCTGTCCGTCTGTCCGTCTGTCCGCCTGTCCGTCTGTCCGCCTGTCCGCCTGTCCGCCTGTCCGCCTGTCCGCTTGTCCGCCTCTCCGCCTGTCCGTCTGTCCGTCTGTCCGACTGCCCATCTGCCATCTGCCCGTCTGCTCGTCTGCCCGTCTGCCCGTCTGCCCGTCTGCCCGTCTGCCCGTCTGCCCGTCTGCCCGTATGCCCGTATGCCCGTATGTCCGTATGTCCGTATGTCCGTATGTCTTTCAGTCCGTCTGTCCGTCCGCCTGTCTGTCCATCTGTCAGTATATCCGTAGGTCACTCTGTCCGTAAGTGTCTGAATCCGCTTGTCCATCTGTCCATTTGTCCGTCTGTTTGTCTGTCCATCTGTGGAGTCATATATTCGTTAGTTTAACATGTATGGTGTGCTGACATCCCGTATCTGATTAAAGAGATACTCCATTCAGTGAGATGTTCACAGTATTTACTTACATATGTATATTCTATTGGTTGTGCCTAGTAGTTGTTCACAAAGATTGTTAATAAACAATTAGTTGTCGTTTAATGGTATCAAAAACATGCTATCTTAGATTCAGGGCGCTGCCATCTTGATACTTATGCGCCAGTGACGTAAGCCAAATCGTGTATGTCATTGGCGCATTGTTGAAAAGGTCAAGGATTGGCGGAATCTTCGCTAATAATTGTGATTGTGACGTAAGCAATCCGCGACGTACTGGATACATCAAATGCCATTGGACAGACGTAGGACGTTCGAACGTGCACGCGACAATGACGTAAGCGGTTTACGTCACTGGCGCATGTCTCAAGATGGCAGCGCCCTGAATCCAACATGTAGTGTTTCTGACACAATTATACTATAGTTAATTGTTTATTAACGATCTTGTGCACAATTACTATGCACAACCAATATATTATACATATGCAAGTAAATGGTGTGAATCTCTCACTGATTGGAGTATCCCTTTAAGCTGTCGATTAGTTCGTATATTTGTTTAAATTCGTCTGTAGAATGAAGATTTTGGTGGTTACACAATTATGTTTTTGAAGTCGCTTTTATCTTCGTCAGTGTTTTTCGCATTTGAGGCGATCCAGGGTCCGGTGTGTCCAGTGCGTCCAGTGGGTCCTGTGGGTCCGGTGGGTCCGGTGGGTCCGGTGGGTCCAGTCGGTTCGATGGCTCCCGTGGGTCCGATATGTCCGGTGGGTCCGGTATGTCCGGTGGGTCCGGTTTGTCCAGTCGGTTCGATGGATCCAGTGGACCTCTAAAACGTCCGCTGCGTTGAGTCATTTTATTGTCAAAGTCCGTTTTCATTGGGTGGGTCTCATCACGCAGTACGTCTGTCATTGGATCCGCCGGACCCGCCAGATTCACTGGATCCACTGGATCCGCCGGACGCAGTGGACCAACCGGACTCACCAGACCCACCGGACGCATTGATTCACCGGACACACCGGATCCACCGGATCCACCGGATCCACCGGATCCACCGGATCGACCGGATCCACCGGATCCACCGGATCCACCGGATCCACCGGATCCACCGGATCCACCGGATCCACTGGACTCACTGGACACACCACCCACTGGATCCACCGGACTCACTGGACACACCACCCACTGGATCCACCGGACACACTGGACACACCGGATCCACCGGATCCACCGGATCCACCGGATCCACCGGATCTACCGGATCCACCGGATCCACTGGACTCAATGGACACAACACCCACTGGACCCACCGGACACACTGGATCCGCCGGACCCACTGGACTCATCGGAACCACCAGACCCACTGGACCCCGTGGACCCACTGAACCCCCATATTAAAAAAAATGGTCAAAGCCTGTAGTGACCTCTGGAGCTTACTTTTCAAAACATCACAAGCAACTGCCATTTTCCTCTAATAACACACACACGAAAACGTTCCCCCCTCTCTCTATTTCCCAAACACACACACAGTCAAACACACACACAGTCAAACACACACAGTCAAACACACACAGTCAAACACACACAGTCAAACACACACAGTCAAACACACACAGTCAAACACACACAGTCAAACATACACAGTCAAACACACACAGTCAAACACACACAGTCAAACACACACAGTCAAACACACACAGTCAAACACACACAGTCAAACACACACAGTCAAACACACACACACACACACACACACACACACACACACACACACACACACACACACACACACACACACACACACACACACACACACACACACACACACACATCCAAACACACACAGTCAAACACACACAGTCAAACACACACAGTCAAACACACACAGTCAAACACACACAGTCAAACACACACAGTCAAACACACACAGTCAAACACACACAGTCAAACACACACAGTCAAACACACACAGTCAAACACACACAGTCAAACACACACACACACACACACACACACACACACACACACACACACACACACACACACACACACACACACACACACACACACACACACACACACACACACACACACACACACACACACACACACACACACACACACACACACACACACACAGTCAAACACGCACAGTCAAACACGCACAGTCAAACACGCACAGTCAAACACGCACAGTCAAACACACACAGTCAAACACACACAGTCAAACACACACAGTCAAACACACACAGTCAAACACACACAGTCAAACACACACAGTCAAACACACACAGTCAAACACACACAGTCAAACACACACAGTCAAACACACACAGTCAAACACACACACACACACACACACACACACACACACACACACACACACACACACACACACACACACACACACACACACACACACACACACACACACACACACACACACACACACACACACATACACACACACATATATATATATATATATATATATATATATATATATATATATATATATATATATATATTATGTTAGTTAACGGCGTATATCTATACTCTATAGTTTATTATATATATATATATATATATATATATATATATATATATATATATATATATATATATACATATATATATATATATATAACTATATAGTATATATATATACATATATATATATATATATATATATATATATATATATATATATATATAACTATAGAGTATGTATGTATATATATATATATATATATCTATATATATATATATATATATATATATATATATGATGCCGTTAATTGGCATAATTAGTTTTGCCCTTAAACAGAAAAGAGAAGAAGTGCACATTGAACATATATTCTACAAACAACCCGAGAGCTTTTGGACTTGTAATAAGGAACCATGTGTTAACGTTTTATTTATGTTGTACCAAAGATAACATACTTTTCTACGAGAACGCTACGCATACCACAAGAACATAAAAGAGAGGAATAAATAATCATCCACAATTTTAATGGAAAAAAGAGGTGAAGGCGAACTGAGACAGAACGAGGCTCTAGTGTCACTAGACAAAGAGACAGCGGTGCTGCGTGTTTGAAGTCACCTCACGTATATTCGTGTTTGTTGTTCGAATTAGCAGTGATACGAATGAAAGCAGAGTTGGAGACCCCGCCTAAAAGAACAACAGAGATCATTTGTACGTGTCAGTGAATGAATGTTCAGGCTATATCGGTGGCCTAAAACTAGACGATTCGATGAAGCTGTGAGTAGTCTTATATTTAAAAATGCAAATAATCTTCAAAGTATGTTGTCAGCACCAACGCAAATATTGTATTGTTATAAAGCTGGATGTCGCGTTGTTTGAGGTCACAGTCATATATGTATTCGTAGCGGTGTGTGCAATTTGTGGCGACGTTTACTAGTCTTGAGTTGCGCCATGGAGAATGACAATGACACGGCTACATTGTCGACAGCGTCGTCGGTTCTCGAAGACGAGATTGCATCTAATGTAAGTTACACGGTCCCTGAAAATTCTGGGGGTCTGGCCATCGGCCTATGGCGGTACGGCTGGCCGCCGCTGTGCATGATGGGACTCGTCGGTAACACGCTCGTGCTGCTCGTGCTGAGGCGGGACGGACTCGTGCGGACGT
>CBDHHR010001089.1:42500-55000 GCA_965263245.1 Metamycoplasmataceae bacterium | reverse complement strand
TTTTCCCACTTTGTCTGTTTTGTCTTTCTGGTGCCCAAGCAGGGATCTCAGGGTGCTGATAGGTTTGTGGTACACTGGTATGACGTAGGATTTGAACATCCTTGCCAACTGTTCTGACAGCTTACTGATGTAGGGCAGATCTATGACATGTTGTCTTCAGTTGGTTTCTCTGATGTTGACCTTCTCTTGATTTCTCCTTGGTTGGATGGTGTTGAAAATCCAATGTTTGTAGCCGTTCATTTTCAGGACCGTTTTGGTGTGTTCCACCTCTTTGGTCTTATCCTCCTTCTCTGATACCAGACTTTCTGCTTTTTGTAAGAGTGTCCTCACCACAGATCGTCGTTTAAGTTCTAATGGGTGGTTTGATTCCCAGTTCAAATACTGGTCTGTGTATGTCGCTTTCCGATGGATATATATATATATATATATATATATATATATATATATATATATATATATATATATATATATATATATATATATATATATATAATAACACAAGTTTTATTAGCAACTCAACTGAGTTGGATTGACATTACAATAGGTTACAATTAACTCATCAAAACATCATACAAATACAATAGAAATACATTTGATACCGCAAATCATACCATATTAATAGCCTTTTTACTGACAGTTGTATAAAGCCCACGGTATAAAGGAGTTACGGAATCTATTCGTTCTAGTAACTGGTAACGGGTACACATTTTGTTGTCTAACATTATATTTGATATGTCTTTTGTCAGGCAGCAGATAATTTAATCTGTGTGTGCCGACTTTAATTTTATCAAAATATTTTTGACAAATGCTGTCCCGTCTTACATTCAACGTATCCAGGTTAACACGTCTAAGTATTTCCGCGTAACCCAATCCAGGAAAAATACATTTTAGTGCCCTTTTTTTATAACTTCAATATTGTCAGACAAATATTGGGGCAAGTTAGTGTACCATACAGGACATGCATATTCTAGAACTGGTCTCACCACACTAACATATACACTGACCAGATCTTTCTGGGTAATCCCTGCACGCTTTAACTGATATAACATGTACAAGCGTTTACCAGCCTTTTTCACAATATTATCCACGTGTTTGTTCCATGTCAGATCCTGAGAAATGGTCACACCTAATAGTTTGGCATGGCAAACTTGTGCTATATCCCTCCCATCAATCTTTATATTCGGGATAGTGCTTCTGAAATTGCCATCTTGTGCAAAACTAATGATTATTTCTTTTGATTTTTCCGAATTAATTTTCATGTCATTCTGTTCTGTCCATCTAGCAGCAATATCAACCGACTCTTGTATAACAGATACATCATTTCTGTCGCATATTTCAAATAACGTACTGTCGTCTACATACTTATATAATGGAACAGTCGTTCTTAAATCATTTATATAAACAAGGAAACATTTAGGTCCAGACAATGTCCCTTGCGGTACTCCCCCATTGGGATGACCAGAATGGGAATATTCATTTCCTATTTTTACTCGTTGAGTTCTGTCTAATAGAAATGTTGCCATCCATCTTATAATATGTGCGGGCAACCCATACGACTGTAGCTTATCTAGCAACAAATGATGATTAATAAGATCAAACGCTTTGCTAAAGTCTAGCATTACAACTCTGACATAAGAATTCAATTTATCTGTCGCCTTATACCACATATGAACCAGTTCGACAAGAACGTCTGTTGTGGACGTTCCGCTAATTCCCCCAAATTGCTTAGCATCAATTTCACCTTCAATTGTTTCATCCACCCATTTCATTATTATTGATTCAAACACCTTGGCAGCTATTGGAGTTAGTGAAATTGGTCTAATGTCTTTTTCAATCGACACAGGGGGGCTATATATATATATATATATATATATATATATATATATATATATATATATATATATATATACATATACACACACATCTGTTGTTTTTGTTCTGCAGACGAGACTGACGACGTCTGCTCTGACAGTACGTGCAGCCACATATGCGTGTTGATTCCCGTCACCCACCCGCGGGCCGTCAACTACGCCTGTCTGTGCCCTCAGGCTAGCTTCCTCACCCTGGGAACCACCGCGACCACGTGCTCGGGTAAGCCAAGTGTTTGCGTCGTGGAGAGCTGAGAACTGTGAGTCTTAGTTGTGTGGAAAAATGCCTTCGTGAAAATGTTGATCAAGTTGGTTGATCATATGTGAAAATGTTGATCAAGTTATGTTAAAACAAGATTCCTTATGACACAACTAATACATTTCTATAGACTCACGTCGACGTTTCGATCACCATCTGTGGCTTTCAACAGGAACTCAGTATACGATGAATGGTGAATGTCACGGACGGTGTCTTAACGTCGACGTGAGTAGAAATGTGTTAATTGTGTAACAAGGAATCCTGTGTTAATATTGAACAAATTCTATTCAACAAAGTTGCCTCACATTGGTGGTCTTGGCTAAACAGTTGTAAGTGTGATACACTACATACGATATTTTATAATTTAGTCAAAGATTCAACCATAACACGTCTACCATGACTTTTTTTGAATAATTCCCAAAGAAGATTTAGGGCAACATGTAATTTACCTTTACTGGCCGTATGCTGCATTGCATTGACACGTGTCTTTTTGTTGAATTTTAACTAGGGACAATGTTGCAAAAAAAGAGCATTTTCAGTGGTGCAAACGGCCACAGTTTTTAAGAAAACAAATACTGTAGGTAGACGGATGCAGATACGCAAGCACGTGCATACCATCGTAAGAACACACGCACACGCACACGCACATACGCACGCACGCACGCACACGCACGAATGCACACACGCTCGCGCGCACACACACACGCACGCACACACACACGCACACATACACACACACCCGCACACGAACACGCATATGCACGCCATATCTTAACAATATGGCATTTTATATAGCAATATAATATTTTAAGGGGAATTAGCCCAAGCAAGTAAAGGGGTTGTGTGGGCGATGCCCCCACATTGTACGTTAACAAATTCCAAATACAAAAGTAGATAAGTAGCATTAAGGTTTCTTCATCTTGTAGAACCGAAGAAGTTTGCAATTATCGCTGACATGAACACCATCAAAATGATCAGTCTAGACGAGGGGGCGCAAGACCAGGGGGTCTACACGCTTATATATGGACCCTCAAACTCCTACTACGTCGGCTTGTGTCTCGACCGGTCAGCAGACAGGCTCTACTACAGTGACATCACGAGGTACTAGTGACGTAGCCATCACGTGACCATGCAGTTGCCTAGCAAAAACTCCGTCAAGCGGTCAGAAAAATGGATACCGAACACGTGACGCTTCTGTGCATTTCGTCATATATTTTGTAAAACAATATTGTTTCAGAAGAAAAATATGGGAAAGTTTTTAAAGTAGAAAATGTATGCCGTGATGTTTGATCCAGGAGGTGGCATGCCACGATAGTAAGGGCGCTGTATGTTGAAGAGCCCCAGCTCGGATGTATTAGCTCTGGTTGTACCCATTTATAATTTATTCAAAATGCTTCTGATTTATTCAAGGATGTGCGAAGCATCTTCGAAACCATGCTATCATTTTAGTGCCGTCATCGTTTCAGGGTATTTTGCAAACCGAATTATGTTAGGATTTATTAACGAATACATGTATATACGTGCTTACGTACATTGTAGCGCGTGTGCGTGCGTGCGTGCGTGCGTGCGTGCGTGCGTGCGTGCGTGCGTGCGTGCGTGCGTGCGTGCGTGCGTGCGTGCGTGCGTGCGTGCGTGCGCTTCCCGAGTAATTATGTAATGATACTGCATTGCTAAACCTGACGTTTGCGTGTTCGTCTGTCTGTCATCCACGTCATTTAGCGGCTACTGATCTGTCAGTTTGCATTTTGCAGCAACGTAATTTTCACAGCCGAGCTGCGAACACGAAATTCGTCGGTTTTCCACCGGAGTAACGTGAGCATCAGCAGCCTTGCGCTAGGTGGTCAGCGGCTCTACTGGACATGTTATGACGCACGCACTCTGAAGGGCAGCATCCTGACGCAGTCTACAGGTGGGACGAGCGACAGGACGCGCGTCGTAGTGGCGAATTTATACCAGCCGAGAGCAATAGCCGTGGACGTGGACAGTGACGGGCAAGTGTCTTGTTGTACGGCTGCCACCATCACCACCACAATCACTGCGACCGCCACCACCACCACCACCACCACCACCACCACCACCACCACCACCACCACCACCACCACCACCACCACCACCACCACCACCACCACCACCACCACCACCACCACCACCACCACCACCACCACCACCACCACCACCACCACCACCTACGTCGTCCTTTGAAACTACTCATATCATTGGAACTCGTCGTATAGAGCCTTCAAATAGACCTACGTCGTCAAGTGACACTCGCCAACACAGCCGCGTATTACAGCACAACGGCCCAACATCGCTAGGGTACACACACACATACTCACTCACACACACACACACACATACTCACTCACACACACACACACACACACACACACACACACACACACACACACACACACACACACACACACACACACACACACACACTACACGCACACGCACACGCACACGCACACACTACACGCACACGCACACGCACACGCACACGCACACGCACACGCACACGCACACGCACACGCACACGCACACGCACACGCACACGCACACGCACACGCACGCACGCACGCACTCACGCACGCACGCACGCACGCACGCACGCACGCACGCACACACACACACACACACACACACACACACACACACACACACACACACACACACACACACACACACACACACACACACACACACACACACGCTTTCAAATGAAGTCGGTTTTCTTCCAAAAAGAAAAATTACAGTTTACTTAATAGTGGTCGTTCTGAAAGTTCGTGATAAGACTCAAATCTAATGTGCTGTGACTTTACAGTCGCGGCTACATCTACTGGGTGGAGTACGGCCAGGGAGCCAGTGGAGTCCCGCCACGTGTCTGCTCGATGACAACGCCATCTGGCCCCGTCACGGTGCTCAAGCACCCCGGCCGAAGCAGCTGGCCGAACGGACTCGCTGTCATTGGGTTTTGGCTCTATTTCGCGGACGGATACACGAAGAGCATTGAGCGGATGGATAGGACCGGTGAGTGGTGATTACATCAAGGGCTACACACCTGGCTTGTGCTTTGGTAAAGGGGTCAGAGTTAGATTTCCTGGTGTGACCCATTTGTTGTTGTGACTCCGTGGATACAGGAGCTCTTGCTAAATTTTGTCATTATTAACGGGCCGTACACATAGTTACATTTTAAAGGAGGTATGTGATGATTGCTGTGACTGTGTAGAAATTTAAAACATTTTCTCACTTATAGTTTGCTTATAGTCTGACAAGCCATTAACATGGCCGCCAATGGGAAAATTAGCTGTGCTCTGTGCCTTAAAACGCCGGAGGTAAGCTGACGCAAATCACTCATACCATTCAAAATTTGGTTGTCTGGGTTTTGGCTATTACATTATAGGGCCCAATGCTTTGACTTAGAGTACACTATTTCGATACGCAATACTGTTTAGCAACTCAACGTGTTGCTATCGTATACTGCGATTCTATGGAATCGGCCTTTGTCTTTGATATGGGACGCAGACGTCTGCAGTGTTCTCATTGGTACAGGTCCAGTGAAATTAACCACTAAGACAAAGTGCAACTGATTTAGCCAACTAAAAGTCAATACACACTATCGGGCCATGCCACACGACAATGCAGCATGCCTGGTGTTTTCGGATGGCCTCGTACTGCCGCACGTCCAGACAGTGTCGGACGGAAGTGCGACTATGGGCGACTGTGACTCTCACTGTTTCACCGAGGTGGGAGAGGGGCATGTCAATACGCTGTTTTCATTGGCTATCGGATCCGCCGTGTCGGATAAGAATAGCACATGTTGGATCGCCATCAGACACAAGACAGTGTCTGACGTAAACATGTGCATATTGCCATAGAAACGCACGGCATTGCCTAACCGTGTATCTGGGCCTTAACCGCGCGACCACAGTGCAACTGTATCTGACGGTTGTAGACAAATGCTCTTAGTTTAGGTAAAATTCGGCTAGCATTGGCCAGTCCTTGTGATTGGTCAGAGCGCCTTACACGTGACCCCCATCATACAAGTTCAATCGAACACCATCTCCACTTCGCTGGGAATCATTCAGCCACACTGCAATTACCCGTATAGAAATACCCATGATCCGATAACCAAACTGTGACCGATAAGTTGCAGACAAACGCTGGACGCCGGTGACGTTGAGGAACCACGTGATCGATCACGTGTACGGGCTGGCGGTGGCGACGGATGGTCAGTTGTTCTACACGAGCTGGTGGGCGCCGCAGGTGTGTCTGGCGTCCGTGGACAGTGGTCAAGCGGTGGTGCTCGGAGACAACCGGACCAACATCTTCCAACCAGCCGCTGTCGTCGTGCATCTCTGAAGGACCCTAGTCTCGCGTAACCGACTCTCGCTCGGCCGCGAGACTTCGCCGAGAAAGACGGTCTGGCGATAGACATCCGTGACAGTGTTGTCGTCAGATGCTACCAGTTCACTTTGGCGTTTGAGATTGTATTTTAGTATAATACATATTTAACGCGATATTGTAATTGTTTTACATTATAATTATGCTTTAACTAGTTTTTATAGATACCCAAAACTATTAACGATAGTCTCGCTCGGCTGCGGAACTTCGCCTAGAAGATAATCTGGTGACTTAGCCGGCCTTTGAATGTTATCTGTGTGAGAAGCTGAACGTGCTGCCACCTCACGGCGCTTGGGTAATCAAAGGTACCCCTGCCACAATTCATGCTTCATAAACAACTGCAAATTTGTATTTCTGCTTATTTTTTGTTGCCTATAAGTTTAATATTGAATACTTTTAATTGCATAGCATTATCTGATAAAGAAAGTGTATACTTATTTAATTGTTATTTCTATTATGGCCTGAGAGCCAATCAAAGTATCTGCCATGTTCTGGGGTAAGGCCGCCCTGGTGGCAACATTGGCAGAGCATTAAATACTCCAAGCGGATGTGAGGGGATACAAAGTGCTGCCACCTCACGGAGCCTGGAAAACTAAGGCTACGGAGGACTTGGAATACGTCTAATTGGGCGATACAATGAACGTAGCCAAGCAATATTTGTATTGTAACCACATGGAACTGAATATAGACATTTTTATGTAATAAAATTACGTAACCCTCATTCTGATGTGTTCGGCTCGTGTAGCCCGCCTCTGTGTTGTTTTATTCCCTCAGTGCTCCAGTCTCGGGTTTAACTGTGGCGGCCCACGTGCATCCACGGAAATGACGTACGCAACTGTCGCGTGACGTCATTTCCGTTCGCTGTCATAACCGCAGAAATATCTGGTAGCGGGACGCGTTTCTGGATTCGCCGTGGATACGAGTGAGTAAAATAAAGGTAAAGACAAGCGCAGTACCCAATCCTCAGGATTGCTCAAAGCGCTTTACACTTTACTTTCCTGGCAGACCTGTTAAATCAGACATCACCTCAACTGCAATGGGAAGCACTCAGCCATATCTTATAATTAAGGCGCGAAGGCTACTCGTATACATATCGTATAGTAATGATGCGAAAAACGTATAAAGTGCTACATGCAGCACGCGGGGATATTCTACGCGTCTTAAGACACTTGGAATGACTTTGGCAGCATTGTTTCCAGCAAGGTATGTCGACCTGTTATTCAACTTTTGTTGCGATATGTAACACGTCACGCTGGCCTTGTCAACAGTTCTCCTCAGCGCCTGGTTCTCTAGATTCGGCTGCAGTACCGCGGCTGATGCGCTGGCGGTGCGGTTGAAGTTACGCAGGTTGCGGCGGACGGCAAATCACGGGATCATCTCCAAGCTGATCTTCAGGTGCAGCTGACTGGGATCACAATCACATACCGCCGATGCATACTCTAGGACTGGTCGGGCTGGACATTTGAAGCAGCGAGTCTGCACGGAGCTGGAACATCCTTTCAGATTTATGTAGGCAAACGCTGAATCTGTTTGCTTTTGCTGCTGTGAGTTTTACTTGTTTGTCTCTGTGAGTTCGACATCCAGGTAGGCCTATTTGGCATTTGCGACTTTCTCCAGAGTATGCTTTTAGAAAGCGTCGCTGGTCGGAATCCTTGTATTTTTCTTGGTGATGGTCAGTAGGCGGCATTTTCCGACAGTTAATTACATCTGTCATTTTTGTTCCCATGCTTCCAGTTTTTCAGGCCTTCCTGCAGATCATCCGCATCAGATGGGAGCTTGGTCATGGTGTCGTTGGCGAAGAGTCGTAGTTATTTGCCGATTATTATTTGCCCTCCTGTCGAGGAAGCCCTTTGCATCTCCCACAGGAGAAGTGTGCATGTACGCTAGATCCGACGAAATAATTCCACTTGCCAGGTTCGCCTCCGTCTTGGTCTTCAGCCGACTGAAGATCAAGACCGAGGCGACCCTGGCCGTCGTCAGCGACGAGCTGTTGACGGGCGGTGATAGCACCTCGTGAACCATTCTGCAAAGATACACGTCGGTTGACAGTCAGCTTGAGAAAGACAATGTCCCGGATGTTGGCATTCCCTGTGTCGTCATCATACCTCATTGCAGGCTTCAACTGTGTCGCTGACGACTTCTCGTCAGAGGCAGAAGGACCAGGAAAGTCGTCTAAGCACTGAATCTGTTAACACAGAGTCTGGTGACAGTGTATGCAGACTACAGTCTTGTACGGCAGTGAGTCCTGGGCACTGTTTTCCACACGGGGGAATCGCGGTGGAGTTGTATCCATGTTGAGGCAAAGACTCGGCAGATACGCAGAAAAGGAGACAAAGGTCTTCACCAGAAATACTCAGAAGACGAGACAAGGGCTTACGTCAGAGATACTCATAACTCATAAGAGGAGAAAAGTGTCTTCCCGAGAGGTAAGCTGAAGACAATCTCAGCAGCACGAAAAACAGCCGGCCTGAAGCAGACAGTGTTGTGCCAAACAACATTATCCGTAACAAGTCCGACATGTCGGTATTACCAAATACACGCACACAGTAGCAGTGGTTTAATGCAATAGAGAGATGTCAGCGTTGTTACTGCTAATAGTATATTTCATAAAGATGTTGTTCAATAATTCAAAATAAATATTAAGGCTGCTATACTTAGTTGCATATAGTTATCAGCGTGGAATGCGATTGCAGGAATGGATCTGGCAAACAGAACGGCTTAAATACTCCAGGTACTTTTCAGGTATCATGCCTAATGAACAAGAGACACGATATTAACAACACCGAATGAATAACTTACGACAAGCAACGACATACATGTGTCTTGAGCAGGATGTCGGGAGTCATTCGAGATGGATTGGTTGGATATGTACACGGGATACAGTTTATTAATACCGCAATCAGATGGTGTAGGTTTAATTTGTTATCAATATATGTCAAGATGCGCAAATTCTTTAGCTTGGTTAAGTGCCTAACCCCATCTCTCTTTCTATCTCTTGTTCTCTTTTTCTCTCCCTCTCCCTCATCCTCTCCCCTCTCCCTCATCGTCTCCCCCTCTCCCTCTGTAGATATATATATATATATATATATATATATATATATATATATATATATATATATATATATATATATAATAACACGACTTGAAGTTCAACTGCCCGCCCCCCTCTGTCTATCTACTGTTCTCTTTTTCTCTCCCTCTCCCTCATCCTCTCCCCCTCTCCCTTTGTAGATATATATATATATATATATATATATATATATATGGGCGAGGATGAGGGAGAGGGGAGAGGATGAGGGAGAGGGAGAGGGAGAGAAAAAGAGAACAAGATATATATATATATATATATATATATATATATATATATATATATATATATATATATATACACAGAGGGAAAAGGGGAGAGGATGAGGGAGATGGAGAGAAAAAGAGAACAAGAAAGAGGTGTGGGGACCGGAAGTTGAACTTCAAGTCGTGCTAATATATATATATATATATATATATATATATATATATATATATATATCGCTCTCTCTGTCTCTGTCTCTGTCTCTGTCTCTGTCTCTGTCTCTGTCTCTGTCTCTGTCTCTGTCTCTGTCTCTGTCTCTGTCTCTGTCTCTGTCTCTGTCTCTGTCTCTGTCTCTGTCTCTGTCTCTGTCTCTGTCTCTGTCTCTGTCTCTGTCTCTGCCCCTGCCCCTGCCCCTGCCCCTGCCCCTGCCCCTGCCCCTGCCCCTGCCCCTGCCCCTGCCCCTGCCCCTGCCCCTGCCCCTGCCCCTGCCCCTGCCCCTGCCCCTGCCCCTGCCCCTGCCCCTGCCCCTGCCCCTGCCCCTGCCCCTGCCCCTGCCCCTGCCCCTGCCCCTGCCCCTGCCCCTGCCCCTGCCCCTGCCCCTGCCCCTGCCCCTGCCCCTGCCCCTGCCCCTGCCCCTGCCCCTGCCCCTGCCCCTGCCCCTGCCCCTGCCCCTGCCCCTGCCCCTGCCCCTGCCCCTGCCCCTGCCCCTGCCCCTGCCCCTGCCCCTGTCCCTGTCCCTGTCCCTGTCCGTGTCTGTCTGTCTGTCTGTCTCTCTCACTCTCTCTCTCTCTCTCTCTCTCTGTCTGTCTGTCTGTCTGTCTGTCTGTCTGTCTGTCTGTCTGTCTGTCTGTCTGTCTGCCGTCTGCCGTCTGCCGTCTGCCGTCTGCCGTCTGCCGTCTGCCGTCTGCCGTCTGCCGTCTGCCGTCTGCCGTCTGCCGTCTGCCGTCTGCCGTCTGCCGTCTGCCGTCTGCTGTCTCCTGTCTGCTGTCTGCTGTCTGCTGTCTTTGTCTCTCTGTCTCACTCTCTCGCCCTATTTCTTTCTCGTTTCTCCTCTCTCGTCTCTCCTCTCATCCACACGCACTTGCGCCCTATAGTTTCCAACCCACATCCACATCACTTCTGTTTTCTCCAAGTTCATGTTCAATGTCAGTCCATGTTCTGAAACATGTCCTTCCATTCTTCCATCATTTACTATTATGCTTGCTGTGTAGTTGGCCAGCCTCACTTGTAACACGGCTGTCTGTGCTGTGTAGTTGGCCAGCCTCACTTGTAACACGGCTGTGTGTACTGTGTAGAAGGCTAGCCTCACTTGTAACATGGCTGTGTGTGCTGTGTAGAAGGCTAGCCTCACTTGTAACACGGCTGTGTGTGCTGTGTAGAAGGCCAGCCTCACTTGTAAAACGGCTGTGTGTGCTGTGTAGCAGGCCAGCCTAATTTGTAACACCGCTGTGTGTGCTGTGTAGAAGGCTAGCCTCACTTGTAACACGGCTGTGTGTGCTGTGTAGAAGGCCAGCCTCACTTGTAACACGGCTGTGTGTGCTGTGTAGAAGGCCAGCCTCACTTGTAACACGGCTGTGTGTGCTGTGTAGAAGGCTAGCCTCACGTGTAGCATGGCTGTGTGTGCTGTGTAGAAGGCCAGCCTCACTTGTAACACGGCTGTGTGTGCTGTGTAGAAGGCCAGCCTCACTTGTAACACGGCTGTGTGTGCTGTGTAGAAGGCCAGCCTCACTTGTAACACGGCTGTGTGTGCTGTGTAGAAGGCTAGCCTCACGTGTAACATGGCTGTGTGTGCTGTGTAGAAGGCTAGCCTCACTTGTAACATGGCTGTGTGTGCTGTATAGAAGGCCAGCCTCACTTGTAACACGGCTGTGTGTGCTGTGTAGAAAGCCAGCCTCACCTGTAAAGCGGCTGTGTGTGCTGTGTAGAGGGCCAGCCTCACATGTAACACGGCTGTGTGTGCTGTGTAGAAGGCCAGCCTCACTTGTAACACGGCTGTGTGTGCTGTGTAGAAGGCCAGCCTCAGTTAGGCTTGTGACACGGCTGTCCACACACATATGTTAATGTGAAAACCGTCGTGCCGTTGCGACAATGGTGACAATGCAATAACTATGTGACTAGAACAGTTGCGACAGATGTGAAGACAATATATTTCAACACGTTCCTTTAACAATAAAACGGCTTTTCAGGTGTCTGGCTATAATATGGATTTCTCCAAATAGTTGCCAGATTTAACGACTCAGTTGTTTTGGTCGATGCTTGAAGTAAGAATAGAATGGATTTATAGGGTGTAATTGATATCGTTAACTGCCTATGCCTGGGCCTACTGTAGATGGAATACGGACATTGCCAACTACGACCGACGTCAAGTGCAGCGACCGGGCAGGTTCGGTTGTGTCTGACATGGTCAACGTTGAGACAGTATTATCATGTTTGATGGAGACATGGTGTACGTCTGTTCAAACCTTTGCTAGCGACACAGTAAGCAAGGTGTTAGTATAATCGTGTGACAATCTACTGTTAACATAACCCTACCTCTGGCACAGTCCTTTTGTTGATACGGTTGTACGTGAGACACGGATCTAGTTATTTCTGACGTGATCGCCAAAAGTGGAGGCATTATTAGTAAGGACGAACGTGTTGATTTTACTAACACATTGCTACTTCCGGTGGGTGTGAA
>CBDHHR010001089.1:32500-37500 GCA_965263245.1 Metamycoplasmataceae bacterium | reverse complement strand
ACCAAAACAATTTAAAGATACAAAAACTAGTGCATGACTAAAATAAAGAACGTTATTATATAGATTTAAAAATGCAAATTAGAAACCATCTATGAAAAGCACATTTAAGACTATCTTACCCATTGGAATTTGACGTCTGCGGCGCTGCCATCGGTGGCTTTGAGGCCAGCGTTGAAGAGATTCTGTGATGGGGACGAGACATACACGGAACTCGAGTCGTCTTTATCTGCCCCGTTCAGACAGTCGCTGTTGCTGAGGATGCCCTGGATGACGTCACGAAAGGAAGACACAAATTATAGACGAAATACGGGTCAATAGGAAACAAAGACGAGTAAATGCTGTGGGTCTCTTGCTGTGGTTTCGATGTCAATCTGACAATAATTGAGGTAGTGTTTGTGCGCACGCGTGTGTGTATGTTTGTGTGAGCGACAGAATGTGTGAGCGTGTGAGCGAATGAATGGGTGCGTGAGTGAGTGAATGAGTGTATCTATGTGTAAGCTTGTATGTGTCTGCGTGAATGTGTGTCTGTGTGTCTGTGTGTCTGTTTGTCTGTGTGTCTGTGTGTCTGTGTGTTTGTGTGTGTGACTACACCACTGAGCGAGAGAGCGTGAGAGCGGTGTCGGAGTCTGACCTGGTATGAGGCGCCGGCAGTGAGCCCGTAGAAGAGACTGATGGAGAACTGCTTGAAGTTCTGGTAGTTGTTGACGAAGAAAGGGATCTCGAGTGTGCCGTTGCCGGGGAAGTAGCCACACTTGCCGTACTTACACACGCCGGGGTGGTCGACGACCTTTACGTTCTCATTGAGCACCCACAAGCCGTTAGTGGCCAACGCGTTGTTCGCCTCGTCAAACGTAACACACGTGATGGAGCGCTTCTCGTCTGTAAGACCAGAAGAAGGGGAGTGACGTGGAGACGGCAGTGACTCCCACTGCACGTCTGAGGATATACTTATACGTGAACGTAGGAGTTATATGAATTATGTTAGAATGATAATAATTCGTGCGGGGTGGGAAGGGGTGTGTATGCATGCGTGCGTGTGCGTGTAAGAGAGACATAGAGAGGGAGGAAGAGAGGGAGAGGGAAGGTAGAGAGAGAGGGGGAAGGAAAGAGATATTAGAGAGGCAAGAGAGATGAGAGAGAACGAGAGTTGAGAGAGGAGAGAAAGAAAAAAAATGGCACAGAGAGGAGAGAGTATATGTGAGCATTCATCAGAGCTTGCATGCATATGTGTATATACGACAATGTGGCTTGCGGAACATAATACTCAGGTATATGTGTGCAAGTGCGTAAGTTTATTTATTTGTGCATGCACGGTTGTGTGTGTGTTGTGTGTGTGTGCTTGCGTGCTTACACAGACACAATCACATGCACACACAGTTATTCACACGTAGTCCGTCATGCTTTTGACACGATGTACATAAATATGATGGTGGCGAATACGAACAAATTATTTATACGGTAGATAAATGTATACCCTGTTCAGTCACGAACTACGAGTGCATCTGTCTAAATTACTTCATTGTAAATTTTAGCAACGCTACAGACTTGGTGAACGAGTCATTCAAGTTAATGTTGGCAGTCATCATTTCCACATCCTTCCCAATATGATATGTGCGTTTTAATATGTAGTATTCCGTGTATGCAGGGACTATGATGTTTGTTTTATGTGTGTGTGTGTGTTTGCATGTGTGTTCTGTGTGTGTGTATGTGTGTGTGTGTGTGTGTGTGTGTGTGTGTGTGTGTGTGTGTGTGTGTGTGTGTGTGTGTGTGTGTGTGTGTGTGTATGCATGTGTGAGTGTGTATTTGTGTATGTGTACAATATATATATATATATATATATATATATATATATATATATATATATATATATATATATATATATATATATGTGTGTGTGTGTGTGTGTGTGTGTGTGTGTGTGTGTGTGTGTGTGTGTGTGTGTGTTTTTGTGTGTGTGTGTGTGTGTTTGCATGTGTTTCAGTGTATGTGCATGTGTGTGTGTGTGCGTGCGTGCGTGCGTGTGTGCGGGCGTGTGTGTGTGCAACCGAACATATGCATTTCGAGTAGTTGTGCATAGTAGTTAATACTGTATAACAATAACAACAATAACAACAATAACAACAATAACAACATCAATAACACCAACAACAACAACACTCTGACACACACCCTCTGCTGGAGCTTCTGGGACTGTACTAGAGACACGATAAGTGTTCAGCGACGGAGACATCAAGAGGAGAATGGATTGTACTAGAGACACGATAAGTGTTCAGCGACGGAGACGTCAAGAGGAGAATGGATTGTACTAGAGACACGATAAGTGTTCAGCGACGGAGACATCAAGAGGAGAATGGATTGTACTAGAGACACGATAAGTGTTCAGCGACGGAGACATCAAGAGGAGAATGGATTGTACTAGAGACACGATAAGTGTTCAACGACGGAGACATCAAGAGGAGAATGGATTGTACTAGAGACACGATAAGTGTTCACCGACGGAGACGTCAAGAGGAGAATGGATTGTACTAGAGACACGATAAGTGTTCAACGACGGAGACATCAAGAGGAGAATGGATTGTACTAGAGACACGATAAGTGTTCAACGACGGAGACATCAAGAGGAGAATGGATTGTACTAGAGACACGATAAGTGTTCACCGACGGAGACGTCAAGAGGAGAATGGATTGTACTAGAGACACGATAAGTGTTCACCGACGGAGACGTCAAGAGGACAGTCGACTGTACTAGAGACATGACAAGTGTTCAACGACGGAGACGTCAATCAAGAGGACAGTCGACTGTACTAGAGACATGACAAGTGTTCAACGACGGAGACGTCAATCAAGAGGACAGTCGACTGTACTAGAGACATGACAAGTGTTCAACGACGGATATGTCAATCAAGAGGACAGTCGACTGTACTAGAGACATGACAAGTGTTCAACGACGGAGATGTCAATCAAGAGGACAGTCGACTGTACTAGATACATGACAAGTGTTCCACAACGGAGATGTCAATCAAGAGGACAGTCGACTGTACTAGAGACATGACAAGTGTTCCACGACGTAGATGTCAATCAAGAGGACAGTCGACTGTACTAGATACATGACAAGTGTTCAACGACGGAGACGTCAATCAAGAGGACAGTCGACTGTACTAGAGACATGACAAGTGTTCCACGACCGAGACGTCAATCAAGAGGACAGTCGACTGTACTAGAGACATGACAAGTGTTCCACGACGGGAGACGTCAATCAAGAGGACAGTCGTCTGTACTAGATACATGACAAGTGTTCCACGACGGAGATGTCAATCAAGAGGACAGTCGACTGTACTAGAGACATGACAAGTGTTCCACGACGGAGACGTCAATCAAGAGGACAGTCGACTGTACTAGAGACATGACAAGTGTTCCACGACGGAGACGTCAATCAAGAGGACAGTCGACTGTACTAGATACATGACAAGTGTTCCACGACGGAGATGTCAATCAAGAGGACAGTCGACTGTACTAGATACATGACAAGTGTTCCACACGGAGATGTCAATCAAGAGGACAGTCGACTGTACTAGAGACATGACAAGTGTTCCACGACGTAGATGTCAATCAAGAGGACAGTCGACTGTACTAGATACATGACAAGTGTTCAACGACGGAGATGTCAATCAAGAGGACAGTCGACTGTACTAGAGACATGACAAGTGTTCACGACCGAGACGTCAATCAAGAGGACAGTCGACTGTACTAGAGACATGACAAGTGTTCCACGAGGGAGACGTCAATCAAGAGGACAGTCGATGTACTAGATACATGACAAGTGTTCCACGACGGAGATGTCAATCAAGAGGACAGACGACTGTACTAGATACATGACAAGTGTTCCACAACGGAGATGTCAATAAGAGGACAGTCGACTGTACTAGAGACATGACAAGTGAACGACGTAGATGTCAATAAGAGGACAGTCGACTGTACAGATACATGCCAAGTGTTCACGACGGAGACGTCAATCAAGAGGACAGTCAGTACTAGAGACATGACAAGTGTTCCACGACCGAGACGTCAATCAAGAGGACAGTCGACTGTACTAGAGACATGACAAGTGTTCCACGACGGGAGACGTCAATCAAGAGGACAGTCGTCTGTACTAGATACATGACAAGTGTTCCACGACGGAGATGTCAATCAAGAGGACAGTCGACTGTACTAGAGACATGACAAGTGTTCCACGACGGAGACGTCAATCAAGAGGACAGTCGACTGTACTAGATACATGACAAGTGTTCCACGACGGAGACGTCAATCAAGAGGACAGTCGACTGTACTAGATACATGACAAGTGTTCCACGACGGAGATGTCAATCAAGAGGACAGTCGACTGTACTAGAGACATGACAAGTGTTATGTCAATCAAGAGGACAGTCGACTGTACTAGAGACATGACAAGTGTTCAACGACGGAGACGTCAATCAAGAGGACAGTCGACTGTACTAGAGACATGACAAGTGTTCAACGACGGAGATGTCAATCAAGAGGACAGTCGACTGTACTAGAGACATGACAAGTGTTCAACGACGGAGACGACAATCAAAAGGACAGTCGACTGTACTAGAGACATGACAAGTGTTCAACGAGGGAGACGTCAATCAAAAGGACAGTCGACTCTACTAGAGACATGACAAGTGTTCAACGACGGAGATGTCCAGAGGAGAGGTGACTGCAATAGAGACACATGTGACGTGAATAACAACAGCTAGTGGACTGCAGTAGAAACATGACAGTGGTGTAGTGACAAGAGTAATACAACAGGCGACTGTATCAACGACACAAGAGTTCTAGTGAATGGCAAAAACAGTTGAAATGAATCAAAGGTAAACGATGTGCAATGTCACGGCCACGGTGTCTACACAACACCACAGGTACACCAGGAGTGATGTCGTTGGAGCCACTGGGGCATCATTGGCGACGCTTTCCTGTTTTCTACAGCGACTACCCAG
>CBDHHR010001089.1:25000-27500 GCA_965263245.1 Metamycoplasmataceae bacterium | reverse complement strand
TGCTTAGCCTAATTGTACGAGCCTGCGCAACCGCAATGCGGTTTGCGTTCGCCGTTCATGGGTCCTAAACGGTTCCATCCTGCGTTTATTTGATGGCGACAAAAGACATACATTAAATATTTCGTACATATAGTTTACTGTTAGTAACACACAGACAATCATTACATATGAGAAAACATTAACCTGCTGGAGCCGATTTTAAAACCGCTCATTGAACGCTAAGCTAATTGTATTTTATTAGATCAGCTCCCGTTTAACGTCAAGTTTCAAAATGTTTCATCAAACTTGTGATTTCGGGATTGGCATATTACATATGCATATTTTTACATTTGTTACCCGGTTATGGAGGAAAGCAAAATATGGCCTTTTATTATATTAGCTAATGGTGACTCACATCTCGGTGTTCCTCAATCCATGTGTCTGTGGATCCTCGATTTTCTTTTAAATAAGCCGCAGGTTGTAAAAAAAATTGGCAACAACTTATCAGGGCTGTGTTCTGTCACCAATGTTATATTCTCTTTTTACACATGATTGTTTATCTTGTCACGTACGTACGAAAATACTGAAATTTGCCGATGACACTACAGTGATAGGGTTAATAACAAATTCTGATGAATCTGAATATCGGGATCAAGTAAACAAACTCATCAGTTGGTGCAACGATAACAATTTGAAACTTATTGTAAATAAAACGAAAGAAATTATTGTGGATTTTAGGAGAAAGAAATCTTCTCCTGCCTCGCCTCTTGTGATCGATGGCAGGTCAGTTGAAATCGTTCAACATTTCAAATTTCTCGGTTCTACAATCTCCAGTAATCTTAAATGGGAGCTAAATGTTGTTAATATTGTCAAAAAGGCCCAGCAGCGGTTGTACTTTTTTAAAAGGTTAAGATCGTTTGGTTTGACCACACAGGACATGCTCAACTGTTAGAGAGCTGTAATCGAGACTGTTCTGATATTTTCTATCACAGTATGGTTTGGGTCGATTACACAGAAGGAAATGCTCAGATTAAACAGAGTTGTGAAAACTGCTTCCCGAATCATCGGCTGAGACCTTCCAGTTTTGAAATATTGTATCAGCAGCGCCTGTTAGGAAGAACCACTCTCATCTCTCAAGATTCATCCCATCCTGCCCATGACCTATTTGAACCTCTTCCATCTAGTCGCCGATTCAGGTCCATCAAAACCAGGACCAACCGCTTTAGTACTAGATTTTTTCCCTTAGCCGTTCAAGCCCTGTCAAAACAGAAGGGATTTTTCTCCCACCCGCAGCAAACACATATTCCAATTTCCGATGAGTTTTTAGTGTGTATATTTTATCATAATTTATTATATATTATTTTTTTCATATTTTACATTTTAAGCTAGTATATTTCTACTAGATCGTATCAATTATTTATCGATGTTATAAAGGAATTTTTATGTGATTGTTCTTATTTATTTATTTATTTTATTTAAAGTAGTGTATTTTATCATCATCGTTTGGTGCTTATGAATATATTGTCATGTGAATGTCCTGGTACGACGACAAATATCATCACACATTCCAAAGTTTTGTTGTAACTACAATCTGAACACATGGCAATAAAGCTATCTTATCTTATCTTACAGCACCGGACCAGCACACGTAACGCAATATTTTATATCCTTCGACTCACGTACAAACGACCTCCGTCAATAGATCACAGCAATAACCTCAGTAAATTATGCAAATGATGTCGGAGCTGTAAACCCGACACGTATACCTCGTAAATAAACAATACGCCATTCCGCCATTTTGTTTCGGGGAGCGGTCTTTGTTGATGTGCCGTAAATAAACCAATCTGACCTTTTGCGACGAACTGTATGGGCGAGGACGTCAAAGTGCCGGCCCCGTCCAGCCACGCGTCGAAGCATTTAGTATCACTCCACGGCTTCTGCAGAACAAAACTAGGACTGATCCAGGACTTCCAAGGAGATTGGCTTGGCCACAGTGAGGCTGACAATTGGTTCCACGGCATTGGCGTCTGGGCAGCTGAGGAACAAACAAACAAATGCAACATTAAAACAGTAGATATGTACACTTTACGTGTGCTACAAATACCACCAATTAAGGACGAACATATTATGTCAAACAACGACAATAGTATATTGTCACATGACGGCATCACAGTATTTTAATATGTGTGTTATGATTCATCATTATCATCATCATCATCATCATCATCATCATCATCATCATCATCATCACCATCATCATCACCATCATTGTGCAGCCATAGTGTCCCGTGGTCGAAGGCGTCAGCATGCTGCTTCCACATCTGCCTATCTTGCGCTATCCTCTGCCAGTAGTCGTCTAGTCTAGTTCGTCTCTCCAACGTCTCATTGGTCTTCCTCTAGGTCTTTTCCTTTCACATGGTTTCCAGGTGGTTATGGTATTATGATTAAAGTCACAAAATGTTGTTTATTTAAGGGTAGGCCCCTATTTATTGATACATAAAAACATTTGAAATTTGACATT
>CBDHHR010001088.1:0-2500 GCA_965263245.1 Metamycoplasmataceae bacterium | reverse complement strand
TGCAACTGTGCATGCTGTCGACATATAAGCTACATTATTTTACAACAACATCGACAACATTTATATTTCAGAAGTGCGGCTTTCACCTAAATCAACTGTGTTAAACTCTCAATATTCGAATACTTCCTTCCTTTTTGCCATCTGGGAGTTGGTCTGTGTGAAGCCTTTTATTAAATCTTGTTGAATCTTTTAAACCATAACATGACATTTCCTCAACAAAGTAATTTTAAAGTTTGAGGCAATTTCACCAGGTATTTATTGGACGTCGCGGACTAAACTGACGATCTCTGCATTCAATACGCAATGATGTGATGCGAACACATTCGGCGATGTTTGAAGTGCGGAAAACGTCTGTGGCCGGGGATTCTTTCATGTTTCCTCGCCAGTGCCGCGGTCTTTGTCCCGCAATGAACAACTGGGAATAAGAATAATTTATTGAATAATTACTACACGCAGAGCGTGACTGGCAAGAATTATTCATTGTGTCAATAACAGCGTCAGTCTGTAACCTGTAGGAATGCGTAGGTTGACGCTGAGTTCGTCTTACGAAATGCCTGCATGTAGTCTGTCATGTTGATCAATCGAACCCAATTACTGGATACCGCGTTATAGAAGAGTTAACCGTGTACTATCGTATACTCCGGATTACCGTTGTGGATTCATTAGGCGTGTTTCTATCCATCACAAAAGAACGTTTTCTCTGTTCTATTTGTCCAATAGTCGAATAAAACACAATTTGTTTTCAGCATATTCGTATATTGTCGAGTTGATCATAACGTAGATGATTGATCAAATGTGCCCATGGTGTTTCTCCTCTTGGCGTTCCTGCGTAGGTAAAGCAAAGTAAACAATTACTAAAGAAACGCTATTCGTTAAAATATACAGTTTCTAGCAGAGCTATCGTGTTGGAACTGTGTACATCATGACATAAGACGGTGCGGCCGTACTGACCAATGTTTTCGCCATAAACCCTTTACGACGAGATGAAAGAAAGGAATTAACAAATACAAAACACATTTCAATCAATCCTATATAACATAATCCCTGTCTCACACACGCACACGCACACGCACACGCACACGCACACGCACACGCACACGCACACGCACACGCACACGCACACGCACACGCACACGCACACGCACACGCACACGCACACGCACACGCACACGCACACGCACACGCACACGCACACGCACACGCACACGCACACGCACACGCACACGCACACGCACACGCACACGCACACGCACACGTGCGAAAATTCCTCCCGAATGCTAATGTAAGTTGCTCTACGCTTTATGTTTTGTTAGTACAAACTTCCACTCTTGGAACAACACGCCTCGACAGCGCACATCTGCGCAACAGTATTTATTTCTATTACATTTATTCCTGTCGTACGCTACATGCTTAGTCTCTGGTGCCACTTAATACTTCGCCACGTATAGCCGATAATAGCTGTTCGGTGGCGATCGATTGTTCGTAAGGCTAACGTCAACATTGGCAAACGTGCTTTTTCTGTAGGTGCACACACAATTTGGATCCAGTTTGTATGTTACGTCTCTGTGCTCTGATCCCCGATGATTAATGCTCTGTAGAATTGTTGTTATTATTATTATTTATAATCATTATTACGTAACGCCGTTGGGACACGTGAAATCTTCAGAGTGTTTCTCTATTCAATATGACCACGGTAAATTGTAACTAATTCTATACAATAAACGTTTTCAGTCGGTAGATCGTCGAATCTCTCTCGCGCTCTCGCTCTCGCTCTCGCTCTCGCTCTCGCTCTCGCTCTCGCTCTCGCTCTCGCTCTCGCTCTCGCTCTCGCTCTCGCTCTCGCTCTCGCTCTCGCTCTCGCTCTCGCTCTCGCTCTCGCTCTCGCTCTCGCTCTCGCTCTCGCTCTCGCTCTCTTCCCCATCTCTCTCTTTCTCTCTATCTATATTTCTACATCCCTCTCTCTCTGTCTCTCTCTCTCTTTCTCTCTCACACACACACACACACACACACACACACACACACACACACACACAGACACACACAGACACACACAGACACACACACACACACACACACACACACACACACACACACACACACACACACACACACACACACACACACACACACACACACACACACACACACACACACACACACACACACACACACACACACACACACACACACACACACACACACACACACACACACACACACACACACACACACACACACACACACACACACACACACACACACACACACACACACACACACACACACACACACACACACACACACACACACACACACACACACACACACACACACACACACACACACACACACACACACACATTCTCTCTCTTTCTCCTTTTGTTTTTGGCTCTCTTTCCTTTCCCCTCTTCTTTTGTCTCTCTGTCTGTCTGTCTGTCTGTTTGTCTGTCTGTCTGTCTGTCTGTCTGTCTGTCTGTCTGTCTGTCTGTCTATCTGTCTA
>CBDHHR010001087.1:0-3179 GCA_965263245.1 Metamycoplasmataceae bacterium | reverse complement strand
GTCATCCAATCACTGTTACAGTCATCTGGTCACTGTTACAGTCATCTGATCACTGTTACAGTCATCCGATCACTGTTACAGTCATCTGATCACTGTTACAGTCATCTGATCACTGTTACAGTCATCCGATCACTGTTACAGTCATCTGATCACAGTTACAGCCATCCGATCACTGTTACAGTCATCTGGTCACTGTTACAGTCATCTGATCACTGTTCCAGTCATCTGGTCACTGTTACAGTCATCTGATCACTGTTACAGTCATCCGATCACTGTTACAGTCATCCGATCATTGTTACAGTCATCTGATCACTGTTACAGTCATCTGGTCACTGTTACAGTCATCTGATCACTGTTACAGTCGTCTGATCACTGTTACAATCATCCGATCACTGTTACAATCATCTGATCACTGTTACATTAATCTGATCAATGTTACAATCATCTGATCACTGTTACCGTAATCTTGTCACTGTTACAATCATCTGATCACTGTTACAGTCATCTGATCACTGTTACATTAATCTGATCACTGTTACAGTAATCTGGTCACTGTTACAGTCATCTGATCACTGTTACAGTCATCTGGTCACTGTTACAGTCATCCGATCATTGTTACAATCATCTGGTCACTGTTACATTAATCTGATCACTGTTACAGTAATCTGGTCACTGTTAGAATCATCTGGTCACTGTTACAATCATCTGATTACTGTTACAGTCATCTGGTCACTGTTACAGCTAGCAACTTACACTCATACTCTGTTAACAAGTTACTCTGTCATCTGGTGACTCTCCCACTGAAACGGTATTAAGTTTGTGAATGTCTTCTTGCTAAGGAACAATATACATTTATTATGTTATGTATTTTATTAACTTATCTAAAAGAACATGATTGTAAACAAGTTGTTTTAATCAATAGTGTTATATATTATGATTTTTTTAAAGAAACTAATATCTTATACAGTGATATCAGAATTTTCCATAAGGTTTTGAAAGAAATTAGAATTTTATGAAAAGCACATGGAAAGAGTATCTTTGCCTTTGGATATTTTGTTTTGTACATACAATTTAGCTATTATTATTAATATTATAAATAGTCTATTCAGAAGTGACATCTTAAAAAAGATACTCACCTTAAATAGTACTTCGTAGGTTGACGATATCTAAAAAGGATAATGTTTATGACATTTCAGTGACAACATATTTCTGGGCTGCATGTCGTTTGGAGTGAAACACCTGCTTAGCATGTGCTCTTCAGCTAAGAAGGTACGTAAGCAATGTAGCTATCATAACACCAAAAATGGTGTCACAAAAGGTTGATTTTTACAGTAGGTTTACATACAAAATAGTAAAATATATTTGCTAAATGTGCATTAGGCTAGATCTGGTGAGAACTATAAATCATACTCTGTCAACAGTTAGTGATGCCAGTTAGTGGTGACAGATATATTTGATGGTGACCATTGTCAACATGTAGTTATGACAATGTAGTTATGACAATTAGTGGTGGTTGACAGATAGCAGATAGTGATATGGAATGTTGACTCGCAGTGGTGACAGGTAGCTGTGAATTGTAACAGTAATAGATAGTTGACAAACTATGGTGACAGGTAACTGTGACACACAGAGACTGGTAACAGTGACAGGTAGCAGTGACAGTGGTAGCTGTAGCAAGTAGCAATGACAGGTAATGACAACAGTGGCAGGTAGCTGACATGTAGCGGCTTGTGTTGTAGGGCATGTGACATGTAGCGGTGTGTGTTGTAGGGTGTTTGACATGTAGCGGTGTGTGTTGTAGGGCATGTAACATGTAGCGGTGTGTGTTATACGATGTGTGACATGTAGCGGTGTGTTGTAGGGTGTGTGACATGTAGCAGTGTGTGTTGTAGGGTGTGTGACATGTAGCGGTGTGTTGTAGGGTGTGTGACATGTAGCAGTGTGTGTTGTAGGATGTGTGACATGTAGCGGTGTGTGTTGTAGGGCGTGTGACATGTAGCGGTGTGTGTTGTAGGATGTGTGACATGTAGCGGTGTGTTGTAGGGCGTGTGACATGTGGCGGTGTGTTGTAGGGTGTGTGACATGTAGCGGTGTGTGTTGTAGGGTGTGTGACATGTAGCGGTGTGTGTTGTAGGGCATGTGACATGTAGCGGTGTGTGTTGTAGGGCATGTGACATGTAGCGGTGTGTTGTAGGATGTGTGACATGTAGTGGTGTGTGTTGTAGGGTGTGTGACATGTAGCGGTGTGTTGTAGGGCGTGTGACATGTGGCGGTGTGTTGTAGGGCATGTGACATGTAGCAGTGTGTTGTAGGGTGTGTGACATGTAGCGGTGTGTGTTGTAGGGTGTGTGACATGTAGCGGTGTGTGTTGTAGGGTGTGTGACATGTAGCGGTGTGTTGTAGGATGTGTGACATGTAGCGGTGTGTTGTAGGGCATGTGACATGTAGCGGTGTGTTGTAGGGTGTGTGACATGTAGCGGTGTGTTGTAGGATGTGTGACATGTAGTGGTGTGTTGTAGGGCGTGTGACATGTAGCAGTGTGTTGTAGGGTGTGTGACATGTAGCAGTGTGTTGTAGGGCGTGTGACATGTAGTAGTATGTTGTAGGATGTGTGACATGTAGCGGTGTGTTGTAGGATGTGTGACATGTAGTGGTATGTTGTAGGGCATGTGACATGTAGCAGTGTGTTGTAGGGTGTGTGACATGTAGCAGTGTGTTGTAGGGCGTGTGACATGTAGCAGTGTGTTGTAGGGCGTGTGACATGTAGCGGTGTGTTGTAGGATGTGTGACATGTAGCGGTGTGTGTTGTAGGGTGTGTGACATGTAGCGGTGTGTTGTAGGGCGTGTGACATGTGGCGGTGTGTTGTAGGGCGTGTGACATGTAGCAGTGTGTTGTAGGGTGTGTGACATGTAGCGGTGTGTGTTGTAGGGTGTGTGACATGTAGCGGTGTGTGTTGTAGGGTGTGTGACATGTAGCGGTGTGTTGTAGGATGTGTGACATGTAGCGGTGTGTTGTAGGGCATGTGACATGTAGCGGTGTGTTGTAGGGTGTGTGACATGTAGCGGTGTGTTGTAGGATGTGTGACATGTAGTGGTGTGTTGTAGGGCGTGTGACATGTAGCAGTGTGTTGTAGGGTGTGTGACATGTAGCAGTGTGTTGTAGGGCGTGTGACATGTAG
>CBDHHR010001085.1:0-2500 GCA_965263245.1 Metamycoplasmataceae bacterium | reverse complement strand
TGTTTAGCAAAATCTCCAACAATCGAAAACAGAAAAGGATGCCGATCACAAGCATTTCAACTATATCGTCGTATGTTTTGTTGAATTCAGGCACGCAGTGTTTAAACATATTGCGGCTTGTGGCACTATTGACGCCGAAGTAAGACCTCGGCATGAGTCAGTCTGCGACTCTAGTCTAAGCATACGGCTATGGTCACACGTTGCCACATGAATGATAAAAATAGGGCGCTAGCGTTTTTATAATGTATGTAATACAGGCTACCTCGCCTAAAGTGAAATGATGGAACTAGCCTGCTAACGCACTAAATCTATGATAGGAAAGTTACGCAGTTATAACTACAAAATCAAGTGACGTTATAATGGGTATTGACGAAATGCAATCATGTTGACAGTGTCGCGGACAGATCCTTGGGCGAACAAACACATAGGTTCAGAGTTATTGATTGGGGAAGTCTGCCACAGGCAATCACCGTACAGGCAATAACGCTAACAATAACGACTGCAGTAAGTAACCCGAATTATCGCCCAGATCGTCGGGGGCTACTGGTACGGGTGATGATGCGTTGCTCGCCGTTAGTGGCCGCAGTAAATACATCGATTTATCCGCGTTCGCGCCTCGTGCCCTTTCGCCGGAAGCCGTGAATCGCCACAGTTCCAGCAACGCGCGCTATCAAAACCTCGTCAAAACGACCCACCATGTGATTCCATCCTGCGCGAGGTACTCCCACAGGGTGCAGCTAAGACTTGAGGGAGCGATGCGGGGCCGCTGTTCCTGTT
Organism: Metamycoplasmataceae bacterium; assembly: GCA_965263245.1. Lineage (GTDB taxonomy): Bacteria > Bacillota_I > Bacilli_A > Mycoplasmatales > Metamycoplasmataceae > DT-68. The sequence goes on along the minus strand of CBDHHR010001085.1, from coordinate 1,723 downwards.
CAAGTTCAAGACACCCATTTATGGACGGTAGTGTTTTGACGCTGGATGCAACAACAGTCAGCTCATTATTTTACATTCTCCTTCCTAGATGGCAAGTGCGCCTAATATAGTGTGCGCGCTGTGCTAATTTACGGTTGACACTATGTATAATACGATATATATATATATATATATATATATATATATATATATATATATATATATATATATATATATATATATAAACTTTTATGTTCAGGGCTGCAAATTTAAATTAAAGTAACCATATAATATCACCAACAATAGTTTGCATCATGTACTTATAGATAATAGATTAGGCATGATACTTATATGCTTAATTGACTTATACAGCTGAATTAAACCAGCTTTTTAGGTATTATATAACGACAGTCCTAAATGCTAAGGTTTATAGTTCTTGCGTGGCGACAATGGAACCTTTGTCTAAATGATTAGTCGTTCAAAACATTGTCAACATTTATTTCAAAGCAACATTTAATACAATCAGTATACAATCATGCTATGAACTGAACTACAAGTATGTGTATTATGGATGCCAAGCGCAGTTTCTTTAGATTTAGTTTACTACAATTTTTTTATTAATTTAATTCCGATATTAATTAAAATTTATGTTATACAAACAATATGCCTGTCACGTTGTTTTGTTGCTAAACGAAAGAAATCGACACCTGGATGATTGTCCCTTTAGGCCTAATTATCCATGCAACCTGCAGCAGTACAAAATTATTCAGTGTCTCCGCCACTGTAAATCAGTCGTTTTCTTCCGTTTGCCATCGAATCGCTAGAGGGCGCGTCAGGTTGTCGTGACCGAAACGCAGCGAGTGAAATTCCTTATTCGTATCACTTCTGTGGTTGAATATAGCGTCAGTGGCGCGGTATCAAGTTTCTGGGGCTGTTTTCTGGCACTTTGGCAGTATTGTATGCATTTATTGTTAAAGAAACTAATGTTATTTGCAAATACTAACATTCAATTCGATTCGATTCGATTCGATTCGATTCGATTCGACTCGACTCGACTCGACTCGACTCGACTCGACTCGACTCGACTCGACTCGACTCGACTCGACTCGACTCGACTCGACTCGACTCGACTCGACTCGACTCGACTCGACTCGACTCGACTCGACTCGACTCGACTCGACTCGACTCGACTCGACTCGACTCGACTCGACTCGACTCGACTCGACTCGACTCGACTCGACTCGACTCGACTCGACTCGACTCGACTCGACTCGACTCGACTCGACTCGACTCGACTCGACTCGACTCGACTCGACTCGACTCGACTCGACTCGACTCCACTCCACTCCACTCCACTCCACTCCACTCCACTCCACTCCACTCCACTCCACTCCACTCCACTCCACTCCACTCCACTCCACTCCACTCCACTCCACTCCACTCGACTCGACTCGACTCGACTCGACTCGACTCGACTCGACTCGACTCGACTCGACTCGACTCGACTCGACTCGACTCGACTCGACTCGACTCGACTCGACTCGACTCGACTCGACTCGACTCGACTCGACTCGACTCGACTCGACTCGACTCGACTCGACTCGACTCCACTCCACTCCACTCCACTCCACTCCACCACTCCACTCCACTCCACTCCACTCCACTCCACTCCACTCACTCCACTCCACTCCACTCCACTCCACTCCACTCCACTCCACTCCACTCCACTCTCCACTCCACTCGA
>CBDHHR010001084.1:0-2500 GCA_965263245.1 Metamycoplasmataceae bacterium | reverse complement strand
GGAGGCAGGGAGGCAGGGAGGCAGGGAGGCAGGCAGGCAGGGAGGCAGGGAGGCAGGGAGGCAGGGAGGCAGGGAGGCAGGGAGGCAGGGAGGCAGGGAGGCAGGGAGGCAGGGAGGCAGAGAGCTAGAGAGAAAGAGACGGAGATTTGCAACTTTGTTTACTTTTTTTCTCATTTCATTTCATTTATGTGACACCTAAAAGACACCCTGAAAGCTACACACGGTCCTGTAAACACATGGGAGACTTCTGCATAAGGCTAACAACAGTGGAGGTGGAGCAAGGGAAGAGCAATACAGAAAGATTTTAAAAATAAAATACCAACACGAACACAATCTTCGGCCTTATGTCACGCTGCTCCTGGCGTAATCTGGAAAGGCTGCGACAGAGATGTTGTTGCTAACATCGGAGACATCTTTCATCCACGAGCAAAACACCAGAATGCAAAGGGAGGCAGGGAGGCAGGGAGGCGGGGAGGCAGTGAGGCAGGGAGGCAGGGAGGCAGGGAGGCAGGGAGGCAGGGAGGCAGGGAGGCAGGGAGGCAGGGAACAGGGAGGCAGGGAGGCAGGGAGGCAGGGAGGCAGGGAGGCACGGAGGCAGGGAGACTGGGAGACAGGGAGGCAGAGAGGCAGAGAGGCATGGAGGCAGGGAGGCAGGGAGGCAGGGAGGCAGGGAGGCATAGAGGCAGGGAGGCAGTGAGGCAGGGAGGCAGGGAGGCAGGGAGGCAGGGAGGCAGGGAGGCAGGGAGGCAGGGAGGCAGGGAGGCAGGGAGGCAGGGAACAGGGAGGCAGGGAGGCAGGGAGGCAAGGAGGCACGGAGGCAGGGAGACTGGGAGACAGGGAGGCAGAGAGGCAGAGAGGCATGGAGGCAGGGAGGCAGGGAGGCAGGGAGGCAGGGAGGCATAGAGGCAGGGAGGCAGGGAGGCAGGGAGGCAGGGAGGCAGGGAGGCAGGGAGGCAGGGAGGCAGGGAGGCAGGGAGGCAGGGAGGCAGGGAGGCAGGGAGGCAGGGAGACAGGGAGCTAGAGAGAAAGAGACGGAGATTTGCAACTTTGTTTACTTTTTTCATTTTTCGTGTTTTTATTACACACGAAATATATTCATTGAAGCCATTAGCACAGGTCCATCCTCATTGTGTAGGTTAGTCAGGTCAAAAAAATAGGAAACTAGTGTGTTGTTGTAGTGTGTGGATTTCTTAAAGGTGTAAACAGAATATTAACAAATTTTACAATCGCTGCACAAAAGACACAAACTACTGAGAATCGGTTAGTCATATTTTTATAGACTAAACAAGAGAAAGCCAGTGACTATACGAGCGATCAGACATTTATCATCGAGTTCCAGTCAACTCGCTTGCACCTTTGTTCATACAGTGTAAACATGTCAACAAAAATAGTAACTGTAAGTGTGAAAAACACTTGTAAAATATCCTGTTATTAATTAATTTCACAACACTTATACGTTGCATAAAGGAAACCAAACACTGTAAATCGGGCAGTCGTGACATTGTCAGCGATGCAGGTTTAACATTAGGTCAATCTAAATGAGAACAGTTGCACGGCGGTCTGACATTTATCATGGACGCTGTCCGTACCATGTAAATACCTCAATAAACAAGGAGTAAATATCGCTGGGTGTGAAACACACTCCTTACACATCCTGCATCTGGTTTACGACATGTCAACTACCGCCATCCACGGACCAACACAACGTTACGAGAGCATGCGATATTGTTTTCCGCATTGTTACGACATCCGGTACATTGGACACACACACATTTTATAATATCCGCCGGAAACTGGTCTTTCTACTTCCGGAAGAAACACGCGGTCGACACCGGGTCGGTCGGCATCAGTCGGTGAACTTGTAGATGGAACCCTGTTTTAACTATAATGGATCAGGGATCTATTTATCGTGGGGTACAACATATACCCCCCCCCCCCATAAATAATAGTATATGTACTTCGGTGTCCGGTTCCTAAAACTGATAACATCGCCCCATATATGGCATCCTCGTGACTTACCTGGGAAGGATTAATCCATTCTTCAAATAAAGCGAGATGGTTATTTGTTTATGTACGACAGGTAGGCATACATAATAGGTATACATATATATATACATATATATATATATATATATATATATATATATATATATATATATATATATATATGCATGCATATGCTCGACCGACACACCACCCACACACCCACCGTCCCACCGACCGACCGACCGACCGACCGACCGACCGACCGACCGACCGACCGACCGACCGACCGACCGACCGACCGACCGACCGACCGACCGACCGACCGACCGACCGACCGACCGACCGACCGACCGACCGACCGACCGACCGACCGACCGACCGACCGACCGACCGACCGACCGACCGACCGACCGACCGACCGACCGACCGACCGACCGACCGACCGACCGACCGACCGACCGACCGACCGACCGACCGACCGACCGACCGACCGACCGACCGACCGACCGACCGA
>CBDHHR010001083.1:12500-22500 GCA_965263245.1 Metamycoplasmataceae bacterium | reverse complement strand
TGTTATAAAAATATATAAATACGGTGTGTCTGAGGGTTCCGTTTTGCACTCACCTCGGCAGGAACTCCGCCCAGACCGTTTTTGTCAGCGCCGCTCGCGGTGCCTGTGGTCCACGCGATGTCTCCGTAGTTGAACATGACGTACGTCTGACGACCATTTGTAATCAGCACCGCTTGGAACGTGCTCACCTGGAATAATGAAGTGTCATTAAAAAGTATTGTATAATAGAGTTATATAGTTATATAATGTATATAATATATAGTTATATAAATAAATTATGTTTAAGTATTTATATGTATATAATATTTCATGTATAATATATATATATATATATATATATATATATATATATATATATATATACACATAAATCGATTTATCGTGTTCAATCATACCAATCCGTGCAACGTAGTCTTATGACATGGCATCGATGAGAGCGCGCGTGCGTGCGTGCGTGTGTGCGTGCGTGCGAGCGAGCGTGCCTAATAGTTGGTCTTACAACTGAACATTATAAATATGTGTTAGAATGATGCGAATGTCATATTTACTGACCATGCAAGAATGTGCAGAATACGTTAAAGAGATCAATGCAATCGAAGTAACATGTGCGAACAAACAGACTAAAACAGCGGTGAAATGACGACACGTACCGGAGTGACCTCAGATCCGCCAAAGAATGTGACGCGATGCCAGGAAGCGATGAAGACACTTCTGGGCGAAAAGTTGACCCCAAATGCAGCCCTGATATCATCGTGCGCCCGATCCAGTATGGCATTGTCCTTCGACTCTCTGTTAACCAACATTTGTATATGATTAGGTTGTTGAATATCTGCCTCACACTCCTTTCTGCATGTTGACCGCAGGGATGATCGTCAAACCAAACGGGCGAGCATTAAGCTATATTATGATATTGTTGCTATTTACGTTGCTTATGTTATCTCGCTTACTACCTTGTCACGTAGCGGGCTGGTTCTCTTGAGGTTTATATTTAAAAGACGAATAATCAAAGAATATAGCTTTAAACAGCACGAATTTATTCTTAATAGTTACAGAAGTTGTATATTACACAGTAGTATTAGCCACAAATAAAATTAATCAGCACAGGTACGTATCACTGCGTAAGTTTCGTACCTGAAGTATATACGGCCTGCGTTTTCGGTAGTGTCCACGTCGGCCCAGTAGGGGGCGATCAGTCTACAACTGCGTTGTGGGAACCACAGTGGCGTGTACTGACTGATCGGGTTCACGAATGATATCAGGCCGTTGGTGTTGATCTAAAATACAAAAATGTTTTCGCTGTTCATTACGTATTTGTATTTCCAAGCATATAGTTTGTTACCATGATATGACTTTTATTGTAACCTATCTGACAGATATGAACCCTGGATAATTGCTCACCAGTCAATTCCTCTATATGACAATGATAATAATAATTATAATAACGAATGATCATATGTTATAAAGCATCTTAAATCGGGATAAATCGATTAGTAGGTGATACAGTATACAAGTATAGGCATATGCAGATAAGTTTATTAGAGTAAATGGTATTCAATTCAACCAGAGAGATAACATATTAAAGTTTAAATAAAAATATTGCAATGACGATTATTAACTATACAGTCATACAAACACGAAATTAAAATATATAATGAAATATGCAAATATATATATATATATATATATATATATATATATATATATATGTATATATATATATGTATATATATATATATATATATATATATATATATATATATACATATATATATATATATTTATCATATAATCGTAAATATAAATTCATTTAAAGAAACAAATGTAAATGAATTAGTAATGTCTGCGTTGATAAAAGCCACCAAGAAAAGGCGAGTTGTCGTCTTATTTATATTAAATGCAAGTGATTGTGTTCACTTGGCATGAAAGTTCTTTCCACATTGATGACACAGAAATAAAGACAGTTCTGTTTCGGAATACATCATACATACTTAGACCTGTGAGGAGCGGTGGTCGCGCGGTAGAGCGCCGGACTGCCAATCGAGGAGACTGTGGTTCAATCTTACCTACCGCCGTTTCGAAACTTAGGCAATTTCATTCACCCCACATTTGCCTGTGTCTTTCGGAAGAGACACTAAAAGCCGGTGGTCCCTTCTATCTGCTGTCTATGTCACGGGAAGTAAAAGATCACACATGGGGGTAAATGTGAACCTTATAGTTTAATCACTAATTCTAGAGGACAACTCCTGCGTTAGCCCAAGTTTGGGCTGTTTGGAGGAAACTTCCTAAGAACTAAGAACGGATACTTACAAAAAGACACGGGTACATCTTCTGGTAAAACCTGATTGAGCAACTCAACGGAATCTGTCCAGAATGCCCGTCGTCATTCGGAAGTACGACTTTGTCTTCTTGACATCCGTATGGGTAGAAGTGCATCGGGGCATCAATGAAGCCAAGGGCAGGGGCACCGGTCGGAAGGAAAGCGCAGACGGCCAGAATAGACACGCTCAACTCGAACACAGCCATGTTGATGATGTCCAGGAACTACAGTTGTTGGCTTTGCGCTGGAATTATATACTCTCAAAACGCCATAAATCGCACCAAAAATGCATACAAATGATGTCATTAGCAAATCGGTATACGCCTTTTATTGGTCATAAAACATACTTGTGTTGATAATTGCCTTCTTTTTTCACATGAATACGGATACTCTTTCAAACGATGACGCTAATGTATTTGATACAGCAATATAATGGTGATTAAATGAAGAAAAGAGATACGTGCTCTCTTGTGCATTGTCTTGTATTGTCCAGTACACGTGATAAGTTGTCGGTAGTCACAAATCATCCTGTGGCTTGTGTATTGAAATGCAGCGGAAACAACATACACAGGAATTAAATGTGAAGTAATGCAAGACCATCTGCATCTGTTTATGATCGTGTCTATTTTCACTTGTGTGCTTTTTCATAAAGGTTCTATTCAAAACACCACTCTGCGTGTGAGAGAGGACAATGTCTGGCGGATATGATGTACACACACAAATAAATAAATATATGTTTTTTATGTGTGTGTATGTGTGTGTGTTTATGTGTACATACGTATATGTGTGTATGACTACGTACGTGCATGCACGCATACGTAATATGTACAACTGTGTATTATTTTATTTTTGTTTGCATGTACGTATACATACATGTCCCACTCTGCTAAACTGTAATATCAATTCAATTATTATAAAGTAATAAGTTTGGATGTGGTACGTTCTACTTCGCTTCGCATACTAGTGTTAGTTCTCGATTACTAGTGTTAGTTCTCGATTACTAGTGTTAGTTCTCGTCGAGAAAAAGTGATGTCAAATTTCTCAGTAATCGTTATAGCAGCAGCTCTTCGCATGTGAAGTTTGGAGAAGATCATATTTCATCTGGCTGTACAATTTAATTCTCGAATATGCAGTTAATATTAGTAAGTTATTTAGTGAATCTATTTTATTAAATACCGAGAGGTTTGTTTTGTTTGAAAAGGTTTTCAGCATATCAGATTTGACTGTTAGTTCGATTTCTTGGTGTTTGGCAACATAAGGACATCATAATGTGCTGATTACAAACCGAGTCCTACTCAGTTCGACAAGAATCGGGAAAGCGTGTCTGATCTATTCATGAAATTTACCGGTAGACCAGAGCATTATTCATTGGACATGGGGGAACTAAAATCAAGGTCATGTGGTAAGCATAAATAAACTGTTGTTGCTCAAGGAGGAAGAATGTAAGAAGAAGGAAGGAAGGAATGAACCGGGAAGAAAGGAAGCAAATCATATATAAATGGAGGAGATGGAGGATTTCAAAGGAAAAAAGAAAATAAAGAAAGAAATAATTGTGATAGCAAAGAGACGGAAGGAAGGATGAAAAACGAAAGGAATGAATGAGATAAGAAATAAAACATGATGGCAGGGATGATGAAGTGAAAGAAAGAAGGTAAGAAAGAAGAGGTGAAGGGAGTAAGGATGAAAGGATGAAGGAAGAAAGGAATGAAGGAAGAGTGGAATGACGGAACGAAATACACGAAATATCAAACACAGGAGGGAAGTAAGAAAAGCGAACAATACACGCATATAAACTAGTGCTGTTTGGATGTCACATCCTGTGTGTACGTCAAAGCAGGTAGCGCTGGCGACGTGGGTTAGCTTTACGTTATTTCTTCAATTCGGCAGTATTCGTGTCAAACGCGACCATCTTGACAAGGTATTTCACACCTTTCAACCTGTCACTACAAGGTTACCCCGATCACTCTAAATTACATCGTCAATGCGAGAAGCTTAGCTTCACTCGCTGATTGCAAAGCACACATGGTTCGACTATGGGCACGATCAGACGCAGATCACAGTAGCTTGACTTGAGTTGACCTATCGCCTTAAAATGCACACAATCAGTAGGGCATATGGCTGGAAATTAACACGCTGCTGTAGGCACACATAACGCCTAACCACAACACACAATACACGCGTGCACGGACGCATACAAGCACGCACGCACGCACGCACACACGCACGCACGCACGCACGCGCGCACGCACGCACACACACACACACACACACACACACACACACACACACAGACACACACACACACACACACACACACACACACACACACACACACACACACACACACACACACACACACACACACACGTGTGTAATACCACCATCACTGAAAATTTAGCAACGTATAAACCTTACATAATATCATGAATAGTCTTAATTTTGCCATCGTAAAATTACATTCTACATATACGCAAGAACTCGCCCTTGCAGTTGCACGCACACACGCACACGCACACACGCACACACGCACACACGCACACACGCACACACGCACACACGCAAACACGCACACACGCACACACGCCCACACGCACACACGCACTCAAGCACACACGCACACACGCACGCACGCACGCACGCACGCACGCACGCACACACGCACACACGCACACACGCACACACGCACACACGCACACACGCACACACGCACACACGCACACACGCACACACGCACACACGCACACACGCACACACGCACACACGCACACACGCACACACGCACACACGCACACACGCACACACGCACACACGCACACACGCACACACGCACACACGCACACACGCACACACGCACACACGCACACACGCACACACGCACACACGCACACACGCACACACGCACACACGCACACACGCACACACGCACACACGCACACACGCACACACGCACACACGCACACACGCACACACGCACACACGCACACACGCACACACGCACACACGCACACACGCACACACGCACACACGCACACACGCACACACGCACACACGCACACACGCACACACGCACACACGCACACACGCACACACGCACACACGCACACACGCACACACGCACACACGCACACACGCACACACGCACACACGCACACACGCACACACGCACACACGCACACACGCACACACGCACACACGCACACACGCACACACGCACACACGCACACACGCACACACGCACACACGCACACACGCACACACGCACACACGCACACACGCACACACGCACACACGCACACACGCACACACGCACACACGCACACACGCACACACGCACACACGCACACACGCACACACGCACACACGCACACACGCACACACGCACACACGCACACACGCACACACGCACACACGCACACACGCACACACGCACACACGCACACACGCACACACGCACACACGCACACACGCACACACGCACACACGCACACACGCACACACGCACACACGCACACACGCACACACGCACACACGCACACACGCACACACGCACACACGCACACACGCACACACGCACACACGCACACACGCACACACGCACACACGCACACACGCACACACGCACACACGCACACACGCACACACGCACACACGCACACACGCACACACGCACACACGCACACACGCACACACGCACACACGCACACACGCACACACGCACACACGCACACACGCACACACGCACACACGCACACACGCACACACGCACACACGCACACACGCACACACGCACACTCGCACACTCGCACACACGCACACTCGCACACTCGCACACATGCACACCAAAATGCATAGTCGGACAACATCGTATTGCACGGAGCTGGTGACAACACCATAATTTCATTCGCGCAGAGTTTTCGTTTCGTTCAATTTGTTGAATCCTCCTAAAAAGCTTGCATTTACTGGTCCCACAGTGCTACATAATAACAGTTACCTGCTACACAAGTGAACGCTTTCATGTTTTATTACGTTTTTCAACATATGATATGTCTTAATTTATAGTAAATTAAGACAGAAAAATAGATTCTTATGGTGGTCTCATTACTACTTCTAACCGTGAAATCGTATACATATTGTTGACCATGATCAAATATAATAAAAATGAAACATAATTAGATAATTACGGGTGTGTGGCAAAATGTTAATGACATTTTATTGTAATATAAGACAAAAGGAAACGAAGTAACCATTAAATTGAGTTACAGCTACTTGTAGAAGTGAAATCGTATCCAGAACATTGGCCATTATCAATTCAAAAAATGCATATTGCTAAAACTGGGCGTATGACAAAGTATTACTGACGTCATTAGCATATACAATGGCACGCTCGTCCTAGGTAGCACAGCAGTGGCGTCGTAATAGGAGCACACATTTCCAGGTTTTTCTGTTCGATTTATCTTGCTGCCATTTCGAATATTTCGCAAGTTTGTGTCTGGTTCGCTACTACTACTACTACTACCACTACTACCACTACTACCACTAGTACTACTACTACTACTACTACTACTACTACTACTACTACTACTACTACTACTACTACTACTACTACTACTACTACTACTAACTACTACTACAACGACTACTACTACTATCAATACTACTACTACTACTACTACTATAGGATGTGAACGGGTATTGGAATTTCCACCTGTCGTGTATCCGTCTTCCAATTTAGGCGGGATTTGCGCAATTCAGAAACTTTGACTTGAAAGTTTGACTCAGCTAACTTCCACACTTCGCGTAGCGGATCTCCCATCTCCCAGGGATTGTCATGCATGGCAAACAGCACTGGCCTGCGAAAGCTTGTTAACGAAGATCGAAAAGGTATTACGCACAGATTCATGGCCCACTGGCAGACGAACGCCAGATGCCTTCTATTCATATTTCCCTTATTTACTCGTGCTACCCACCCAGGTCGAATATTAGTGGCTTCAACATCTATCTCCAGGTCTGTCTGCCTGCCATTGACGTCATCAACTTTCACCTATTAGAAAGTGTATAGATGGTGTTGGTTTTAGAAGTGAACCATTACGGAAACGACAAAGCATCCCCCTTTACGTGTTGATCCCAGCGGCGTCACGTCTCTCTGCACTCAGGAGGGTAGGAAAACCATTTGAAAAGGGGTAAACAGAAACCACTGAACACTACAGTGGCATATCGCAGTAGGCAGAGCATAATTCATGACGTTAAAGTTGTATCCACTCACTTGCATGTTTGAGACACGACAGCCGTGTAAATGCAATATATATATATATATGTATATATATATATATATATATATATATATATATATATATATATATATATATATATATTGCACATACATAAGTATATAGGCAACACTATTATAAGCATTAAAATATACGCTCACATGCACATGCACATGCACACATGTACTCACGCACATACGCACACAAGCACACAAACACACACACATATATATACACACACTCACGAACACGCATACCCACCCACACTCAAATACACCCACCCACACATAAACACAAACACAAATACAAACACACAGAGGTATATATATATATATATATATATATATATATATATATATATATATATATATATATATAAATTAATATATATATATATATATATATATATATACATACATATATACATACATATATATTAATATTGATGATTGTATGCTTAATAAGCATAACTATATTATTTGGTTTTATAATTGTATATTATTGACTGCTTGGTTGAATCGAATACGATTTTCACTATATAATAAAATGTACCTGTACATATAATTGAATATTTAATAACATCTCAACGGATTTATCAAGACGTATGACGCTACACACCTGCTCGGATATGTTATTATTATGATTGTAATTATTAGTATTGGTAGAAGTTGTATTATATAGGCGAACTGAGTGGTGAAATTTTGCCCATGGGCCACACCTGTCAGTTATGCTACAATGCAACTCATGTCATGGTGACAAATAACAAGCTTGTAAAAAACAAAATATAACTAATTTATAGCGACCATAGTTGTGTATTTTCATATCAACACCAACGGCCTGATATCATTCCTGAGCCCGATCAGTCAGTACACGCACCTGTGGTTCCCACAAGACAACTGCAGGCTGATCGCTGAATTTTATTCCTGATTAATACTAGTCTCTTCTCTACCACATCTATAACTAATAAGACTCAATTCGTCCTCCGTAAAGTTGTATTTTTAAATTAGCCGTCTGTTAAATTCAATGTTCACGAAAACCAGCACGTTACGTGACATGTGGAAGAAACGTGTTAAAATAAGTAAAATAAATAGAAATAATAACGTAGTATAATTGATGCTCGCCCAATTGGTTTGACCCCGTGGAAGACTGATCGGCCGCGTTCATAGACATCCGTCCAGTTAATGTGCACAAAAGATATGCGAATGGGAAAATTCGGTACGCTGACCATTATACAAGTGTTGGTTGAAAAAGTTGTCAACGACCCTACCATATTGCATTAAGCGCACTATGATATTAGGGCTGCATTTGTCGTCAACTTTTCACCTATGAAAACATACATAGTGTTATTTACAAAAGCACAGGTTCCAAATGCTGCGATTCACGTATTTCCATTTGAACCTTAAAAAATACTGTTGTGTATATTTATATATGTATTTATTTTGTTTCGTATCACATAGATATATCAATGTCTACAACACATCCCTGCGTCAGATGACTTTCTCACGAAAATTTAATTATTCGATATAATTAATCGGTTCAATCAATCGCAGTAGCAGCAGTAATCGTAGTAATAATACTACGCCTGTCGACAAACCGTTCTACAGCTCACGGTGGAGCACTACTCCACTTTTCACCGAGCTCATGCCTTCACACAACGAGCTATGACTACGTGAAGTCGCAGACAATGGCTAGTGTCGTGGGTCGTGGGAAGGAACACAAACACTAGCTAGAACCAATGCCGAGATTAGCCTGATATATCCCTAACTAATGTCTTTTTCTCACAGGTCGGATTCAAATCCGGCATCAGATGGCGCTACTACACGGAGTTCGGCTCTCCCATCCCGAACATCATCAACATAAGGATGGACACGAACTGTGGACTTCGAGGTCGCTACATGTACCGTGTGGACGGTGGTGAGGTCCTTCTTCCCATGCCGAAGATGTACTGCTCCTATACCCCCCCCCCCCGTTAACGATAGAGCCGCCCTCAGAGTCAGAAGGGGAAAACCCAAGCGTGGATAGGAACAACACTTCAAGCGTGACCACGGCTGCCGGTTAAAAGGCCTGGTCTTGTTTGTCGATCCGCTACTGCTACTCCGCTACTGTATACGTTTAGAACTCTCTCATAACATTGTGGACGTCTTGTCATTGAGGTCGTATTCAGTTGTGTTCAAAGTGTTCAAAACTAACCACGTAAGAACAGCAACAAGGCAAACTTATTATTTGAATTCGAATTTTCTATACTGGTGTACAGTATTGAAATAAGCTACTGAGCAGCCACGAAATCTTCGTTGTCCGACACGTCCCTCTTGTTTCTTGAAAGTGTTTTAATTTTGATATGCCATTACATTTTCGTTACTCATATTAGTTATATATCGCCATGCTAAAGTAATAAATGTCTTTAATGATGTATTTA
>CBDHHR010001083.1:0-5000 GCA_965263245.1 Metamycoplasmataceae bacterium | reverse complement strand
AAGTGCCAGTGATTGTGTTCACTTGGCATGAAAGTTCTTTCCACAATGATCACACAGAAACAAAGACAGTTCTGTCTCGGTATACATCATACATACTTATACCTGTGAGGAGAGGTGGTAGAGCGGTAGAGCGCCGGACTGTCAATCGAGGAGACGGTGGTTCAATCTTAACTGCCGCCGTTTCGAAACTTAGGCAACTTCGTTCACCCCACATTTGCCTGCGTCTTTCGGAAGAGACACTAAAAGCCGGTGGTCCCTTCTATCTGGTGTCTATGCCACGGGAAATAAAAGATCCCACATGGGGATAAATGTGTAACTTGTAGTTGAATCACTAATTCCAGAGGACAACTCCTGCGTTAGCCCAAGTTTGGGCTGTTTGGAGGAAACTTCCTAAGAACTAAGAACGGATACTTACAAAAAGACACGGGTACGTCTTCTGGTAAAACCTGATTGAGCAACTCAACGAAATCTGTCCAGAATGCCCGTCGTCATTCGGAAGTACGACTTTGTCTTCTTGACATCCGTATGGGTAGAAGTGCATCGGGGCATCAATGAAGCCAAGGGCAGGGGCACCGGTCGGAAGGAAAGCGCAGACGGCCAGAATAGACACGCTCAACTCGAACACAGCCATGTTGATGATGTCCAGGAACTACAGTTGTTGGCTTTGCGCTGGAATTATATACTCTCAAAACGCCATAAATCGCACCAAAAATGCATACAAATGATGTCATTAGCAAATCGGTATACGCCTTTTATTGGTCATAAAACATACTTGTGTTGATAATTGCCTTCTTTTTTCACATGAATACGGATACTCTTTCAAACGATGACGCTAATGTATTTGATACAGCAATATAATGGTGATTAAATGAAGAAAGGAGATACGTGCTCTCTTGTGCATTGTCTTGTATTGTCCAGTATACGTGATAAGTTGTCGGTAGTCACAAATCATCCTGTGGCTTGTGTATTGAAATGCAGCGGAAACAACATACACAGGAATTAAATGTGAAGTAATGCAAGACCATCTGCATCTGTTTATGATCCTGTCTATTTTCACTTGTGTGCTTTTTCATAAAGGTTCTATTCAAAACACCACTGTGCGTGTGAGAGAGGACAATGCCTGGCGGATATGATGTACACACACAAATAAATAAACATATATGTTTTTTATGTGTGTGTATGTGTGTGTGTGTGTGTGTTTATGTGTACATACGTATATGTGTGTATGACTACGTACGTGCATGCACGCATACGTAATATGTACAACTGTGTATTATTTTATTTTTGTTTGCAGGTACGTATACATACATGTGCCACTCTGCTAAACTGTAATATCAATTCAATTATTATAAAGTAATAAGTTTGGATGTGGTACGTTCTACTTCGCTTCGCATACTAGTGATAGTTCTCGATTACTAGTGTTAGTTCTCGATTACTAGTGTTAGTTCTCGTCGAGAAAAAGTGATGTCAAATTTCTCAGTAATCGTTATAGCAGCAGCTCTTCGCATGTGAAGTTTGGAGAAGATCATATTTCATCTGGCTGTACAATTTAATTCTCGAATATGCAGTTAATATTAGTAAGTTATTTAGTGAATCTATTTTATTAAATACCGAGAGGTTTGTTTTGTTTGAAAAGGTTTTCAGCATATCAGATTTGACTGTTAGTTCGATTTCTTGGTGTTTGGCAACATAAGGACATCATAATGTGCTGATTACAAACCGAGTCCTACTCAGTTCGACAAGAATCGGGAAAGCGTGTCTGATCTATTCATGAAATTTACCGGTAGACCAGATCATTATTCATTGGACATGGGGGAACTAAAATCAAGGTCATGTGGTAAGCATAAATAAACTGTTGTTGCTCAAGGAGGAAGAATGTAAGAAGAAGGAAGGAAGGAATGAACCGGGAATAAAGGAAGCAAATGATATATAAATGGAGGAGATGGAGGATTTCAAAGGAAAAAAGAAAATAAAGAAAGAAATAATTGTGATAGCAAAGAGACGGAAGGAAGGATGAAAAACGAAAGGAATGAATGGGAGAAGGAATGAAACATGATGGCAGGATGATGAAGTGAAAGAAAGAAGGTAAGAAAGAAGAGGTGAAGGGAGTAAGGATGAAAGGATGAAGGAAGAAAGGAATGAAGGAAGAGTGGAATGACTGAACGAAATACACGAAATATCAAACACAGGAGGGAAGTAAGAAAAGCGAACAATACACGCATATAAACTAGTGCTGTTTGGATGTCACATCCTGTGTGTACGTCAAAGCAAGTAGCGCTGGCGACGTGGGTTAGCTTTACGTTATTTCTTCAATTCGGCAGTATTCGTGTCAAACGCGACCATCTTGACAAGGTATTTCACAACTTTCAACCTGTCACTACAAGGTTACCCCGATCACTCTAAATGACATCGTCAATGCGAGAAGCTTAGCTTCACTCGCTGATTGCAAAGCACACATGGTTCGACTATGGGCACGATCAGACGCAGATCACAGTAGCTTGACTTGAGTTGACCTATCGCCTTAAAATGCACACAATCAGTAGGGCATATGGCTGGAAATTAACACGCTGCTGTAGGCACACATAACGCCTAACCACAACACACAATACACGCGTGCACGGACGCATACAAGCACGCACGCACGCACGCACGCACACACGCACGCCCGCCCGCACACACACACACGTGCACGGACGCATACAAGCACGCACGCACACACGCACGCACGCACACACACACACACGCACGCACGCACGCACGCACGCACACACACACACACACACACACGCACACACGCACGCACGCACGCATACACGCACGCACGCACGCACGCACACACGCACACACACACGCACACACGCACACACGCACACACGCGCACACGCGCACACGCGCACGCGCGCACGCGCGCACGCGCACACGCGCACACGCGCACACGCGCACACGCGCACACGCGAACACGCGCACACGCGCACACGCGCACACGCGCACACGCGCACACGCGCACACGCGCACACGCGCACACGCGCACACGCGCACACGCACACACGCACACACGCACACACGCACACACGCACACACGCACACACGCACACACGCACACACGCACACACGCACACACGCACACACGCACACACGCACACACGCACACACGCACACACGCACACACGCACACACGCACACTCGCACACGCGCACACGCGCACACGCGCACACGCACACACGCACACACGCACACACGCACACACGCACACACGCACACACGCACACACGCACACACGCACACACGCACACACGCACACACGCACACACGCACACACGCACACACGCACACACGCACACACGCACACACGCACACACGCACACACGCACACACGCACACACGCACACACGCACACACGCACACACGCACACACGCACACACGCACACACGCACACACGCACACACGCACACACGCACACACGCACACACGCACACACGCACACACGCACACACGCACACACGCACACACGCACACACGCACACACGCACACACGCACACACGCACACACGCACACACGCACACACGCACACACGCACACACGCACACACGCACACACGCACACACGCACACACGCACACACGCACACACGCACACACGCACACACGCACACACGCACACACGCACACACGCACACACGCACACACGCACACACGCACACACGCACACACGCACACACGCACACACGCACACACGCACACACGCACACACGCACACACGCACACACGCACACACGCACACACGCACACACGCACACACGCACACACGCACACACGCACACACGCACACACGCACACACGCACACACGCACACACGCACACACGCACACACGCACACACGCACACACGCACACACGCACACACGCACACACGCACACACGCACACACGCACACACGCACACACGCACACACGCACACACGCACACACGCACACACGCACACACGCACACACGCACACACGCACACACGCACACACGCACACACGCACACACGCACACACGCACACACGCACACACGCACACACGCACACACGCACACACGCACACACGCACACACGCACACACGCACACACGCACACACGCACACACGCACACACGCACACACGCACACACGCACACACGCACACACGCACACACGCACACACGCACACACGCACACACGCACACACGCACACACGCACACACGCACACACGCACACACGCACACACGCACACACGCACACACGCACACACGCACACACGCACACACGCACACACGCACACACGCACACACGCACACACGCACACACGCACACACGCACACACGCACACACGCACACACGCACACACGCACACACGCACACACGCACACACGCACACACGCACACACGCACACACGCACACACGCACACACGCACACACGCACACACGCACACACGCACACACGCACACACGCACACACGCACACACGCACACACGCACACACGCACACACGCACACACGCACACACGCACACACGCACACACGCACACACGCACACACGCACACACGCACACACGCACACACGCACACACGCACACACGCACACACGCACACACGCACACACGCACACACGCACACACGCACACACGCACACACGCACACACGCACACTCGCACACACGCACACTCGCACACTCGCACACTCGCACACCAAAATGCATAGTCGGACAACATCGTATTGCACGGAGCTGGTGACAACACCATAATTTCATTCGCGCAGAGTTTTCGTTTCGTTCAATTTGTTGAATCCTCCTAAAAAGCTTGCATTTACTGGGCCCACAGTGCTACATAATAACAGTTATATACTACACAAGTGAACGCTTTCGTGTGTTTTTACGTTTTTCAACATATGATATGTCTTAATTTATAGTAAATTAAGATAGAAAAACAGATTCTTATGGTGGTCTCATTACTACGTCTAACCGTGAAATCGTATACATAT
>CBDHHR010001082.1:0-7217 GCA_965263245.1 Metamycoplasmataceae bacterium | reverse complement strand
TTTCACAAATGTTTACTAATTTAAAGCGTGTGTGTTCTATTGGGTAAACAGAAAAATCGCCGAATGGGTTCCATTCAATCTCACCTTGATCAGGTGCGTGGGAGCGAACCAATTTCAGAGAAGTAGGTGTCAATAAGCAATATGTGTCGTTAGCGGCTGCTATTCTGAAATTATGTAGCGGGTGCAACGTTCAACGTGTGACCACTGTTCCTTGTATTTTTGGTCTGTGTGTAAATAATAATAATAACATAAATAATAGCCAAGGTCTAAACGTTTGAGCCGTGTACCGCGTATGACGCGACCACGGACGAGTGTTTGGGGCGAGTGAGGAGAGAGTTCACGGAGAGGTTGGCAGCGTCCCGTGTTGTCAGTAGTCAGGAATCTCATCTGTACAAACAAGTCCCGGAGCGGGGAAATCCCATCCCGGGCTTCTTCCTCCTATCACGTGATACAACACGCCTGTCGCACACCGAGGTGCGAGATTCCTTGTGGCACGCACGCGCACAGACGCACGTACGCACATACCCATAACTATCATACATACATGCATGCACACGTACGCACGTACGCACATACCCATAACTATCACGCATACATGCATGCACACGTACGCACGTACGCACATACCCATAACTATCACGCATACATGCATGCACACGTACGCACGTACGCACATACCCATAACTATCATACATACATGCACGCACACAGACGCACGTACGCACATACCCATAACTATCACGCATACATGCATGCACACGTACGCACGTACGCACATACCCATAACTATCACACATACATGCACGCACACACACGCACGTACGCACATACCCATAACTATCACACATACACGCATGCGCACAGACGCACGTACGCACATACCCATAACTATCATACATACACGCACGCACACAGACGCACGTACGCACATACCCATAACTATCATACATACACGCACGCACACAGACGCACGTACGCACATACCCATAACTATCACACATACACGCATGCGCACAGACGCACGTACGCACATACCCATAACTATCATACATACACGCATGCACACAGACGCACGTACGCACGTACCCATAACTATCATACATACACGCACGCACACAGACGCACGTACGCACATACCCATAACTATCATACATACACGCACGCACACAGACGCACGTACGCACATACCCATAACTATCATACATACATGCATGCACACAGACGCACGTACGCACATACCCATAACTATCACACATACATGCACGCACACAGACGCACGTACGCACATACCCATAACTATCACACATACATGCATGCACACAGACGCACGTACGCACATACCCATAACTATCATACATACATGCACGCACACAGACGCACGTACGCACATACCCATAACTATCATACATACACGCACGCACACAGACGCACGTACGCACATACCCATAACTATCACACATACATGCATGCACACAGACGCACGTACGCACATACCCATAACTATCACACATACATGCACGCACACAGGCGCACGTACGCACATACCCATAACTATCATACATACACGCACGCACACAGACGCACGTACGCACATACCCATAACTATCACACATACACGCACGCACACAGACGCACGTACGCACATACCCATAACTATCACACATACATGCATGCACACAGACGCACGTACGCACATACCCATAACTATCACACATACATGCATGCACACAGGCGCACGTACGCACATACCCATAACTATCATACATACACGCACGCACACAGGCGCACGTACGCACATACACATAACTATCACACATACACGCACGCACACAGACGCACGTACGCACGTACCCATAACTATCATACATACACGCACGCACACAGACGCACGTACGCACATACCCATAACTATCACACATACATGCATGCACACAGACGCACGTACGCACATACCCATAACTATCACACATACATGCATGCACACAGACGCACGTACGCACATACCCATAACTATCATACATACACGCACGCACACAGACGCACGTACGCACATACCCATAACTATCATACATACACGCACGCACACAGACGCACGTACGCACATACCCATAACTATCACACATACATGCATGCACACAGACGCACGTACGCACATACCCATAACTATCACACATACACGCACGCACACAGACGCACGTACGCACATACCCATACACCATTATACATACACGCACGCACGCACGCACACACACACACACACACACACACACACACACACACACACACACACACACACACACACACACACACACACACACACACACACACACACACACACACACACACACACACACACACACACACACACACACACACACACACACACACACACACACACACACACACACACACACACACACACACACACACACACACACACACACACACACACACACACACACACACACACACACACACACACACACACACACACACACACACACACACACATTAACTCGCAAACAATTTCATTTTTAACTTGCATTCTGTAAAGGTGCCTGTGTCGTAGATAAAACAAATAGTATTACGATGTAATGTTATTGTATTTCGAAAGAAAAATGATAAATTAATATAATGATAACTGATATAATTTATATGTAGGGTATACCATATGAAACATAGTTCACGGTAGTTAGTACAATTGCTTTGTAAACATGAGTTAGTGTTTCACTGCCAGTCGAAACGAAACACGATCAGTAATTTATTTCTCCCTAGCTGGAACGTGACACACCATCTACTGATTAGTATATCAAAGAGTGCATGTAATCAATAATGTACGAATCATTGATAGCAATCGACGCACGTCGCTGGTCTAATGACACGACGCCTGGACGAGCCGCGCAAACCATCAGTGATCACCGAAGCGTGTAGGTGCCGCTTGAGTGATTTCACGCCGTTCCACGTGGCTGAATCCAGACGGGCAATATTGTGTCTGCAAACCGCATCGTGATTATAGCAACAACAGCAGATCAGTTACGTGCTCGTCTTTGCGCCTGCAGGCGTGTTATGATAAGGCCTGTCTACTTCTACAATGAACACCATCACCGGTCCGTGTTTTGAACTAACATTCTAACGCCGAACCATTATTCTGAGGTGAATAATTTGTGGCTAATCTCGGTCCCTGATAAGATTTTACGATGCCCAATAATGACAGCCTAATGACGGTAAATTGTGTGAGTTGTGACACTTGAAGGTCCGTGGCTATACTCCGGTCTAGCAACCCTGGTCAGTTGTAAACAAAAGAGACACGTGTGCGTGTGCTTACATAACGCACCAATTGGAGTAAACAATAGTAGAGGTGTAGTAAGTGTTGTAGTTATTGTTGTAGTTAGTGTTGTAGTTTGTGTTGTAATTAGTGTTGCAGTTAGTGTTGTAGTTGGCGGTGTAGTTAGTGTTGCAGTTAATTTGCTGTTAGTGTTGCAGTTAGTTTGTAGTTAGTGTTGCAGTTAGTGTGTAGTTAGTGTTGTAGTTAGTGTTGTAGTTCTTATATTTAGTTTATAGTTAGTGTTGCAGTTAGTGGTGCAGTTAATGTTATAGTTAGTGTTGTAGTTAATGTTGTATTTAATGTTGTAGTTATACAGTTAAACATCCTTCATTGTTTACGACCCTCGTCATATATTTGAGATGACACATCTTATGTTACATGATTTATTGTGATCCAAGATTCCGCGACGACGCTAATTAGCATGTTACAAACGGCACCGATGAAGGTGCTACAAACTTTACCGTTTTAATTGCTACAAATGGTAAACTTTATTTAGTTTAACAATGATAGTTTTATAAAACGCAACAACTAATTAGGATAGGCAATTTATAAATATCTAAATGGCGGGGGACATACACTTGTGCCAGTCGCTATCATCAGGAATCTGCAAAAAGCCGTACAACACGAGTTCACCACTATTACGATTTTGGTAAATTTGTGGAAGTTGAAGAATTCTACTCCGAGATACCGAATGTATACTGGTGCTCCATATACCTGCAGTGGGGTCCGTACAAACGATATCACATCACCCGCGCTACCACTGCCAACGTCAGGTCGGAGACAGCAGTCAGCGCAGCAACGGACGTAACACTACAAGAATAGGCCGGGAGCCAGGTCCACCTCTCACGATGTTTTCTGCTAAGTTTTTGTTCACTAGTATTTCCTGATAACTGATACACTGGGCCATCGCAAGTTCGTAATGACCACTCCCAACTTGGGGCTTTTTGGCCTCAGGGGGCCATAAACCCCCTTTTCGGGCTTGAAATGAAGTAACTTTAAATATTGTGTCACTGTGGGGCCAAACATTGCGGTAGAGACACACAATTTGGCAGACAGCATCCTGAGATATAGGGGAAGGTGGCGGTTTATGATATAGGGGTTTGCCCCAATTCAATTCCACAGCGTGAACTATTGAGTCCCCCCAAATGAAAATAATCATCCTCTGCCTGACAGGTTACAGTTATAAATGAATATTTTACAAGACTTTCTGTGTAACAAAATTGCCATTTTGTCAGATAGAAAGCTTTCCAATGCCATTAGCTTTGATATGATACCAAGATGACCTCTGTATCTTGAAAACTATGCCCGCTGTGGGTGAAAACCCTAACCCATCCCTAAATCACTGACATTTTAATTATCGCATGTTGAGTCTTTTGATGCGCTACTATCTTTATTGTACTGATAGTAATCATGATCTACATGTTGATTTAATATTTCTCAATGTTGTTCAGTTTGATTGTGCGCATTTCAATTATACCGAAGGTCAAGGTCAATGATAAAAGTCAAGGTCAATGCGTGTTATTCCGCGCATTGACTGCGCAGGCGGGAAAATCAAACTAAGTTTGACAATGTGGCATGTAGTATATAATTTTGAAGCTCTGCATCTCCAGATGCCGAACCTTGAACTTTGGTTCCTCGTATTATTACGCCCGTTGTGGGTGAAAACCCTAATGCGCCCCCTAAATCACAGAAATTCGTTTTATCGAATGTCGGGTCTTCTAATGCGCTACTATCGTTAGTACATAGACAGTTTTATAAGGGGAACGTCCGACGAAAGAGTTGCCGATAGAGACGGCGTGATGCCGGTTGTTTGAATTTCTGTGAGGATTTGTTTAATGTTTGGTGTGTAGAAATGATGTTTGTGTGAAATTATGACAGACGTAAGTCGGTGTTTGTCTGCGAACAGATACAGGCGTCATTTTGATTGGTGGTGCCATCCTGGCAAACCAGTGTCTAATATTAGTTAAACTAGACACTGAAACACTGAGACAAGTGTCAGGTTAAATATTGGATAGTGGGAAAATGAGGTATTACAATTTCAAGAATTGTATACAGCACGTGTGTGAATGATTGAATGAAGGCTGATGAATGTCTGAAATGTGAATACCCTAGTAGATGAAACCAAGCAGGGAACGAAGAAAACGGCAGCCTGTGGGCAACTCAAATGTGGCTGGTCTTACGTTAACTCCGGCCCAACTTTCGCGACGTCTACGTCGTCCCCACGCCTGTTTATGTCCAGCGGTTTTGACAAAAGGTATGCGCGTTATTTCTCTCTCGGAATCAAGTTTGACGCTCTATTCTAGCGCTCCACGATGGAGTAGCGATTGACGATCCCTGTTAGTGGGTTTGGACATTGACCTCTCGGGGGGTTTAAAACCCATAACCGCAAATAACCCGGCACATCAGTGGCGACAGGAGGCCATAAAGCGGTCAAGCGGAGGGTCACATCTCACGCCACGCCATCAATCATTCGCACGGCGACGCCAGGCGTCTTTATACTGCCACTGCGAGAATCGTGTCCCCCGATGTCACGTAAATACATCTTTCTATAGGTTTTATTTAAATGTCGGAATGTTCATAAACCAAGACAGAGCCATCATCACTGAGTCTCAGGTGGAACGCTTTCTCTACAGCATTAACTATTAAGTCGCGTTGTCTCGGCAACTCTCCAGTGACTACACTTAGAAATCAAACACTGACCATTACGATCAATGCTACTGCAGACATGTCTCGTTTATCCGCACACTTTTGTTACAAATGCTTCTGGTCGGATGAACGAAGCGTATGGATTAGTGAGACTTCTTATTATAGATGGTATCAAGATGGGTCCCACACAAAACGTGCTGATCGCGAAATAACCCGATTATTGAAGACCTGTTTGTATAATATGTTGATACCATCGTTGTAAAGGCAATGCTATTATAATATGTGTGCGTGCGTGCGTGCGCGCGTGTGTGTGTGTGTGTGTGTGCGTGTGTGTGTGTGTGCGTGCGTGCGTGCGTGCGTGCGTGCGCGCGCGCGTGCGTGCGTGCGTGCGTGCGTGCGTGCGTGCGTGCGTGCGTGCGTGCGTGCGTGCGTGCGTGCGCGTGCCATACAATATTCTTAGGCTATCATTCGAAATGAATTCACTCCGAGAGATTATAATAAAGTATTACTGCGTTACGTTGCATCTATTCTTTTGATTTGGGCGTGGACGTCTGTCCATGATAATAATTTAATGTACTAATGTTGTTGTTGAGATATGTGACATTAATTACCTGTGATATCATTTAAAGGTTGGCGTTATCGTTACTGTATTACGCACTTGATCTCATCGAAAGTGTTTAGATTTAATTTTAATGTTTAGTTTCTGTACTGTATCACATATTATTTATAATGACGTTTATGTTTGTTCTTATTTAGTAACACGTGTACACAATTAGTTGTGGTTTTAGTGCACCGGGGGACTAAAGCAATAATATAATTATTTCATAATTGAGCTGTAGGCAATCTGTTGAACATTGTATCATGTATAACTTTGGGGTTAATAAACACTTCCGATTCCATCGACATAAATACTTTCACTTTGTGAATCTAGGACAAGGTACAAACGTAACTATTCCATAGTAGGCCTACTTCGCCGCGTAAGACAAGCGTAAGCGATGGACAGCTTACACACGGCGGTGGTGAGTGCTAACTCGTCGACTGTCGGCGTCGACACAGGCCGTCTGTCACGGGCCGACCGTCCCTTCTAACGGTCGCCAACGGGTCCGTCCGCACTCCTCGCCCAGACGAGACGCTTGATTTATGTGACAAGCACTCGAAACGCTGTTGATCTATCGGCGCGATCTTCAGATAGGGAGGTGGTAAACTCGATGACGTCACACCCCCGGAACGTGATTGCAGCGTGTGA
>CBDHHR010001081.1:5000-7223 GCA_965263245.1 Metamycoplasmataceae bacterium | reverse complement strand
CTTACAGGTTACAATATAAAATGTTATCTTTAGCCAATACACACTGCAGTCACACCATTAAAATAATCAAATGAGCATCAAAATAAACACAACTTGCATTGATATAAAATAAATAATTTTGAAGATACAGCTTAGTACAAATCTGCATGCAACTCTCCACTTTAACACGGCTGTTGACATACGTAGCTGCCACAGATGGAATGTCAGTTATCATGCTTTCCAGGCCAGCGACGTGGCCCTTACAGTGTGGCAGAGAGGTGTCAGTCTTCAATATACAGCTAGTGTCAGTTATCATTTAGCCATGATTCCTGGCAGGCCACCTAGCTTCATGGCAAGTCACCTAGCCCCATGGCTCTTGACAGGCCACCTAGCCCCATGGCATTCTACATTGGTCTAGTTCACTCAGCTGTATGATCGATTTACGTAGCTACAGACGGTGATGTACGAATATTCTTCGCGCATTAATTGCAGTGTGGCTGAATGCTTCTAAGAGAAGCCGAAATTGTGTTCGATTGAACAGGTCTACCAGGGAGGGTAAAGTGCATTTTACAATCCTGAGGATTGGATACTGCGCTATATATAAGAATTTACCTATAAAAACCCTAAGATATATCAATGCCAATTTCGAGGGAAAAATACACAACCTTTTTTTTGGAAAATCATAAATGACTGTGCATAAAAATATGACACTCAACATTAGAACGACCCATATTGTAGATGACTTTATTATGAACAGAAAAACAATCAGAAACAATGTGTGCACAGCTTTCTAACTATAGCTCTGTATCATGTGTGTGTGTGTGTGTGTGTGTGTGTGTGTGTGTGTGTGTGTGTGTGCGTGCGTGCGTGCGTGCGTGCGTGCGTGCGTGCGTGCGTGCGTGCGTGCGTGCGTGCGTGCGTGCGTGCGTGCGTGCGTGCGTGCGTGCGTGTGAGTACAACACTTTCTTCAACACCATATTCAATTGTTTTTCATGTCACTTACAACTAAAACAGCAATTATATTAATTATACCTACATTACTTGGAAACAATTTGACAAAGGTATTTGAATAACACGAACAACACAACAGATTCTAAATATAAGTTCTGTGCCGTGCATGAATACGTGTGCCGCTGAACGAATTCACCAGACGATTCAGTTAGTGGGAAGCCGCCACTTTACGTCTGTACCGCTTGGCACTCAACGAAACATATTCTTTGATCATCTTGTTCGCATCGTAAACCTCACCGATCAGTTTCCGAATCTTGTTCACAAAGAACACAGTCTTATGGGGGTGCTTCTTCAAGACTTGCAGCTCTTGCAGCCTCCTCACGACATCGTCTGCGGTTAGCACCACCGTAGTAGTGGCTAGTTTCGCAAGCACCGAGTAGATTTTAGGGCGCGACAGTGGCGGTAATCCTGCAGCAACGTCCAAACCTGCAAATGTGTAGTGAAGAACGCCATCACATTCATCGCCGGTTTGGAGGCTGCTCTCACAGCTACTCTCAGAATTCTTCAGTCATTCCTGGAGCTTCTTCACAGATTCGCCCTTCATCTCTGCACTGGCGAACCTATACTGGACGATTTTGTCACCCTTCTTGGCCACTGGCGTAATGACAGTGCGCAGAGCTTTGAGTGTCTTTGGACGACTTTCTACCATCCGTTCAAGACGGTCTATTACCACCAGGCTGTCAAGCTTGACTTTCTCGAGATCAGACCCATCCTCAACG
Source organism: Metamycoplasmataceae bacterium (assembly GCA_965263245.1). Classification (GTDB taxonomy): domain Bacteria; phylum Bacillota_I; class Bacilli_A; order Mycoplasmatales; family Metamycoplasmataceae; genus DT-68. The sequence continues at coordinate 5,514 of CBDHHR010001081.1, read as the reverse complement.
TTCATCTCCCGGAGCAGGTTCCTAACATCGGCCGTGAAGCTGTTCGTGGTCATGTCCCACTGACGTTCAGGCGCCGTACAGAACTCTGACACCGAAGCATTGTGCTGCATCAACAGTCGTGTGACGTACTCGCTTACATTTTTATAGTGCCACTTGTAAGAAACTCGCGTGTGCTAGCCAAAGTAGTCAAATTCAATGTAGCCAATCACTGTGAGGTTTTCTATGACAGCAACGAAACGAAACGAGCTTCCATCGACGCAGCCAACAGAGCATCTAGAATTGTTGGCTTGTCCTGTCGCCCCACTGCTTTGAGTTTCTCCTCGGTCTTGGCAAGGATCGCCTTCGCCGCTTGCTCGTCGGGTTCGCCAATTTGGATGATGCCGCATTGACGCTGTCTGGTAAAGGCGCGTTGTGCTCGCTTCAGAAGCTCCTTATTGAACTGCGCAACGTCAAACTCCATCGAGTCGCCCTTGGACTTGATGCATCTGAACGAGTCGGGTTTGAGGCCCTGCTG
>CBDHHR010001080.1:0-19453 GCA_965263245.1 Metamycoplasmataceae bacterium | reverse complement strand
GAGGAGTGTGTGTATGAGGAGTGAGTGTGTTAGGAGTGAGTGTGTGAGGAATGAGTGTGTGAGGAGTGAATGTGTGAGGAGTGAATGTATGAGGAGTGAGTGTGTTAGGAGTGAGTGTATGAGGAGTGAGTGTGTGAGGAGTGAGTGTGTGAGGAGTCAGTGTGTTAGGAGTGAGTGTGTGAGGAGTGAGTGTGTGAGGAGTGAATGTGTGAGGAGTGAGTGTATGAGGAATGGGTGTGTTAGGAGTGAGTGTATGAGGAGTGAGTGTGTGAGGAGTGAGTGTATGAGGAGTGAGTGTGTGAGGAGTGAATGTGTGAGGAATGAGTGTGTGAGGAGTGAATGTGTGAGGAGTGAGTGTGTGAGGAGTGAATGTGTGAGGAGTGAGTGTATGAGGGGTGACTGTGTGAGGAGTGAATGTGTGAGGAGTGAGTGTGTGAGGAGTGAGTGTGTGCGGAGTGAGTGTGTGCGGAGTGAGTGTGTGAGGAGTGAATGTGTGAGGAGTGAGTGTGTGAGGAGTGAGTGTGTGAGGAGTGAGTGTGTGCGCAGTGAGTGTGTGAGGAGTGAATGTGTGAGGAGTGAGTGTGTGAGGAGTGAGTGTGTTAGGAGTGAGTGTGTGAGGAGTGAGTGTGTGAGGAGTGAGTGTGTTAGGAGTGAGTGTGTGAGGAGTGAGTGTGTGAGGAGTGAATGTGTGAGGAGTGAGTGTATGAGGAATGGTTGTGTTAGGAGTGAGTATATGAGGAGTGAGTGTATGAGGAGTGAGTGTGTTAGGAGTGAGTGTATGATGAGTGAGTGTGTGAGGAGTGAGTGTGTGAGGAGTGAGTTTGTTAGGAGTGAGTGTGTGAGGAGTGAGTGTGCGAGGAGTGAGTGTGTGCGCAGTGAGTGTATGAGGAGTGAGTGTGTGAGGAATGAGTGTGTGAGGAGTGAGTGTGTGAGGAGTGAGTGTGTGCGCAGTGAGTGTGTGAGGAGTGAATGTGTGAGGAGTGAGTGTATGAGGAGTGAGTGTATGAGGAGTGAGTGTGTGCGGAATGGGTGTGTGAGGGGTGAACGTGTGAGGAGTGAGTGTATGAGGAGTGAGTGTGTGAGGAGTGAATATATGAATAGTGAGTGTGTGAGGAGTGAATGTGTGAGGAGTGAGTGTATGAGGAGTGAGTGTGTGAGGAGTGAATGTGTGAGGAATGAGTGTGAGGAGTGAATGTGTGAGGAGTGAATGTGTGAAGAGTGAGTGTATGAGGAGTGAGTGTATGAGGAGTGAGTGTGTGCGGAATGAGTGTGTGAGGAGTGAATGTGTGATGAGAGAGTGTATGAGGAATGAGTGTGTGAGGAGTGAATGTGTGAGGAATTAGTGTGTGAGGAGTGAATGTTTGAGGAGTGAGTGTATGAGGAGTGAGTGTATGAGGAGTGAGTGTGTGAGGAATTAGTGTGTGAGGAGTGAATGTGTGAGGAGTGAGTGTGTGAGAAGTGAGTGTATGAGGAGTGAATGTGTGATGAGTGAGTGTGTGAGGAGTGAGTGTATGAGGAGTGAGTGTGTGATGAGTGAATGTGTGAGGAGTGAGTGTGTGAGGAGTGAGTGTGCAAGGAGTGAGTGTATGAGGAGTGTGTGAGGAGTGAGTGCATGACGAGTGAGTGTGTGAGGAATGAGTTTGTGAGGAGTGAATGTGTGAGGAGTGAGTGTATGAGGAGTGAATGTGTGAGGAGTGAATGTGTGAGGAGTGAGTGTGCAAGGAGTGAGTGTATGAGGAGTGTGTGACGAGTGTGTGTGTGACGAGTGAGTGTATGAGGAGTGAGTTTGGGAGGAGTGAATGTGTGAGGAGTGTGTGTATGAGGAGTGAATGTGTGAGGAGTGAGTGTATGAGGAGTGTATGTGTGAGGAGTGAGTGTGTGAGGAGTGAATGTGTGAGGAGTGAGTGTGTGAGGAGTGAGTGTGTGAGGAGTGAGTGTGTGAGGAGTGAGTGTGTGGGGAGTGACTGTATGAGGAGTGAATATGTGAGGAGTGAGTGTATGAGGAGTGAGTGTATGAGGAGTGAGTGTGTGAGGAATTAGTGTGTGAGGAGTGAATGTGTGAGGAGTGAGTGTGTGAGAAGTGAGTGTATGAGGAGTGAATGTGTGATGAGTGAGTGTGTGAGGAGTGAGTGTATGAGGAGTGAGTGTGTGATGAGTGAATGTGTGAGGAGTGAGTGTGTGAGGAGTGAGTGTGCAAGGAGTGAGTGTATGAGGAGTGTGTGAGGAGTGAGTGCATGACGAGTGAGTGTGTGAGGAATGAGTTTGTGAGGAGTGAATGTGTGAGGAGTGAGTGTATGAGGAGTGAATGCGGTCGGTCGGTCGGTCGGTCGGTCGGTCGGTCGGTCGGTCGGTCGGTCGGTCGGTCGGTCGGTCGGTCGGTCGGTCGGTCGGTCGGTCGGTCGGTCGGTCGGTCGGTCGGTCGGTCGGTCGGTCGGTCGGTCGGTCGGTCGGTCGGTCGGTCGGTCGGTCGGTCGGTCGGTCGGTCGGTCGGTCGGTCGGTCGGTCGGTCGGTCGGTCGGTCGGTCGGTCGGTCGGTCGGTCGGTCGGTCGGTCGGTCGGTCGGTCGGTCGGTCGGTCGGTCGGTCGGTCGGTCGGTCGGTCGGTCGGTCGGTCGGTCGGTCGGTCGGTCGGTCGGTCGGTCGTCGGTCGGTCGGTCGGTCGGTCGGTCGGTCGGTCGGTCGGTCGGTCGGTCGGTCGGTCGGTCGGTCGGTCGGTCGGTCGGTCGGTCGGTCGGTCGGTCGGTCGGTCGGTCGGTCGGTCGGTCGGTCGGTCGGTCGGTCGGTCGGTCGGTCGGTCGGTCGGTCGGTCGGTCGGTCGGTCGGTCGGTCGGTCGGTCGGTCGGTCGGTCGGTCGGTCGGTCGGTCGGTCGGTCGGTCGGTCGGTCGGTCGGTCGGTCGGTCGGTCGGTCGGTCGACAGGACGGACGGACGGACGGACGGACGGACGGACGGACGGACGGACGGACGGACGGACGGACGGACGGACGGACGGGCAGACGGACGGACGGACGGACGGACGGACGGACGGACGGACGGACGGACGGACGACGGACGGTCGGTCGGTCGGTCGGTCGGTCGGTCGGTCGGTCGGTCGGTCGGTCGGTCGGTCGGTCGGTCGGTCGGTCGGTCGGTCGGTCGGTCGGTCGGTCGGTCGGTCGGTCGGTCGGTCGGTCGGTCGGTCGGTCGGTCGGTCGGTCGGTCGGTCGGTCGGTCGGTCGGTCGGTCGGTCGGTCGGTCGGTCGGTCGGTCGGTCGGTCGGTCGGTCGGTCGGTCGGTCGGTCGGTCGGTCGGTCGGTCGGTCGGTCGGTCGGTCGGTCGGTCGGTCGGTCGGTCGGTCGGTCGGTCGGTCGGTCGGTCGGTCGGTCGGTCGGTCGGTCGGTCGGTCGGTCGGTCGGTCGGTCGGTCGGTCGGTCGGTCGGTCGGTCGACAGGACGGACGGACGGACGGACGGACGGACGGACGGACGGACGGACGGACGGACGGACGGACGGACGGACGGACGGACGGACGGACGGACGGACGGACGGACGGACGGACGGACGGACGGACGGACGGACGGACGGACGGACGGACGGACGGACGGACGGACGGACGGACGGACGGACGGACGGACGGACGGACGGACGGACGGACGGACGGACGGACGGACGGACGGACGGACGGACGGACGGACGGACGGACGGACGGACGGACGGACGGACGGACGGACGGACGGACGGACGGACGGTCGGTCGGTCGGTCGGTCGGTCGGTCGGTCGGTCGGTCGGTCGGTCGGTCGGTCGGTCGGTCGGTCGGTCGGTCGGTCGGTCGGTCGGTCGGTCGGTCGGTCGGTCGGTCGGTCGGTCGGTCGGTCGGTCGGTCGGTCGGTCGGTCGGTCGGTCGGTCGGTCGGTCGGTCGGTCGGTCGGTCGGTCGGTCGGTCGGTCGGTCGGTCGGTCGGTCGGTCGGTCGGTCGGTCGGTCGGTCGGTCGGTCGGTCGGTCGGTCGGTCGGTCGGTCGGTCGGTCGGTCGGTCGGTCGGTCGGTCGGTCGGTCGGTCGGTCGGTCGGTCGGTCGGTCGGTCGGTCGGTCGGTCGGTCGGTCGGTCGGTCGGTCGGTCGGTCGGTCGGTCGGTCGGTCGGTCGGTCGGTCGGTCGGTCGGTCGGTCGGTCGGTCGGTCGGTCGGTCGGTCGGTCGGTCGGTCGGTCGGTCGGTCGGTCGGTCGGTCGGTCGGTCGGTCGGTCGGTCGGTCGGTCGGTCGGTCGGTCGGTCGGTCGGTCGGTCGGTCGGTCGGTCGGTCGGTCGGTCGGTCGGTCGGTCGGTCGGTCGGTCGGTCGGTCGGTCGGTCGGTCGGTCGGTCGGTCGGTCGGTCGGTCGGTCGGTCGGTCGGTCGGTCGGTCGGTCGGTCGGTCGGTCGGTCGGTCGGTCGGTCGGTCGGTCGGTCGGTCGGTCGGTCGGTCGGTCGGTCGGTCGGTCGGTCGGTCGGTCGGTCGGTCGGTCGGTCGGTCGGTCGGTCGGTCGACAGGACGGACGGACGGGCAGACGGACGGACCTACTTGTACACATTGTTTTATAATACATATATAAAATTGCGCCATTTACTCATCTCCCGTTCTGGTTCTACTTGGTCATCAACGTCTCTCTCCAACAGAAATTTGACGATAAGCATTCAGAACGTTGCTCAGTTTGGTCGCTTGAACCATTAAAAGACTCTTGTGTACTCTCTGCTCGGTCGTCGTTTTGTCCTCTAAGTAGGGTGATAATTAGATAACATAACGAAGAGTACACTATTAATTACTTCATAACATATGTATTGCAACTTCAATTTCATATTTTTGATGACCATCTTCTTGATCTTCATCATAATTTCTCTATTGCCCCTCTTTTATATATTTGAATACAGAAAACGGATCAATTTAATATTATTTAAAAAGAAAATATGTACAGAAAGAATTTGGTGAGTATGCAAGGAGTGTGTGTGTGAGGAGCGAGTGTGTGAGGAGTGAGTGTGTGAGGAGTGAGTGTGAGGAGTGAGTGTGCAAGGAGTGAGTGTGTGAGGAGTGAGTGTATGAGGAGTGAGTGTGCAAGGAGAGAGTGTGAGGAGTGAGTGTGTGAGGAGTGAGTGTGTGAGGAGTGAGTGTGCAAGGAGAGAGTGTGAGGAGTGAGTGTTTGAGGAGTGAATGTGTGAGGAGTGAGTGTGTGAGGAGTGAGTGTGTGAGGAGTGAATGTGTGAGGAGTGAGTGTGCAAGGAGAGAGTGTGAGGAGTGAATGTGTGAGGAATTAGTGTGTGAGGAGTAAGTGTGTGAGGAATGAGTGTGTGAGGACTGAGTGTGTGAGGAATGAGTGTGTGAGAGGTGAGTGTGTGAGGAGTGAATGTGTGAGGAGTAAGTGTGTGAGGAGTGAGTGTATGAGGAGTGAGTGTGTTAAGAGTGAGTGTTTGAGGAGTGAGTGTGTGAGGAGTGAATGTGTGGGGAGTGACTGTGTGAGGAGTGTGTGTGTGTGAGGAGTGAGTGTATGAATAGTGAGTGTGTGAGGAGTGAGTGTGTGAGGAATGAGTGTGTGAGGGGTGAGTGTGTGAGTGTGTTAGTGTGTGAGGAGTGAGTGTGTGAGGAGTGAGTGTGTGTGTGAGGAGTGAGTGTATGAATAGTGAGTGTGTGAGGAGTGAATGTGTGAGGAGTGTGTGTATGAGGAGTGAGTGTGTTAGGAGTGAGTGTGTGAGGAATGAGTGTGTGAGGAGTGAATGTGTGAGGAGTGAATGTATGAGGAGTGAGTGTGTTAGGAGTGAGTGTATGAGGAGTGAGTGTGTGAGGAGTGAGTGTGTGAGGAGTCAGTGTGTTAGGAGTGAGTGTGTGAGGAGTGAGTGTGTGAGGAGTGAATGTGTGAGGAGTGAGTGTATGAGGAATGGGTGTGTTAGGAGTGAGTGTATGAGGAGTGAGTGTGTGAGGAGTGAGTGTATGAGGAGTGAGTGTGTGAGGAGTGAATGTGTGAGGAATGAGTGTGTGAGGAGTGAATGTGTGAGGAGTGAGTGTGTGAGGAGTGAATGTGTGAGGAGTGAGTGTATGAGGGGTGACTGTGTGAGGAGTGAATGTGTGAGGAGTGAGTGTGTGAGGAGTGAGTGTGTGCGGAGTGAGTGTGTGCGGAGTGAGTGTGTGAGGAGTGAATGTGTGAGGAGTGAGTGTGTGAGGAGTGAGTGTGTGAGGAGTGAGTGTGTGCGCAGTGAGTGTGTGAGGAGTGAATGTGTGAGGAGTGAGTGTATGAGGAGTGAGTGTGTGAGGAGTGAGTGTGTGATGAATGAGTGTGTGAGGAGTGAATGTGTGAGGAGTGAGTGTGTGAGGAGTGAGTGTATGAGGAATGAGTGTGTGAGGAGTGAGTGTGTGAGGAGTGAATGTATGAATAGTGAGTGTGTGAGGAGTGAGTGTGTGAGGAGTGAGTGTGTGAGGAGAGGAGTGGGTGTGTGAGGAGTGAGTGTGTGAGGAGTGAATGTGTGAGGAGTGAGTGTATGAGGAGTGAGTGTATGAGGAGTGAGTGTGTGCGGAATGAGTGTGTGAGGAGTGAATGTGTGAGGAGTGAGTGTATGAGGAGTGAGTGTGTGAGGAGTGAATATATGAATAGTGAGTGTGTGAGGAGTGAATGTGTGAGGAGTGAGTGTATGAGGAGTGAGTGTATGAGGAATGAGTGTATGAGGAGTGAGTGTGTGAGGAGTGAATGTGTGAGGAGTGAATGTGTGAGGAGTGAGTGTGTGAAGAGTGAGTGTATGAGGAATGAGTGTGTGAGGAGTGAGTGTGTGAGGAGTGAGTGTGTCAGGAGTGAGTGTGTCAGGAGTGAGTGTATGAGGAGTGAGTGTGTGATGAGAGGAGTGGGTGTGTGAGGAGTGAATGTGTGACGAATTAGTGTGTGAGGAGTGAATGTTTGAGGAGTGAGTGTATGAGGAATGAGTGTATGAGGAGTGAGTGTGTGTGAGGAGTGAGTGTGTGAGGAGTGAGTGTGTGGCGAGTGAGTGTATGAGGAGTGAGTGTGTGAGGAGTGAATGTGTGAGGAGTGAGTGTGTGAGGAGTGAGTGTATGAGGAGTGAGTGTGTGATGAGTAAATATGTGAGGAGTGAGTGTGTGAGGAGTGAGTGTGCAAGGAGTGAGTGTATGAGGAGTGTGTGAGGAGTGAGTGTATGAATAGTGAGTGTGTGAGGAGTGAATGTGTGAGGAGTTAGTGTATGAGGAGTGAGTGTGTTAGGAGTGAGTGTGTGAGGAATGAGTGTGTGAGGAGTGAATGTGTGAGGAGTGAGTGTATGAGGAGTGAGTGTGTGAGGAGTGAGTGTGTGAGGAGTGAATGTGTGAGGAGTGAGTGTATGAGGAGTGATTGTATGAGGAGTGAGTGTGTGCGGAATGAGTGTGTGAGGAGTGAGTGTATGAGGAATGAGTGTGGGAGGAGTGAATGTGTGAGGAATTAGTGTGTGAGGAGTGAATGTTTGAGGAGTGAGTGTATGAGGAGTGAGTGTATGAGGAGTGAGTGTGTGTGAGGAGTGAGTGTGTGAGGAGTGAGTGTGTGGCGAGTGAGTGTATGAGGAGTGAGTGTGTGAGGAGTGAATGTGTGAGGAGTGAGTGTGTGAGGAGTGAGTGTATGAGGAGTGAGTGTGTGATGAGTAAATATGTGAGGAGTGAGTGTGTGAGGAGTGAGTGTGCAAGGAGTGAGTGTATGAGGAGTGTGTGAGGAGTGAATGTATGAATAGTGAGTGTGTGAGGAGTGAATGTGTGAGGAGTTAGTGTATGAGGAGTGAGTGTGTTAGGAGTGAGTGTGTGAGGAATGAGTGTGTGAGGAGTGAATGTGTGAGGAGTGAGTTTATGAGGAGTGAGTGTGTTAGGAGTGAGTGTATGAGGAGTGAGTGTGTGAGGAGTGAGTGTGTGAGGAGTGAGTGTGTTAGGAGTGAGTGTGTGAGGAGTGAGTGTGTGAGGAGTGAATGTGTGAGGAATGAGTGTATGAGGAATGGGTGTGTTAGGAGTGAGTATATGAGGAGTGAGTGTGTGAGGAGTGAGTGTGTGAGGAGTTAGTGTGTTAGGAGTGAGTGTGTGAGGAGTGAGTGTGTGAGAAGTGAGTGTGTGCGGAGTGAGTGTGTGAGGAGTGAATGTGTGAGGAGTGAGTGTATGAGGAGTGAGTGTGTTAGGAGTGAGTGTATGAGGAGTGAGTGTGTGAGGAGTGAGTGTGTTAGGAGTGAGTGTGTGAGGAGTGAGTGTGTGAAGAGTGAGTGTGTTAGGAGTGAGTGTGTGAGGAGTGAGTGTGTGAGGAGTGAATGTGTGAGGAGTGAGTGTATGAGGAATGGTTGTGTTAGGAGTGAGTATATGAGGAGTGAGTGTATGAGGAGTGAGTGTGTTAGGAGTGAGTGTATGATGAGTGAGTGTGTGAGGAGTGAGTGTGTGAGGAGTGAGTTTGTTAGGAGTGAGTGTGTGAGGAGTGAGTGTGCGAGGAGTGAGTGTGTGCGCAGTGAGTGTATGAGGAGTGAGTGTGTGAGGAATGAGTGTGTGAGGAGTGAGTGTGTGAGGAGTGAGTGTGTGCGCAGTGAGTGTGTGAGGAGTGAATGTGTGAGGAGTGAGTGTATGAGGAGTGAGTGTATGAGGAGTGAGTGTGTGCGGAATGGGTGTGTGAGGGGTGAACGTGTGAGGAGTGAGTGTATGAGGAGTGAGTGTGTGAGGAGTGAATATATGAATAGTGAGTGTGTGAGGAGTGAATGTGTGAGGAGTGAGTGTATGAGGAGTGAGTGTGTGAGGAGTGAATGTGTGAGGAATGAGTGTGAGGAGTGAATGTGTGAGGAGTGAATGTGTGAAGAGTGAGTGTATGAGGAGTGAGTGTATGAGGAGTGAGTGTGTGCGGAATGAGTGTGTGAGGAGTGAATGTGTGATGAGAGAGTGTATGAGGAATGAGTGTGTGAGGAGTGAATGTGTGAGGAATTAGTGTGTGAGGAGTGAATGTTTGAGGAGTGAGTGTATGAGGAGTGAGTGTATGAGGAGTGAGTGTGTGAGGAATTAGTGTGTGAGGAGTGAATGTGTGAGGAGTGAGTGTGTGAGAAGTGAGTGTATGAGGAGTGAATGTGTGATGAGTGAGTGTGTGAGGAGTGAGTGTATGAGGAGTGAGTGTGTGATGAGTGAATGTGTGAGGAGTGAGTGTGTGAGGAGTGAGTGTGCAAGGAGTGAGGGTATGAGGAGTGTGTGAGGAGTGAGTGCATGACGAGTGAGTGTGTGAGGAATGAGTTTGTGAGGAGTGAATGTGTGAGGAGTGAGTGTATGAGGAGTGAATGTGTGAGGAGTGAATGTGTGAGGAGTGAGTGTGCAAGGAGTGAGTGTATGAGGAGTGTGTGACGAGTGTGTGTGTGACGAGTGAGTGTATGAGGAGTGAGTTTGGGAGGAGTGAATGTGTGAGGAGTGTGTGTATGAGGAGTGAATGTGTGAGGAGTGAGTGTATGAGGAGTGTATGTGTGAGGAGTGAGTGTGTGAGGAGTGAATGTGTGAGGAGTGAGTGTGTGAGGAGTGAGTGTGTGAGGAGTGAGTGTGTGAGGAGTGAGTGTGTGGGGAGTGACTGTATGAGGAGTGAATGTGTGAGGAGTGAGTGTATGAGGAGTGAGTGTATGAGGAGTGAGTGTGTGAGGAATTAGTGTGTGAGGAGTGAATGTGTGAGGAGTGAGTGTGTGAGAAGTGAGTGTATGAGGAGTGAATGTGTGATGAGTGAGTGTGTGAGGAGTGAGTGTATGAGGAGTGAGTGTGTGATGAGTGAATGTGTGAGGAGTGAGTGTGTGAGGAGTGAGTGTGCAAGGAGTGAGTGTATGAGGAGTGTGTGAGGAGTGAGTGCATGACGAGTGAGTGTGTGAGGAATGAGTTTGTGAGGAGTGAATGTGTGAGGAGTGAGTGTATGAGGAGTGAATGTGTGAGGAGTGAATGTGTGAGGAGTGAGTTTGCAAGGAGTGAGTGTATGAGGAGTGTGTGACGAGTGTGTGTGTGACGAGTGAGTGTATGAGGAGTGAGTTTGGGAGGAGTGAATGTGTGAGGTGTGTGTGTATGAGGAGTGAATGTGTGAGGAGTGAGTGTATGAGGAGTGTGTGACGAGTGTGTGTGTGAGGAGTGAGTTTGGGAGGAGTGTGTGTGTGAGGAGCGAGTGTGTGAGGAGTGAGTGTGTGAGGAGTGAGTGTGAGGAGTGAGTTTGCAAGGAGTGAGTGTATGAGGAGTGTGTGACGAGTGTGTGTGTGACGAGTGAGTGTATGAGGAGTGAGTTTGGGAGGAGTGTGTGTGTGAGGAGCGAGTGTGTGAGGAGTGAGTGTGTGAGGAGTGAGTGTGAGGAGTGAGTGTGCAAGGAGTGAGTGTGTGAGGAGTGAGTGTATGAGGAGTGAGTGTGCAAGGAGAGAGTGTGAGGAGTGAGTGTGTGAGGAGTGAGTGTGTGAGGAGTGAGTGTGCAAGGAGAGAGTGTGAGGAGTGAGTGTTTGAGGAGTGAATGTGTGAGGAGTGAGTGTGTGAGGAGTGAGTGTGTGAGGAGTGAATGTGTGAGGAGTGAGTGTGCAAGGAGAGAGTGTGAGGAGTGAATGTGTGAGGAATTAGTGTGTGAGGAGTAAGTGTGTGAGGAATGAGTGTGTGAGGACTGAGTGTGTGAGGAATGAGTGTGTGAGAGGTGAGTGTGTGAGGAGTGAATGTGTGAGGAGTAAGTGTGTGAGGAGTGAGTGTATGAGGAGTGAGTGTGTTAAGAGTGAGTGTTTGAGGAGTGAGTGTGTGAGGAGTGAATGTGTGGGGAGTGACTGTGTGAGGAGTGTGTGTGTGTGAGGAGTGAGTGTATGAATAGTGAGTGTGTGAGGAGTGAGTGTGTGAGGAATGAGTGTGTGAGGGGTGAGTGTGTGAGTGTGTTAGTGTGTGAGGAGTGAGTGTGTGAGGAGTGAGTGTGTGTGTGAGGAGTGAGTGTATGAATAGTGAGTGTGTGAGGAGTGAATGTGTGAGGAGTGTGTGTATGAGGAGTGAGTGTGTTAGGAGTGAGTGTGTGAGGAATGAGTGTGTGAGGAGTGAATGTGTGAGGAGTGAATGTATGAGGAGTGAGTGTGTTAGGAGTGAGTGTATGAGGAGTGAGTGTGTGAGGAGTGAGTGTGTGAGGAGTCAGTGTGTTAGGAGTGAGTGTGTGAGGAGTGAGTGTGTGAGGAGTGAATGTGTGAGGAGTGAGTGTATGAGGAATGGGTGTGTTAGGAGTGAGTGTATGAGGAGTGAGTGTGTGAGGAGTGAGTGTATGAGGAGTGAGTGTGTGAGGAGTGAATGTGTGAGGAATGAGTGTGTGAGGAGTGAATGTGTGAGGAGTGAGTGTGTGAGGAGTGAATGTGTGAGGAGTGAGTGTATGAGGGGTGACTGTGTGAGGAGTGAATGTGTGAGGAGTGAGTGTGTGAGGAGTGAGTGTGTGCGGAGTGAGTGTGTGCGGAGTGAGTGTGTGAGGAGTGAATGTGTGAGGAGTGAGTGTGTGAGGAGTGAGTGTGTGAGGAGTGAGTGTGTGCGCAGTGAGTGTGTGAGGAGTGAATGTGTGAGGAGTGAGTGTGTGAGGAGTGAGTGTGTTAGGAGTGAGTGTGTGAGGAGTGAGTGTGTGAGGAGTGAGTGTGTTAGGAGTGAGTGTGTGAGGAGTGAGTGTGTGAGGAGTGAATGTGTGAGGAGTGAGTGTATGAGGAATGGTTGTGTTAGGAGTGAGTATATGAGGAGTGAGTGTATGAGGAGTGAGTGTGTTAGGAGTGAGTGTATGATGAGTGAGTGTGTGAGGAGTGAGTGTGTGAGGAGTGAGTTTGTTAGGAGTGAGTGTGTGAGGAGTGAGTGTGCGAGGAGTGAGTGTGTGCGCAGTGAGTGTATGAGGAGTGAGTGTGTGAGGAATGAGTGTGTGAGGAGTGAGTGTGTGAGGAGTGAGTGTGTGCGCAGTGAGTGTGTGAGGAGTGAATGTGTGAGGAGTGAGTGTATGAGGAGTGAGTGTATGAGGAGTGAGTGTGTGCGGAATGGGTGTGTGAGGGGTGAACGTGTGAGGAGTGAGTGTATGAGGAGTGAGTGTGTGAGGAGTGAATATATGAATAGTGAGTGTGTGAGGAGTGAATGTGTGAGGAGTGAGTGTATGAGGAGTGAGTGTGTGAGGAGTGAATGTGTGAGGAATGAGTGTGAGGAGTGAATGTGTGAGGAGTGAATGTGTGAAGAGTGAGTGTATGAGGAGTGAGTGTATGAGGAGTGAGTGTGTGCGGAATGAGTGTGTGAGGAGTGAATGTGTGATGAGAGAGTGTATGAGGAATGAGTGTGTGAGGAGTGAATGTGTGAGGAATTAGTGTGTGAGGAGTGAATGTTTGAGGAGTGAGTGTATGAGGAGTGAGTGTATGAGGAGTGAGTGTGTGAGGAATTAGTGTGTGAGGAGTGAATGTGTGAGGAGTGAGTGTGTGAGAAGTGAGTGTATGAGGAGTGAATGTGTGATGAGTGAGTGTGTGAGGAGTGAGTGTATGAGGAGTGAGTGTGTGATGAGTGAATGTGTGAGGAGTGAGTGTGTGAGGAGTGAGTGTGCAAGGAGTGAGTGTATGAGGAGTGTGTGAGGAGTGAGTGCATGACGAGTGAGTGTGTGAGGAATGAGTTTGTGAGGAGTGAATGTGTGAGGAGTGAGTGTATGAGGAGTGAATGTGTGAGGAGTGAATGTGTGAGGAGTGAGTGTGCAAGGAGTGAGTGTATGAGGAGTGTGTGACGAGTGTGTGTGTGACGAGTGAGTGTATGAGGAGTGAGTTTGGGAGGAGTGAATGTGTGAGGAGTGTGTGTATGAGGAGTGAATGTGTGAGGAGTGAGTGTATGAGGAGTGTATGTGTGAGGAGTGAGTGTGTGAGGAGTGAATGTGTGAGGAGTGAGTGTGTGAGGAGTGAGTGTGTGAGGAGTGAGTGTGTGAGGAGTGAGTGTGTGGGGAGTGACTGTATGAGGAGTGAATATGTGAGGAGTGAGTGTATGAGGAGTGAGTGTATGAGGAGTGAGTGTGTGAGGAATTAGTGTGTGAGGAGTGAATGTGTGAGGAGTGAGTGTGTGAGAAGTGAGTGTATGAGGAGTGAATGTGTGATGAGTGAGTGTGTGAGGAGTGAGTGTATGAGGAGTGAGTGTGTGATGAGTGAATGTGTGAGGAGTGAGTGTGTGAGGAGTGAGTGTGCAAGGAGTGAGTGTATGAGGAGTGTGTGAGGAGTGAGTGCATGACGAGTGAGTGTGTGAGGAATGAGTTTGTGAGGAGTGAATGTGTGAGGAGTGAGTGTATGAGGAGTGAATGCGGTCGGTCGGTCGGTCGGTCGGTCGGTCGGTCGGTCGGTCGGTCGGTCGGTCGGTCGGTCGGTCGTCGGTCGGTCGGTCGGTCGGTCGGTCGGTCGGTCGGTCGGTCGGTCGGTCGGTCGGTCGGTCGGTCGGTCGGTCGGTCGGTCGGTCGGTCGGTCGGTCGGTCGGTCGGTCGGTCGGTCGGTCGGTCGGTCGGTCGGTCGGTCGGTCGGTCGGTCGGTCGGTCGGTCGGTCGGTCGGTCGGTCGGTCGGTCGGTCGGTCGGTCGGTCGGTCGGTCGGTCGGTCGGTCGGTCGGTCGGTCGGTCGGTCGGTCGGTCGGTCGGTCGGTCGGTCGGTCGGTCGGTCGGTCGGTCGGTCGGTCGGTCGGTCGGTCGGTCGGTCGGTCGGTCGGTCGGTCGGTCGGTCGGTCGGTCGGTCGGTCGGTCGGTCGGTCGGTCGGTCGGTCGGTCGGTCGGTCGGTCGGTCGGTCGGTCGGTCGGTCGGTCGGACGGACGGACGGACGGACGGACGGACGGACGGACGGACGGACGGACGGACGGACGGACGGACGGACGGACGGACGGACGGACGGACGGACGGACGGACGGACGGACGGACGGACGGACGGACGGACGGACGGACGGTCGGTCGGTCGGTCGGTCGGTCGGTCGGTCGGTCGGTCGGTCGGTCGGTCGGTCGGTCGGTCGGTCGGTCGGTCGGTCGGTCGGTCGGTCGGTCGGTCGGTCGGTCGGTCGGTCGGTCGGTCGGTCGGTCGGTCGGTCGGTCGGTCGGTCGGTCGGTCGGTCGGTCGGTCGGTCGGTCGGTCGGTCGGTCGGTCGGTCGGTCGGTCGGTCGGTCGGTCGGTCGGTCGGTCGGTCGGTCGGTCGGTCGGTCGGTCGGTCGGTCGGTCGGTCGGTCGGTCGGTCGGTCGGTCGGTCGGTCGGTCGGTCGGTCGGTCGGTCGGTCGGTCGGTCGGTCGGTCGGTCGGTCGGTCGGTCGGTCGGTCGGTCGACAGGACGGACGGACGGACGGACGGACGGACGGACGGACGGACGGACGGACGGACGGACGGACGGACGGACGGACGGACGGACGGACGGACGGACGGGACGGACGGACGGACGGACGGACGGACGGACGGACGGACGGACGGACGGACGGACGGACGGACGGACGGACGGACGGACGGACGGACGGACGGACGGACGGACGGACGGACGGACGGACGGACGGTCGGTCGGTCGGTCGGTCGGTCGGTCGGTCGGGTCGGTCGGTCGGTCGGTCGGTCGGTCGGTCGGTCGGTCGGTCGGTCGGTCGGTCGGTCGGTCGGTCGGTCGGTCGGTCGGTCGGTCGGTCGGTCGGTCGGTCGGTCGGTCGGTCGGTCGGTCGGTCGGTCGGTCGGTCGGTCGGTCGGTCGGTCGGTCGGTCGGTCGGTCGGTCGGTCGGTCGGTCGGTCGGTCGGTCGGTCGGTCGGTCGGTCGGTCGGTCGGTCGGTCGGTCGGTCGGTCGGTCGGTCGGTCGGTCGGTCGGTCGGTCGGTCGGTCGGTCGGTCGGTCGGTCGGTCGGTCGGTCGGTCGGTCGGTCGGTCGGTCGGTCGGTCGGTCGGTCGGTCGGTCGGTCGGTCGGTCGGTCGGTCGGTCGGTCGGTCGGTCGGTCGGTCGGTCGGTCGGTCGGTCGGTCGGTCGGTCGGTCGGTCGGTCGGTCGGTCGGTCGGTCGGTCGGTCGGTCGGTCGGTCGGTCGGTCGGTCGGTCGGTCGGTCGGTCGGTCGGTCGGTCGGTCGGTCGGTCGGTCGGTCGGTCGGGTCGGTCGGTCGGTCGGTCGGTCGGTCGGTCGGTCGGTCGGTCGGTCGGTCGGTCGGTCGGTCGGTCGGTCGGGTCGGTCGGTCGGTCGGTCGGGTCGGTCGGTCGGTCGGTCGGTCGGTCGGTCGGTCGGTCGGTCGGTCGGTCGGTCGGTCGGTCGGTCGGTCGGTCGGTCGGTCGGTCGGTCGGTCGGTCGGTCGGTCGGTCGGTCGGTCGGTCGGTCGGTCGGTCGGTCGGTCGGTCGGTCGGTCGACAGGACGGACGGACGGGCAGACGGACGGACCTACTTGTACACATTGTTTTATAATACATATATAAAATTGCGCCATTTACTCATCTCCCGTTCTGGTTCTACTTGGTCATCAACGTCTCTCTCCAACAGAAATTTGACGATAAGCATTCAGAACGTTGCTCAGTTTGGTCGCTTGAACCATTAAAAGACTCTTGTGTACTCTCTGCTCGGTCGTCGTTTTGTCCTCTAAGTAGGGTGATAATTAGATAACATAACGAAGAGTACACTATTAATTACTTCATAACATATGTATTGCAACTTCAATTTCATATTTTTGATGACCATCTTCTTGATCTTCATCATAATTTCTCTATTGCCCCTCTTTTATATATTTGAATACAGAAAACGGATCAATTTAATATTATTTAAAAAGAAAATATGTACAGAAAGAATTTGGTGAGTATGCAAGGAGTGTGTGTGTGAGGAGCGAGTGTGTGAGGAGTGAGTGTGTGAGGAGTGAGTGTGAGGAGTGAGTGTGCAAGGAGTGAGTGTGTGAGGAGTGAGTGTATGAGGAGTGAGTGTGCAAGGAGAGAGTGTGAGGAGTGAGTGTGTGAGGAGTGAGTGTGTGAGGAGTGAGTGTGCAAGGAGAGAGTGTGAGGAGTGAGTGTTTGAGGAGTGAATGTGTGAGGAGTGAGTGTGTGAGGAGTGAGTGTGTGAGGAGTGAATGTGTGAGGAGTGAGTGTGCAAGGAGAGAGTGTGAGGAGTGAATGTGTGAGGAATTAGTGTGTGAGGAGTAAGTGTGTGAGGAATGAGTGTGTGAGGACTGAGTGTGTGAGGAATGAGTGTGTGAGAGGTGAGTGTGTGAGGAGTGAATGTGTGAGGAGTAAGTGTGTGAGGAGTGAGTGTATGAGGAGTGAGTGTGTTAAGAGTGAGTGTTTGAGGAGTGAGTGTGTGAGGAGTGAATGTGTGGGGAGTGACTGTGTGAGGAGTGTGTGTGTGTGAGGAGTGAGTGTATGAATAGTGAGTGTGTGAGGAGTGAGTGTGTGAGGAATGAGTGTGTGAGGGGTGAGTGTGTGAGTGTGTTAGTGTGTGAGGAGTGAGTGTGTGAGGAGTGAGTGTGTGTGTGAGGAGTGAGTGTATGAATAGTGAGTGTGTGAGGAGTGAATGTGTGAGGAGTGTGTGTATGAGGAGTGAGTGTGTTAGGAGTGAGTGTGTGAGGAATGAGTGTGTGAGGAGTGAATGTGTGAGGAGTGAATGTATGAGGAGTGAGTGTGTTAGGAGTGAGTGTATGAGGAGTGAGTGTGTGAGGAGTGAGTGTGTGAGGAGTCAGTGTGTTAGGAGTGAGTGTGTGAGGAGTGAGTGTGTGAGGAGTGAATGTGTGAGGAGTGAGTGTATGAGGAATGGGTGTGTTAGGAGTGAGTGTATGAGGAGTGAGTGTGTGAGGAGTGAGTGTATGAGGAGTGAGTGTGTGAGGAGTGAATGTGTGAGGAATGAGTGTGTGAGGAGTGAATGTGTGAGGAGTGAGTGTGTGAGGAGTGAATGTGTGAGGAGTGAGTGTATGAGGGGTGACTGTGTGAGGAGTGAATGTGTGAGGAGTGAGTGTGTGAGGAGTGAGTGTGTGCGGAGTGAGTGTGTGCGGAGTGAGTGTGTGAGGAGTGAATGTGTGAGGAGTGAGTGTGTGAGGAGTGAGTGTGTGAGGAGTGAGTGTGTGCGCAGTGAGTGTGTGAGGAGTGAATGTGTGAGGAGTGAGTGTATGAGGAGTGAGTGTGTGAGGAGTGAGTGTGTGATGAATGAGTGTGTGAGGAGTGAATGTGTGAGGAGTGAGTGTGTGAGGAGTGAGTGTATGAGGAATGAGTGTGTGAGGAGTGAGTGTGTGAGGAGTGAATGTATGAATAGTGAGTGTGTGAGGAGTGAGTGTGTGAGGAGTGAGTGTGTGAGGAGAGGAGTGGGTGTGTGAGGAGTGAGTGTGTGAGGAGTGAATGTGTGAGGAGTGAGTGTATGAGGAGTGAGTGTATGAGGAGTGAGTGTGTGCGGAATGAGTGTGTGAGGAGTGAATGTGTGAGGAGTGAGTGTATGAGGAGTGAGTGTGTGAGGAGTGAATATATGAATAGTGAGTGTGTGAGGAGTGAATGTGTGAGGAGTGAGTGTATGAGGAGTGAGTGTATGAGGAATGAGTGTATGAGGAGTGAGTGTGTGAGGAGTGAATGTGTGAGGAGTGAATGTGTGAGGAGTGAGTGTGTGAAGAGTGAGTGTATGAGGAATGAGTGTGTGAGGAGTGAGTGTGTGAGGAGTGAGTGTGTCAGGAGTGAGTGTGTCAGGAGTGAGTGTATGAGGAGTGAGTGTGTGATGAGAGGAGTGGGTGTGTGAGGAGTGAATGTGTGACGAATTAGTGTGTGAGGAGTGAATGTTTGAGGAGTGAGTGTATGAGGAATGAGTGTATGAGGAGTGAGTGTGTGTGAGGAGTGAGTGTGTGAGGAGTGAGTGTGTGGCGAGTGAGTGTATGAGGAGTGAGTGTGTGAGGAGTGAATGTGTGAGGAGTGAGTGTGTGAGGAGTGAGTGTATGAGGAGTGAGTGTGTGATGAGTAAATATGTGAGGAGTGAGTGTGTGAGGAGTGAGTGTGCAAGGAGTGAGTGTATGAGGAGTGTGTGAGGAGTGAGTGTATGAATAGTGAGTGTGTGAGGAGTGAATGTGTGAGGAGTTAGTGTATGAGGAGTGAGTGTGTTAGGAGTGAGTGTGTGAGGAATGAGTGTGTGAGGAGTGAATGTGTGAGGAGTGAGTGTATGAGGAGTGAGTGTGTGAGGAGTGAGTGTGTGAGGAGTGAATGTGTGAGGAGTGAGTGTATGAGGAGTGATTGTATGAGGAGTGAGTGTGTGCGGAATGAGTGTGTGAGGAGTGAGTGTATGAGGAATGAGTGTGGGAGGAGTGAATGTGTGAGGAATTAGTGTGTGAGGAGTGAATGTTTGAGGAGTGAGTGTATGAGGAGTGAGTGTATGAGGAGTGAGTGTGTGTGAGGAGTGAGTGTGTGAGGAGTGAGTGTGTGGCGAGTGAGTGTATGAGGAGTGAGTGTGTGAGGAGTGAATGTGTGAGGAGTGAGTGTGTGAGGAGTGAGTGTATGAGGAGTGAGTGTGTGATGAGTAAATATGTGAGGAGTGAGTGTGTGAGGAGTGAGTGTGCAAGGAGTGAGTGTATGAGGAGTGTGTGAGGAGTGAATGTATGAATAGTGAGTGTGTGAGGAGTGAATGTGTGAGGAGTTAGTGTATGAGGAGTGAGTGTGTTAGGAGTGAGTGTGTGAGGAATGAGTGTGTGAGGAGTGAATGTGTGAGGAGTGAGTTTATGAGGAGTGAGTGTGTTAGGAGTGAGTGTATGAGGAGTGAGTGTGTGAGGAGTGAGTGTGTGAGGAGTGAGTGTGTTAGGAGTGAGTGTGTGAGGAGTGAGTGTGTGAGGAGTGAATGTGTGAGGAATGAGTGTATGAGGAATGGGTGTGTTAGGAGTGAGTATATGAGGAGTGAGTGTGTGAGGAGTGAGTGTGTGAGGAGTTAGTGTGTTAGGAGTGAGTGTGTGAGGAGTGAGTGTGTGAGAAGTGAGTGTGTGCGGAGTGAGTGTGTGAGGAGTGAATGTGTGAGGAGTGAGTGTATGAGGAGTGAGTGTGTTAGGAGTGAGTGTATGAGGAGTGAGTGTGTGAGGAGTGAGTGTGTTAGGAGTGAGTGTGTGAGGAGTGAGTGTGTGAAGAGTGAGTGTGTTAGGAGTGAGTGTGTGAGGAGTGAGTGTGTGAGGAGTGAATGTGTGAGGAGTGAGTGTATGAGGAATGGTTGTGTTAGGAGTGAGTATATGAGGAGTGAGTGTATGAGGAGTGAGTGTGTTAGGAGTGAGTGTATGATGAGTGAGTGTGTGAGGAGTGAGTGTGTGAGGAGTGAGTTTGTTAGGAGTGAGTGTGTGAGGAGTGAGTGTGCGAGGAGTGAGTGTGTGCGCAGTGAGTGTATGAGGAGTGAGTGTGTGAGGAATGAGTGTGTGAGGAGTGAGTGTGTGAGGAGTGAGTGTGTGCGCAGTGAGTGTGTGAGGAGTGAATGTGTGAGGAGTGAGTGTATGAGGAGTGAGTGTATGAGGAGTGAGTGTGTGCGGAATGGGTGTGTGAGGGGTGAACGTGTGAGGAGTGAGTGTATGAGGAGTGAGTGTGTGAGGAGTGAATATATGAATAGT
>CBDHHR010001079.1:32500-35062 GCA_965263245.1 Metamycoplasmataceae bacterium | reverse complement strand
TCTGCCGTTCGCTAATTGTTTTTCGAATCAAGAATCAGTCGTTTTCTTCTTGAGATTTCTCCAGAGTGTTTAACTGTTGACATTTGCCGGGGACGTCGCCGCCGACTGCGATTGGCTTTCTGCGGCGACACGTCTCCCACCGACCAGCTCTCTTAGACTAACTGTCTAAAAGCGTTCGTTGCGTGCAGATAGTAAATTTACGAACATCAAATATAACCGGAGGAAACATTATTAAACAAAACAATATAATATATTGTTTTGTGGCCACTGGAAACATGGACTACGGGTATATTATACCCGTAGTACATGTTTCCCTACTGAACAAATTGTGTATGAGTTTAGGCCTACATTCAGTTATGACACAACATTGCGAATACAAATATTTAAATATGTTATAATACATAAACTGATAACAGCGTTGTTTTAATATCTAAAGAATGTTGTAATACTATTATGCCAGCGATTTATATTGCTGTTAAGGTATATATATATATATATTTATATATACATATATATGTTATATATATATATATAATATATATATATATATATATGTATATATAAATATACATATATATATATATACATATATATATATATATATATATATATATATATATATATATATATATGTATATATATAATATATATGTATATATAAATATACATATACATATACATATATATATATATATATATATATATATATATATATATATATATATATATAATATATATATATATATATATATATATATATATATATATATATATATATATATATATATATATATATATATATATATATATATATATATATATATATATATATGGTGTGTCCGGGCACGCAAGTGTGCGTGTTCTTACTTTGTAAATCATAGGATTTAATTTGTTAATCTTGTAATTAGTTTACTCAATTATTTATGTGTGGTGGCAAACGAATTAGGTATTTTCCTTGTCGTGCCAGGACAACTACTGAACTGATTCTGTCGGGTCAAGGGTCAAACACAAATCAGGGTACTAGGTATTACAATATTGGTCGCTTGTGAATTCCGTAGCATGATGATTTAAAGTAAATACTTGCAAGCATTATTAAGATTAATATTAATATTATTATGCCCGCTATTTGCAATGACACTGCTATATCTTTACACGTGGCTTTCATTCTGAACATTATTCGTAATACGGCCTCTGTATATAACTTTGTATACACAGATAAAAATCAACTGGTGCAAATGCAAACGACCCTTCAACGGAAAGAAAGACATCATGTTATGAAAATTCTTGTGGATATAGGCTTTTGCCGAGATGGCAACGTTGAGTGATTTTTAATGTACTTGGCTTCGTCACTGTAAGATTCCCGTAACATTTACGTTACAAAATGGGTAGTGGGTGCCGAAAGAAAACCATAAAATGTACAATCAACTTGAGTCTAGATGAAAAAACCCATAAGGTTTCATTATTTTAAGCAAATCGTGGAATAATATTTTACAGTGTACAATACACAGTGTTCCTATATAAGCAGAAGCACACAATCTCCACAAACACCAGAACGCAGCCAATCGGAACAGTTGACGCAACGAACAAGCAACGGCTGTGAATTGTCTGTCGGTCGTGTAAACATCTCCCTCATCAAAATTGCATGAGGCGAACTGCCGCTGCTCTCGCCCAGGTAGACGCCTGTGTCCTTCACGTCCTCCGGGCTTACACGATAGACATATTTGTGTGTGCATAATTCAATTGACGAACGCTGTTGATGAAAACAATGAATAATTGAGCAGATTGGCGAGCGAATGTCGTCACGGACGACACGGGAAGTTTGGTTGTCGTCTCCGTACTGTGAAAGCAGCCAGTGCCGGTGTTTCGTCGTGCGAGGAGGCTGCGACCAATTGAGACGAGCCACACATAGCGGAGTGCGGTCACGAATTTTGGCCAAGACCGAAATCGTCTAAAAGAGAGGTTGTCTATTTGTGTGGTTTATATTAATTAATATAACATATGAATCAGTGAGAGATAGATATATGTACAGTATACACAAATTGCGTTTATTGTGCCCGAAAATGTGTTTGTAATTTGTATTTTTCTTCCGTGAAATGTTTGGTGAAATGCAAAGTTTTTATATCCGACGCTATCGCGATTTTCCGATGTACCGACATTTAAGACATAAATTCATCCAACTTCCTGCTAATTATTACTGTTTGATGCACGGCATTGCAGTAGTGGGTAAGAACAAAATTAATATAAAAACGCATGTTAATCGTCAGCATAATAACACACACACACACACACACACACACACACACACACACACACACACACACACACACACACACACACACACACACACACACACACACACACACACACACACACACACACACACACACACACACACACACACACACACACACACACACACACACACACACACACACACACACACACACACACACACACACACACACACACACACACACACACACACACACACACACACACACACACACACACACACACACACACACACACACACACACACACACACACACACACACACACACA
>CBDHHR010001079.1:0-22500 GCA_965263245.1 Metamycoplasmataceae bacterium | reverse complement strand
TCCGTCCGTCCGTCCGTCCGTCCGTCCGTCCGTCCGTCCGTCCGTCCGTCCGTCCGTCCGTCCGTCCGTCCGTCCGTCCGTCCGTCCGTCCGTCCGTCCGTCCGTCCGTCCGCCCGCCCGCCCGCCCGCCCGCCCGCCCGCCCGCCCGCCCGCCCGCCCGCCCGCCCGCCCGCCCGCCCGCCCGCCCGCCCGCCCGCCCGCCCGCCCGCCCGCCCGCCCGCCCGCCCGCCCGCCCGCCCGCCCGCCCGTCCGTCCGTCCGTCCGTCCGCCCGCCCGCCCGCCCGCCCGCCCGCCCGCCCGCCCGCCCGCCCGCCCGCACACGCACACGCACACGCACACGCACACGCACACGCACACGCACACGCACACGCACACGCACACGCACACGCACACGCACACGCACACGCACACGCACACGCACACGCACACGCACACGCACACGCACACGCACACGCACACGCACACGCACACGCACACGCACACGCACACGCACACGCACACGCACACGCACACGCACACGCACACGCACACGCACACGCACACGCACACGCACACGCACACGCACACGCACACGCACACGCACACGCACACGCACACGCACACGCACACGCACACGCACACGCACACGCACACGCACACGCACACGCACACGCACACGCACACGCACACGCACACGCACACGCACACGCACACGCACACGCACACGCACACGCACACGCACACGCACACGCACACGCACACGCACACGCACACGCACACGCACACGCACACGCACACGCACACGCACACGCACACGCACACGCACACGCACACGCACACGCACACGCACACGCACACGCACACGCACACGCACACGCACACGCACACGCACACGCACACGCACACGCACACGCACACGCACACGCACACGCACACGCACACGCACACGCACACGCACACGCACACGCACACGCACACGCACACGCACACGCACACGCACACGCACACGCACACGCACACGCACACGCACACGCACACGCACACGCACACGCACACGCACACGCACACGCACACGCACACGCACACGCACACGCACACGCACACGCACACGCACACGCACACGCACACGCACACGCACACGCACACGCACACGCACACGCACACGCACACGCACACGCACACGCACACGCACACGCACACGCACACGCACACGCACACGCACACGCACACGCACACGCACACGCACACGCACACGCACACGCACACGCACACGCACACGCACACGCACACGCACACGCACACGCACACGCACACGCACACGCACACGCACACGCACACGCACACGCACACGCACACGCACACGCACACGCACACGATTATTAACTAACATTTTCTAATTATGCCTATCAAGTAGTCAAATGGTATAAATCTTTATGAGAACACACACTTGTTTTTGAATTAATTTAATAGTATCTGTCCGTATAGCGTGTACACAGACGGAAGATACGATTTCAGACGGAAGATACGGTTTATTTTATCTTCTGGTACTATATATTGCCTGTATAAGGGTCTACATTTACTTTACCTCCTGTTACTCTAAATGACACCCCCGAGGAATAATAAGATAATAAAGTATTGTTGTATTGTTTTGATTCGTATCGTATCGTATCGTATCGTATCGTATCGTATCGTATCGTATCGTATCGTATCGTATCGTATCGTATCGTATCGTATCGTATCGTATCGTATCGTATCGTATCGTATCGTATCGTATCCTACCCCGATCCCGATCCCGATCCCGATCCCGATCCCGATCCCGATCCCGATCCCGATCCCGATCCTACCCTACCCTACCCTACCTACCCTACCCTACCCTACCCTACCCTACCCTACCCTACCCTACCCTACCCTACCATACCCTACCCTACCCTACCCTACCCTACCCTATCCTATCCTATCCTATCCTATCCTATCCTATCCTACCCTACCCTACCCTACCCTACCCTATCCTATCCTACCCTACCCTACCCTACCCTACCCTACCCTACCCTACCCTACCCTACCCTATCCTATCCTATCCTATCCTACCCTACCCTACCCTACCCTACCCTACCCTATCCTATCCTATCCTATCCTATCCTATCCTATCCTATCCTACCCTACCCTATCCTATCCTATCCTATCCTATCCTATCGTTTTGTTTTGTTTTGTTTTGTTTTGTTTTGTGTTGCATGTAAGTAACATTCGCTGTGAACCCTCACCGTACGTACACCCACAAGTAGATTCAAGTAAACTCAAGTCCTTGGCATGACATTGCGTCACTTAATTAGTCTCCAAACTGCCACAGGAACGGCAAGAAATGGAACCACTTGCCCCTCTTGTAACTCGAGTAGGTATACATACAAATTAGACAGTATCAGGAAAGGCCCGACCTTTGAAGGCTGCTTCAGTATCCTGTCGCAACAATGACGTCATCGCACTCTGTGTAGAATGGAGCATGGGATAATCTGTCCTCGCGTACATTACAGCCGACGGGATGTACAACGAGATGTTTAATCGCAGATTTGTCACGAAGTTTGACGCAAGCAACGTTGACAACGCATGCGACCGGGTGATCGCAACCGTCGCTAATTTCGTCAACTGCCGCTAATGGCGGCCATTAGGTGGCTCTCCACTTCCGTTTTCGGGATGCGCTTTAACGATCGCTGCCGAGGCATCCGTTTCCGCGGCGTCGTCTCGTTCTGCCGTGAAATAGACCACTGCGGCGACAATCACGATGTAAACCGTCGTCTATTATCTCATCACTTCTCGCCGCCTCTCGCGATAAACCGCTGCACCTTCTGAACCGGTTTTACGATGTTCTCGGCATTCGCGAGAACGCGCGATATCGTCCACGGTAGCACCCGAATTGTCGTAAGATTATACTAATTACACACGCTTTATAACAATCGATAATGCTTCGAGTGTTAAGAGTGTAATTTCGCGCCGATTTTATTCCGTATCTACGGCGCAATAAATGACGCCGCATCTTTTCTGCTGTCGTAAACCAAACTGACGACATTACAGGGTTGTCATATGAATCACGGTGTCGATGCACACAAGTATTACTGTCATAATAACGTAAAAACAGTAATGATGACAGTGACATAATGACGAGGTAGTAACGACTGTAACATTGAAATAATTGCGAAGATTCGTTATAACCACAACTGTGTTTAAGGAACGAGGCGGAACTGTACCCGGTGTTTACTGCGCGGACAAAGGACCTTCAATGCGACTTTATGTGATTCTGCATTGCACACTAAAAGATCACTCGCGTTAAAGAGTAATGGGGTATCACACTTACGTTTATGAAACACGTTCCCACAAAAAAGTGTCATATGTACGATATATGTCCTATACGATAAGTCGACACGTGTTTGAATGATCTGTTTTTCCTGTATTCGATATACAGTATTGTATACAATACTAAACATTTTGCAGTATAAATTTACTACCGTAATTGTAGTGTAATCTATACATATATGGGTCATTTCCCCAGCAGGTTGGCATAATAATAATAATAATAATAGTAATAGTAATAATAATAATAATAATGATAATAATAATAATAATAATAATAATAATAATAATAATAATAATAATAATAATAATAATAACATTAGTAATAATAATAATAATAATAATAATAATAATAATAATAATAATAATAATAATAATAATAATAATAACATTAGTAATACTAAACTATATGAAGTTGTAATGCGCCCGTACCCACTTAAGATCAAATGCTCTCAGGCGCCTTGCTTAGAACTGCATAAATTAAATAGAACTAAAACAAATAAAGTATTAATAATAACTTAAGTAATATAAAATAAATAAGTAGTGTAAAAGAGCTGATTTTTGAAATACTCAATAAAATTAATAAATACATAACATTTACATTAATAATACACAGATCAATACAATACAATTCAGATACAATTAAATATTACAATAGCAATGTCATTAAAATGAGAGTGATTCAAGCATATGCCTGTTTAAAGGTATGTGTTTTAGATGCTTTTAAATAAGCTTACACTGTTCGACCGCGGGTCGTCTGAAACAGCGAACACCAACAAATTACCGCCCGTGTTACCGGTACAACAAGAAGTGATATTCTCCTTTGATCTTAGAGCACAACTTGGTCAATTGTAGATGTTAAAGCGGAGCCGGTACTTCACATCTGTCCGGTGTTCGTTTTCGCTCTCCGTGCACGAGTGCAACCGTTTGCATGCAACAGTTTATGCCAGTTACATGTAGATGTTTCCGGTCTAGTTAGAGATCAAAGGTCACAACGTCCGGGTAAGGAGCTCCATACATTCTTCCTCTTCTCGTCCTCCTCTTCTTTCATCATTTATACAGGGTAGCTGCAGTAATGTAACCATTTGTTCCAGTCTCACGACGATTTGTCTTATGCTGCCTCGATCCTTTCACTTTCTCTTCGTCATTTGACTCGTCACTCCTGTCCTTTCGGTTGTATCTTCACGGCGCCTACTTAACAAGACCGTCAAAATACGTCGTGCATGAACCAACCAAACATGTATTAGTAAATAATTAAGTAAAAGCTAATACCGTTATGTATTAAATTGACTTTTTACCAGTCGTGTTTCTACCAATATCAATAGAAAGGGCGGTCGTCGTGTGTCTGATTGCGATTGGGTTAGTGGCTTGAGCTGTGACGCGTGGAGACGACTTAAGGTTTCACTTTGAATTGAGGCGTGATGTAATTTTACACAATTTTATATGCTCGACAGTCATTTGTTAATGTTAACCACTTTCGGTTTTCATTCAAAAACGTTCCTATGGCGAGATGTCTGACTTTTATAATGCAGTGGTGTTATAATAATGTTTTTATTGTTATTATTTATTATTATTATTTACAATTACATATGTTGTTTATTATTATATTGATAACAGTATTATTATGTTTATTATATTCATTTTGTTTTTATTATATTTATTATTAGTGTTGTTGTTGATACTGTCCAGAATAGTTATTTCCAATATTGCTATTTTTGTTGGCCCGTGCACACAATGACGTCAGTGGCCTGTTGAACTACATATATATTTAGCCACAAAGACGTCGTCTTGTGTCGACGTCGTTACACGGAGCTCCACCAGCCACGCCGCCCGCTGTCAGTGTCGCAGTCGGCGGGGGCCGCAGGAGACGACGTCGACACGGCATCAATTGTCTCGTGTCGAGCCGACTGGACACCAGTTGATTGCTATCGCACGACAGTGCAGGCAATCCCGCGGCTCTATCCCACGGTAATTTCCTGTTTTCTCGTTCTTTCGAAACATCCACTTCAAAGCCGACGACCTGTTTGAATCGAGCTGTGGCTATTTGTCATTGCCGTTCATTTCCTGGCCACGTCCGGCGATGGCGTGCGACAATGACGACGTCGACGGAGGATGAGAGACGTCACTGGCGCTAATTATCCGCCCCGTTATCCGCTGATTTCTCGAGGGCGATGCACGCAACTGGAGGCAGAACTACCGAGACACGGCGGCGGAGTGTGTGGGTGGGGGAACGTTGTTAGGAGCCTCTGTTACGGGTGATCAGGAGAGTTAACGGGACACACTCGTTGCCATTAAATATATGCCGTTTTGTTGTTGTTATTGTTGTTGTTATTGTTGTTGTCGTCGTCGTTGTTGTTTTAGCTGTTGTTGTCGTCGTCGTTATTGTTGTTGTCGTCGTCGTTATTGTTGTTGTCGACGTCGTTATTGTTGTTGTCGTCGTCGTTGTTGTTGTTGTTGTTGTCGTCGTCGTTGTTTCGTTGTTGTTAATTAACAACACTCCAAAGGTTCTTCCGAACAAAGAGGAACCAGAGTTAACGCAACATTCAACAAGTACCACCTGGAGCTACCACCTGGAGCTACCCCCTGGGGCTACCACCTGGAGCTACCACCTGGAGCTACCACCTGGAGCTACCACCTGGAGCTACCACATGGAGCTACCACCTGGGGCTACCACCTGGAGCTACCCCCTGGGGCTACCACCTGGAGCTACCACCTGGAGCTACCACCTGGAGCTACCACCTGGAGCTACCACATGGAGCTACCACCAGGAGCTACCACATGGAGCTACCATATGGAGCTACCACCTGGAGCTACCACCTGGAGCTACCACATGGAGCTACCACCTGGAGCTACCACCTGGAGCTACCCCCTGGGGCTACCACCTGGAGCTACCACCTGGAGCTACCACATGGAGCTACCACCAGGAGCTACCACATGGAGCTACCATATGGAGCTACCACCTGGAGCTACCACCTGGAGCTACCACATGGAGCTACCACCTGGAGCTACCACATGGAGCTACAACCTGGAGCTACCACATGGAGCTACCACATGGAGCTACTACATGGAGCTACCACCTGGAGCTACCACATGGAGCTACCACATGGAGTTACCACCTGGAGCTACCACCTGGAGCTACCACCTGGAGCTAACACATGGAGCTACCACCTGGAGCTACCACCTGGAGCTAACACATGGAGCTACAACTTGGAGCTACCACTTGGAGCTACCACCTGGAGCTACCACATGGAGTTACCACCTGGAGCTACCACATGGAGCTACCACCTAGAGCTACCACATGGAGATACCACCTGCAGCTAACACGTGGTGCTACCACATGGAGCTACAACTTGGTGCTACCACATGGAGCTACCACCTGGAGCTTCCACCTGGAGCAGCCGAACGTATTTTTCAACATGCGAAAAGTAACTGATGTCAGTTTCTGCAGAGGAATACTTCCGGCGACTTGGTTCAGATGTCCGCCACACGTCGACTGTCGCACGTATACTTTATACAGATGTGTATTTTTCAAACGTAAGAATTGAAGCAATATTTCGAATACTTCAGATTATAATTGTAGGCCTATTTACTTATATACGGCGTATTGCATTAATTATGTGTGTGCGTGTGCGTGTGCGTGTGCGTGTGCGTGTGCGTGTGCGTGTGCGTGTGCGTGTGCGTGTGCGTGTGCGTGTGCGTGTGCGTGTGCGTGTGCGTGTGCGTGTGCGTGTGCGTGTGCGTGTGCGTGTGCGTGTGCGTGTGCGTGTGCGTGTGCGTGTGCGTGTGCGTGTGCGTGTGCGTGTGCGTGTGCGTGTGCGTGTGCGTGTGCGTGTGCGTGTGCGTGTGCGTGTGCGTGTGCGTGTGCGTGTGCGTGTGCGTGTGCGTGTGCGTGCGCGTGCGCGTGCGCGTGCGCGTGCGCGTGCGCGTGCGCGTGCGCGTGCGCGTGCGCGTGCGCGTGCGCGTGCGCGTGCGCGTGCGCGTGTGCCAGTGCCAGTGCCAGTGCCTGTGCCAGTGCCTGTGCCTGTGCCTGTGCCAGTGCCTGTGCCTGTGCCTGTGCCAGTGCCAGTGCCTGTGCCTGTGCCTGTGCCTGTGCCTGTGCCTGAGCCTGAGCCTGAGCCTGTGCCTGTGCCTGTGCCTGTGCCTGTGCCTGTGCCTGTGCCTGTGCCTGTGCCTGTGCCTGTGCCTGTGCCTGTGCCTGTGCCTGTGCCTGTGCCTGTGCCTGTGCCTGTGCCTGTGCCTGTGCCTGTGCCTGTGCCAGTGCCAGTGCCTGTGCCTGTGCCTGTGCCTGTGCCTGTGCCTGTGCCTGTGCCTGTGCCTGTGCCTGTGCCTGTGCCTGTGCCTGTGCCTGTGCCTGTGCCTGTGCCTGTGCCTGTGCCTGTGCCTGTGCCTGTGCCTGTGCCTGTGCCTGTGCCTGTGCCTGTGCCTGTGCCTGTGCCTGTGCCTGTGCCTGTGCCTGTGCCTGTGCCTGTGCCTGTGCCTGTGCGTATGCGTATGCGTGCGTGCGTGCGTGCGTGTGTGTGTGTATGTGCGTATGTGCGCGCACGTGATGACCAATATTTATTTTTAAGTCATGGATTCTCACCAATGGAATGTCGCGTTATACGTGCTGCCATCTGACGGTTGGTTTATAATGACGTGTGCCCTCACGTTTATCCAGAATCCACGGTGTGGCGACACAATGTACTCTTCTGGCTTACTGGCCCCAGTTGTTCTAATACTGATTTACTGACTATAGGCATCATTCAACCCAACCCTAACTGAGCGCATTAATAACACTCGTTTCCCTGCTGACTAACTAGAATGACACTAACCATTTATTTCATAGCCAGCTATTTTGTTCAACAAATGAATTGCAGCTGTAAGGTTAGATTTCTAGCGGGAAGAAAAATAGTGTGAATGCGAGGCTGGTGGAATGTGTGGTTTCATATTTAATCAAAATCCACATTAATCCACAATGATATGTTGTGTCTTTAAGACAAAGTGGAACCTAATAAACCTCATTTACAACCTTTTTTGTTATTCATAAAATATAGCACGAAACAACAGTATAGTATCAATATAATTGAATTATTTTACTTGAAACCATTTACGGACATTGAAATTTTGAAAATATTGACGAATTATATCAACATTGAATCTGTACGCACTAGTGCATCTCAGACACATTCATTAAAGTTGTAGCAATTGATGTAAGGTTTACTTTGAAAAAAAATTAAATGGAAAATGGAAAAGCTACTATCCACAATGTTGCTGATTTTCCCAATTGAAGCTGCTAGCATTGGATATA
Source organism: Metamycoplasmataceae bacterium (assembly GCA_965263245.1). Classification (GTDB taxonomy): domain Bacteria; phylum Bacillota_I; class Bacilli_A; order Mycoplasmatales; family Metamycoplasmataceae; genus DT-68. The sequence continues at coordinate 13,892 of CBDHHR010001079.1, read as the reverse complement.
ATCCTTTTCGGAGGGAGGTAGGTAGGTAGTGTTGCAGATTTTCGAAGTTCGAAGGAGCGTCCTGTTTGAGAATTTCCTTGTCGAGTGTTGGAGATTTTCCAGCGTCGATGAGACGTTAGATATTGTTTGAGGGTCGATGAAATTTTCCAGAAGGAAGTTGGTAGTATTGATATTTTCACAGTCGAAGGGGAATATTGTTAGATAATTTCCTGTTCAGGATTATGGGTTATGGATTTTCTAAAGAGGGGTGATGTGGGAAGTTTTCACGAGTGAAGTAGTGAAATTAGACACTTTAACAGACGAAGGGAGTACTGTTGTACATTTTCTCGTTCAATAAGGATTATGGTGTCCGATATTTTCGGACATTATAATACAACCAAACTTAATCAAATTATGTTAATTCAATACCGTATACGACAAAAGGTCCAACAGGGTCCCACGAGAGTGAATACTTTTTAAGCTTAACGGACTTTGGGGCGTGTCAATATGTCACGTGATGGATCACTTAAATGGTCGTTTCATGCATAGCTGGTTCGACCTACTATGCGCGTGTGTTCTAAATTAAAACTGTTTGCTCGCACGGTGAATAAACTGCTGAATTCTCTCTCCCTCTCCCTCTCCCTCTCCCTCTCCCTCTCCCTCTCCCTCTCCCTCTCCCTCTCCCTCTCCCTCTCCCTCTCCCTCTCCCTCTCCCTCTCCCTCTCCCTCTCCCTCTCCCTCTCCCTCTCCCTCTCCCTCTCCCTCTCCCTCTCCCTCTCCCTCTCCCTCTCCCTCTCCCTCTCCCTCTCTCTCCGGTTTATATGCTGCCTGTGGTACACCCACTTTGACAGCAGGCACCACAACTGTCCTTGTCACTGTTTAACTATATTGATTACGCAAACGGCACACACATATCCTTAAAGCAAGGCCGGTTTCATGAAGCATAATTAAAGTTACGCTAAGATTTAGCGGCTTGTAAAGTGCTCTGTTTGCTTTTTAAGAAAGAACATCATGTCATATACTAAAACAATCATGTTAGCGTTAAAGGCCATATCCTGTGATAACATATACTCTTTCAAATGATGATACTGCCAAAATATTTAAACAATACACGACATAATTAAATCTTTACATTTGCCATTTTACGGACACACCCGAAGGTGCCCGATTTGGATGTATTGCTCTAGTGTGACGTCAGTCGTGGGTTTGGCGTAATCTCGTGCAGCGCAGTCATGCGGTCGTATAAATAACGCTCAGAACGCTGACGTTCGCGGCAAAAGTCGGTAACGTTTTCCACAAGTGACGTCACGACTCTGCCCCTCGTGCATTTCCCGAGCACAAACTTTTTTCTAAGCCGTTTATCGTCAATTAAAAAAATGTTTCATCAAACTTGTGTTTTCCGGGTTTTCGTTATATACATAATATATATATATATATATATATATATATATATATATATATATATATATATATATATATATATATATATGTGTGTGTGTGTGTGTGTGTGTGTGTGTGTGTGTGTGTGTGTGTGTGTGTGTGTGTGTGTGTGTGTGTGTGTGTGTGTGTGTGTGTGTGTGTGTGTGTGTGTGTGTGTATGCATATTTTTAGTTATTCGTTTTTTTTAAATTATAACTTCTAATAACATCTCGTCTTTCACTTCATCTGTAAAATAAGAAATATATTTGAACATAATAGACCTACATGTACATGTTTTGTTAGCTGTGTTTGCGCATTTTTCTGAATTATACACCTGTTTGATTACAACTTAATTAGTGGACACACGTTGACACCGCATCGAAATAATTAGAACAAAGCGTAACTCGTCTTTCAGTGGTTGTGTATTCGATTTACAATTCTGCCGTTCTTCGCTTTTAAGTGCATCTTAGGTAATTTATTAGTATCACACGATTTGGATATTTGACGCACGTCACCGTTTACACGACGAAACTGTACTGTTTTTAATAGGCTTGCGTGTTGTAAACAGCCTTCTTTACTGTGGTTAGCGAGGACTTCCTTTGGTGAAATAACGCTAATTTGGAGATGACATTTACAGTTTTTCGTCGTGGAAACGGACTTTCCCGGGACGCACCGACGTCTGGAAATGTCTCAGACGAACGCTTCGTTCGCGAGTAACTGCGTCTCTTCTTGTTCTTTGTCCGCGCGATTGGCAATGAAAGAGGTCAACTACTGACGGAAGAGGTCGATTAGCATCGTCGCGTTCGCGAGGACGCCCGCCGCCCGGACTTGCAATCCTTGACTTGGTCGCAATGTTTCTTCATGGAGACGTAGCTGTCCATGGCGTAACGTACGTTTGACCCGGTTTCCTGCAAACAAAACGATAATGATAGGTTAGGCGTCATTTGAAGAGATAGACTAATTTTTCCGATGGTCTTTAGGTCTTATATATATATATATATATATATATATATATATATATATATATATATATATATATATATATATGTGTGTGTGTGTGTGTGTGTGTGTGTGTGTGTGTGTGTGTGTGTGTGCGTGTGCGTGCGCGTGCGCGTGCGCGTGCGCGGTGCGTGTGCGTGTGCGTGTGCGTGTGCGTGTGCGTGTGCGTGTGCGTGTGCGTGTGCGTGTGCGTGTGCGTGTGTGCATCATAACACACAATCACATTTGGTTAGTCATAACCGAACACATAATAGCTCTTTCCAGAAGAAAAAACATTCTGGCATATGGTATATACTCACCATCGAAAAAGTCATACTGGTCAACAACCATGGCACTAAAAATCGTCTTTTATAACGTGTATATGTACTTTAACAATAACACACTGACATTCTGGTCAAGGGACAACATACACAGCGCCAAAGGATGTGTATGGATTGTTAGGGGATTTAGATTTATCCGGTCTATCTGTGTATATAGGGCCTACTTCACTCAAAACCCCTTTTTGGACAGTTTGGAAAAGAAATGACCGAATGAAGATCTAGCAATTTATTCGACCTTTTCTAACGGCTATTTGCGTTTAATCGGATGGTGCATAATACAATACCTTCATCATATAACGTAGATAATCACGCTTCGTCATCTCTTGCATCTTGCAGCTGAGTTTCTTCGCGGATCCGACGCCAGCCTGCTTAAGCCTGCATCCCAGAGCGCCGTCAATGCCTCCCACGGCTTCCACAGTCTGGCGTCCCATCTTAGCACCTATAAATTGTTGCGCTTTCCTCGAACTTGCGAACTCGATGTCTTTGCCACAAGCGCCTCTGCCGCTTTTCCGTGAATTCCCCATGGCTGATTATGTTGTTCTACGGTGTTGCTACGAGTTCTTGTTCAAGCCGTTGGCTCTTGGTGGTAAGGCAGAATGTTTGCTTCAACGACCTCTGATGTTACCCGATGTCGGAGCCAACGGAAAACAACGCTGTTTGAAAGACGTTCAGAAATAAACTGCTCGTTGGCCTGGCAATCGTGATGACGTCGTACTGTTACGTTTTAGTTTCACGTGATATAAAAAATTCCGCATTTGTTTTAACAGGTTTTTTGATCAAACAGTAACGGGTTTATTTACGTTCGACAGAGCTACTGGAAGGGAGCCGATTTAACATTGAGGAATTTTTTGTAAATTGAACAGCGGTCTGATATGGATAGAGCAAGAAACTACGGGATGAACAATCTTACAGATGTCACAAGTGTCAAGTTTTGTAAAATAAAAGTTTATAACCACCTTTTGTCTAGCAAGGTGTCAAAATCAGCTTTAAGTTTTCGTAATCACGAACACAACGTAAATAAAATAAAGTATTTCCGTCCATATGAGGGCGCCGCCAGTGAAACAAAATGGCGCTAATGCTGAAATTACATTCAAGCTGCTCAGCAGGTGGAATTGAGTCGCGCATTGTTGCGTCTTTGCGGCTGATTAACGGCGATACAGCCTCTAACAGCCATTCGAATCGCTGTCCGTTCATTCGAATAAAGTTTAGAAAAGCTCTCTGGTTCTCAGTGTTTAGTTCTTTGATAAGGGACTGAAATGCGCAGCATTGCTGGCGGCTCGCAATCAACGAGCGAACCCACCATCTTCTTAGTTTTTTTTCGCCCTGGTCAATTTCCAGTAACAACGGCCATCGCACACAGTAAAATCGCACGATCCTCGTCACTGCGGCTACAACTATCCGCCAGTTTCCGTACTCGCAGGGCGTATTCTATTTGCCTCTCCGACCTCTCCGCGAACGTCTATGGGCAAGTTTGTCGTTTGCGCGCAAACGTTACCGCCAATCAGAACGCGCTTAGGTGGCCGTTCCGGCGATGACGCGGCAAGCTTGGCGCGGCAAGTTTGACTTTTGCGCGCAAACGTTACAGCCAATCAGAACGCGCTTAGGTGGCCGTTCCGGCGATAACGCGGCAAGCTTGGCGCGGCAAGTTTGACGTTTGCGCGCAAACGTTACAGCCAATCAGAACGCGCTTAGGTGGCCGTTCGGGCGATAACGCGGCAAGCTTGGCGCGGCAAGTTTGACGTTTGCGCGCAAGCGTTACAGCCAATCAGAACGCGAAAACCTTTGCGCGCAAACATTACAGCCAATAAAGAGTCATGTAGCTATGAATCGCAGGTTGAACCAAAGAACAGTGATCTTAGTAAAATGTCGAGTCCTGTATTTAGGCGGGATAAATGTACACTATTTACGTCTACCTAGCAAAACCATATTTACCGACCTTTAAGAAATGCATCCTCGTCGCATTCAGCGAGCACAAGAGCGGCTGCTTTGCACAGGAGACTGTATGTGCAATGGGTACATACATAGCGTGTTTTGCACGTTACGAAAATCACACAAAATAAGTGAACTCGTGTACTGAATGACGATAGTCTTGTATTAGTCATGGTTGTTGGATAAGTGTGGCATTATTATATTATCATTTGTGAAAAGCTTAGTTGTAAATGCATAAGTATACTACATTCAATAAACAGTACTAAGTCAACAGTGACCATGAATATATTTTCACTGATAAAATGTTGATACTAAATGTTTAAAAATATGCGTACATTTTTGCTGAATGGCAGAACATATGTTTTGCAGGTGGACATTTGTGATTCACGGAGGATTTTATGGATTTAGTCGGTTGCTAGTTTTCCTGCAAGCCTCTGCATACAACCAGAAATCCACTGTTCTGAGGCATTTCCTCGCAGCCACGGGCAAATATGGCTTGCCATCAAGGGTTCGAGTAGACCATGGTGGCGAGGAGCTTATGGTGCTACTGCAGGACGGGGCAGAGGAGCTGCTATTAGAGGCACTAATGTGTGGGTTGACACATGGAATGGGGCAGCTAACCTATATTATGATTTGTTTTATTTCATGGAGGAGCATATTAAATCTGACCAACAATTCAATATTACATGTTGTATTAATGATCTAGTGTGAAACTTCACTGTCATGTCAACACTGGCAAAAACGACATAATCTGATGCAATCCCAAATGACCTATTAGTAACGCAGTTGTGTTTTTGTCAACGGTAGTTGACTAGCCTGTGATACACTGTGTATTCCTGCAGAGACGTATTGTAATATAGAAATATTTGATTTACAATGACAAAGGTCCTCAAGCGTACAACGTACCGTCAGCAAACTGATCTAGTTCAGCCGTTTGCGCCAAGACGATATGGTGTCAGTGCGATCCTATAGCTGCGCATCACTCGGCCGAGACAATCACCTGTCTATCGTCGCCTTAAGTTTCATCAGCTATGCCCCAATTTGGCAACAATGCTGTTGGCCATACTTGTGTCAGGCACATAGCGGTGTGGCGCCTTATGCCTAGAACATTTCGCGGTGTCGAGACAGGCAGTGCCAGTGATGGATACTTGTTGGATTGGGGGGGGGTATTGTTGATGACAGGTGATAACATTGAACATGGTTCTTTTGGGAGGGCCACAGGTAGTGTTGTATATACTCGAAGTTCGAGGGAGCGCATTCTCGCGCACCAGGTGTCGCTGCGGCTGAATACGTCAGTAGCAGCCTACGCAGTAGCGACCCCTGGCTTGCAAGGACGAAGGAGGTTAAGATTCGGCCGGGCCCAGATCCCCAAAAAGGCATACCTCGCATGCACGCGCAAGCGCCGTGCCCGTTTTAACTGCAGAGACGCAGCGTTGGTGACATATGTCACGCCCCGATCGAGTTTACTTGAAACGTATACCGCGCATGCATTTTTAAGCTTGCGAATAACAATAACATTAGAATACTTGACGTATTACTAAAGGAACTATGTTAGTAACAACGGAGATACCTGGTCCACTACCGTTGCGGTTCCAGATTCGGCAGACTCGTGCCTAATCGGGGCCCGGCCGAATCTGGAACCACGATACCGGAATTCTTTATTCACGTGACAAGTAAAAAACGTAACAATAACGTAAGACGTCATCGCGTTTTCCATGGCAACAGGCAGTTGATTTCTAAACGTCTTTCAAACGGCATTGTCTTCCGCTGGCTCCGACTTCGGGTAACATCAGAGGTCGTTGAAGCAAACATTCTGCCTTACCACCAAGAGCCAGCGGCTTGAAAAAAGAACTCGTAGCAACACCGTAGAACAACACCATCATCCATGGCGAAATCACGGAAATGCGGCAAAGCCAAAGCCGGCAAAGCCAAAGCCGGCAAAGCCAAAGGCGCCTGTAGCAAAGACATCAAGTTCGGAAGTTCGAAGAAAGCGAAACTTTTCATCTGTGACAAGATGAAAGGCAAGAGTGTGAGAGCCGTGGGAGGCATCAACGGCGTCCTGGGAAAGAGGCTCAAGAAGGCTGGCGTCGGAACCGCAGCGAAACTCACCTGCAAGATGAAAGAGATGACGAAGCGTAATTACCTGCGTTATATGATGGAGGTATGGTATTTTGCACATACCGGTTGAATGCAATTGTTTTTAAATTCATGTTTTAAGCGGTAGTAATAAAAGCGTGACAAAATATTCGATAAGAATATTGGGGCTAGATGCCAAGTCGGTCAAATTTGTATTAAACAAAAACTGTTAGAAAAGCTGTTTTGAACAGAACGGCGAAATCCAAATTTCGTAACAATCCGATCGCCCAACCTCCTGCGCTGTGTATGTCGTCCCGTGGCCAGAGCGTGTCCAGTGAGTCAGTGCGAGATTATTATCAACACGTGTTAGAACACGATTTTTGAGTGAAACGACTGTTGACCAGCAGGAATTTTCAGGTGAATTTGCAGAATCTTGTCGATGCCGACATTACTGATTCTTCTGGAAAGAGCTTATCTGCGTTTTGGTTAAGACTGATCAAAGACGATTATGATGATACATGTGGGCTTTCTCCATAGTTTCGACTAAAGTCACGTTAGGCCTATCTGTGTGCGTGCGTGCGTGTGTGTTAAAGACGAACAGAGGTGTTAACCTATGTCTTCACATGACGCAGTAACCCTATCATTCTCGTTCTGTTTGCAGCAATCCGGGTCAAACGTACGTTACGCCATGGACAGCTACGTCTCTATGAAGAACCATTGCGGGCAAGTCAAGGATTGCAAGTGCGGGCGGGCGTCCTCGCGAACACGACGGTGCTAATAACGCGCACAAAACACCTACAGTGACGTCAACAATCGGACGCAGTTGGAGAGAGACATGGCGCCCCACCCCCGGAGAAGTCGGTTTCCATTGAAATAACTGTAAATGCCACCTCCAAATTATCGTTATTTCGCCAAAGAAGTTCTCCTAACTACAAAAAAGAAAACTGTTTGCAACATGCAAGCGTACCGCCATGCAATACAGTGTCGTCAAATAAGAACCTATCCAACATGTGTGGTGCTAATTAATTACCAAAGATGGACTTAACAACGAAGAATGGCAGAATTGTAAATCGATTACACAACCATTGAAAGACGATTTACGTTTTGTTCTAATTGTTTCGATATGGTGTTAACCTCGATTAACCAGAATCCGTGAGGTGGCAGCACCTTTTAGCCACTCAACTCCGCCTGGTATATTTATGGGCCGCCGATGTAACTGACAGGGCGGCCTTGTCCCAAGGGTAGATGGGCTGCGTGGTTCCCAGGCCGAATATGAAATAACAAACTAAATTTTTCCCTTTTGGACCTCAAGGCGGCCAAACCCTATTCCAGAGGCGCTCTCTGGTGAATATGTTTGAAACACATTCAACTTTAAGGATTAACATAATATGTTAATCCTTAAAGTTGATATTATTGTCAATGCATTGTGTGTATTTCTGGCCACCGTTGCTATTCAATTTTTCGCCGTTTCACGCATTTTTTCAAACTGACCCAGTTTTTGAGTTAGCAAAATGGCGTCGGCTGGTTCGAATCATTTGACTGCAGAAGAAGTCTACCAAAGTATCTGCTATTCAAGCCGTTTCAGACATCGAATATCCGACTTTAGCATACTTGCCAAATTTTTGAAAGTGAAAAGAGGGACATTCTATTTGATGGACACGAAGTGGCCCGAAATGACGTGGGTGGGTTCGGGGCATGCCCCCGGAATGTTTTTGAAATTTAGGTGCTCTGAGGTGCAATTTCATGTGTTTTGGAGGTCATTATCACCTGAAAGGAGCATGAAATAGGGAAAGACGGAACTGTAACGTAATATTTTCATTTTGTAAATGTTCTCGCTTCCTCCTTCAGCCTCGGTTGCCGAGCATAATAAGCAACGTGGGTATTGATTGGTGAATTGGCTAGTGACTGGTGCGTATACAACCAATCAGAAAACAAATAAGATACAGCGTACTCGCGGCTAACTGCAGATCGCAAATCGGCAATTTTACCAATAAAAAACAAAAGGAATTTTGAATCGGCACGGCAAAAAATACGAAAAAAATTACTTTCATTTTTATCAGAAAAATCTTTGGAAATCAGGACAATTTTGCTAACTTCCGGTACTCCAATTTTTTTCTCAAAAATCTGGAATGTCCGGTACAAAACGGGACGGTTTGCAAGTATGCTTTAGTCGATGCCTCATTTCGATGATCGTCGACGTCGTTGTTGTTGTCGGGAGAGTTGGTCGGTCAAGCTCGTTTTTTAAACACACTACGTCTACGAGACGAGTCCCATACTCGGTGTCCTTGTGAAATATGTATAACGACGTACTTCAATATTGACTTAAACAGTTTAATAACGAGCTAAAACTGCCAACACAAACAAGCTCGACCACGCTCCCCGCTCCTCTTATCGCCGCTCTCCAGTTCCGGAGACCCGCGGGGGTGTCACAATCGCAGGCGGGGGGGGGGTCACTATCACATCCTCTATTCGTGCACAAAGTCAGAATGCTCAACTAGGACATAATACAATGATCGGGTAGTTATATCCTAATTATTATGGGGTTTGTAAGTGTTGTAACTTGCGGGACTGCCACGTTATTCACTTGCTGATGTTTCGACGGAGACTGGCCAGGGAGGTAGCGGAAACACTTGGCCGCTGTACATTATGACTGGGTTCTAGCTTCTCATGTTGTCGAGTATGCTTCCATTGTATTGTTGTATATGCAACATATATCTAAGGTGTGATCATAATTTTGGTACCAATATGTCGGTAATTACACTGTCTTTCAAATAAATACAACTTGTAACAGTAAGAAATGAACCCTAAAACGTTACGTCACGTAATATGTCATGATATAGTATACTATTGATATACTGACACATCTGTTGCGTTATGGTCAGCGTTTTAAATTCATAAAACATCTACATCCAATGTGAAGATAATCATATGCCCCTTAAAATACTGTTAACTTGCAATAATGCAAATTCAATACTAAAAGACCTACGCCCCAAAAACGGACACCCCTATATTTTTTCGGAATCTGACCTAATTTTCCGAGGAACCAGGGGCTGTACATAAAAATGGCTGAGGTCTAAAGGGATATTATCATATAATGTTTATTATTTAAAACAACTATTCAAAATTAAGCTTACATTCACACAAACATAAATATAAATTTGCAATTGTTTATGAAGCAGGAATTATGGCAGGATTAGCCTGAATTACCCAGGCTCCGTGGGGGGCAGCACTTTACACGGATCATATTCAAAAGCCCGCTAGGTTACTAGGCTCTCTTTTCGGCGAAGCTATGCGGCCGAGCGAGAGTCGGTTAATCGGGATTAGGTGTCAACATGTGCCCGGCGTCCACTGTCCACTAATTGAGAACCTATAGGATCGCTAGGTGGCGCTGAAACGCAACTCGTGTGAGTGTGTGTGTGTGTGTGTGTGTGTGTGTGTGTGTGTGTGTGTGTGTGTGTGTGTGTGTGTGTGTGTGTGAGTGCGTGTGTGTGTATGTGTGTGTGGGTATGTGTGTGTGTGTGTGTGTGTGTGTGTGTGTGTGTGTGTGTGTGTGTGTGTGTGTGTGTGTGTGTGTGTGTGTGTGTGTGTGTGTGTGTGTGTGAGTGTGTGTGTGTGTGTCTGTGTGTGTGTGTGTGTGTGTGTGTGTGTGTGTGTGTGTATGTATGTGTGTAGGTGTGTATGTGTGTGTATGTATGTATGTATGTGTATGTGTATGTGTGTGTATGTGTGTGTATGTGTGTATGTATGTATGTGTATGTGTATGTGTCTGTGTATGTGTATGTGTGTGTATGTGTGTGTGTGTGTGTGTGTGTGTGTGTGTGTGTGTGTGTGTGTGTGTGTGTGTATATATATATATATATATGTATGTGTGTGTGTGTGTGTGTGTGTGTGTGTGTGTGTGTGTGTGTGTGTATGTATATATATATATATATATATATATGTGTGTGTGTGTGTGTGTGTGTGTGTGTGTGTGTGTGTGTGTGTGTGCGTGTGTGTGTGTGTGTGTGTGTGCGTGCGTGTGTGTGCGTGTGCGTGTGCGTGTGCGTGTGCGTGTGCGTGTGCGTGTGCGTGTGCGTGTGCGTGTGCGTGTGCGTGTGCGTGTGCGTGTGCGTGTGCGTGTGCGTGTGCGTGTGCGTGTGCGTGTGCGTGTGCGTGTGCGTGTGCGTGTGCGTGTGTGTGTGAGGTATTCGCGTTCTTTACGCGGGCGCCCTCTTTTCAAATTTGTTTGACCGTTGACGGCACGAGGCCCGGGTTGCGTAACGGCGCCACCTGAATTATTAGTTCTGTGGGTTTCCCAATGCCCATTAGACCACAATGAAACAGGTGTTAAATTCAGAACAAAATCGCACACACCTAGCAAAATATGTAGGCCTAGATGTAGGCCTAGGCTATGTAAACTTCATAGGCCTACGTTCAAATATTATTTCGTATTTTAAAGATAATGTGCAAAACTAGATGTTATTTGATGTTATAATTTACAATCGCAATTTATTTCTTCAAAAAAAAAACGAATGTAGACGTTTACGCAAACACACGCCGCTAAATAATTGCATATGCATCACGAAAGCGTAGTATATGGAGGATAAAAACAAGAATTTATTCAACGTGTGACCAAAAACGTTATAACATGGGTATAATATGCACAAACCAGCAATCTCCGAAACGGCTATTTGACTAATCCATAACGTGATATGTTGACACGCAACAAACTCCGTTAAGCTTAACATTGGCTGACTCTCGTGGTACCCTTCTTCGATATGTTATTGAATTAACATCCTTTGATTAATGTTGGTTAATTGTGAAAATATCATCAGACACCAAAATCCACATTGAACGGGAAAATGTCCAACAATACTCCCTTTGACTGCTAATCTAATCGCTCTACCCTGTTCTTAAAAACTTCCAACAGCGGTCTTTAGACAATTTCGAATGTCATAACCCATTACATCTTGGGGTCGATATGGTGGTCCCAGATTCGGCCTGTCCCAGAATCGGCTAAATGCATACCCCGCATGCGCGCGCAAGCGCAGTCCCGCCTTTATCTACTCTGACGTAGTGTTGATGACATACATCACGCCCGGGCCGAGTTTCATCAAAACGCTTACCGTGCATGCGTTTTTATTAAAAACTTGCGAAAACCAATCATATTGGAATAGGCGAGCGGCAGAACCACCTAACAGACCGATTTAAATGTCCCCCGCCCCCCCCCCCCCATACACACACCCAAATGTGATATCATTGGAAAGCCCTGCATCTCCAGGACGATTAGGCCTGTCGTAGAGTTGCCAGGTGGTGCAGTAAGCGTTAATCCGAGGTCAAACAAGGTCACCATAAAACGATCAATTTTAGAAAATAGGTCGCTTTTGAAAAGTTCTTGATATTAAAATGGCTAAGTAGCTATTTTATGTTATTAGAAAATGGCCCAGACATATATTGTTGAAAAGCACACTATCTTATATCCAAGACAATGGACAACATTGTGATGTATCCTGAAACGATAAGAATGATGACAAGGTCAAACAAGGTCACCCATAAAATGACGATTATTGGAAAGCAGATGACGATGACAACGACAGTGAATAGAAAAAAGGTATTATAATGTTTCCGGTAGCTTCACCAAATCGTGACGAATTAATAATTTGTAAAATGGAGAAACGTTGCAAGGTCTAAAGCAAATGATAGTTAGGTCGATGATGAACTTGTTCAACTCGATTCCCAAAAATGTATCTGTACAAAGCAGTCCAAAGGAATAACCCATTTGACGAGCATATGTATACAATAAGTTTTCCAGCGGTATACGATGTAGCCTTGTGTACATTGACAAACACATAGCAACCATTGATAATTTTGAACTGACGCAATGTTGAATATAGATACGTTGATGATGACTTTGGGTGACCTTCACTGGACGTGTAATACATCATTTGATGGTTCGGCTGTGTACTTCATTGTCACGGGGATAAACAATGCTTTCCAATGGTATATGATATGTCCATAAGTGTGTAGGTGACGCAGATGTAAGCAACCAGAAATAGTGTAACGTGTGCGAAATGGCGCAATTTCTAACGTTCATCAATTTACTCTGACCCTGTTTGAACGCCGCACAACACAAACTACCTCACCTCACCGTTCCACGTCACACTGCATTTTGACGGGGAGAAACTGATCTTTCATACAATATATGACTTGTCCATAGTTGTGATGTAGACACACAGTCAATATAACTTCATAGTATTCGCGGCATTGTAAACTTCCCAATAATCGTAATTTTATGGGTGACCTTGTTTGACCTTGTCATCATTCTTATCGTTTCAGGATACAGCACACCGTTGTACATTATCTTGGAGATAAGATATCGCGCCTTCCAAAAATATATGACTTGGCCATTTTCTAATAATATAAAATAGCTACTTAGCCATTTTAATATCGAGAAGTTTTCAAAAGCGTCCAATTTCTAAAAATGATCGTTTTATGGTGACCTTGTTTGACCTCGAATTAATGCTTACTGCACCACTTGGCAATTCTACGACAGGCCCAATCGTGACCGGTAGATACAGGACTTTCCAATGATATAACATTTGGGTGTATGTAGGGGGGGGGCATTTAACTCCTAAAATAACGCACTTTTTGAGGATTTGCCGCTCGCCTAGAATACATGACGTATGACTATCGGAAACTATGTTAGTAATAACGCCGAATTCGTGCAAGCTACCGTTGCATCCCAGATTCGGCAGATTCGTGCCAAATCTGGGCTCGGCCGAATATGGGACCACTACACCGGTAAAACGGCATCACTTTACGTGCAACTAGGCGGTGTACTGGTCATAGCTAACAGCGACTAGTTGATGTAGTTACGGTCGGTTTCATGAAACCTACTTTTGCATTCGCATAACTAATTCGACTTAGAATTGACTTATTTTGGTCGCGGTGGTGAATCCCTGTATTTTGGCCTGTCTATGGACACCATTTTTTCCTAAACTGCCGCCTTTGCAGTTCGCATAACAAACGCCAAAGCTATGATGCAGGCCTAAGGCCTAAAACTAATTATGTTGAGAGTGGGCGTACCGGGAGCATCTACGAACATGGGAATGATCCCCTTAATATATCAACTAGCGTAAACTTACGCCTTCTAATTTCAAGGCGCAGGAGCAGTTTCGTGAAACACAACAA
>CBDHHR010001078.1:37500-43242 GCA_965263245.1 Metamycoplasmataceae bacterium | reverse complement strand
GCATTGCAGGTTACAGCGTAATTCATACTCAGATTGGCTGTACATGTTTTGCATGCCTGGGAATTTCAACATGTTTAAATTGTTAGCTGTTTTTCCGGTAATACCTTTGAACTTTAAAAAAGTTAATAATACTTCATTGCGAATATAACTCAGTACGCGATTGGTTGTAACCGATAGAGGCGAAAAACTACACCTAACCCATGTTTACAAGAAAGCGAAGCAGCTGGCGGAAGACGTGTAACTGTCTTAGTTAAAAGCTCATGTCTGGGAATCCGTACAACACCAGGGGAATAATAACATAATGCAATAACAACCAATCATTGTCACACTATGAGTTAGTAACGTAACGTTTTACCCATAATTCTGACAACAGACAGCGTAGATAGTAGGACGTTCAAACATGTCAAACAGTAGTCAAGATTACTAAAGGAAGGGGCAAACTTGTGTGCAGATGAGCGGTGTTAGTAGTGCCGTGTAGGTCTACATTCACAACGAGTTTGTATCCGTCTCTGGGGTAGAACACTTGCTTCGTGTATAACCCAACGACATAGATGTATCAATCACACCACCTTTACTAAGACAACCAAGAACAGTTCCTTATTAAGTGCCAGGACATTTTAACACAAAACGTTTTAAATACAAATACGTGCCCTTCTTCACAATACGCTAAATTATGTATTAAAAAATGCAATATCAAATCAAATCAAATCAAATCAAATCAAATCAAATCAAATCAAATCAAATCAAATCAAATCAAATCAAATCAAATCAAATCAAATCAAATCAAATCAAATCAAATCAAATCAAATCAAATCAAATCAAATCAAATCAAATCAAATCAAATCAAATCAAATCAAATCAAATCAAATCAAATCAAATCAAATCAAATCAAATCAAATCAAATCAAATCAAATCAAATCAAATCAAATCAAATCAAATCAAATCACTTTATTGTCCTTAAAAGGATATGCATTTTACAACTCATGATCACATCTAAAATATATGGGATGTCCACAACAAAATGCAAATGAATTTCCAGATGTATATTGATCCCGAAATGCATGGAGGGAAACCATTTGCCTTTAAAACATTGCATGTGCGTCTGTATCTGATATAATTGTATTGACTATCGCGTCTTACTCTTTTTTAATAGAAATATTGGCATTGGCGTCGGAACAGGGGAGGGGCTTTGACGGGGGTCCTCGATATTTATTGAGGGAAGACACAGGAATAAACCTCTATATGTTTTGCGCGGTATAGTAAATACAAATGGAGAACGTCGGCGAAGACATTTTAATAATAACAAGAATAGTTAGCAAGGAATTATGCTTGTTATCAGAACGGGATGGTTTTAGCAGCATCCCTCCCCCCGACTTTAGATGTCATAGTCAGAGCCGACAGTTGACTGGCACCCAAACTCCGAGACTGTCCTACAGTATCCATTTCGCTGCGACGCCAGTGATAGGCTCGAACAATATATATACAAACACTAACTAACGTTAATTTGTTTCTTTTCACTGTCACTAACTGGCTCAAGCATGTTTGCCATGTACTATTCTTCCTACGTCCATACCAAAATAAAACCAGTTCTTTACATAGTAGTACAACTAAACTCACCACTTGTATGAAATCTAGCGAAACTTCAGTTATTTCGCTTCTTCTAAAATGTTACAAAATTGACAATTTAGTATCCAAGGCGGTCGCAGTAAAGGACACTGTGAATTGGGTCTACAATCACCGTATAACGACAATGATCTCTCATCCATGCAGGGTCCACCTATTGCCTGTTTCCGGGCTTATTTTGTTAGTTCGCGCTCAGGAAAAAACACAGTAAATAGGACTGGTGGTGACATGAACGTAACTTACAGATGAAGTCACGTGTGCGGGGGGGGAGGATTAGTTAGCCGGTGGATCCGCATTCATGCTGTGCGATGATGTCTGTGAGTTCGCGTGGGTCAGACTGGATTGATTTATATCCTGTTTCGTTCCACTGTCACTGGTGCTGCGGTGGCAGTTTGGTAGAAGTTGCCGAACGAATAGGTTTCCTAGGTTACATTGACTGCAGGAAACGATCATCATCATTATTATTGGTGAGTGTGCATGCTAGCGCGCACGCATGCGTGTGTACTTCTTAATGTTGCTTGCTTGCTTGCGTGTGTGTGCGTGTGCGTGTGCGTGTGCGTGTGCGTGTGCGTGTGCGTGTGCGTGTGCGTGCGTGTGGTGTGTGTGTGTGTGGTGTGTGTGTGTTTGTGCGTGTGTGTGTGTGTGTGTGTGTGTGTGTGTGTGTGTGTGTGTGTGTGTGTGTGTGTGTGTGTGTGCGTGTGTTTGTGCGTGCGTTGTGGGTGTCATTTGAACAAGTGTGTATCCTACTTTCTACTTTGGTGTACGGTTGTGACACTGCCAGACGCGGCGTTGTGTTGTGTACATTGGCACGTTGTATACAGCGAGCTGTCGTCTTCACGTCTGCGGTAGACCTGGGTCGGTTCGACTTCAGCCTCTCGGCAGCTACGGCGTTGTCGGGAGATATTTGTGCGTGCGTGTATGTGTGTGTGTGTGTGTGTGTGTGTGTGTGTGTGTGTGTGTGTGTGTGTGTGTGTGTGTGTGTGTGTGTGTGTGTGTGTGTGTGTGTGTGTGTGTGTGTGTGTGTGTGTGTGTGTGTGTGTGTGTGTGTGTGTGTGTGTGTGTGTGTGTGTGTGTGTGTGTGTGTGTGTGTGTGTGTGTGTGTGTGTGTGTGTGTGTGTGTGTGTGTGTGTGTGTGTGTGTGTGTGTGTGTGTGTGTGTGTGTGTGTGTGTGTGTGTGTGTGTGTGTGTGTGTGTGTGTGTGTGTGTGTGTGTGTGTGTGTGTGTGTGTGTGTGTGTGTGTGTGTGTATGTGTGTGTGTGTGTGTGTGTGTGTGTGTGTGTGTGTGTGTGTGTGTGTGTGTGTGTGTGTGTGTGGAGATATTTCTTCAGGGAAATTCTCAAAACACCGATGTTTCTTGGTAAACTAAATTGCTTTTATTGTGTGTGTGTGTGTGTGTGTGTGTGTGTGTGTGTGTGTGTGTGCGTGTGCGTGTGCGTGTGCGTGTGCGTGTGCGTGTGCGTGTGCGTGTGTGTATGTGTGCGTGTGTGCGTGCTTGTGTGTGTACGTGTGCATGTGTGTGTGTGTGTGTGTGTGTGTGTGTGTGTGTGTGTGCGTGTGCGTGCGTGCGTGCGCGTTCGTGTGTACGTGTGTGCGTGCGTGTGTGTACGTGTGCATGTGTGTGTGCGTGTGTGTAATTTAGCGGTTTTCTTCGCTTTGCGGCAGACATGGATTTCCCCAAGAACGATTCATATTCTGATTCCGGTTCACATTAGCATACGAGGCCATCCATAAAATACGTCACATTATTTGTGGATACTTTGGGACGTAAACGTCAGTTCACCCCAACCTAGCGGGCCTTTAGCACAGACTGGACATGTTATAATCAGTCAATGCGCACACACCAGCCCCCAACCCACGCACACATCACCGACATAGGCCAGCATGATGTTCCTAATAATCTCTGCACTCATGTTGATTTATTGTCGTGTCGTTCCCAATGAAATGATTCCCGGTGCGGTGGGCCCATGTTCGGCCGTGCACAGATTTGGCTAAACGCATACCTCTCATGCGCGCGCAAGCGCAGTTTCCGCTGACGTAGTGACGTAGGCCTACGTCACGCCCGGGCCGAGTGTCCGCAAGACCCATATAGCGCATGCATTTTTATTTATAATTTGCGAATGACAATCAAATTGGAATAATTGATACTTGTATTACTAACGGAAACTATGTTAGTGACAACGGAGAATCTTGGCCCGCTACCGACACGGTCCAGATTCGGCAGATTCGCGCCGAATCTGGGACCACGACACCGGTTCCGTTCCAACATTCCGACATAGGAGAGTTCTCACTCTGCCTGCCTGGAATTGTACATTTACTCTACAACTCACTTGTGGTATTACAAATAGCATCTTAACGATGCATCCTGAGTATCCGCTAAAGGTCAGCATTCGTTCACTGCCAGCGGGCGAGCAAGACATCACTCAGTCACGCCCAGTCGGCGCCTCGTCTTTCTCCGCGTTTGCTTCAGGGATTTTCCTCCACCTGCCTCCATTGTGGGATTGCTTTGTCCCTATTACACCCCTTCGCGGGGTTTGCTTCCAGTCAGTGGGCAAACATTTTTCAATCAAGATCCAACAGACAAATATTCGTTTCCCCCAATAAATGATCATTCACAGCAATAATACAACTGGACAAAGGCGGTTTCCAGGCGAGCGGGGTGGCGGGCAGGCCACTGACGGACGGACGGACGGACGGACGGACGGACGGACGGACGGACGGACGGACGGACGGACGGACGGACGGACGGACGGACGGACGGACGGACGGACGGACGGACGGACGGACGGACGGACGGACGGACGGACGGACGGACGGACGGACGGACCAGCCAGGACGGACGGACGGACGGACGGACGGACCAGCCGGAGCGGACGGACGGACGGACGGAGGACGGACGGAGGACCACGCGGACAGCCAGCCAGCCAGCCA
Source organism: Metamycoplasmataceae bacterium (assembly GCA_965263245.1). Taxonomy (GTDB): domain Bacteria; phylum Bacillota_I; class Bacilli_A; order Mycoplasmatales; family Metamycoplasmataceae; genus DT-68. The sequence continues at coordinate 38,691 of CBDHHR010001078.1, read as the reverse complement.
GCCAGCCAGGACGGACGGACGGACGCCAGCCAGCCAGCCAGCCAGCCAGCCAGCCAGCCAGCCAGCCAGCCAGCCAGCCAGCCAGCCAGCCAGCCAGCCAGCCAGCCAGCCAGCCAGCCAGCCAGCCAGCCAGCCAGCCAGCCAGCCAGCCAGCCAGCCAGCCAGCCAGCCAGCCAGCCAGCCAGCCAGCCAGCCAGCCAGCCAGCCAGCCAGCCAGCCAGCCAGCCAGCCAGCCAGCCAGCCAGCCAGCCAGCCAGCCAGCCAGCGAATGTGGATGAAAGGTGACGCAATGTGGGAAAACGTGTGTACACTAGTTGTACTGTAAGATAATATTAGCCATATCAGCGTTGACAGCGGTGGTGTAGCGGTTAATACTATGGCGGACTAGTATCAGTCGAATAATTCCACGTTGCAATCATCTTGTTGTCGTCTTGAACCGTGCGTGGGTCCGTTCATTCACCGCTGTTTCCGGTCACTATAAACGACTGGTTGTCTAGAGAGTTCCTTATTGCATCCTCGTTGGTCTTATGAGCTCCTAGTTACATAGTTTCACTTTTGCACTTGAGTTCTTTCGGTTTTGTTATCCATCGTTGGGCATGCTGAATGAAGATAGTAATTTCGGTTACACGCATACATACATAACACAGCCTAACATATTACGTAAATGTATAGATTTATTGACGTTTTTGTTAGTATCGCAGTGTGCTGTCTCTAATATACAACGTCGTACATCGCTACTCTGACGCATTGCAGGTTACAACGTAATTCATACTCAGATTGGCTGTACATGTTTTGCATGCCTGGGAATTTTGACATGTTTAAATTGTTAGCTGTTTTTCCGGTAATACCTTTGAACTTTAAAAAAGTTAATAATACTTCATTGCGAATATAACTCAGTACGCGATTGGTTGTAACCGATAGAGGTGATAAACTAAACCTAACCCATGTTTACGAGAAAGCGAAGCAGCTGGCGGAAGACGTGTAACTGTCTTAGTTAATAGCTCATGTCTGGGAATCCGTACAACACCAGGGGAATAATAAAATAATGCAATAACAACCAATCATTGTCACACTATGAGTTAGTAACGTAACGTTTTACCCATAATTCTGACAACAGACAGCGTAGATAGTAGGACGTTCAAACATGTCAAACAGTAGTCAAGATTACTAAAGGAAGGGGCAAACTTGTGT
>CBDHHR010001078.1:0-32500 GCA_965263245.1 Metamycoplasmataceae bacterium | reverse complement strand
AAGTCCGACCTGCGAGGATTCGTCGGCAGCGGGAAGCAAGACGGTGCGAACGTCCTTACTTTCGTTTTCTACCGTCCCGATAGTCCGCTCAACCACCTGAAGGCACTGTGAGGCTGTCGCCGTAGACAGGTCGCTGCAATAGCCTTCTGCCACGACAACGCTCGTCTATCCACGGTTCGAACTCGTCAGCATCACTTCCTGTCACGTGCTTCCCCTTCGAAACGCCGCTTGTATTCACACCATCACCCTAATGTCTGCATAGACACTAGCGTGATGGTGTATCGAAAGCGAAAGTGGCGGATGATGCGATTACTTAATTAATTAATATATCGATTTGCTTACTCATGGTGAACGATGTCAGATGGTCTAGTGTTTTCACGTCTCTATCCTACGGATAATACCGATAATAAGGCACATAATATTACATTAGTATCTGCTTCCAATATGAAATGGAAAACTTCAGGTAAATGTATTAAATCTTCATTTACTGCAAATGTGAGGGCGCCAGTTATCACATTTATGTGTTCTACACACCTACATTTATGACATCTGTATTAACGGACCAGTACGCTGCCAAGCGAATATTTGTTGTTGAAGTCTAGTAATTTGATTACCACGGCTGGAAAAAACACGAGATCTCGCGGGACTTGACGTTACTGGGCCCCGTTGTGGAACTTTCACACCGCGCGGCAACTGTGTGTTGAATGCTCGTGTTCTAGCGAGATAGTGTCTCACAATGTGCGTTCTAACAATGTCCAGTTTTTACAGTATTACAATGGCCTTGTGCATCCACATGGCTGACCAACCGACGCGCCGTTTTACCCAGTAGAAGTGCAGACGTTTAGCTAAATGGTCGTAAAGTTCTGTTTGTAGTTTCAGCAGACCGCACGTGTTACGTCAGCATCGCAGACGTCGTGAACTATAACCTCACGACACGTCACCGTTGTGACACGTGACCGCGTAACTACGACGCCATCTGTGACGTCACCACATTTGCAGCAAAACGTCATCATGTTTCGTAGTTTCGTCGTCACTGTAAGTGGTTGTCAGCGGTGAACACTTATGGCAAAACGAACAGTTGTGGAAGGAACGATCAAAGAAATGTGTGACACGAGCTGGTAACACGTGTGTCGTTCACAAGTTAGTGTTTTAGTATTTATAGTGTCCCGCAGAAATAATGCGCAAATAAACACTTTTATACGTTGTTACTACGACGCACGCACGCACGCACGCACGCACGCACGCACGCACGCACACACACACACCGTTGTCCGAGTTCGAACACGTACACGCACTGCACGTACGCACTGCACGTACGTACGCACGTACGCACGCACGCACGCATGCACGCACGCACGCGCGTTCACATCATATTTGCCTTGCCTTTGGAAGCGCGCGCGCACGTTTTGCAACTTTTCCCATGAAACACCCTCGCACTTTGTATGTGAACATTGCCAAAATAAAGTTTGATCTAACCCATTTATTATAGTTTGTAGCTTAGCTTAATATAATGCTCTGCTATGCTAGCCAACAGTTTAAAACTGCAAAAATGTACTAGAAATTATCAGACATTTATTTCATAGTATAATGTTACATATTTGTAAATCTTCAACTATAAATTAATTACTAGTATATCAATAACTTTACACATCTTCACACATTTGCAGGATATAATCCATTACTTACAATTACTGATTGTGCATATTTTAAACATGTAAACAAAATTTCTCTCTCATAAAATGCGAGATGCATTGACAGATATGAGAAAATAGTGCTATGTTCACATTCACATTAAGTTCAATTTAATATTTCCAATAACAAACTAGTGGAAATTATTAATTAAAATACCAACTAAACTTTTCATTACCCTGATTATTGATTAAGCTGCTAATTGTTTCTTTGTAAACTCAGGAATAAAATATATATTATATATATATTATATATATATATATATATATATATATATATATATATATATATATACCAGTGTATATATGTATATATATATATATGTATATATATATATGTATATATATATGTATATATGTATATATATATATATATATATATATATATATATATATATATTACTATCAAGCTATACTACAAAAAAAAACCAAGTCAACATAGCTACTCACAACTCATGGCAACCGTGATTATGAATGCAAAATAATCAGAATGGAATAAAAGTTTTCAATTCGTGAACCTTTCGGGTATCACTCGGAGTACACTCGGAGTCACTTTACAATATATTTAAACATTAATAAAGCATTTGTTTCTGCCAAACTAACAAAACCAATGCTGGAACTAACTGACTGGTGTTTATATGGTGCATTAAGAGTTATAGTATTCACAAGGTTTAACATGATTTAACAAGATAACCACCCTACATGTAACAAAACCGTGGCAAGGCAAACATTTCCGACATTCGTATCTACCCTTCTCTTTTCAATTCAATGGTATTTCAATGATTTAACTGTAACAAACAGGTTGATAAATCATGTGTTACAGTCACCTCACTAATACAGTCACCTTGCAATTAAGGTCAGAGTTGCACGGTTGACCTGCCAATAAGGTCACCTGCCTAATCAGGCCACTCAGTAGCAAGGTCTCACTGTTGTCATCAACACATAATGGTCAAATTATATTTAAAAAGTGCTCCATTAAAATACATAAAAGTGTGTTTCATTAAAACACGTTTGAGCTGTCAAAAGGTAAGACTACAGGGTGTAGTTGCACTAATGACATAATTAATAACATCATCGCGGAAAGTCTACATTTAGCCACCACATGAACGTATTTGGACAATTTACATAAAATGAAATATGGTACAACCCCATGACGTTGCCCTACTTACATCGACCTTGACCCAATTACAGCTCCATCTCCCAGATGCAGTAAACTATTGACCTTGACCCACTTACATTGACCATGTCCCAACGTTACTGCACCTACCCACTGTGCACAACTGACCTTGACCTATTTCTATCCACCCTGACCTTGTTATGACCTCAACTGCCCAATGCCGTCAAGAATTGCCTTCCGATGAGCAGGGTCATTGACCCCAAGGTTCACGAGGTCAGGGTCAGAGAGGAGATGGAGGAAGTCAAGATGGTCCCAGCCCTGCTCCAGAAATAAGTGGACATACTGCTCCATGTGGAGTTTGTTCAGCCACTCGTTCACAGTTGAAGGCGGTCTCTGCTGGGTGGCGCCACTATCTCCATCTTTCTATAATAATAATGACACATTTATGTTCATGTCATCATCTCTATTTGTCTGTTATCATTTACTAATAACACCTTTATTTTTATGTCATCTGTTAACAATAACACATGTAGATGTATGCCATCATTTAACATTAACACATTTATTTTATGTCATCAATTAATAATAACACATTTATTAGGGAGATGAGTGTGTAGGGGGAGAAGACTGGTGAAGGGAAGGCAGGGAGATGAGTGTGTAGGGGGAGAAGACTGGTGAAGGGGAGGCAGGGAGATGAGTGTGTAGGGGGAGAAGACTGGTGAAGGGAAGGCAGGGAGATGAGTGTGTAGGGGGAGAAGACTGGTGAAGGGAAGGCAGGGAGATGAGTGTGTAGGGGGAGAAGACTGGTGAAGGGGAGGCAGGGAGATGAGTGTGTAGGGGGAGAAGACTGGTGAAGGGAAGGCAGGGAGATGAGTGTGTAGGGGGAGAAGACTGGTGAAGGGGAGGCAGGGAGATGAGTGTGTAGGGGGAGAAGACTGGTGAAGGGAAGGCAGGGAGATGAGTGTGTAGGGGGAGAAGACTGGTGAAGGGGAGGCAGGGAGATGAGTGTGTAGGGGGAGAAGACTGGTGAAGGGGAGGCAGGGAGATGAGTGTGTAGGGGGAGAAGACTGGTGAAGGGGAGGCAGGGAGATGAGTGTGTAGGGGGAGAAGACTGGTGAAGGGGAGGCAGGGAGATGAGTGTGTAGGGGGAGAAGACTGGTGAAGGGGAGGCAGGGAGATGAGTGTGTAGGGGAAGAAGACTGGTGAAGGGGAGGCAGGGAGATGAGTGTGTAGGGGGAGAAGACTGGTGAAGGGGAGGCAGGGAGATGAGTGTGTAGGGGAAGAAGAATGGTGAAGGGAAGGCAGGGAGATGAGTGTGTAGGGGGAGAAGACTGGTGAAGGGGAGGCAGGGAGATGAGTGTGTAGGGGAAGAGAAGAAGGGGAAGCAGGGAGATGAGTGTACAGGGGGAGAAGACTGGTGAAGGGGAGGCAGGGAGATGAGTGTGTAGGGGGAGAAGACTGGTGAAGGGGGAAGCAGGGAGATGAGTGTGTAGGGGAAGAAGACTGGTGAAGGGGAGGCAGGGAGATGAGTGTGTAGGGGGAGAAGACTGGTGAAGGGGAAGGCAGGGAGATGAGTGTGTAGGGGGAGAAGACTGGTGAAGGGGAAGGCAGGGAGATGAGTGTGTAGGGGGAGAAGACTGGTGAAGGGGAGGCAGGGAGATGAGTGTGTAGGGGGAGAAGACTGAGGAAGGCAGGGAGATGAGTGTGTAGGGGGAGAAGACTGGTGAAGGGGAGGCAGGGAGATGAGTGTGTAGGGGAAGAAGACTGGTGAAGGGAAGGCAGGGAGATGAGTGTGTAGGGGGAGAAGACTGGTGAAGGGAAGGCAGGGAGATGAGTGTGTAGGGGGAGAAGACTGGTGAAGGGGAGGCAGGGAGATGAGTGTGTAGGGGGAGAAGACTGGTGAAGGGGAGGCAGGGAGATGAGTGTGTAGGGGGAGAAGACTGGTAAAGGGAAGGCAGGGAGATGAGTGTGTAGGTGAGAAGACTGGTGAAGGGGAGGCAGGGAGATGAGTGTGTAGGGGAAGAAGACTGGTGAAGGGGAGGCAGGGAGATGAGTGTGTAGGGGGAGAAGACTGGTGAAGGGGAGGCAGGGAGATGAGTGTGTAGGGGGAGAAGACTGGTGAAGGGGAGGCAGGGAGATGAGTGTGTAGGGGGAGAAGACTGGTGAAGGGGAGGCAGGGAGATGAGTGTGTAGGGAAGACTGGTGAAGGGAAGGCAGGGAGATGAGTGTGTAGGGGAAGAAGACTGGTGAAGGGGAGGCAGGGAGATGAGTGTGTAGGGGGAGAAGACTGGTGAAGGGAAGGCAGGGAGATGAGTGTGTAGGGGGAGAAGACTGGTGAAGGGAAGGCAGGGAGATGAGTGTGTAGGGGGAGAAGACTGGTGAAGGGGAGGCAGGGAGATGAGTGTGTAGGGGGAGAAGAGAGATGAAGGGGAGGCAGGGAGATGAGTGTGTAGGGGGAGAAGACTGGTGAAGGGGAGGCAGGGAGATGAGTGTGTAGGGGGAGAAGACTGGTGAAGGGGAGGCAGGGAGATGAGTGTGTAGGGGGAGAAGACTGGTGAAGGGGAGGCAGGGAGATGAGTGTGTAGGGGGAGAAGACTGGTGAAGGGGAGGCAGGGAGATGAGTGTGTAGGGGGAGAAGACTGGTGAAGGGGAGGCAGGGAGATGAGTGTGTAGGGGGAGAAGACTGGTGAAGGGGAGGCAGGGAGATGAGTGTGTAGGGGGAGAAGACTGGTGAAGGGGAGGCAGGGAGATGAGTGTGTAGGGGGAGAAGACTGGTGAAGGGGAGGCAGGGAGATGAGTGTGTAGGGGGAGAAGACTGGTGAAGGGGAGGCAGGGGGAGAAGACTGAAGGTAGGCAGGGAGATGAGTGTGTAGGGGGAGAAGACTGGTGAAGGGGAGGCAGGGAGATGAGTGTGTAGGGGGAGAAGACTGGTGAAGGGGAGGCAGGGAGATGAGTGTGTAGGGGGAGAAGACTGGTGAAGGGGAGGCAGGGAGATGAGTGTGTAGGGGGAGAAGACTGGTGAAGGGGAGGCAGGGAGATGAGTGTGTAGGGGGAGAAGGGGGGAGATGAAGGGGAGGCAGGGAGATGAGTGTAGGGGGAGAAGACTGGTGACAGGGAGATGGTGTGTAGAGGGAGAAGACTGGTGAAGGGGAGGCAGGGAGATGAGTGTGTAGGGGGAGAAGAGAGATGAAGGGGAGGCAGGGAGATGAGTGTGTAGTGGGAGAAGACAGGCGAAGGGGAGGCAGGGAGATGAGTGTGTAGGGGAAGAAGACTGGTGAAGGGGAGGTAGGGAGATGAGTGTGTAGGGGGAGAAGACTGGTGAAGGGGAGGCAGGGAGATGAGTGTGTAGGGGGAGAAGACTGGTGAAGGGGAGGCAGGGAGATGAGTGTGTAGGGGAGAAGACAGGTGAAGGGAGGCAGGGAGATGAGTGTGTAGGGGGAGAACTCTGGTGAAGGGGAGGCAGGGAGATGAGTGTGTATGGGAAGAAGACATATGAAGGGGAGGCAGGGAGATGAGTGTGTAGGGGAAGAAGACTGGTGAAGGGGAGGCAGGGAGATGAGTGTGTAGGGGGAGAAGACTGGTGAAGGGCAGGGACATGAGTGTGTAGGGGGGGAAGACAGGTGAAGGGGAGGCAGGGAGATGAGTGTTTAGGGGAAGAAGACTGGTGAAGGGGAGGCAGGGAGATCAGTGTGTAGGGGGAGAAGACTGTTGAAGGGGAGGCAGGGAGATGACTGTGTAGGGGGAGAAGACAGATGAAGGGGAGGCAGGAAGATGAGTGTGTAGGGGGAGAAGACTGGTGAAGGGAAGGCAGGGAGATGAGTGTGTAGGGGAGAAGACAGATGAAGGGGAGGCAGGGAGATGAGTGTGTAGGGGGAGAAGACTGTTGAAGGGGAGGCAGGGAGATGACTGTGTAGGGGGAGAAGACAGATGAAGGGAAGGCAGGAAGATGAGTGTGTAGGGGGAGAAGACTGTTGAAGGGGAGGCAGGGAGATGAGTGTGTAGGGGGAGAAGACAGGTGAAGGGGAGGCAGGGAGATGAGTGTGTAGGGGGAGAAGACTGGTGAAGGGGAGGCATGGAGATGAGTGTGTAGGGGAAGAAGATTGGTGAAGGGGAGGCAGGGAGATGAGTGTGTAGGGGAAGAAGACAGATGAAGGGGAGGCAGGGAGATGAGTGTGTAGGGGGGAAGACAGATGAAGGGGAGGCAGGGAGATGAGTGTGTAGGGGGAGAAGACTGGTGAAGGGGAGGCAGGGAGATGAGTGTGTAGGGGGAGAAGACTGGTGAAGGGGAGGCAGGGAGATGAGTGTGTAGGGGGAGAAGACTGGTGAAGGGGAGGCAGGGAGATGAGTGTGTAGGGGGAGAAGACTGGTGAAGGGGAGGCAGGGAGATGAGTGTGTAGGGGAAGAAGACTGGTGAAGGGGAGGCAGGGAGATGAGTGTGTAGGGGGAGAAGACTGGTGAAGGGGAGGCAGGGAGATGAGTGTGTAGGGGGAGAAGACTGGTGAAGGGGAGGCAGGGAGATGAGTGTGTAGGGGGAGAAGACTGGTGAAGGGGAGGCAGGGAGATGAGTGTGTAGGGGGAGAAGACTGGTGAAGGGGAGGCAGGGAGATGAGTGTGTAGGGGGAGAAGACTGGTGAAGGGGAGGCAGGGAGATGAGTGTGTAGGGGGAGAAGACTGGTGAAGGGGAGGCAGGGAGATGAGTGTGTAGGGGGAGAAGACTGGTGAAGGGGAGGCAGGGAGATGAGTGTGTAGAGGGAGAAGACTGGTGAAGGGGAGGCAGGGAGATGAGTGTGTAGGGGGAGAAGAGAGATGAAGGGGAGGCAGGGAGATGAGTGTGTAGTGGGAGAAGACAGGCGAAGGGGAGGCAGGGAGATGAGTGTGTAGGGGAAGAAGACTGGTGAAGGGGAGGTAGGGAGATGAGTGTGTAGGGGGAGAAGACTGGTGAAGGGGAGGCAGGGAGATGAGTGTGTAGGGGGAGAAGACTGGTGAAGGGGAGGCAGGGAGATGAGTGTGTAGGGGAGAAGACAGGTGAAGGGAGGCAGGGAGATGAGTGTGTAGGGGGAGAACTCTGGTGAAGGGGAGGCAGGGAGATGAGTGTGTATGGGAAGAAGACATATGAAGGGGAGGCAGGGAGATGAGTGTGTAGGGGAAGAAGACTGGTGAAGGGGAGGCAGGGAGATGAGTGTGTAGGGGGAGAAGACTGGTGAAGGGCAGGGACATGAGTGTGTAGGGGGGGAAGACAGGTGAAGGGGAGGCAGGGAGATGAGTGTTTAGGGGAAGAAGACTGGTGAAGGGGAGGCAGGGAGATCAGTGTGTAGGGGGAGAAGACTGTTGAAGGGGAGGCAGGGAGATGACTGTGTAGGGGGAGAAGACAGATGAAGGGGAGGCAGGAAGATGAGTGTGTAGGGGGAGAAGACTGGTGAAGGGAAGGCAGGGAGATGAGTGTGTAGGGGAGAAGACAGATGAAGGGGAGGCAGGGAGATGAGTGTGTAGGGGGAGAAGACTGTTGAAGGGGAGGCAGGGAGATGACTGTGTAGGGGGAGAAGACAGATGAAGGGAAGGCAGGAAGATGAGTGTGTAGGGGGAGAAGACTGTTGAAGGGGAGGCAGGGAGATGAGTGTGTAGGGGGAGAAGACAGGTGAAGGGGAGGCAGGGAGATGAGTGTGTAGGGGGAGAAGACTGGTGAAGGGGAGGCATGGAGATGAGTGTGTAGGGGAAGAAGATTGGTGAAGGGGAGGCAGGGAGATGAGTGTGTAGGGGAAGAAGACAGATGAAGGGGAGGCAGGGAGATGAGTGTGTAGGGGGGGAAGACAGATGAAGGAGAGGCAGGGAGATGAGTGTGTAGGGGGAGAAGACTGTTGAAGGGGAGGCAGGGAGATGAGTGTGTAGGGGGAGAAGACTGTTGAAGGGGAGGCAGGGAGATGAGTGTGTAGGGGAAGAAGATTGGTGAAGGGGAGGCAGGGAGATGAGTGTGTAGGGGAAGAAGACAGATGAAGGGGAGGCAGGGAGATGAATGTGTAGGGGAAGAAGACAGATGAAGGGGAGGCAGGGAGATGAGTGTGTAGGGGGAGAAGACTGTTGAAGGGGAGGCAGGGAGATGAGTGTGTAGGGGAAGAAGATTGATGAAGGGGAGGCAGGGAGATGAGTGTGTAGGGGAAGAAGACAGATGAAGGGGAGGCAGGGAGATGAGTGTGTAGGGGGAGAAGACTGGTGAATGGGAGGCAGGGAGATGAGTGTGTAGGGGAAGAAGATTGGTGAAGGGGAGGCAGGGAGATGAGTGTGTAGGGGAAGAAGACAGATGAAGGGGAGGCAGGGAGATGAGTGTGTAGGGGAAGAAGACTGGTGAAGGGGAGGCAGGGAGATGAGTGTGTAGGGGAAGAAGACAGATGAAGGGGATGCAGGGAGATGAGTGTGTATGGGGAGAAGACTGTTGAAGGGGAGGCAGGGAGATGAGTGTGTAGGGGGAGAAGACTGTTGAAGGGGAGGCAGGGAGATGAGTGTGTAGGGGAAGAAGATTGGTGAAGGGGAGGCAGGGAGATGAGTGTGTAGGGGAAGAAGACAGATGAAGGGGAGGCAGGGAGATGAGTGTGTAGGGGGAGAAGACTGGTGAATGGGAGGCAGGGAGATGAGTGTGTAGGGGAAGAAGATTGGTGAAGGGGAGGCAGGGAGATGAGTGTGTAAGGGTAGAAGACTGGTGAAGGGGAGGCAGGGAGATGAGTGTGTAGGGGAAGAAGACAGATGAAGGGGAGGCAGGGAGATGAGTGTGTAGGGGGAGAAGACAGATGAAGGGGAGGCAGGGAGATGAGTGTGTAGGGGAAGAAGACAGATGAAGGGGAGGCAGGGAGATGAGTGTGTAGGGGAAGAAGACAGATGAAGGGGAGGCAGGGAGATGAGTGTGTAGGGGAAGAAGACAGATGAAGGGGAGGCAGGGAGATGAGTGTGTAGGGGAAGAAGACAGATGAAGGGGAGGCAGGGAGATGAGTGTGTAGGGGAAGAAGACAGATGAAGGGGAGGCAGGGAGATGAGTGTGTAGGGGAAGAAGACAGATGAAGGGGAGGCAGGGAGATGAGTGTGTAGGGGAAGAAGACAGATGAAGGGGAGGCAGGGAGATGAGTGTGTAGGGGGAGAAGACTGTTGAAGGGGAGGCAGGGAGATGAGTGTGTAGGGGGAGAAGACTGGTGAAGGGAAGGCAGGGAGATGAGTGTGTAGGGGAAGAAGAATGGTGAAGGGAAGGCAGGGAGATGAGTGTGTAGGGGGAGAAGACTGGTGAAGGGGAGGCAGGGAGATGAGTGTGTAGGGGAAGAAGAATGGTGAAGGGGAAGCAGGGAGATGAGTGTACAGGGGGAGAAGACTGGTGAAGGGGAGGCAGGGAGATGAGTGTGTAGGGGGAGAAGACTGGTGAAGGGGGAAGCAGGGAGATGAGTGTGTAGGTGAAGAAGACTGGTGAAGGGGAAGCAGGGAGATGAGTGTGTAGGGGGAGAAGACTGGTGAAGGGGAAGCAGGGAGATGAGTGTGTAGGTGAAGAAGACTGGTGAAGGGGAAGCAGGGAGATGAGTGTGTAGGGGGAGAAGACTGGTGAAGGGGAAGCAGGGAGATGAGTGTGTAGGGGGAGAAGACTGGTGAAGGGAAGGCAGGGAGATGAGTGTGTAGGGGGAGAAGACTGGTGAAGGGGAGGCAGGGAGATGAGTGTGTAGGGGAAGAAGAATGGTGAAGGGAAGGCAGGGAGATGAGTGTGTAGGGGGAGAAGACTGGTAAAGGGAAGGCAGGGAGATGAGTGTGTAGGTGAAGAAGACTGGTGAAGGGGAGGCAGGGAGATGAGTGTGTAGGGGAAGAAGAACGGTGAAGGGAAGGCAGGGAGATGAGTGTGTAGGGGGAGAAGACTGGTAAAGGGAAGGCAGGGAGATGAGTGTGTAGGTGAAGAAGACTGGTGAAGGGGAGGCAGGGAGATGAGTGTGTAGGGGAAGAAGAACGGTGAAGGGAAGGCAGGGAGATGAGTGTGTAGGGGGAGAAGACTGGTAAAGGGAAGGCAGGGAGATGAGTGTGTAGGGAGAGAAGACAGGTGAAGGGGAGGCAGGGAGATGACTGTGTAGGGGAAGAAGAATGGTGAAGGGAAGGCAGGGAGATGAGTGTGTAGGGGGAGAAGACTGGTGAAGGGAAGGCAGGGAGATGAGTGTGTAGGGGAAGAAGACTGGTGAAGGGAAGGCAGGGAGATGAGTGTGTAGGGGGAGAAGACTGGTGAAGGGAAGGCAGGGAGATGAGTATGTAGGGGGAGAAGACTGGTGAAGGGAAGGCAGGGAGATGAGTGTGTAGGGGGAGAAGACTGGTGAAGGGGAGGCAGGGAGATGAGTGTGTAGGGGGAGAAGAGAGATGAAGGGGAGGCAGGGAGATGAGTGTGTAGGGGGAGAAGTCTGGTGAAGGGGAGGCAGGGAGATGAGTGTGTAGAGGAAGAAGACTGGTGAAGGGGAGGCAGGGAGATGAGTGTGTAGGGGGAGAAGACTGGTGAAGGGGAGGCAGGGAGATGAGTGTGTAGGGGGAGAAGACTGGTGAAGGGGAGGCAGGGAGATGAGTGTGTAGGGGAAGAAGACTGGTGAAGGGGAGGCAGGGAGATGAGTGTGTAGGGGGAGAAGACTGGTGAAGGGGAGGCAGGGAGATGAGTGTGTAGGGGGAGAAGACTGGTGAAGGGGAGGCAGGGAGATGAGTGTGTAGGGGGAGAAGACTGGTGAAGGGGAGGCAGGGAGATGAGTGTGTAGGGGGAGAAGACTGGTGAAGGGGAGGCAGGGAGATGAGTGTGTAGGGGGAGAAGACTGGTGAAGGGGAGGCAGGGAGATGAGTGTGTAGGGGGAGAAGACTGGTGAAGGGGAGGCAGGGAGATGAGTGTGTAGGGGGAGAAGACTGGTGAAGGGGAGGCAGGGAGATGAGTGTGTAGGGGAAGAAGACTGGTGAAGGGGAGGCAGGGAGATGAGTGTGTAGGGGGAGAAGACTGGTGAAGGGGAGGCAGGGAGATGAGTGTGTAGGGGGAGAAGACTGGTGAAGGGGAGGCAGGGAGATGAGTGTGTAGGGGGAGAAGACTGGTGAAGGGGAGGCAGGGAGATGAGTGTGTAGGGGGAGAAGACTGGTGAAGGGGAGGCAGGGAGATGAGTGTGTAGGGGGAGAAGACTGGTGAAGGGGAGGCAGGGAGATGAGTGTGTAGGGGGAGAAGACTGGTGAAGGGGAGGCAGGGAGATGAGTGTGTAGGGGGAGAAGACTGGTGAAGGGGAGGCAGGGAGATGAGTGTGTAGAGGGAGAAGACTGGTGAAGGGGAGGCAGGGAGATGAGTGTGTAGGGGGAGAAGAGAGATGAAGGGGAGGCAGGGAGATGAGTGTGTAGTGGGAGAAGACAGGCGAAGGGGAGGCAGGGAGATGAGTGTGTAGGGGAAGAAGACTGGTGAAGGGGAGGTAGGGAGATGAGTGTGTAGGGGGAGAAGACTGGTGAAGGGGAGGCAGGGAGATGAGTGTGTAGGGGGAGAAGACTGGTGAAGGGGAGGCAGGGAGATGAGTGTGTAGGGGAGAAGACAGGTGAAGGGAGGCAGGGAGATGAGTGTGTAGGGGGAGAACTCTGGTGAAGGGGAGGCAGGGAGATGAGTGTGTATGGGAAGAAGACATATGAAGGGGAGGCAGGGAGATGAGTGTGTAGGGGAAGAAGACTGGTGAAGGGGAGGCAGGGAGATGAGTGTTTAGGGGAAGAAGACTGGTGAAAGGCAGGGACATGAGTGTGTAGGGGGGGAAGACAGGTGAAGGGGAGGCAGGGAGATGAGTGTGTATGGGAAGAAGACATATGAAGGGGAGGCAGGGAGATGAGTGTGTAGGGGAAGAAGACTGGTGAAGGGGAGGCAGGGAGATGAGTGTGTAGGGGGAGAAGACTGGTGAAGGGCAGGGACATGAGTGTGTAGGGGGGGAAGACAGGTGAAGGGGAGGCAGGGAGATGAGTGTTTAGGGGAAGAAGACTGGTGAAGGGGAGGCAGGGAGATCAGTGTGTAGGGGGAGAAGACTGTTGAAGGGGAGGCAGGGAGATGACTGTGTAGGGGGAGAAGACAGATGAAGGGAAGGCAGGGAGATGAGTGTGTAGGGGAGAAGACAGATGAAGGGGAGGCAGGGAGATGAGTGTGTAGGGGGAGAAGACTGTTGAAGGGGAGGCAGGGAGATGACTGTGTAGGGGGAGAAGACAGATGAAGGGAAGGCAGGAAGATGAGTGTGTAGGGGGAGAAGACTGTTGAAGGGGAGGCAGGGAGATGAGTGTGTAGGGGGAGAAGACAGGTGAAGGGGAGGCAGGGAGATGAGTGTGTAGGGGGAGAAGACTGGTGAAGGGGAGGCATGGAGATGAGTGTGTAGGGGAAGAAGATTGGTGAAGGGGAGGCAGGGAGATGAGTGTGTAGGGGAAGAAGACAGATGAAGGGGAGGCAGGGAGATGAGTGTGTAGGGGGGGAAGACAGATGAAGGGGAGGCAGGGAGATGAGTGTGTAGGGGGAGAAGACTGTTGAAGGGGAGGCAGGGAGATGAGTGTGTAGGGGGAGAAGACTGTTGAAGGGGAGGCAGGGAGATGAGTGTGTAGGGGAAGAAGATTGGTGAAGGGGAGGCAGGGAGATGAGTGTGTAGGGGAAGAAGACAGATGAAGGGGAGGCAGGGAGATGAATGTGTAGGGGAAGAAGACAGATGAAGGGGAGGCAGGGAGATGAGTGTGTAGGGGGAGAAGACTGTTGAAGGGGAGGCAGGGAGATGAGTGTGTAGGGGAAGAAGATTGGTGAAGGGGAGGCAGGGAGATGAGTGTGTAGGGGAAGAAGACAGATGAAGGGGAGGCAGGGAGATGAGTGTGTAGGGGGAGAAGACTGGTGAATGGGAGGCAGGGAGATGAGTGTGTAGGGGAAGAAGATTGGTGAAGGGGAGGCAGGGAGATGAGTGTGTAGGGGAAGAAGACAGATGAAGGGGAGGCAGGGAGATGAGTGTGTAAGGGAAGAAGACTGGTGAAGGGGAGGCAGGGAGATGAGTGTGTAGGGGAAGAAGACAGATGAAGGGGATGCAGGGAGATGAGTGTGTATGGGGAGAAGACTGTTGAAGGGGAGGCAGGGAGATGAGTGTGTAGGGGGAGAAGACTGTTGAAGGGGAGGCAGGGAGATGAGTGTGTAGGGGAAGAAGATTGGTGAAGGGGAGGCAGGGAGATGAGTGTTTAGGGGAAGAAGACAGATGAAGGGGAGGCAGGGAGATGAGTGTGTAGGGGGAGAAGACTGGTGAATGGGAGGCAGGGAGATGAGTGTGTAGGGGAAGAAGATTGGTGAAGGGGAGGCAGGGAGATGAGTGTGTAAGGGTAGAAGACTGGTGAAGGGGAGGCAGGGAGATGAGTGTGTAGGGGAAGAAGACAGATGAAGGGGAGGCAGGGAGATGAGTGTGTAGGGGGAGAAGACAGATGAAGGGGAGGCAGGGAGATGAGTGTGTAGGGGAAGAAGACAGATGAAGGGGAGGCAGGGAGATGAGTGTGTAGGGGAAGAAGACAGATGAAGGGGAGGCAGGGAGATGAGTGTGTAGGGGAAGAAGACAGATGAAGGGGAGGCAGGGAGATGAGTGTGTAGGGGAAGAAGACAGATGAAGGGGAGGCAGGGAGATGAGTGTGTAGGGGAAGAAGACAGATGAAGGGGAGGCAGGGAGATGAGTGTGTAGGGGAAGAAGACAGATGAAGGGGAGGCAGGGAGATGAGTGTGTAGGGGAAGAAGACAGATGAAGGGGAGGCAGGGAGATGAGTGTGTAGGGGGAGAAGACTGTTGAAGGGGAGGCAGGGAGATGAGTGTGTAGGGGGAGAAGACTGTTGAAGGGGAGGCAGGGAGATTAGTGTGTAGGGGGAGAAGACTGTTGAAGGGGAGGCAGGGAGATGAGTGTGTAGGGGAAGAAGACAGATGAAGGGGAGGCAGGGAGATGAGTGTGTAGAGGAAGAAGACAGATGAAGGGGAGGCAGGGAGATGAGTGTGTAGGGGAAGAAGACAGATGAAGGGGAGGCAGGGAGATGAGTGTGTAGGGGAAGAAGACAGATGAAGGGGAGGCAGGGAGATGAGTGTGTAGGGGGAGAAGACTGTTGAAGGGGAGGCAGGGAGATGAGTGTGTAGGGGGAGAAGACTGTTGAAGGGGAGGCAGGGAGATGAGTGTGTAGGGGGAGAAGACTGTTGAAGGGGAGGCAGGGAGATGAGTGTGTAGGGGAAGAAGACAGATGAAGGGGAGGCAGGGAGATGAGTGTGTAGGGGGAGAAGACTGGTGAATGGGAGGCAGGGAGATGAGTGTGTAGGGGAAGAAGACTGGTGAATGGGAGGCAGGGAGATGAGTGTGTAGGGGGAGAAGACAGGTGAATGGGAGGCAGGGAGATGAGTGTGTAGGGGGAGAAGACTGGTGAAGGGGAGGCAGGGAGATGAGTGTGTAGGGGAAGAAGACAGATGAAGGAGAGGCAGGGAGATGAGTGTGTAGGGGAAGAAGACTGGTGAAGGGGAGGCAGGGAGATGAGTGTGTAGGGGAAGAAGACTGGTGAAGGGGAGGCAGGGAGATGAGTGTGTAGGGGAAGAAGACTGGTGAAGGGGAGGCAGGGAGATGAGTGTGTATGGGGAGAAGGGGAAGACAGGCTCAGGTGGGAAAAGGAGGTCTGGCATGAATAGCGACAAACGATTGACCTTTGCAGATGATGGGGAGCAGGGAAGGAACTTAACAGGAGACAGAGCAGGCAACAAATGTGACGTCGCTCCCAACTCTTCATCTTCCACCTGCCATCTTGGTTCGCTCTACAGGTTCTTCTGATCCAGTTCTGTCAAATGCAGTAGAACGTCAACAGTAGAATTATCTAGTAAAAACACGTGTGCCATCACTAAAGAAGGTGGATACCGTCGAAGGTCACACTGACCTTGGTTGCTCCGTTCTCCAACATGTAAGCGATGCGGCGGCCCTGAGACTGGTTACGAGACAACTGTTTGGAGATTGGCCTCCTGGTGATTCCGTCGTAGACTTCATTATCAATCAACACCTTCGTGTCACGGTCACCACTAGAGGGCGTAACAACACTGTACTCGACGGGCAGCAGCTGCGGATCGGGACCCTGGTCATGTGACTTTGGCATCGACAAGGTCGTGACCTCTGTGTATACGATGGATGATGACGAGGCTTCTCGAGGCAGGATGGCCGGAGGTCGGGTTGTCAAGGGTGATGGGAGAGAGCCTCGTTTTGGTGTTTCGTCGCTCGAGGCATCAATTGGGAGGGTGGACCGGAGCATGGGTTGTTTGAGGGACTGGGATGAGAAGGAGGGAGGCTCCGTGTAGATCAACTCTGGGGAACACAAACAACCTGTTCAAACTCTTTAGATCAAACGTTTGAATTCATTGTATTGAGATGTTTCGTCTACTTGTAGAGAGTTTTGTGGGATGTTCCACGACGGCTTCCCCAGTACTACTGACGAATGATGTTATCATACTTGTGGTTTGCCCTAGTGTCTGTTGTTTGGTGTTTTTATCTTTCTATTCCAGATGGTTTCTTCTATCTGACGTCATTAGTACTGAGGAAGTTGCTATGGATCCTCCAATGATAGCCTCTAAATGTCAAAGAAACCTGTTGATTTGGATATGAAAAATGAAAAAGAACTATCCTGAAAAACATTCAGTAATTGTAGTAATATTAAGTCTCTTGTGTCGATGGATATATTACACACAATACTATATATTCATATATGTGATAATTTCAGGAATGATTACTTTTGCAACTATTACTTTTATACAAACATTAAATGAAATTTAACCCTGGGGCAATTCTCTAATGTTAATTTTTATTTATTTAATATGTGCATGCAATTCTGACTTGACTACGAACACACATCCATTACGATGATATAGCGACATCACAACTACTGCATCACTAACGTCTCATTCAGGCACCATTAGGTGGCTGCATTGTGTAGCCCCCACATGTGGATAACATTCAAACCCCGACAAAGTGACCAGACTGTCTTCTTGGTAAAGTTACGCAGCCCAGTCAGTTAAGCAAGACTACTGCTACTGTTTAGTAAGCTTGTAACAATGTTAGCAGTTTGAAAGTTTCCCGCTCAAAAATACACACATTTTGATGTTCACCGTTCCCGTGCATAGCAGACTTCACAATGTATAAATCTACTATTTCTTGTCATATACTGTTCCTTTAGGGAAAGAGAAAGGGACGGAAAGAGCAAGGGAGACTGCTCACCGTAACTTCTGCGGTTCCTTGGTTTGAAAGGGGAGAGAGTTCCTTGCTTTGACTTCACGTGCATCTTCCCTCTGTAAAGTAATGAGATCTTTTAAAAAGGTAAAGGTCAGTTCATATATAGCGCAGTATCCAGTCCCCAGGACTGCTCAAAGTTCTTTACATTTTACTCCCTGGCAGACCTGTTCAATGGCACACCATTTAGATTGCCCTTGGAAGCATTCAGCCACACTGCAATTAATACCCAAAATCCACCAATGTATATAGCAAGGTATTCATTCATACAGATGAGTGAACTAGAGCAATGTAGAGTGAAAAAACCTGCATTTCATTTATACAGCAGCACAAGATTCAAACCTGAGTTCTCTCAGTTGAGTGACCTACGTTTTAGCCACTGCACTACTACAGTTTTTAATACAATCTCAGAGTTGGTAAATATTTAACTTGTCAACAGACCTATTGATATGCCAGGGAGCTATGGTGGATAGGCAAGGTAACAAAGGTATGTGTTTATATAATGGTGACATCTGACAACATTTTCAACAGATGTAATACTAGAACGTAGCATATAATATTCCACATATTTGGGTGGCAATAGTTTCAATATATATATATATATATATATATATATATATATATATATATATACATACATGCGTAGAATTTTTGCATTTATTTTACTAGACAGCAGGACTAGTAAAGACAAAAGATTACTAGTCTGCCAAAATATCAACATATAAAACATTAATTTACATTTGTTATATTTAAAAACTAAAAAGCAGCATGTTTTGCAACCCCATTTAAATAGCAATGCAATGTCTACAAAGGCAAGTCTCTATGTGACACAGGGCAGTCTCTATGAGACACAGGGCAGCCTCTATGAGACACAGGGCAGTCTCTATGAGACACAGGGCAGTCTCTATGAGACACAGGGCAGTCTCTATGAGACACAGGGCAGCCTCTATGAGACACAGGGCAGCCTCTATGAGACACAGGGCAGTCTCTATGAGACACAGGGCAGTCTCTATGAGACACAGGGCAGTCTCTATGAGACACAGGGCAGTCTCTATGAGACACAGGGCAGTCTCTATGAGACACAGGGCAGTCTCTATGAGACACAGGGCAGTCTCTATGAGACACAGGGCAGTCTCTATGAGACACAGGGCAGTCTCTATGAGACACAGGGCAGTCTCTATGAGACACAGGGCAGTCTCTATGAGACACAGGGCAGTCTCTATGAGACCCAGGGCAGCCTCTATGAGACACAGGGCAGCCTCTATGAGACACAGGGCAGTCTCTATGAGACACAGGGCAGTCTCTATGAGACACAGGGCAGTCTCTATGAGACACAGGGCAGTCTCTATGAGACACAGGGCAGTCTCTATGAGACACAGGGCAGTCTCTATGAGACACAGGGCAGTCTCTATGAGACACAGGGCAGTCTCTATGAGACACAGCGCAGTCTCTATGAGACACAGGGCAGTCTCTATGAGACACAGGGCAGTCTCTATGAGACACAGGGCAGACTCTATGAGACACAGGGCAGTCTCTATGTGACACAGGACAGTCTTTATGAGACACAGGGCAGTCTCTATGAGACACAGCGCAGTCTCTATGAGACACAGGGCAGTCTCTATGTGACACAGTATAGTCTCTATGAGACACAGGGCAGAGTCTATGAGACACAGGACAGATTCTATGAGACACAGGGCAGTCTCTATGTGACACAGGGCAGACTCTATGAGACACAGGACAGACTCTATGTGACACAGGACAGTCTCTATGAGACACAGGGCAGAGTCTATGAGACACAGGACAGACTCTATGAGACACAAGGCAGACTCTATGAGACACAGGGCAGTCTCTATGTGACACAGGACAGTCTCTATGAGACACAGGACAGTCTCTATGAGACACAGCGCAGTCTCTATGAGACACAGGGCAGTCTCTATGTGACACAGGACAGTCTCTATGAGACACAGGGCAGAGTCTATGATACACAGGACAGACTCTATGAGACACAGGGCAGTCTCTATGTGACACAGCGCAGTCTCTATGAGACACAGGGCAGTCTCTATGTGACACAGGACAGTCTCTATGAGACACAGGGCACACTCTATGAGACACAGGGCAGACTCTATGAGACACAGTGCAGTCTCTATGAGACACAGGGCAGAGTCTATGAGACACAGGGCAGAGTCTATGAGACACAGGGCACACTCTATGAGACACAGGGCAGTCTCTATGAGACACAGGGCAGCCTCTGTGTGACACAGGGCAGTCTCTATGTGACACAGGGCATACTCTATGTGACACAGGGTATACTCTATGTGACACAGGGCAGTCTCTATGAGACACAGGGCAGCTTCTATGTGACACAGGGCACACTCTATGAGACACAGGACAGCCTCTATGAGACACAGGACAGCCTCTATGAGACACAGGACAGTCTCTATGAGACACAGGGCAGACTCTATGAGACACAGGGCATACTCTATGTGACACAGGGCACACTCTATGAGACACAGGGCAGTCTCTATGAGACACAGGGCAGCCTCTGTGTGACACAGGGCAGTCTCTATGTGACACAGGGCAGTCTCTATGTGACACAGGGCATACTCTATGTGACACAGGGCATACTCTATGTGACACAGGGCAGTCTCTATGAGACACAGGGCAGCTTCTATGTGACACAGGGCAGACTCTATGAGACACAGGACAGCCTCTATGAGACACAGGACAGCCTCTATGAGACACAGGACAGTCTCTATGAGACACAGGGCAGACTCTATGAGACACAGGACAGCCTCTATGAGACACAGGACAGCCTCTATGAGACACAGGGCAGTCTCTATGAGACACAGGGCAGACTCTATGAGACACAGGGCAGTCTCTGTGAGACACAGGGCAGCTTCTATGTGACACAGGGCAGACTCTATGAGACACAGGACAGCCTCTATGAGACACAGGACAGCCTCTATGAGACACAGGACAGTCTCTATGAGACACAGGGCAGAGTTTATGAGACACAGGACAGCCTCTATGAGACACAGGACAGCCTCTATGAGACACAGGGCAGTCTCTATGAGACACAGGGCAGTCTCTATGAGACACAGGGCAGTCTCTATGAGACACAGGGCAGTCTCTATGAGACACAGGGCAGTCTCTATGAGACACAGGGCAGTCTCTATGAGACACAGGGCAGTCTCTATGAGACACAGGGCAGACTCTATGTGACACAGGGCAGTCTCTATGTGACACAGGGCAGTCTCTATGTGACACAGGGCAGTCTCTATGTGACACAGGGCAGTCTTTATGTGACACAGGGCACACTCTATGTGACACAGGGCACACTCTATGTGACACAGGGCACACTCTATGTGACACAGGGCACACTCTATGTGACACAGGGCAGACTCTATGAGACACAAGGCAGACTCTATGAGACACAGTGCAGCCTGCCGTTACACATTTTCCATAATCTTTCCAGAAACTCACCCCATATTACTGTGTTACAATAACTGCTCTGGTATTATGGATATAAAATATCACACTGCAGGAAATTATACCCATCAAAGAACTTCTGATCAAATGAATAATGCCCAGATAAGTTCATTTCCAGTGGCCATGCCTAAGAAAATATAATTTGTCAGTAAATGACACTGTCCCTGCTACAGCCAGGTGTTCACTGGCAACAATTTATCAATGTCTTAATGACTTGGGATTCAGTTACATACAGGTCTGTGAATGGGCTAGAGTTGTGTTTTGGGTCACTGTGGCTACAAAGGCTTGTTTGACTACTGCAGGGTGGGGTGGACGACACACTGACCTTTACTACACTACCAACTAACTGGCAGGCAGGTTTACTCCCCGTCCCCGTCCCCGTCCCCCTCTCCCTCTCCCTCTCCCTCTCCCTCTCCCTCTCCCTCTCCCTAAACCTGTCCACCATAGCTCCCAGACATATCAATCCGTCTGTTGACAATTAGATTAACGCTGAGACTTTGTCTTGGTATGAATCTTGCTTAGTTTCCAATTGTTACTATTGTTATAAAATACTAAAAGTAAGTAAATAAAAGTATGACTAACTTGATGTAGCCGGTGACGTCCCCGTGGTGCATGAGTGTCAACTCAAAGGACTGTGGCCAGACGCTGAGACGAGACTTGAGGGACAACACACACTCACCTACAACACACCACAACACATGAGGGACAACACACACTCACCTACAACACACCACAACACATGAGGGACAACACACTCACCTACAACACACCACAACACATGAGAGACAATACACTCACCTAAAACACACCACAACACACGAGGGACAACACACACTCACCTATAACACACCACAAGACATGAGGGACAACACACACTCACCTACAACACCACAACACACAAGGGACAACACACACTCACCTATAGCACACCACAAGACATGAGGGACAATACACACTCACCTACAACACACCACAACACATGAGGTACAACACACTCACCTACAACACACCACAACACATGAGGGACAACACACAATCACCTACAACACACCACAACACACAAGGGACAACACACAATCACCTACAACACACCACAACAAATGAGGGACAACACACGCTCGCCTACAACACACAACAACACATGAGGGACAACACACTCACCTACAACACACCACAACACATGAGGGACAACACACAATCACCTACAACACACCACAACACACAAGGGACAACACACAATCACCTACAACACACCACAACAAATGAGGGACAACACACGCTCACCTACAACACACAACAACACATGAGGGACAACACACTCACCTACAACACACCACAACAAATGAGGGACAACACACAATCACCTACAACACACCACAACACATGAGGGACAACACACAATCACCTATAACACACCACAACACATGAGGGACAACACACGCTCACCTACAACACACCCCAACACATGAGGAGAAACACACGCTCACCTACAACACACCACAACACATGAGGGACAACACACAATCACCTACAACACACCACAACACATGAGGGACAACACACGCTCACCTACAACACATGAGGGACAACACACTCACCTACAACACACCACAACACATGAGGGACAACACACAATCACCTATAACACACCACAACACATGAGGGACAACACACGCTCACCTACAACACACCACAACACATGAGGAACAACACACACTCACCTACAACACACCACAACACATGAGGGACAACACACAATCACCTACAACACACCACAACACATGAGGGACAACACACAATCACCTACAACACACCACAACACATGAGGAACAACACACAATCACCTACAACACACCACAACACATGAGGGACAACACACAATCACCTACAACACACCACAACACATGAGGGACAACACACAATCACCTACAACACACCACAACACATGAGGGACAACACACAATCACCTACAACACATCACAACACATGAGGGACAACACACACTCACCTACAACACACCACAACACATGAGGGACAACACACAATCACCTACAACACACCACAACACATGAGGGACAACACACAATCACCTACAACACACCACAACACACGAGGGACAACACACACTCACCTATAACACACCACAAGACATGAGGGACAACACACACTCACCTACAACACCACAACACACAAGGGACAACACACACTCACCTATAGCACACCACAAGACATGAGGGACAATACACACTCACCTACAACACACCACAACACATGAGGGACAACACACAATCACCTACAACACACCACAACACATGAGGGACAACACACAATCACCTACAACACACCACAAGACATGAGGGACAACACACAATCACCTACAACACACCACAACACATGAGGGACAACACACAATCACCTACAACACACCACAAGACATGAGGGACAATACACACTCACCTACAACACACCACAAGACATGAGGGACAACACACTCACCTACAACACACCACAACACATGAGGGACAACACACAATCACCTACAACACACCACAACACACAAGGGACAACACACAATCACCTACAACACACCACAACAAATGAGGGACAACACACGCTCACCTACAACACACCACATATATACACATACATATATACACACACACACATATATATATATACACACATATATATATATATATATATATATATATATATATACATATATATATATATATACATACATATATATATATATATATATATATATATATATATATACATATATATATATATATATATATATATATATATATATATATATATATATATATATATATATATATATATATACATACATACTCCCAAATAACTTCCAAAGTACTCATAAATACTCATATTTAACAAGTAACAAGCATGACTAACTTTTTGTACATGAGTAAAAGTACAAACAACGAGTATTTTGTGACAAATCAGACCTATGAATAACAAGCAGGCCTACTTTGGCCCCAATCCTACTGAAGTGAGGCAGGTCTGTTTGGCTGGTGGCCGACTGACCATAAGACTAACTGACCGTAGGAATCGAGACTGTCCGCGCCTCTGACCGCCAGCAGAAGGTGCTGGTCATCCAGATACTCAATGTCATCAAAGATGGGCTTCATCTGAAAGTGAATGAGGACAGTTAGCGGCCATGACAGTCAGGTGACAGTCAGGTGACAGTCAGGTGACAGTCAGGTGACAGTCAGGTGACAGTCAGGTGACAGTCAGGTGACAGTCAGGTGACAGTCTGGTGACAGTCAGGTGACAGTCAGGTGACAGTCAGAAGACAATCAGGTGACAGTCAGGTGACAATCAGGTGACAGTCAGTTGACAGTCAAATGACACTCAGGTGACAGTCAGGACTTGGAGGTCAGACTGTTAGCCTTCGTACCATGAGATCAATGTCTACAGATCCGTTCTTTAATCTTGACTATATATATATATACACATATATGTATATATTTATATATGTATATATTCATATACATTTATATGTATATATATGTATATATGTATATACATTTATATATATATATATATATATATATATATATATATCTTTAATTTATATACATATATCTTTTTCAAAACTGTTTCCTTAATTGTTTTTGTCCTACTTGAATATTGTTCCTGGGTGTTTTGATAAATACTGCTTGGATAACTTAAGAACAATATGCAGGTACTTTGAATATATTTTTATATTATTTAAATGGACATAAGGAGTGACTTTGGTCATTGCATCTAACAATGTGACACTTAGACAAATAACATATTTTAAGTTACATTTATTTCACTAAAATGTCCAACTTGTGTCGTTGTGTACTTTGTGACCGTGTGTTGATATTTACCTTTGGTAAATCTGTCTGGCTCCAGGAGACAGTGTATTGACCTTTTGGTTGAACTGCAATTTCTCCCGTAGACTTGCTGACTGCAGACCCTAGAAAGACGGTGAGGAGAAATATTTTATTTATCAATATTTTGTGGACTGTATCATTAGTTTGTAATTATGAATTAATCGTGTTTTGGGGATTCATGGTCAGTTCCTAGTCTCTTCACCATAATCATCTCACAAGTGTAATTTTGTCTGGTTTCTCTCTCTGGTTTTATCTGGATATTTACTAGTTACTAGTTAAATGTTACTGAACAGTTTGTTTGGAAGAAAAAGAACAAGCAATTGTGAAAAAATTGCCAGTTTTTGGCCCTAGAAGACACGGGGGAGCGTTCAGAAAGACCCACGCAAATTCAGATTTCTTGTATCTAGTGGCAATATCCTAACATGTGGCTACACAAAATCAGAACTAGATGGATAATAAATAACAAGAATACAAGTTGCATTGTTGTATGTTATATTGTATGTTATATTGTATGTTATAAATATGTTATATAACAAGCAATGTTTATGTTTGTGTTTGTGTTTGTGTTTGTGTGTGTGTGTGTGTGTGTGTGTGTGTGTGTGTGTGTGTGTGTGTGTGTGTGTGTGTGTGTGTGTGTGTGTATGTGTATGTGTATGTGTCATGTTTCCAACTCAAAAGCCAACAGTATAAATCCATAAAACAAATACTTCTATTACACAGCATAAATCAGCTAAGCTTAAAAATTATCTGTAGTACGTCACTTTCCAGCAGATGGGGCCACATACCCCTATCACATGACCCAAGATCTCATCTGAGATCCCCACAGGCTGTCATCATAACGTTTCCTTCCTTACGCACCAGGTTTATTCAACTTGGGCATTCACATTTTCACACATTAATTACTTTTCATTCGCACCGGTGCTGTATAAAATTCATGGAATTCTAACACCTAATTTTCCCACAATCCAATCGCTAACCTGACACCCTTTAATTTCTGCTAAAACCAGACACTGATTTTCCTGGATCGTATCAGCAATCAAAATAATGCCTGTATCTATACGCAGATAAACACCAACTGACGTCGGTCATAATTTGACAACACACACACACACACACACACACACACACACACACACACACACACACACACACAAACACACACACAAACACACACAAACACACACACAAACACACACACACACAAACAAACACATACACACAAACACACAAACACACACACACACACACACACACACAAACACACACACAAACACACACAAACACACACACAAACACACACACACACACAAACAAACACACAAACACACACACACACAAACACACACAAACACACACACACACACACACACAAACACACACGACACAAATAAATAATTTCTACTCATTCAACACTACACAAATCCTCACAGAAATTCAGACCACTTGCGTAATGCCATTTCTGTTGGGTATTGTTCTGTCGGGTAACGGCAGATAAACATGTTATTGTGGTCTTATGTCATATGTGTGCAGATTCGGGTGGTTGATGTCTAAACATTGACATTAGGCATTCTGGAATGTTGTCTTAACTGTAACTTATGATATCAACATTTTGTAAGACTTACTAAGAAATATAATTATTTACAATTGTAACCCTATTTCACTAACGACTACTGCTATATTTCACTAGCAACCAGTGTTATGATGCATAACATTCGGAAACAAAACTATTTAAAATATGTAAACACACACTACATATTTATTATCAAATTATCTTCAACAGCTGTAATTAACAATTTGTGCATCGGCCTAACATGATTTATAATTTATAATTGACCTCTTAACAAAGCAAAATAATACACTACTGGAAACATTCTCTAGAAAAAAATGTAAAATGATGCAAGAAAATCTACAAAATAATATAAATATGCAATTATAACAGAAAAGAATACAAAACAGTACATGCTGATATCTGGGTATAGTAAATAGTTAAAAGCTCATTACATAATTGATTACATAATTACCCGTGACACGCTATCTGTTGTAAAGGTAAGAGAAATAAAATATTCGTAAGACACGATACAATCTGAGTAGCAATTTGTTAATGGCACATGTAGATATGTATATTTTTAATAATCATCTTACTGGGAAATTTACACAAGAATTCATCCATCTGATGAATGAAAATCCGCAGCATGACTAGAAATGCCACCTATGCAATGAAAAATGCAATTCAAATTTATCAATATACAACTATTTCCAATCAAAATCAAATCAAGTTGTTATATTATAAATGCACTTGTTTAGTGTTTTTTATGTAGAATTATGGTAAATAACTGCACCTTCGAGACAGCTGGAGTGGAATTCAATCAAAACATTCTCACGGATTGATGTCTTCAGCTGAAATCAACACATGACAGTTAATTGTGCTCAGAACATGATCAGAGCATAATACTGAAGAAACTGCTTGACCACTTGACCAGTGGGCACAAACGCCAAAGAAAATATGTCTTTCAACTGTTGGAATACAAGGAGAGAGACAATTCCTCTGTCTAGAATTGACAGAACATTCATTTGTTCTCTCAACAGCACGTCTAGTCTTTGGAACATGGGAAACATCTCCAACACTACCTTATCAATGACACAAAACCCTCCCTTTGGCAGTTGAAATGTGGTGGATATCTCATAGGACGTCTGCAGATCCAGGCCAACAAATATGCCACAACAAATCAACCATGTTACGAGCATGATAATAAAAATACTGATTCATCATTGAAGAATTTTTAATAAGACTTCATCTTCCACAATAACAAATGCCTCAAATTTAGATTTACCAGGGCTGAATATTTATATTTATTTATTTATTATACATTGTTTACTTCACAAAAGAAAAATTGTCAGTATCATAAAACACTGTCAGTGAGTTCCAATATAAGTATCATGTCACCTGGGCTGTGACGTCATCAAAGATGATCTGTTTGTCCCCAGGCTGTGTGGGGGTTCCTTTGTCAGGCACAAACTGTCCCAGGATGCCGACGTCAAATGAGGCAAAGACGGGTTTGTGGTCACTGGTTGTGATAGTGTCGGAACAACCTGCAGACACATTAAGTGTGACAACAACACTCTTGAACATGATGTTTACAGACACATTAAGTGTGACAACAACACTCTTGGACACAATGTTTACACTAAGTGTGACAACAACACTCTTGGACACAAGGTTTACAGACACACTAAATGTGACAACAACACTCTTGGATACAATGTTTACAGACACACTAAATGTGACAACAACACTCTTGGACACAAGGTTTACAGACACACTAAGTGTGACAACAACACTCTTGGACACAATGTTTACAAACACACTAAATGTGACAACAACACTCTTGGACACAATGTTTACAGACACACTAAATGTGACAACAACACTCTTGGACACAATGTTTACAGACACACTAAGTGTGACAACAACACTCTTTGGCACAATATTTACAGACACACTAAGTGTGACAACAACACTCTTGGACACAAGGTTTACAGACACACTAAGTGTGACAACAACACTCTTTGGCACAATGTTTACAGACACACTAAGTGTGACAACAACACTCTTGGACACAAGGTTTACAGACACACTAAATGTGACAACAACACTCTTTGGCACAATGTTTACAGACACACTAAATGTGACAACAACAACACTCTTGGACACAAGGTTTACAGACACACTAAATGTGACAACAACACTATTGGACACAATGTTTAGAGACACACTAAATGTGACAACAACACTCTTGGACACAAGGTTTACAGACACACTAAATGTGACGACAACAACACTCTTGGACACAAGGTTTACAGACACACTAAGTGTGACAACAACACTCTTGGATACAATGTTTACAGACACACTAAGTGTGACAACAACACTCTTGGACACAAGGTTTACAGACACACTAAGTGTGACAACAACACTCTTGGATACAATGTTTACAGACACACTAAATGTGACAACAACACTCTTGGACACAATGTTTACAGACACACTAAATGTGACAACAACACTATTGGACACAATGTTTACAGACACACTAAATGTGACAACAACACTATTGGACACAATGTTTACAGACACACTAAATGTGACAACAACACTCTTGGATACAATGTTTACAGACACACTAAATGTGACAACAACACTCTTGGACACAATGTTTACAGACACACTAAGTGTGACAACAACACTCTTGGACACAATGTGACTTTGGTGACTTAAGGTGACTTTGGTTGTATTGCTAAGGTGACCGTAACGCAACATTCGAATGTACCTTACGTTTTGGATACATCTATAAATATAATGTTTATTTGGCTCTATGTTATTTGTAATCTTGATGAAATTACAACAATAAAATTCCATTAATGAAATTTACATTCTGCATCTGAGACTTATTTCTGCAGAAAGCTTGTGGAAATGAACTCGTGAGACACTTAAAAAGTAACAATGCAATGATTTTTTTCAATCACGATAAAGTCAAGAGATGGTTTCCCAGCATGCAGTGCAATGCGTACCGTAGGACGTGTTGGAGACATAGGTGTCTCTGTAGGAGCGCCACATGACGCGGTCACACCACGACGGTGTGTTGATTCTGGTCTAGGCAGAAGAAGCAAACACCAACTGTACATTATGGTTGACACTGACGACTGACAGAGTTAAAGACACAACTCATCATGAACTAACTTAAATAGATTTAACAAGGTTTAACAAGTTGCCGTCCAGAGCCAAGCTCCAGATGGCGTGTGAATAAGGAAGCCTATATCTTATCAAGTGTTCACTACATTAATTAAATTACTTATAAAAGTGTACATAAATTAGTATTATACATAAAAATAAAAATTATAAAATGCCAATAAAATGCTACTAATTAAAATACGTTGTCTCTAAAAATACATAAGTTAAATACAAAATTATAAGTTGTCTCTAAAAATGCATAAGTATAATAAAATACATAAAAAGTCCTACAATAATAACAATTTGTTATAATAATAAATAAATTAAAACAAATATATGAATAATTTAATCAGTATTAAAATACTTTCTAAAAAATTATAAGTGTTCAACCTAGGTATAGGCCGCCCTTGCCAGTTAATTATCAATTTTATTTTTAAACATATTTACACTGCTGGTATTTCCACAATCATGACTTAATATTATGAGCAGAAATCCAAAGTAAAAATCATGTCATTATCTTTAATAACACAATCAATTTTAAAGGAGAAATAGTTTACCTGTAGTTAGTATGGTGTAGCCAATATTGAGCCGATACTTCATTTTACATAAGCTATTTATTGGTTTATCTTCTATTATAATGTGATTATTTACTCTACTTTTTTGCATAAATTGTTAAATTGATTTTATGTTATGTGTGCATTATATGTAAAATTATTATTGTGTTATATATTTTGTATTAAGTGATTATGTGTTTTTATATTTTAAGAACATTAAAAAAAATTATATCTGGATATATGGTGCCATACAAAAACATTTATTTCTATAATATTATCTGTAATTTACAAAATAAAATAAAAAATATATCAATAACAATATTAATACACATCAAACAGTGCATAATACTAAGTTTGACTCCTAAAATGTTCATCCACTTTACCCATCAACTCAAATTTGTACCTGTCCAAAACAAATTGTGCCTGTCTAAAAGATGGGTGGTTAAATCTAGTGAATGCTATGACTACTGCTACAGGCTAAATGAACTATTATTTGTCATTTATGAACAATAATTATTCAATATGTTTTGATAACAGAATATGTGACACATAAAAGTTATATATTACTGGCGAGTCAAATTTACACATTTTAAGAGTTTTATAATAAATTAAATGTTTTATTCTCATTTTATCCAATCGTCACAATGCACCTGTGGTCAGATGATTGCACTGTTAATTGAGAGGAGTACAACTTGAATACTCCGCATGCTGTTGTGTAATTCAAGCTGTTTTATTCAACGTTTTTTCACGAATAACTTGTGATAATTGTTTTTTCTTTCTTTTCCTTTTAGTGAAACTTTTAAAATGATTTACCCCTGTTTTCTTGAACTTCTGCCAGGCATACTTAGAGCGACTGCCAATCTCAAAGCGATATGTTGGTGGGAATGTGATCTCCTCCTCAGCTATAGGGAGGTAGAAAAGTTGTATTGTACAGTGAGATACAATATGTGAATAAAGCCTACACTGAGTTCATACTAATCTACAAATCTACACTTAGTATCACTCACAGAAGCCCACAAATCTACACTTATGTCACTTACAGAAGCCCATAAATCTACACTAATGTCACTCACAGAAGCCCACAAATCTACACTTACGTCACTCACAGAAGCCCACAAATCTACACTTATGTCACTCACAGAAGCCCACAAATCTACACTTATGTCACTCACAGAAGCCCACAAATCTACACTTATGTCACTCACAGAAGCCCACAAATCTACACTTAGTGTCACTCACAGAAGCCCACAAATCTATACTTATGTCACTCACAGAAGCCCACACATCTACCCTTATGTCACTCACAGAAGCCCACAAATTTACACTTATGTCACTCACAGAAGCCCACAAATCTACACTTAGTGTCACCCACAGAAGCCCACAAATCTACACCTAGTGTCACTCACAGAAACCCACAAATCTACACTTAGTGTCACTCACAGAAGTCCACAAATCTACACTTATGTAACTCACAGAAGCCCACATATCTACACTTAGTGTCACTCACAGAAGCCCACAAATCTATACTTATGTCACTCACAGAAGCCCACAAATCTATACTTATGTCACTCACAGAAGCCCACAAATCTACACTTATGTCACTCACAGAAGCCCACAAATCTACACTTATGTCACTCACAGAAGCCCACAAATCTACACTTATGTCACTCACAGAAGCCCACAAATCTACACTTATGTCATTCACAGAAGCCCACAAATCTACACTTATGTCACTCACAGAAGCCCACAAATCTACACTTATGTCACTCACAGAAGCCCACAAATCTTCACTTATGTCACTCACAGAAGCCCACAAATCTACACTTATGTCAATCACAGAAGCCCACAAATCTACACTTATGTCACTCACAGAAGCCCACAAATCTACACTTATGTCACTCACAGAAGCCCACAAATCTACACTTATGTCATTCACAGAAGCCCACAAATCTACACTTATGTCACTCACAGAAGCCCACAAATCTACACTTATGTCACTCACAGAAGCCCACAATTCTACACTTATGTCACTCACAGAAGCCCACAAATCTACACTTATGTCATTCACAGAAGCCCACAAATCTACACTTGTCACTCACAGAAGCCCACAAATCTACACTTATGTCACTCACAGAAGCCCACAAATCTACACTTATGTCACTCACAGAAGCCCACAAATCTACACTTATGTCACTCACAGAAGCCCACAAATCTACACTTATGTCATTCACAGAAGCCCACAAATCTACACTTATGTCACTCACAGAAGCCCACAAATCTACACTTATGTCACTCACAGAAGCCCACAAATCTACACTTATGTCACTCACAGAAGCCCACAAATCTACACTTATGTCACTCACAGAAGCCCACAAATCTACACTTATGTCATTCACAGAAGCCCACAAATCTACACTTATGTCACTCACAGAAGCCCACAAATCTACACTTATGTCACTCACAGAAGCCCACAAATCTACACTTATGTCACTCACAGAAGCCCACAAATCTACACTTATGTCACTCACAGAAGCCCACAAATCTACACTTATGTCACTCACAGAAGCCCACAATTCTACACTTATGTCACTCACAGAAGCCCACAAATCTACACTTATGTCACTCACAGAAGCCCACAAATCTACACTTGTCACTCACAGAAGCCCACAAATCTACACTTATGTCACTCACAGAAGCCCACAAATCTACACTTATGTCACTCACAGAAGCCCACAAAATCTACACTTATGTCACTCACAGAAGCCCACAAAGGCCTGCTGGTTGTGTTGAGCG
>CBDHHR010001077.1:0-2500 GCA_965263245.1 Metamycoplasmataceae bacterium | reverse complement strand
TAGTATACATGTGAAATAGTATACAGGTGAAATAGTATACAGGTAGAAATTATATACAGGTGAAACAGTATACGGGTGAAATAGTATACAGATAAATAGTATACAGGTGAAATAGTATACAGAAGAAATAGTATACAGATGAAATAGTATACATATGAAATAGTATACAGGTGAAATACTATATGGCACAGAAGACATGGAACTATGAGTAGACCCGGTAGATCCGATGTCTACATTGACGGGAGTCTTTGATTATTACTCGCATGTCGTATCGCATGGTACGACACAGACCGGGGTAGGAGCTCTTGTTGCTCGGCGAGAACACGGCCTGGTGTTAGGTGGTGATCGTGTTGTCGCTGGCTACACAGAGAGCTTAAGTAGGACTGCATTAATCAATCTGCTATTTACGGCACATTTCATTGCGGGCCGCGCAGTTTAAACAATTGGCGACGATCGGCGGTGCGGCTTTTACTGTTGCTAGGTACACAAACACCGGTCTACGCCAGCACGTCAGACACGCACGCACCTGGCGAATACACGAGAGTCCGCACACACGCGCACGCATGCAGGCACGCGTGCCATTCACTAATACATACACACACACACACACACACACACACACACACACACACACACACACACACACACACACACACACACACACACACACACACACACACACACACACACACACACACACACACACACACACACACACACACACACACACACACACACACACATTGTTTCTCAACGCGTGTTGTGTGTACAGTTGTGCTGCTTGCAAAGCTAGAACCACACTCCAGGCCACACTATACAAAACATGGCGCCGTTCCAAAAAGATAAAGCCACACACGCAGTTAAAGTCATCGACTGTGCGTAAGCATCTCTACAGACCCACGATATGCTTCTACATTCCCCTTGCTCGATGCATACCAAAACACGGATTACACAATGGGATACTATTTGTGCTATTCAAGTATCTAAAACAATGAGGTAATTTGCAACGTGCAGTCGGCCATTTCAAAACCTGTTGTCGTCTGACAGATAGTCGCGCCCAAGAGAGGTGGTTGCCCAAGAATCTTTTAGTAACCATTGCTTGCACTATTGTGTCTGTGCCTCGCTGTTTGTTTCTGTTGATCGTAAGACATGTCACCGTTGATCATCTGCAGGTATCTACGGCTACTTCTGCCTACACTGTCTCATGTGCAACGTGTCCACCCGTCTGGGAGAGAACTGTCTCGCCGCCCACTGCGCACTTCCGGCCCTTAGAACCAAGTTGAGGGTGGCCAACGGTATCCAGGTGAGCTTCGTAGATTACTTCAGATATGATGTAAATAATTCTAGGCGCAGCATTTCCGTGATATACATATTCCAGCCAGTATGTGTACGGTGACAGTTTGCCACATCAAGACACATATACATACGACTTAAACGGAGTATCAGATGGAGAAAATCACGTGACCTATTAACTAAGAACTAGGTCATTTAAAGTAATAACGTGTATAAAGCGTTGTTGCAAAACAAAACATATGCGAAACATGTATACACCCTGTATATGTATGTATACATGTATGTGCGTATATACATGTGTGTATATGCACATGTAAGTTTGTATGTATGTACGTATGTACGTATGTACGTATGTACGTATGTACGTATGTACGTATGCGCGTATGTTCGTATGTTCGTAAATACGTAATCACGTATGTATGTATGTATGAATATGGCGAGGTCACCGACATATTGCGTTCCCTACTATTATGTATGATGACAGCCGTCACATGATTTCAAACACGTTGCGCGTAGCATCCGCATGTAACGATCCCGTCTTGTCAGATCAACTTAACCCGCTTACACTTCTTGTGGGACAGCTATTTATTGAACTTTATTCCCATGCAAAACATGTCTTGTTTTGTGGATTACTGAAACTATTATAAATTCATCAGACAATTGAACATTACGAAGTGTTTTGATTCATCATTCTGTGTTCCTATTGTTGTACAATTCAATCGGTTGCTATAGGTGTTTCGTTTCGGTGAAGTTGGCGTAATTTTTTGACGCATGCAAAGAGTAAGCATCTTCAAAACGTCGTTTATTCTAAGTTTATTCGTACCTCTGTTTTAGGGAAGCGTTTGCGACGACTGGTTGTGTTCGCAATGCTTCATGCCTTGTGTCGTCTGTCAACTCGACCGAGAACTGAGACACATTGGAAAATAGGCGACACCAATCGATAACTCACCTACACACCCTGGCGACCACACGATGCACTTGTTTCGGGCTTAATCGACATTGTCACAGTTGTGGCCTAGACGCGTCTCTTTGTACACATCCATCACTCCGTCAATGACTACTTCAGGCAGATTACGAACGATTCCTGCAACGTGTGTTAGTCCCTGTGTTGCCAGCGTTACCAGCGATCATGATTTGTATATAAAGCCACTGTGATGCTTGGAAAGGGGATTTTACCGTTCGTTGCAATCATAAGTCAAGTCATGTA
>CBDHHR010001076.1:0-4008 GCA_965263245.1 Metamycoplasmataceae bacterium | reverse complement strand
TGATGTTTCTCAGCGCGTTGAAAGAAGATCTCGGTGTGACTGGAATGTGAACACCAGTTTGTGAAAGAACTAATCCCTTCGTTGCTCACTGAGTAACTGATGCTCAGATCCTCGACTCCTGTCGACCTGGTCTCAACTATTGGTGACAAATCGCCTTTAGTTGTGTCTCAAACATATTGAATTACGTCCAATGTGAATGAAATGTTATCTTAAGACTTACGTCGTTAATGACTGACGAATGCAGATACAAAATCGCAGTCTATGGCGCACGCGATATCGACCACAAATGACTAACATCTCCATGTAATGTTTGAAACAGCCCTTATCCTATCCATCTCTGTTTAAAGGAACTTGTAAAGGCAGCTTTAGAGAGCGTAAACTGTTGACTGGGTGTCTGTTTGACGCAGTATCGGTTACGCCGATATCGAAACGCAATGTCAACGTGAACCGTTGTCACAATTGACGATAACGGTCACTTCTATATAACGGACACATCTGTGAAGTAGTTAATGTGTAATCTTGATTTACGGCTACAGCAAAATACAGCGTGTCTAGTGGTAGTCAAAAGAGGCCGAAATGGTTTTGTTGGCAAACATTTTGCGTTCGACAAGCATGTTTTAGACCCAAGATTTACCATCTTACTGAGAACATTACGAAATAGTAGTTTGTGCATAAAACCAACTTCAGTTGGCAATAACAGACATATTGCCCAAAATAGGCCGCAATGTGAACCCAGAAAATGTGCTTAGAAATAAAATATTGTTCTCCTGCCTGGGACTAAGATTTCTTTGCAGCTTTAACGAATCAGTAATGTGTCCAACTTTGTATGAAAAGTTTAACTAAACATTGAATCCGTTTAAGGGCTTAACTCCAGTTTATGCCGCACTATTACGTTTAAATGGCAGAACAGTATATTTTAATCCAGACCAATCGGTGTTCCTCTTTAAACAGGCACACATTTTGAGCTAGTCATGTTATGGTGTTTTCAGGATTGTATTTGATTACACTTATGGTAATCGCACTGCGTTCCTAAACGGATCTAACAACATTTGTTAAAAACAATTATGTCTGATTTAATTTTAATGTATTTTTATATATGGGTGTATGCGAATGTGTAAGATCTGCCACACTCCATATTGTTTTTAAATAATAACAAATGTCCACGAATAAAATTGTAATATTAAGGCCAGACCTTTTATATTCTGGTTTTACACCAGATTTAAACCTTTGTTACGAGTCTCGTTCGCCCAACTAACTCGACAACCGTGACCAATTCCAGACACGTTAACAATTCACGAAGGCAGCAGTAGTGTGATTTACGAATCTCGGGAATTGTCACACGAGACACACCTCCAAGGCCACTAGAATCAACGACCACAACGGTAGCTGGCCGAATTCCGGGCCGGCTACATTAGATCAGTGAATATTTTAAACAGCCGCACGTAACCGGCTGATTAATATTTTACGCCGATTACTGGCGCCATTAGCTGCGTCGCTTCGAAGTGTGCGTTTCACTTTAATCGGTGGCTCAATCAATATACCTGTTCTAGTTCTACAACTGAGCACATTTATTTGACTGGGACGTCACGCCACTGTGGCCGTTTCTATGTTTGGATGGTTTATAAATAGTGAATACTTGAATGTAATGTACGAGATTGAGCAGGCCGTGATTGTCTGATATAAACTACGCTAGAATCTGGTATTGCAGCAACTACATTGATCCTACGTGGATAAGAGGGATGGAGGAAGGATGAAGGAAGGAGGAGTGGAAATAAGCAGCAACTGTCTCTGTAGCGGCATTGATAGTAGCAGAAACAACAACAGCTACTGTTGTAGGAGTGTCGGCGATAGCATAGGAGCAACAACGACGACGACGACGACGACGACGACGACGACGACGACGACGACGACGACGACGACGACGACGACGACGACGACGACGACGACGACGACGACGACGACGACGACGACGACGACGACGACGACGACGACGACGACGACGACGACGACGACGACGACGACGACGACGACGACGACGACGACGACGACGACGACGACGACGACGACGACGACGACGACGACGACGACGACGACGACGACGACGACGACGACGACGACGACGACGACGACGACGACGACGACGACGACGACGACGACGACGACGACGACGACGACGACGACGACGACGACGACGACGACGACGACGACGACGACGACGACGACGACGACGACGACGACGACGACGACGACGACGACGACGACGACGACGACGACGACGACGACGACGACGACGACGACGACGACGACGACGACGACGACGACGACGACGACGACGACGACGACGACGACGACGACGACGACGACGACGACGACGACGACGACGACGACGACGACGACGACGACGACGACGACGACGACGACGACGACGACGACGACGACGACGACGACGACGACGACGACGACGACGACGACGACGACGACGACGACGACGACGACGACGACGACGACGACGACGACGACGACGACGACGACGACGACGACGACGACGACGACGACGACGACGACGACGACGACGACGACGACGACGACGACGACGACGACGACGACGACGACGACGACGACGACGACGACGACGACGACGACGACGACGACGACGACGACGACGACGACGACGACGACGACGACAACAGTAGCAGTAGCAGTAGCAGTAGCAGTAGCAGTAGCAGTAGCAGTAGCAGTAGCAGTAGCAGTAGCAGTAGCAGTAGCAGTAGCAGTAGCAGTAGCAGTAGCAGTAACAGTAGCAGTAGCAGTAGCAGTAGCAGTAGCAGTAGCAGTAGCAGTAGCAGTAGCAGTAGCAGTAGCAGTAGCAGTAGCAACGGGAGCAGCAGCAACAGCAGCAGCAACAACAAGAACAAAGACAACAACAACAACAATAACACCAATGAATTAGCACAAACAACAATAGCAGCAGACACGTCAACACCAGTAATCAAAGGTCCCGCCGCGCCAATGTTACCTTTAATTATATTATTACTTTAGATTCAATCTGCGTTGACAGCGGTGATTGCTAAAGGCTGTTGTCTATTGACAACGCACACAACTTAGAATTAGTCGTAAATTGCGACAATTATTCCCTCTGACTACATTAATTATCTTACCGCGGTGAGCTCTAGATATTCGACAGCTCTAAGCGTTGCACGGCATTCCAACTAAACACACCGACTAAATAGGCACTCGTTGCCATGGTGACACTGAATGGAACGCAGTAACACTACAGCACAGCGACAGAGGACGATATTTTGTCCACAAGAGAACAAGTTACCACAAGTTGGTGTATAGCGTCAGTCAGTGTAGACATATTATGTATTGTCATAATTTATTTGTTATTTTTATTACATGCTCAACTGAATATCCGGCATTCTTCAAAGAAGTAGGCACTGTTTGGAATTATGTGCTATGCAGTTTATATTTTAGTTTATCTAAGATATGATATTCACACATGACAACATACAGAAAACACGCGAGCAGACGCACACAATTCCCGCGAGATTTCGAATACCGGCAATTTTCAACAACCGAAGATAAGATTTCAATAACGTTAAGAAATATCAATGTTGATGAAACAGTTACCATAAAACGACTTGTATGTGCCACGTTGTTGAACACGACGCGTTCTGTTGTTGTACATCAAACGAGCAACAACTACACATTATAACACGATTTACAAGGTGTCTGTTTCACCAAGTTACACGGATGTATCATCGGCGGCGACCGAACCACGTGACACGACAAGCAATCTTTCGTCGTACAGGGAAACCCTTTTGCTTACACCTTGTTAAACATAGATATATTGCTTTTTGACGTGAGGCAAATGTGACGCGGAGTGCTTTGAGCGTTGAACATTTGTCTCATGTTTTATTCATTTATTCAGTAACACTCGAGTATTTATTTTGTTGATAATAATAATAATGATGATGATGATGATGATGATGATGATGATAAATTATC
>CBDHHR010001075.1:0-10452 GCA_965263245.1 Metamycoplasmataceae bacterium | reverse complement strand
GACAGTCCAGTGACCATCACGTAAGTACACTTGATACTGTGTGCTATATGACACGACACGTTGACAGTCCAGTGACCATCACGTAAGTACACTTGATACTGTGTGCTATATGACACGACACGTTGACAGTCCAGTGACCATCACGTAAGTACACTTGATACTGTGTGCTATATGACACGACACGTTGACAGTCCAGTGACCATCACGTAAGTACACTTGATACTGTGTGCTATATGACACGACACGTTGACAGTCCAATGACCATCACGTAAGAACACTTGATACTGTGTGCTATATGACACGACACGTTGACAGTCCAGTGACCATCACGTAAGTACACTTGATACTGTGTGCTATATGACACGACACGTTGACAGTCCAATGACCATCACGTAAGTACACTTGATACTGTGTGCTATATGACACGACACGTTGACAGTCCAGTGACCATCACGTAAGTACACTTGATACTGTGTGCTATATGACACGACACGTTGACAGTCCAATGACCATCACGTAAGTACACTTGATACTGTGTGCTATATGACACAACACGTTGACAGCCCAGTGACCATCACGTATGTACACTTGATACTGTGTGCTATATGACACGACACGTTGACAGCCCAGTGACCATCACGTATGTACACTTGATACTGTGTGCTATATGACACGACACGTTGACAGTCCAGTGACCATCACGTAAGTAAACTTGATACTTTGTGCTATATGACACGACACGTTGACAGTCCAATGACCATCACGTAAGTACACTTGATACTGTGTGCTATATGACACGACACGTTGACAGCCCAGTGACCATCACGTAAGTACACTTGATACTGTGTGCTATATGACACAACACGTTGACAGTCCAGTGACCATCACGTATGTACACTTGATACTGTGTGCTATTTGACACGACACGTTGACAGTTCACTGACCATCACGTAAGTACACTTGATACTGTGTGCTATATGACACGACACGTTGACAGTCCAGTGACCATCACGTAAGTAAACTTGATACTGTGTGCTATATGACACGACACGTTGACAGTTCACTGACCATCACGTATGTACACTTGATACTGTGTGCTATATGACACAACACGTTGACAGTCCAGTGACCATCATGTAAGTAAACTTGATACTGTGTGCTATATGACACGACACGTTGACAGTTCACTGACCATCACGTATGTACACTTGATACTGTGTGCTATATGACACGACACGTTGACAGTTCACTGACCATCACGTATGTACACTTGATACTGTGTGCTATATGACACGACACGTTGACAGTTCACTGACGATCACGTAAGTAAACTTGATACTGTGTGCTATATGACACGACACGTTGACAGTTCACTGACCATCACGTATGTACACTTGATACTGTGTGGTATATGACACGACACGTTGACAGTTCACTGACCATCACGTATGTACACTTGATACTGTGTGCTATATGACACGACACGTTGACAGTTCACTGACCATCACGTATGTACACTTGATACTGTGTGGTATATGACACGACACGTTGACAGTTCACTGACCATCGCGTATGTACACTTGATACTGTGTGCTATATAACACGACACGTTGACAGTCCAGTGACCATCACGTAAGTACACTTGATACTGTGTGCTATATGACACGACACGTTGACAGTCCAGTGACCATCACGTAAGTACACTTGATACTGTGTGCTATATGACACGACACGTTGACAGTCCAATGACCATCACGTAAGTACACTTGATACTGTGTGCTATATGACACGACACGTTGACAGTCCAATGACCATCACGTAAGTACACTTGATACTGTGTGCTATATGACACGACACGTTGACAGTCCAGTGACCATCACGTAAGTACACTTGATACTGTGTGCTATATGACACGACACGTTGACAGTCCAGTGACCATCACGTAAGTACACTTGATACTGTGTGCTATATGACACGACACGTTGACAGTCCAGTGACCATCACGTAAGTACACTTGATACTGTGTGCTATATGACACGACACGTTGACAGTCCAGTGACCATCACGTAAGTACACTTGATCAACGTGTCGTGTCATATAGCACACAGTATCAAGTGTACTTACGTGATGGTCACTGGACTGTCAACGTGTCGTGTCATATAGCACACAGTATCAAGTGTACTTACGTGATGGTCACTGGACTGTCAACGTGTCGTGTCATATAGCACACAGTATCAAGTGTACTTACGTGATGGTCACTGGACTGTCAACGTGTCGTGTCATATAGCACACAGTATCAAGTGTACTTACGTGATGGTCACTGGACTGTCAACGTGTCGTGTCATATAGCACACAGTATCAAGTGTACTTACGTGATGGTCACTGGACTGTCAACGTGTCGTGTCATATAGCACACAGTATCAAGTGTACTTACGTGATGGTCACTGGACTGTCAACGTGTCGTGTCATATAGCACACAGTATCAAGTGTACTTACGTGATGGTCACTGGACTGTCAACGTGTCGTGTCATATAGCACACAGTATCAAGTGTACTTACGTGATGGTCACTGGACTGTCAACGTGTCGTGTCATATAGCACACAGTATCAAGTGTACTTACGTGATGGTCACTGGACTGTCAACGTGTCGTGTCATATAGCACACAGTATCAAGTGTACTTACGTGATGGTCACTGGACTGTCAACGTGTCGTGTCATATAGCACACAGTATCAAGTGTACTTACGTGATGGTCACTGGACTGTCAACGTGTCGTGTCATATAGCACACAGTATCAAGTGTACTTACGTGATGGTCACTGGACTGTCAACGTGTCGTGTCATATAGCACACAGTATCAAGTGTACTTACGTGATGGTCACTGGACTGTCAACGTGTCGTGTCATATAGCACACAGTATCAAGTGTACTTACGTGATGGTCACTGGACTGTCAACGTGTCGTGTCATATAGCACACAGTATCAAGTGTACTTACGTGATGGTCACTGGACTGTCAACGTGTCGTGTCATATAGCACACAGTATCAAGTGTACTTACGTGATGGTCACTGGACTGTCAACGTGTCGTGTCATATAGCACACAGTATCAAGTGTACTTACGTGATGGTCACTGGACTGTCAACGTGTCGTGTCATATAGCACACAGTATCAAGTGTACTTACGTGATGGTCACTGGACTGTCAACGTGTCGTGTCATATAGCACACAGTATCAAGTGTACTTACGTGATGGTCACTGGACTGTCAACGTGTCGTGTCATATAGCACACAGTATCAAGTGTACTTACGTGATGGTCACTGGACTGTCAACGTGTCGTGTCATATAGCACACAGTATCAAGTGTACTTACGTGATGGTCACTGGACTGTCAACGTGTCGTGTCATATAGCACACAGTATCAAGTGTACTTACGTGATGGTCACTGGACTGTCAACGTGTCGTGTCATATAGCACACAGTATCAAGTGTACTTACGTGATGGTCACTGGACTGTCAACGTGTCGTGTCATATAGCACACAGTATCAAGTGTACTTACGTGATGGTCACTGGACTGTCAACGTGTCGTGTCGTATAGTACACTTGATACTGTGTGCTATATGACACGACACGTTGACAGTCCAGTGACCATCACGTAAGTACACTTGATACTGTGTGCTATATGACACGACACG
This sequence comes from Metamycoplasmataceae bacterium, assembly GCA_965263245.1. Classification (GTDB taxonomy): domain Bacteria; phylum Bacillota_I; class Bacilli_A; order Mycoplasmatales; family Metamycoplasmataceae; genus DT-68. The sequence continues at coordinate 6,766 of CBDHHR010001075.1, read as the reverse complement.
TTGACAGTCCAGTGACCATCACGTAAGTACACTTGATACTGTGTGGTATATGACACTGTCACGTTGACAGTCCAGTGACCATCACGTAAGTACACTTGATACTGTGTGCTATATCACGACACGTTGACAGTCCAGTGACCATCACGTAAGTACACTTGATACTGTGTGCTATATGACAACGACACGTTGACAGTATCAGTGACCATCACGTAAGTCACACTTGATACTGTGTGCTATATGACACGACACGTTGACAGTGTGACCATACGTGATGTACACTTGATACTGTGTGCTATATGACACGACACGTTGACAGTCGTGATGGTCACTGATACTGTCAACGTGTCGTGTCACTATAGCACACAGTATCAAGTGTACTTACGTGATGGTCACTGGACTGTCAACGTGTCGTGTCATATAGCACACAGTATCAAGTGTACTTACGTGATGGTCACTGGACTGTCAACGTGTCGTGTCATATAGCACACAGTATCAAGTGTACTTACGTGATGGTCACTGGACTGTCAACGTGTCGTGTCATATAGCACACAGTATCAAGTGTACTTACGTGATGGTCACTGGACTGTCAACGTGTCGTGTCATATAGCACACAGTATCAAGTGTACTTACGTGATGGTCACTGGACTGTCAACGTGTCGTGTCATATAGCACACAGTATCAAGTGTACTTACGTGATGGTCACTGGACTGTCAACGTGTCGTGTCATATAGCACACAGTATCAAGTGTACTTACGTGATGGTCACTGGACTGTCAACGTGTCGTGTCATATAGCACACAGTATCAAGTGTACTTACGTGATGGTCACTGGACTGTCAACGTGTCGTGTCATATAGTACACAGTATCAAGTGTACTACGTGATGGTCACTGGACTGTCAACGTGTCGTGTCATATAGCACACAGTATCAAGTGTACTTACGTGATGGTCACTGGACTGTCAACGTGTCGTGTCATATAGCACACAGTATCAAGTGTACTTACGTGATGGTCACTGGACTGTCAACGTGTCGTGTCATATAGCACACAGTATCAAGTGTACTTACGTGATGGTCACTGGACTGTCAACGTGTCGTGTCATATAGCACACAGTATCAAGTGTACTTACGTGATGGTCACTGGACTGTCAACGTGTCGTGTCATATAGCACACAGTATCAAGTGTACTATACGTGATGGTCACTGGACTGTCAACGTGTCGTGTCATATAGCACACAGTATCAAGTGTACTTACGTGATGGTCACTGGACTGTCAACGTGTCGTGTCATATAGCACACAGTATCAAGTGTACTTACGTGATGGTCACTGGACTGTCAACGTGTCGTGTCATATAGTACACTTGATACTGTGTGCTATATGACACGACACGTTGACAGTCCAGTGACCATCGCGTAAGTACACTTGATACTGTGTGCTATATGACACGACACGTTGACAGTCCAGTGACCATCGCGTAAGTACACTTGATACTGTGTGCTATATGACACACACGTTGACAGCCCAGTGACCATCACGTAAGTACACTTGATAATGTGTGCTATATGACACAACACGTTGACAGTCCAGTGACCATCACGTAAGTACACTTGATACTGTGTGCTATATGACACGACACGTTGACAGTCCACTGACCATCACGTAAGTACACTTGATACTGTGTGCTATATGACACGACACGTTGACAGTCCAATGACCATCACGTAAGTACACTTGATACTGTGTGCTATATGACACGACACGTTGACAGTCCAGTGACCATCACGTAAGTACACTTGATACTGTGTGCTATATGACACGACACGTTGACAGTCCAGTGACCATCACGTAAGTACACTTGATACTGTGTGCTATATGACACGACACGTTGACAGTCCAGTGACCATCACGTAAGTACACTTGATACTGTGTGCTATATGACACGACACGTTGACAGTCAACGTGACCATCACGTAAGTACACTTGATACTGTGTGCTATATGACACGACACGTTGACAGTCCAGTGACCATCACGTAAGTACACTTGATAAGTGTGCTATATGACACGACACGTTGACAGTCCAGTGACCATCACGTATAGTACACTTGATACTGTGTGCTATATGACACGACACGTTGACAGTCCAACGTGACCATCACGTAAGTACACTTGATACTGTGTGCTATATGACACGACACGTTGACAGTCCAGTGACCATCACGTAAGTACACTTGATACTGTGTGCTATATGACACGACACGTTGACAGTCCATATGACCATCACAGTATCAAGTGTACTGTACGTGATGATCACGGACTGTCAACGTGTCGTGTCATATAGCACACAGTATCAAGTGTACTTACGTGATGGTCACTGGACTGTCAACGTGTCGTGTCATATAGCACACAGTATCAAGTGTACTTACGTGATGGTCACTGGACTGTCAACGTGTCGTGTCATATAGCACACAGTATCAAGTGTACTTACGTGATGGTACACTGATGTGTGCATATGACACTGTCAACGTGTCAGTGGACTGTCAACGTGACATATAGCACACAGTATCAAGTGTACTTACGTGATGGTCAGTGGACTGTCAACGTGTCGTGTCATATAGCACACAGTATCAAGTGTACTTACGTGATGGTCACTGGACTGTCAACGTGTCGTGTCATATAGCACACAGTATCAAGTGTACTTACGTGATGGTCACTGGACTGTCAACGTGTCGTGTCATATAGCACACAGTATCAAGTGTACTTACGTGATGGTCACTGGACTGTCAACGTGTCGTGTCATATAGCACACAGTATCAAGTGTACTTACGTGATGGTCACTGGACTGTCAACGTGTCGTGTCATATAGCACACAGTATCAAGTGTACTTACGTGATGGTCACTGGACTGTCAACGTGTCGTGTCATATAGCACACAGTATCAAGTGTACTTACGTGATGGTCACTGGACTGTCAACGTGTCGTGTCATATAGCACACAGTATCAAGTGTACTTACGTGATGGTCACTGGACTGTCAACGTGTCGTGTCATATAGCACACAGTATCAAGTGTACTTACGTGATGGTCACTGGACTGTCAACGTGTCGTGTCATATAGCACACAGTATCAAGTGTACTTACGTGATGGTCACTGGACTGTCAACGTGTCGTGTCATATAGCACACAGTATCAAGTGTACTTACGTGATGGTCACTGGACTGTCAACGTGTCGTGTCATATAGCACACAGTATCAAGTGTACTTACGTGATGGTCATTGGACTGTCAACGTGTCGTGTCATATAGCACACAGTATCAAGTGTACTACGTATGTCACTTGATACTGTGTGTATATAGACACAGTCACGTTGACAGTGACCATCACGTAAGTCACTGATACTGTGTGCATATGACACGACACGTTGACAGTCCATGACCATCACGTACACTTGATACTGTGTGCTATATGACACGACACGTTGACAGTCCAGTGACCATCACGTAAGTACACTTGATACTGTGTGCTATATGACACACACGTTGACAGTCCAGTGACCATCACGTATGTACACTTGATACTGTGTGCTATATGACACGACACGTTGACAGTCCAGTGACCATCACGTAAGTACACTTGATACTGTGTGCTATATGACACGACACGTTGACAGTCCAGTGACCATCACGTAAGTACACTTGATACTGTGTGCTATATGACACGACACGTTGACAGTCCAGTGACCATCACGTATGTACACTTGATACTGTGTGCTATATGACACGACACGTTGACAGTCCAGTGACCATCACGTAAGTACACTTGATACTGTGTGCTATATGACACACACACGTTGACAGTCCAGTGACCATCACGTAAGTACACTTGATACTGTGTGCTATATGACACGACACGTTGACAGTGTACACGTGACCATCACGTAAGTACACTTGATACTGTGTGCTATATGACACGACACGTTGACAGTCCACTGACCATCACGTAAGTACACTTGATACTGTGTGCTATATGACACACACGTTGACAGTGTAGTGACCATCACGTATGTACACTTGATACTGTGTGCTATATGACACGACACGTTGACAGTGTACACGTGACCATCACGTAAGTACACTTGATACTGTGTGCTATATGACACGACACGTTGACAGTCCAGTGACCATCACGTAAGTACACTTGATACTGTGTGCTATATGACACGACACGTTGACAGTCAACAGTGACCATCATATAGTACACTTGATACTGTGTGCTATGATGGTCACGACACAACGTGTGACATATAGCACACAGTATCAAGTGTACACGTGATGGTCACTGGACTGTCAACGTGTCGTGTCATATAGCACACAGTATCAAGTGTACTTACGTGATGGTCACTGGACTGTCAACGTGTCGTGTCATATAGCACACAGTATCAAGTGTACTTACGTGATGGTCACTGGACTGTCAACGTGTCGTGTCATATAGCACACAGTATCAAGTGTACTTACGTGATGGTCACTGGACTGTCAACGTGTCGTGTCATATAGCACACAGTATCAAGTGTACTTACGTGATGGTCACTGGACTGTCAACGTGTCGTGTCATATAGCACACAGTATCAAGTGTACTTACGTGATGGTCACTGGACTGTCAACGTGTCGTGTCATATAGCACACAGTATCAAGTGTACTTACGTGATGGTCACTGGACTGTCAACGTGTCGTGTCATATAGCACACAGTATCAAGTGTACTTACGTGATGGTCACTGGACTGTCAACGTGTCGTGTCATATAGCACACAGTATCAAGTGTACTTACGTACGTGTCGTGTCATATAGCACACAGTACGTCACTGGACTGTCAACGTGTCGTGTCATATAGCACACAGTATCAAGTGTACTTACGTGATGGTCACTGGACTGTCAACGTGTCGTGTCATATAGCACACAGTATCAAGTGTACTTACGTGATGGTCACTGGACTGTCAACGTGTCGTGTCATATAGCACACAGTATCAAGTGTACTTACGTGATGGTCACTGGACTGTCAACGTGTCGTGTCATATAGCACACAGTATCAAGTGTACTTACGTGATGGTCACTGGACTGTCAACGTGTCGTGTCATATAGCACACAGTATCAAGTGTACTTACGTGATGGTCACTGGAACGTGTCGTGTCATATAGCACACAGTATCAAGTGTACTTACGTGATGGTCACTGGACTGTCAACGTGTCGTGTCATATAGCACACAGTATCAAGTGTACTTACGTGATGGTCACTGGACTGTCAACGTGTCGTGTCATATAGCACACAGTATCAAGTGTACTTACGTGATGGCCATATGACACGTTGAGTCCAGTGACCATCACGTAAGTACACTTGATACTGTGTGCTATATGACACGACACGTTGACAGTCCAGTGACCATCACGTAAGTACACTTGATACTGTGTGCTATATGACACGACACGTTGACAGTCCAGTGACCATCACGTAAGTACACTTGATACTGTGTGCTATATGACACGACACGTTGACAGTCCAGTGACCATCACGTAAGTACACTTGATACTGTGTGCTATATGACACGACACGTTGACAGTCCACTGACCATCACGTAAGTACACTTGATACTGTGTGCTATATGACACGACACGTTGACAGTCCAGTGACCATCACGTAAGTACACTTGATACTGTGTGCTATATGACACGACACGTTGACAGTTCAGTGACCATCACGTATGTACACTTGATACTGTGTGCTATATGACACGACACGTTGACAGTCCAGTGACCATCACGTAAGTACACTTGATACTGTGTGCTATATGACACGACACGTTGACAGTTCACTGACCATCACGTATGTACACTTGATACTGTGTGCTATATGACACGACACGTTGACAGTTCACTGACCATCACGTATGTACACTTGATACTGTGTGCTATATGACACGACACGTTGACAGTTCACTGACCATCACGTAAGTACACTTGATACTGTGTGCTATATGACACGACACGTTGACAGTTCACTGACCATCACGTAAGTACACTTGATACTGTGTGCTATATGACACGACACGTTGACAGTTCACTGACCATCACGTATGTACACTTGATACTGTGTGCTATATGACACGACACGTTGACAGTTCACTGACCATCACGTATGTACACTTGATACTGTGTGCTATATGACACGACACGTTGACAGTTCACTGACCATCACGTATGTACACTTGATACTGTGTGCTATATGACACGACACGTTGACAGTCCAGTGACCATCACGTAAGTACACTTGATACTGTGTGCTATATGACACGACACGTTGACAGTCCAGTGACCATCACGTAAGTACACTTGATACTGTGTGCTATATGACACGACACGTTGACAGTCCAGTGACCATCACGTAAGTACACTTGATACTGTGTGCTATATGACACGACACGTTGACAGTCCAGTGACCATCACGTAAGTACACTTGATACTGTGTGCTATATGACACGACACGTTGACAGTCCAGTGACCATCGCGTATGTACACTTGATACTGTGTGCTATATGACACGACACGTTGACAGTCCAGTGACCATCACGTAAGTACACTTGATACTGTGTGCTATATGACACGACACGTTGACAGTCCAGTGACCATCACGTAAGTACACTTGATACTGTGTGCTATATGACACGACACGTTGACAGTCCAGTGACCATCGCGTATGTACACTTGATACTGTGTGCTATATGACACG
>CBDHHR010001074.1:17500-20064 GCA_965263245.1 Metamycoplasmataceae bacterium | reverse complement strand
AGACACAGGAACTCTAAACAACCACCACTTACACGGATGCATTCACAAATTTAGGTACAAAATTAAATTTCATGCTGATCTTTACGCGAGGTGACTGCACTGCTGATGCAGGGTGCCTTCTGTTAGGAAGATCGACTTTAACCAGGTCAAGGTTCATGTGTTAATTAGGGTTCGGAGGCATATAGCCATTCAGTGTAGCGCATGATGGCCACGTAACTTGTGCGCGAACATTTGCAATGCACATGAATCTTGAATTTCAAGCAACCTGACATTGGATATATCTGATTCTGATCTGGATTATGAGTTAATTCCACCCCCTTCCCAGGTTTAATTTTCAGTGGGAGAATTTGTGTGGCATAGGGGCGGAATGGCCCCACCTCTTTGGAGACTAGCTAAAACTTGTTAAGATATTTACATTATGGTACCACATTTTTGTGGATCATTATGTTATTACTTCATACCCATACTGTGGGCCTCTTTTTGTATTTTGTTTATGTAGACGAGGCAATATCTGAAGACCTCTATTGACCCACATTTGTTGTAACTATTGCATGTACTTTGTTGTTCAAATGTCAGAAATAAATCCTGGCCATTTCAATTCTACCTGGTGTTGTGTTAATGCTTTGCGTAAATAACTTTTTGTTAGAACTTCCAGATTCCCATATAATTTTGTCATCTATAATATATATTTTTCTTTCACTCAAATTTTTCTTGTTCAATATCTTCACAGCCATTTAATATTTGTTAATGTCTCCCATTAGAACAATTGCCCCTCACGCAACCACACGATGACTACAGGAATGTTGTTCATTTACATAGGTCACATGTCACCGCTGCCCGGTCTCGAGTGTGACCGTAATAACAAGGTTCTTCTGTACACAATGTAACTGACTTTATCTTTCGCTTTTATACATTGTGTGTTTCCCATGCCAGGGCGTCGGAGTGGGGATCGTTCGAGGAACAGGGAGACAGACGCTGGGCGCGGTCATAATCTTCGTCAGCTACTATGCAGTGGCGCTACCTGTCGGTATATCGCTGATGTTTGCCACTAGCCTAGGACTCTACGGTAAGTCGTGTATCAACATCACCGTGTCATCTGCAACATTTCTCTGCAGGATTACTTGAACCGAAACGGCATTGATGCAGGGAGGCATGCGTCAAAACAATATATATGTAGAGCTCGGTAGAAATTAAAGGGAGGGAGCCAACTCCTCTGCCCAGAATTGGCAGGGCAGTAATTTGTAATTGGAAATGTAGACCTGGTTCGAATCGTGAGCAAACTGCAGACATGTTCGTTCACTGTAATTGCTCCCGTGGACTCAGCGGTACACAAGAATGTGATACGTACAGACAGTGGTGAGTGGTGGGTATTAGTGTATGAATGACCTAATTACCCAGTAACAGAATGGATCATGGTGAAGCCGAGAAGGTGCAACGGCTGTAAATGTACATAACTGTACATAGTATACCTTCACATTGACGGACATGTCAGACTGTAACTATATTTAGCTATGGGTGAGGCTTCGGAGTCATGCGAGTTCAACAGCTGATTGTAGGATGATTTAAACAAGCGTTCTGCACAATGTTCCGCAAAACGGTGCCGCATTTTACACACGTCAAGAACACGCAAAAGACGGCACAAAGACCCTAGTTGCGTCAGGGCGCCCTCTGTCGGATTATATATTGTGGTACCTCATTGAACACGTCTGGCCGTCTGCCAAGGAGCAAAGTGTAAAAGACTTTGAGCAGTCCTAAGGAGCGAATGTTGCGCTGTGTAAGAACTTACCATTCACTTTTGCAAACAATACACCCGCGCACACGCACGCACACACAAGCGAACGTATCCAGAGATCTTGTGTGTATACTTGCAGGGTTGTGGTGGGGCTACGTGCTTGGTCTGGCGCTACAAGATGTCTGCCTTCTGGTCTTCATGGCGCGGCTCGACTGGGACAAAGAGGCGGAGAAGGTGAGAATAACGAAGGCACAGATGAGTTTGTGTTCAGAATGTGGATCATTGCACCACACAACTGCTTTATCTTTTGATTTAACGAAAGAATCGCCGTTTCAACGTAACACACACAGTATATTAATTTAACTTGTTGATTCAGTATTGTGAGAGTCGAGGGTACCGCTCACGTGTAGATATTTATTGATTCATTTTACCAATTTAATTGTTGGCAATTTTATTTATTTATCTTACAAATTTTAGTGCTGATTATTATTATTATTATGTGTATTATGAAATGTATCTGCATTTTAGTGTATAATTGAAAACAATGTCCGTTTTTAATGTAATGTTTCAAACGGACAATAAAGTGTTTCGAATCTTCAGATAGACTTACTTCGGCTGCTCTATGTGTAGCGACTTGACACTGGTTGACGGTTGTTGTGGTTCTGGAAGAAGGTGGTTGTCATAAACTGTGGACTGTGGTTGTGATAAATGATGATCGTGTTTGTGCTAGCGTTGGTTGTGGTAGACGGTGGTTGTAGCAGAAGGTGTTTGTAGTAGATCGTGGTTATGGTAACATGTAGTTGACCAGGGTTATGGTAGAGGTGGTTATGGC
>CBDHHR010001074.1:0-15000 GCA_965263245.1 Metamycoplasmataceae bacterium | reverse complement strand
GTGACATGACCTTCACTTTAAAAATCGAGTAATTCCCCTAAATATGGTGCGATGCTAAAATGAAACTGCCAAATTTCGAAAAGGTTAGTACAGCATATCACAAAGCAACTCAACTAAAGTTATAACATGTTATTTATTATCAAAATACGGACACTGAAACTAGCTTTGGCACCGGCGTTAAGTGCAATGTTTTGTCACATCGCGCGTTGGTCAATGTCGTTATGGCATTTCCTATAGACGTTTGAGCAAAATGTTAAAACATTCGGATCTAAGTTACAAGCAGACATTATACACTGTAAAAATACATACATATTGATGGTGTTACAAAAAAACATTACACTTGGCCAATACCAATAGGATTTACACAACTAAACTCATACTATGTAACTGTTTACAGTTACAACTTATATACTTAATTATATGTCCGCATATTAACCCAGTTGTTGGATGATGTCATACCATAACAAACATTAGGAATATATATCATATGGGCATCAATATTATTTCCATCAACGGGTAACATCATTCAGTCAGTACAAGAGATACACGGCACTAGTACACACACAGGAGTAGAATGTACTCACACACAACGAACGATCACACACTACCAGCTGTTTGAATGTACACGTATACTTCAACGTTGAATCAATGCACATCTAGCTGACAAGCTAGCTAACAGATGTCCTCTAGGATCACACGCACAAGCTTGACGGAACTGGGCGAAAGGGAGAAATCATTGCTTACGTAGCTGCCGAAATGTAGTACATCAAGCACGAGCTAACATTAGAACGCGTTGTTGATATGTAAAACCTATTTGTATATAAAATAAGTAGACACCGCTGGTAATGTCATAGACCAGCTTATTGAATATATGTAAATTACTGCTGATGCTTATCTTTATAATGCTGCTTTATCAACTGGCTTAGTACATCGTAAAGATTAGTTTAATGTTAACATTGTACCGGTAATCACAATACGTGTGATATAAAATTATTACAGACGAAGTTACCGAGATGTTATTTGATAATACACAACATCTTTGATTCGGCGCCATGGGATCATTCTCAGGACGTCCTCTTTGGCAATCGCGTCCTCAACAGCAGCTTTGTTGGGAACTGTCAGAAACGTAAGGCAGTGGTTGAACTGTCGGAAGACTGCAGCTCATTGCTCAGGTGTCCACGTGCTTCTTCTTGCCACTGACATGTTGTCAAGCCTACGTGAAACAGAGGTAAACGTATAAATACTTAGTCCCCGTTTGTTGTGTGCAAAGTTGCCTTCATTACGGATAGTCGCCCATGCTTCTTTTCTCGCCGAAGACTTCTTGGGTTTCTGGAGAACCTTCTGGCTCGTTACCATGGCAGGTTTCTAGGCGCCTTGCTACCTTCAGATACAGCTGTCCACAGAACTTGCACGCGTGACGTTTATCCCACATGTTGTCTGCTTGTGTAACCTGAACCGATATTTCTGGCCCAGATTCAGGCACATCATCTAGTAAGAGAGTAAGAATGTAATTATAAATGGAAATGAAACGTAACATTGTTTATTTGACACTGTTACGAGGACCCATCAGAAATGTTGTCATCATGCAAATTGTTTGTCTGAAATTCTGTATTCTCCATTCCCGCATGTCAGGGTTGTGATTATGTACACTGTCTCTAGCATATCTCATATGCATGGAATGGTAAGTAAGTTCTTATATAGCGCAGTAGCCAGTCCTCGGGACCGTTCAAAGCGCTTTACACTTTACTTCCCCGGCAGACCTGTTCAATCAAACGCCGTCTCAACTTCTCTGGGAAGCATCCAGCCATATGTTACAATTAATGCGCGAAGGCTGCTCGTACACATATCCACCACTGTCTATAACCCGGGTTATCTTAGTCGAGAGTCCGATGCTCTACCTCTGAGCCATTGCGCTCTACGGAAACGCTCTAGCTGGCTGGCTGGCAGTGTTGTGGGTAAATGGTGGTTGTGGTAGGCAGTGTTGTGTTAGATGGTGGTTGGCAATGTTATGGTAGATGGTGATTGTGGTAGGCAGTGTTGCGGTAGATTGCGGATATGGTTGGCAGTGTTGTGGTTGATGGTGGTGGTTGTATGTGTTGTGGCAGGTGGTGGTTGGCAGTGTTGTGGCAGATGGTGGTTGTGGTTGGCAGTGTTGTGGTAGATGGTGGTTAGCAGTGTTGTGGTAGATGGTGGTTCTGGTTGGCAATGTTGTAGTTGATGGTGGTTGTGGTAGGCAGTGTTGTTGTAGATTGTGGCTGTTGTAGGCAGTGTTGTGGCAGATGGTGGTTGTGGTATGCAGTGGTGAGGCAGATGGTGGCTGTGGTATGCAGTGGTGTGGTATTGTGGTTGTGGTTGGCAGTGTTGTGGTAGGGTGTGGTTGTGGTTGGCAGTGTTGTGGTATATGGTAGTTGTGGTAGCCAGTGTTGTGGTAGATGGTGGTTGTGGTTGGCAGTGTTGTGGTAGATGGTGGTTGTGGTTGGCAGTGTTGTGGCAGATGGTGGTTTGCAGTGTGTGTTGTGGTAGATGGTGGTTGTGGTAGGCAGTGTTGTGATAGATGGTGGTTCTGGTAGGCAGTGTTGTGGTAAATGGTGGTTGTGGTAAGCAGTGTTGTGATATATGGTGGTTGTGGTAGGCAGTGGTGTGATAGATGGTGGTTCTGGTAGGCATTGTTGTGGTAAATGGTGGTTGTGGTAAGCAGTGTTGTGATAGATGGTGGTTGTGGTAGGCAGTGGTGTGATAGATGGTAGTTGTGGTAGGCAGTGGTGTGATAGAGATGGTGGTTGTGGTAGGCAGTGGTGTGGTAGATGATGGTTGTGGTAGGCACTGTTGTGGTAGATGGTGGTTGGCAGTGTTGTGGTAGATGGTGGTTGTTGTAGGCACTGTTGTGGTAGATGGTGGTTGTTGTAGGCAGTGTTGTGGTAGATGGTGGTTGGCAGTGTTGTGGTAGATGGTGTGATGGTGGTTGTCAATGTTGTTGTAGATTGTGGTAGGCAGTGTTGTGGTTGATGGTGGTATTCAATGTTGCTTTAGATTGTGGCTGTGATAGGCACTGTTGTGGTTAAAGGTGGTTTTTGTGACTCGTACAATACGTGTCAAGGGCACCTTGTTGCATAAATGACATTCCACACGTACCACAAATGCATGGCTTCCCATTTGTATTTAAAGATTCAAAAGAATTTATTGTCTGTTTTAAACATTAACAACGGGAATGTTTTCTCCAGTTACACATTAAAATGTCAATAATAAGATAAGATTGATGCTCCAGATTCAGTTGATAAAACACATAAAATGATAATAACACTAATCAACCCTAACATTTGTAAAGTGAATAAATTAAGTATATTATAACTATTTTTAATAAATAATAAGCAGGTAATATTTTTTATAAGACACAATTTAATAACATTACTACTATGTAAAAAAAAATTGTAAACCAATAAGATTATAAATAAATCAGTATAATAAGTACATGGAATAAAAAATGACTAAAACATCACACAATTATGTTATATACCGTACATTAAAACTTAGCATTCAGAATTAAAATGGCAGAGAGTATGAACGATTCCTTGAAACGGTTCTTTCTAGCTAAATGAACCATTAGACGTCTCCCTGATGGAAGTTTCTGAAAAGCTTCATTCAGAGGATGGGCAGGATCGTATAGTATTTGACAGGCTTTCCTTTAATGAATCCTTTCATGTTCAGTAAGTTTGTGAGATCGTTTGGATGACTTCACATTTGTATGAACCCACTTTGATGTGCAGTAAGGTAAGCAGATCGTTTAAATGATTTTCCACATGTACCACAAGTATACGGTGTCACCTCTGTATGAATCAGTTCATGGTTAGTAAGGTTACTTTTATGTTGGAATGACTTTCCACATGTACCACAGACATATGGCCTGGCACTGATTGGCTGCATGTCAACCTCGTCATTAGTCTTATTACAAAGTTCCTCTTGATCAATGTTCTCGTTGCACATTGATGTCTCACGTGTGTCTGGATTCCAGTCAGTCGGCTCTACTTTGATTTCCTTCAATACGCCGCCCTCACAAACCACCCAACGTCTCGTCTCTCCACTGCTACCAGCGTCAGACTCGACCGTCTCTGACTTCACATCGACATCTGGATCATTCCAAGTCTCTCCACATGTCGTCTGCTGACTTAGTCTGTTAACAAGCGGATTTCCTTCTTCAAACTTGGTGTCTGGCATCTGCATTTCAGACTTGACATATTTCAAGCTGCTGTCAATGTCAGGAGAAGTCATTGTGGGATGGGCATTCATTGCCTCAAAATACTGTTCTTCACCGATATCTGCCATTGCCATAGCGGGCATCCATCAGCTGAAAACAGAACACAATAAGTTAGATATACTGAAGAGCATACAACTGGGAGAAATTGTCGGTTATTTCTCAAAAGTGAAATGCTAAAGCCAGGCTAACATAAATTTCATGAAGGTTTGATGATTTCAAGATATGTATAACTGTCATGTCTTGTCATTCTCACAATGGCAAAAACGACTGCATTTAGCCAAACATAATAAGTCTAGTTGAAGTTTCCAAAACTGGAAGCAATATCAGTCAAAATGATAAATCAGTATTATTAGTGCTTTATTTCTGAGTTTAAATGCAACTGAGATGTGTACAGCGAGGAAAAGCAACAAAATCATGTTTACAATGTGACAACTATCAAACAGTGATGGTACATTTGAAATAATGACACATTTTCATGTCTTGTGTCACAAGTTTGCATTTGTCCACTAAATTTAATTAAACTGTTTGTTACTTAGACATGTAATCTCTTCATATCTTAAAATGAATCTCTTAATTTAAGTGTTGGACTCAGAGTGACATTTCAACAATAAGTCTAGTGTAGGTCTTCGTCTGTCACCACAAAAGATAGACGCACTCTGTAAATAATATATGATTTATATATGATGAGTAGAAGGAATATGCGAATATATATGCATGTTTTGTGTGTACATGAGCATGTGATTATGAGGTGACGCAGTAGGGTGATATTTAGGTTGCTTTTTTGTTTAACAAAATGTGAGTTGGTGTTGTAACTGTCATCCTTCTAGTGTGTTCGAACCGAACTTGTATACTAATCCTGTTCCACTTGTTCTGCGTCTGCACCTTGATGCGGTGGTACATTACATAACTTACTGTCAGTCAAACCGTGATTCTATATATACCAAACACCGTCCACACTGACGTTGCATATCATTAGTTAGAAGTGTATTTTGAGCGATAATAAGGCTATTTACAACATTATTATACAAAGATGATCAAAATATACAATTATCTATTTATTACAACGATACACATTCAGCTGTACCCAGCTATATTTGTTTGCGTTAACTATTATGTTCCGTACCAATGTAATGGTGATCGGGTGCTAAGGAAATTACATTGCAGGTATCTGTGTTCACTCCGAGAAAATTGGCCAATAGTTGCGCCCTCTGTTGCTGAAGGGCGACACCACGGCTATCCTGACGATGCCTACAGCATTAATGGTCAAACATTCAGAGTTCACATATAAGTGTAAAACGTGTTTTAACTATTTTATATAGAGTATTTTAAAAACTGAGCTGAGTGCAGCTTACATCGCAATTATATCATGTTTGTATCTTTGTTGATTTTATTAACTTCAACTAAATTTTATAATGTCGATATTTTACATCATTTAATATAATTGTATATATATGTGTGTGTGTGTGTGTGTGTGTGTGCGTGTGCGTGTGCGTGTGCGTGTGCGTGTGCGTGTGCGTGTGCGTGTGCGTGTGCGTGTGCGTGTGCGTGTGCGTGTGCGTGTGCGTGTGCGTGTGCGAGTGCGAGTGCGAGTGCGAGTGTGTGTGTGTATGAGGACCCCACTGAAAAGAAGTCCAATGTACGCTGTATTTAGCTGGGCCATCCTAAATTATAGTATATATGTTTTTATCAGGAACCATTGTGCAACACCAGGACATATTGCATGATTCTATTTTTTACCAGAATGAATCAAATATTGTTTTAAAGTAAAACCAGGGCTGCCTAGTTGTCAATTTTGTTTCCGTAATGGCCTTACCCACCCCCACCCCCATCAATCAAGTGGCCATTTACAGCAGTGTTACACATGTAGGTCATTTGACAGTGCTAGGGAACAACATACTACATATAGGATTGGTGTCTTTGAATAAGTCCGCAAAAGTATACATTATTAGCAATAATATACTTTCTCCAAAAAAATTAGTTACAGTTGGCATTCAAAGAAACTTCAAAAGGTGCTACATTGTTGCAAAACGCACTAAGCCAGTTACTACCAAGGAAGGTTACTGCAAAGGGTTTGCACCTGCAGCTTCCCGGGAAACAATGCCTTAAAATAAGTTATTCATAGCTAGCCAGGGTAGTATTATCGTTTTTTCCTAGTCAATTGACTAACACAAGTTAACTTATTCTTTTACACCCAAACACGTTTTGAGTAGAAACTGATACAAACATGGTGTAGGCCTATGTCTTATTTTATTTACAATGATTAATAATTTGTTTGGTTTGTGTTCTTCTACTGCCTACTGCATATTTTTGTTGGGAAAGCATAGCCGTTTAACATATGTTTATATGGGTAAATGTTTACACAGCGTCATCTTAATTCATTACATCAGTGCCGCACACACACACACACACACACACACACACACACACACACACACACACACACACACACACACACACACACACACACACACACACACACACACACACACACACACACACACACACACACACACACACACACACACACACACACACACACACACACACACACACACACACACACACACACACACACACACACACACACACACACACACACACACACACACACACACACACACACACACACACACACACACACACACACACACACACACACACACACACACACACACACACACACACACACACACACACACACACACACACACACACACACACACACACACACACACACACACACACACACACACACACACACACACACACACACACACACACACACACACACACACACACACACACACACACACACACACACACACACACACACACACACACACACACACACACACACACACACACACACACACACACACACACACACACACACACACACACACACACACACACACACACACACACACACACACACACACACACACACACACACACACACACACACACACACACACACACACACACACACACACACACACACACACACACACACACACACACACACACACACACACACACACACACACACACACACACACACACACACACACACACACACACACACACACACACACACACACACACACACACACACACACACACACACACACACACACACACACACACACACACACACACACACACACACACACACACACACACACACACACACACACACACACACACACACACACACACACACACACACACACACACACACACACACACACACACACACACACACACACACACACACACACACACACACACACACACACACACACACACACACACACACACACACACACACACACACACACACACACACACACACACACACACACACACACACACACACACACACACACACACACACACACACACACACACACACACACACACACACACACACACACACACACACACACACACACACACACACACACACACACACACACACACACACACACACACACACACACACACACACACACACACACACACACACACACACACACACACACACACACACACACACACACACACACACACACACACACACACACACACACACACACACACACACACACACACACACACACACACACACACACACACACACACACACACACACACACACACACACACACACACACACACACACACACACACACACACACACACACACACACACACACACACACACACACACACACACACACACACACACACACACACACACACACACACACACACACACACACACACACACACACACACACACACACACACACACACACACACACACACACACACACACACACACACACACACACACACACACACACACACACACACACACACACACACACACACACACACACACACACACACACACACACACACACACATATATATCGTGAATATATCTATCTAAGACAACAATTTACACATGACAATTTTTATTGCTCCATATGTAAATAGACACACACAGCAATGCACAAAACGCACGCCCCGCTTTTTTGACGCTGTTAACACAGGCCACGTCTCTGTGTACTTTATTTTATACATCTGCTGTATCTTAGCTTTCTTCTTTGGAACACTTGCTTTATCATAATTAGGTCTTTTCTCCGCCATGGTTAAGGTTGTTATGTCTCTGGCGGTGTGGACTGCTTAATATTTACCACATGCAAGCATCCAATCCACAAAAGGTCATATATCGTTACATTGTTTCAAGAGAACCCACAAATTCCTTGCCTGCCAAGTTTGGTTGCTAGACCTAGTGGTTAATTACATAGATAAATTGATAAATTGTTTCAAATGAATGAGTTTCTAGATATTGCGGGGTTAGAATATTTTCTGGCATCTAGAGTTACTTTTTAATAGTTGTTGGTGCTGTAGGACATCATAGGTAATCCGTCAACACATCCACCACTATTACAAGCAGTGCCACCCCTCTGTTTCACTCCACCCACCCCACAGTAATTAATCAAGCTTTTCTCAGTGACAGCCCCTTTCCTGCTGTAACCACAACTTTGATAAATTGTTTCTTTCCCAAGTCTGGGTTTGCCCTCTGCCACAACCACCACAGAGAGAGAGAGAGCCCCCCCACAGCTGCATGGCTTCCTTTACTGATAAAGTGCAACAAGTGAATTATTACATTTTCTTAGGCATGGCTACTGGCTAAGAACTTGTCAGGATATCAGTTTAAGTTTCCCCAGTTCTTTGATGTCCAAAATACAGGAGCAGTTTCCGTACTACCGTAATCTGTGGTCAATTTCCGTAATGATTACGGAAAATTCGTAATGGTAGGCAGCCCTGGTAAAACACACAGGACATTCATCAGACATATTTAACGATTGAAGATTGTGAGAGATGAGTGATTCCGGATCGATATATTGACTGAATTAAGCTAATATCGCACTATATGGCGACTTGCAACAGGTAATTCTATATAATAAGTTCTTATTTTATGCAGTATCCAGTTCTCAGGGTTGTTCAAATTAACTCCTTGGCTAATCTGTTCAACTGACCACCATCTCGGTTTCTACGGGAAGAATCCAGCCACGTTTCAATTAATGCGCGAAGAATATTCATTAAAAAAATCCACTATCTATAGTGTCTAGATACCCAATGTAGAATGGAAACACTTGCCCAAGATTTGATATGACAGTATAAAGAATTCAACCTGGATCCTCTTAGTCGAGTCTGAAGTTCTAGTCACTGCGCCACTGCTACAGTAGCAGTTGTTGTAGTAGAGGGTCGTTCTTGTCGTGGGTGGCAGTAATACAGGCTGCAGTTGTGGTACACTGAACTGGCTGTCCTTGTATTACATGATGATTTGGTAGATATAGTTGTTGAGGCGACTTCGTAATTCGTCCAGGTGCTTTTCCATCGTCGCCAAAATTCGCAGCGCTTGCTGCGTCATTTTGCAGCAGCGCCGGCGGCTGTGCATTGCTACATTACGATTACGTTGAAGGGACGGCGGGGGCATATCAGTTTCTACTCACGTAATAGTCTGCCTGATCTGTTATTAGGCAAATTGTTGATATATTATATATATATATGTATGTATATATATATATATATATATATATATATATATATATATATATATATATATATATATATATATATATATATATATATATATATATATATATATAGGGCCTAACCCCGCTGAATGTGTACTCAGCGAGCCAGAATCCGTAATCCATTGAACACGGCACTGTAGTGTAGGTGACTTCTGACACAATGTAACAGCACAGCTTGCATATACTTCATATGTTAATAAAAACAATTCGTGATGTTCAAATATGTTTATTACAGAGCTATCTAGACTAATCACAACGCTAAATTGCTGTTATACGAGTCCAACTATACCATCAGTGTTGGGATCAGCTGTGACGAAAACATGCATATATTTTACCGGCTACAACTCATAAATCTGTGTGAATTCTTCTGCCGACTGTAAAGATGCCCGATCAATTGAATCACTTTCGACATGTAACATACATGGCTTCACATTTATGTGAATCATTTCATGGGCTGTAACGTTACCAGGTTGATTGAATTACTTTCCCTACGTAACTCATGTGTAAGACACATGGCAGATGAATGCATAATTTCATGGATAGCAAGGCCAACATATCGACTGAATGACTTTCCACATGTAGCCAAATGTATGGCTTCACATTTGTGTGAATCTGTTCATGTTCAGTAAGTTGGTCAGATCGTTGGAATGACTTTTCACATGCAATACAACTGTATGTTTCACATATGTATGAATCACTTCATGTTGAGCAAGGTAACCAGGTCGTTTGAATGGCTCTCCACATGTAACACAAGTGCATGGCTTCACACATGTATGACTCCTTTCATGGACTGTAAGGTGATGGAGTAATCTGAATGACTTTCCACACCAAACACATGTATATGGCCTCTCATTTGTGATTCGTTTTAAGGATCGTAAGGTCACCAGATCGTTTGAATGACTTTCCACATGTAACACAAGTGTACGGCCTCACATTTGTATGAATAATTTCGTGGACAGAAAGTTCACTAGGTCATCCGAATGACTTTCCACATATAACACAAGTGTATGGCCCATATTTGTAGGACTCATTTTATGGTAATTACGGGAATTTGAATATTTGAATGACTTTCCACACGTATTACACGAGTAAGACCTCATGTCTATGCACCCTTTCGTGAACCTTAAGGCTAGAAGATGTTATGAATGATTTTTTACATGTAACACAGGATTATGGCTTCACGTCTATATGCATTCTTTCATGGGCAGTAAGGCTAGAATATGTTATGAATTACTTTTTACATGTAACACAGGTATATGGCTTCACGTCTGTATGAATTCTTTCATGGGCCGTAAGGCTACCAGATCGTGTAACTGACTTTCCACAAATAACACAAGGGTTCGGTTTCACGTTTATATGAATTCTTTCATGGATAGTAAGGACATCAGGTCGTGTGAATGACTTTCCACACGTAACTAAAGTGTGTGGTTTCACCTTTGAATGAATCCTTTCATGGAGAGTAAGGTGAATTTTCTGTTTGAATGACTTTTCACATGTAACACACGTGTACGGTTTTACCATTGTATGAACCCTTTCATGGACAGTTAGAGAGATTTTCTGTTTGAATGACTTTCCACATATAACACACATGTATGGTTTCACCATTGTATGAATCCTTTCATGGACAGTAAGGCAACTTTTCTGTTTGAATGACTTTCCACATGAAACACACGTGTATGGTTTCACCGTTGTATGAACGTTTCTATGGACAGTAAGGTGACTTTTCTGTTTGAATGACTTTCCACATGTAGCACACGTATATGGTTTCACCATTGTATGAACGCTTTCATGGGCAATAATGCGACTTTTCTGTTTGAATGACTTTCCACATGTACCACAGACATACGGCCAGACATTGGTTGGCTGATTATTAACCTTGTCATTAGTTTTATTACAAAGTTCCTCTTGATCAATGTTCTCGTTGCACATTGATGTCTCAAGTGTGTCTGGGTTCCAGTCAGTCGGCTCTACTTTGATTTCCTTCAGTACGCCGCCCTCACAAACCACCCAATGTCTCGTCTTTCCACTGCTACATTGTTCAGACTCGACCTCTGACTTCATGTCTGGATCACTTTCAGTCTCTCCACATGTTGTCTGGTGACTTAGTCTGTTGACAGGTGGAATTATTTCTTCATACCTGATCTCTGGCACATGCATTTCAGACTTGACATATTTCAAGCCGCTGCCGAGGTCAGAAGAACTTGTTGTGGAATGGGCATACATTGTCTCAAAATATTGTTCTTCTTTGATATATGCCGTTGTCGTAGCGTACAAAACACTACATCCGTCAGCTGAAATTAAAAACAAAAATGTTAGATATACCAAAGATCATACAAACGGGAGAAATTTTCATTTATTTTAATAGTGAAATACTAAACTCAGATTAAAAGAAATGTCATGATCATTTGCACACAATATATACGAGATTTCAAGATACATATATAACTGTTATGTTTTATTCATTCTTATAATGGCAAAACATATAATATTGAGCCAGAAATAATAGGTCTAATTGAAGTTTCCACACCTGGAAAGAATATCGTACAAAATGATAAATAAGTATTATTGTTTTTATTTCCGAGTTTAAATGTAACTGAGCTGTTTAGAAACTGAGAAGTATCAAACAGGGGTGATACTTTTGCAATAATGACAAATGTTCATGTCCTGTGTCACCAGTTTACATGCGTCCACTAAATTTAATCTATCACTGTTTGTTACTTAGACATGTAATCTCTTCATCTCTTAACATTATTGTCTTAAAGGGCAAAAAAGGCAACGGTTTGATGTTATGCACCTAAAAGAGTTTACACAAACTAACCATTTGCATATACAATCAAACATTTTCGCATTAATAATTTCCTCAGAAAGTGGTGTTAAAGTGGGTAAATCTGGCTAAACCACCGACACCATGAACCGGCCCATCTTGGTCCATGCAACCAATCAAAACCCAGCTTCTATCAGCACTTTGGAAAAGTATTAGGTCATAAAGTCGTCTGCTGGTTCAGCTGTCATAACAGCGAGCCAAGCGGTTCGCTAAAAGTGCCTTACGTCGGTTTATAACGAAATCGCGACAGCAATATGCCACACTGTTCCTTATGCGCTTGTAGCAACAGTACAGTGAAAGACAGTATCAGTAAGCTGTCTTTTTGTTACCCTTTGAATCGACCAGAACTGAAACAGTAGTCCAGTTGATTCGTTGGGACAGTCACAGACACAGTGCGGATGCCAGATCTAGACGACCGGGTTGGATTGACCCAACCATGAAAACGTTCTCCACCACCCGCCAAACTTCTCCTCACCTATCTTACATACATATACATACACTACGTTATAAAATCATTTGCATTCGTCTAACGAAGAAAATTCACAAATCAAACACGCAGATCTCGACACTTCGTCGGCCGCTTTGGGGTACCGTAAAATCGCTATACGAGTTAGCTTTACACAAAATTCCGTTAGACGGCACGTTTGTGCGCGCGAATATATATAAACTTTACTTACTGAATTGGCACGCGCGAAATAGTTTAATTACTTATAAATAATATAATACTAATTAATTATTATCATCACTATGATTTGCAGGAAATATTAAGTTTTGTTATAATATAATGATATTGTATTTGTATAGCGCCACATCAATAAATGGTTGTGGCGCTTCACAATATGCTGCTATTAAAAATACAATAAGAAGAAAACTACCCACAGATAATATTTTAAAATAAATAATGAAAATACAGGTGTCTATATAATTAAATAAAGTGATCTATGACTATTAAAAAGAACCCATACAAATTCCATAACAACAATAGTGATAAATTAATGTAAAGGTAATATATAATTAAAATGATAAAATAATTACGACGTAACAATAATTTCCATTCAGCACATACACACACATTGTGCTTAAGAAAATATTATTGAAGCTATTTTTGTCTACTTATGAATGATATTTCCACCACCAGATATGTAATAATAATAATTTTTGGACAAGACACTTTATTAATTATCGGGAAAATGTGATGCAGCACTTGGATTATCCGAACACATATGCACGCATCCTCTTCGTTGACTACAGTTCTGCCTTCAATACGGTCATCCCTCAGCAGCTGTACGACAAACTTCCGTTGCTGTCACTTGACCCATCAATGTGTTACTGGCTTCTGGACTTTTTACTACAGCGATCACAGGTTGTTAAGATGAACATGCAGTATAGTTTCCAGTACTATTATCATGAATACGGGGACTCCTCAGGGATGTGTCCTTTTCCCATTGCTATATTCTCTGTTTACAAATGACTGTGTTTCAGTTTGCAGATGACACTACATTAGTAGGGCTGGTGTCGGACTCAGATGTGTCTGAATACCGCCATGAAGTTAGCAGCCTGGTGTCGTGGTGTGATACTAACAACCTACAACTGAATGCGTCCAAAACTCGACAGATGATCGTAGATTTTAGGAAGAAAAAAAAACACTTGCTCCCATTATTGTTATCGGCGACTCTATCGAAAGCGTGGACTGTTTTAAATTCCTAGGTACGATAATATCAAGTGACTTAGCTTGGGAAAACAACACAGACGCTGTCGAAAAAAAGGCCCAACAAAGACTGTTCTTCCTGCGCCAACTAAAGAAGTTCGGTCTGAGGAGAAAAATTCTTGTTCAGTTCTATCGTTCTGCTATTGAGAGTATTCTTACATTCTCAATATGTGTATGGTTCGGCGGCATCAGCCAGCGCCAGAGGGCAGGCTTGACAGAGTGGTGAAAACAGCTTCCAAAATTGTCGGTAGTGAACTCACCTCTCTAACAGCCATATATAAAGACAGATCACAAAAAAGAGCCTGCAAAATTATCTCAGACCAAACTCACCCCGCCCATTATCTTTTCGATCTATTACCGTCAGGCAAACACTATAGATGCATCCGTACGAAAACAAATCGCTTTAGAAATAGTTTTTACCTAAGTGCCGTAGCAGCCTTATCAGGAATGAAATTTAGAACGTAGATGTAGAGACCCTGGAAACTTGGCTGTTTTCGCCGCTCTGGCGGAATTGTTATTTTTCTGGCGCTGGTTGGTATAGCTGAGCCGTACGCGTGTGGGGGTGTGGGTGTACCTATTCTCAGTAGCGGATCGGTGGTGC
>CBDHHR010001073.1:0-7665 GCA_965263245.1 Metamycoplasmataceae bacterium | reverse complement strand
AGGGCTGACATTAATGTGCTGTACGAGTCAATGGGGACACACACTTCATAACGTAGCCAGGTCCTGGTTTTTAACGCAGAACGTTTCATGTAAGGCACACACACACACACACACACACACACACACACACACACACACACACACACACACACACACACACACACACACACACACACACACACACACACACACACACACACACACACACACACACACACACACCACACACACACACACACACACACACACACACACACACACACACACACACACACACACACACACACACACACATATATATATATATATATATATATATATATATATATATATATATGCAGAGTTTGCTTCGTTGTTGGGTGGCCCCCTCCAATGTAAAATCCTGGCTACGCCACTGGTTGCTGCAACATACGCAGATTAGACCTGCACAAACGGCAAGTCGAACGAAGAAAAGAAACGAAAGCGATTTGCTATGCAGAACGGGGATTTCCCACGGCTCAAATGCGGACAGTGTAACAAGCTAGGTCCTAACGTAAGCTTACTGCGACGTGGGGGAGCAAAGTTGTGTCAAAGGCGCGATAGCACCAAGGAAACAAACATTGCCACATTGCGAATAACTTCATACGCAACAGACAGGTAAGTTGTATATGAATAGGTACTGCGTATCTAATGTAAAATGTCTTACACCAGGCATAATGTAAAACGTCTGATATCAGGTTTGTTGTAAAACGTCAGCTTCCAGTTTACCTGATGTTGATAGTGTTTCAGTTGTTGAAAACATTGTTTAGCAGCAAAGTATGGCGCATACGTAAATCATGTCAAAGCATGGCGTATACATAAATCATGTGTCAAATATATCACAAAAATATAACGTATCTGCAAACCCCGTATTGAGACATACAACGATAAAATAAGAAAAAACCACGTTCGTGGTTATGATTTTGGCAAACATGAAGTTCAAGACATGGTCATTATATCCTGGAACATATGTCTTGCATACCTTTATGTATGTATGTATGTATGTATGTATGTATGTATGTATGTATGTATGTATGTATGTATGTATGTATGTATGTATGTATGTATGTATGTATGTATGTATGTATGTATGTATGTATGTATGTATGTATGTATGTATGTATGTATGTATGTATGTATGTATGTATGTATGTATGTATGTATGTATGTATGTATGTATGTATTCATATATGCATGCATGTATATATATATATATATATATATATATATATATATATATATATATATATATATATATATATATATGTGTGTGTGTGTGTATGCGTATGTGTGTATGTGTGTATGTGTATGTGTGTGTGTGTGTGTGTGTGTGTGTGTGTGTGTGTGTGTGTGTGTGTGTGTGTGTGTGTGTGTGTGTGTGTGTGTGTGTGTGTAAATGCGCGAGCGCGTGTGCATGCGTACATAGGTGCAAGTATGTCATTATATCAGTCACATAAAGGGGAGCATAAAACAATATACGGGCACGTCACATGGCGTGCGAGTTTGATTGCTGACTTCAATAATTGAGGTGCCATGTAATACTGACGTTCACACACTTCACCGGGTCTACGTCCTGGACACCAGAGGCCTTTGTTGGACAGGTTATAAGCGTGACGTTTCGGCCATGACGCGAGCTCAACCCGTACACCTTGCAGGAACGACAGCGGGTCTACAACCATTGGTTAATACGCGTCTGTCAATCAAAACAGTCCACTTATACAGAGTCGCAGCCCCTGTCTCCCCACGCGTGACTCAACATACTGGATTCGTTCCAGTGACTATCTCAA
Organism: Metamycoplasmataceae bacterium; assembly: GCA_965263245.1. Classification (GTDB taxonomy): domain Bacteria; phylum Bacillota_I; class Bacilli_A; order Mycoplasmatales; family Metamycoplasmataceae; genus DT-68. Next base: position 5,860 of record CBDHHR010001073.1, on the reverse strand, counting down.
CGTGAATGTATGTGTTTAGACGTATCAGCATTGCAACGTCGATCTACCTGAATACGTTCTGCGTTGCAACAGTTCGAGCTGCAGTCTTGTATGAAGCCAGACAGGGCAGACGCAAAATAGAGTGGGTGAATGAGTTTACTGTTAACTCTTTCTCCGCGCAAATGTTTTGTCGCACAGTTGAGTGGGTTGCTTAAACAAACTAGCATGCGCTTGTTGCACAGCAAGCTCAAGCTTACTTGCTAGTAAGCCACCTGTAGATGTATATATATATTATACTACTTGGCTGACATCCATCCGGGAGCAAGATATCAAAGGCAACTGTTTTCGCCATAATAACGACAACACGAGAACGCCTGGTTATTTCGCAGTTCTCTCAATTAGGATAAATACTCTAGAGAAAAGCAGAACGTATCAAACACACGTAAATAAATGACGATACACCAATTAGCGTTGTTATCTAAACAAAATCTGGTAAACCAGAGTTCAGTGGTAGATCAAATCGTGTGTATGTGTATGTGTATGTGGGGTTATGTGTGTGTGTGTGTGTGTGTGTGTGTGTGTGTGTGTGTGTGTGTGTGTGTGTGTGTGTGTGTGTGTGTGTGTGTGTGTGTGTGTGTGTGTGTGTGTGTGTGTGTGTGTGTGTGTGTGTGTGTGTGTGTGTGTGTGTGTGTGTGTGTGTGTGTGTGTGTGTGTGTGTGTGTGTGTGTGTGTGTGTGTGTGTGTGTGTGTGTGTGTGTGTGTGTGTGTGTGTGTGTGTGTGTGTGTGTGTGTGTGTGTGTGTGTGTGTGTGTGTGTGTGTGTGTGTGTGTGTGTGTGTGTGTGTGTGTGTGTGTGTGTGTGTGTGTGTGTGTGTGTGTGTGTGTGTGTGTGTGTGTGTGTGTGTGTGTGTGTGTGTGTGTGTGTGTGTGTGTGTGTGTGTGTGCATGTATATGTGTGTCAGCGTGGTGTGTGTATGTGTGTGAGGGGATGCTGAGTGTGTATGTGAGTGTGTTTGCGTGCGTGCGTGCTTGCGTGCCTCGATTGCCTTTTTTGAATTCCTATCCTCCTATTCGACATTAAACTGCATATAAAACATAAACTATCATGATCACTAACTATTTTCTTACTGATTTTGATGCGCCAAACGCATTTATACTCAAGAAATATCAAATCGTTTCTTTCTTCAGATTACAACGAATTCTTGTGTTGGTTCGTATTCGTCATCATGAAGAAAGAATGTACAGTTTTACATACCGTGGTTGTCTTCATTATACAGGTAAGAACCGCGTGACGACAGAAGCAGCAGCGGACGAATGTCACAAAGAGAATACCTAAACAAACAAAAACCGTAGCTCTAAGAATTACACGAGGAGTGATATTAAACCACATTCGTTTTAGACGACTCTTGTTACATTGACTGGTGTTGACAATTTATCCACATCGAATATCCACATTCGTTTTAAACGACTCTTGTTACATTGACTGGTGTTGACAATTTATCCACATCGAATATCCACATTCGTTTTAGACGACTCTTGTTACATTGACTGGTGTTGACAATTTATCCACATCGAATATCCACATTCGTTTTAGACGACTCTTGTTACATTGACTGGTGTTGACAATTTATCCACATCGAATATCCACATTCGTTTTAGACGACTCTTGTTACATTGACTGGTGTTGACAATTTATCCACATCGAATATCCACATTCGTTTTAGACGACTCTTGTTACATTGACTGGTGTTGACAATTTATCCACATCGAATATCCACATTCGTTTTAGACGACTCTTGTTACATTGACTGGTGTTGACAATTTATCCACATCGAATATCCACATTCGTTTTAAACGACTCTTGTTACATTGACTGGTGTTGACAATTTATCCACATCGAATATCCACTCCCTAAGATAGCCCGAATGAACGCTCTACCTTTGTTATCTTTGGTAAGTCGACACACAAACATTAAGCGATACCACACCTTAACATTTATCGTTTGCAGTCACCGTATGGCCGTGCCACCTTTCTGGTCCTCACAGATATGCCGTTTAAATGCTAAATATCTGTATCATTCTTTTAACAAGATTTAACAAGATTGCCACCTAGAGACTCAACTCTAGATGGCAGGTGGACTAGGAAGCCATTTGGCTTATCGAGAGTCCAACCTCTCTATCTAAGTATACCCCGCCCGTCTTAGGTATATGTCGATTTTATTTTTTAAATATATTAACACTACTAGCACCTACACAATCAGCTGATAATCTGTTCCATTCGTTTACTGTTCTTTGTGAAAATGAAAATTTTATAATATCCAGTCTACACTGCTTCTTTGCTAATGTAACTCCATGTCCTCTAGTCCTTCTCTCTTCCTTGACGGTGAAAAAAATATTTCTGTCAATATTTTCATACCCATTCAATATTTTAAACACCTCAATCTGATCTCCTCTCAATCTTCTGGTTTCTAGTGTTGTTAAACCACATTCTTTTAGACGCATTTCATAACTAATATTCCTGAGTTTTGGTATCATTTTGGTTGCTCTCCTTTGTACTCTTTCTAGCATATCAATATCCTTCTTGCGACATGGCCTCCATGATTGTATACAATATTCTAAGTGAGGCCTAACTATTGTTTTATACAGCGGTATTATTAGTTCTTTTTCTTTGTACACTATATTTCGCCTAATTAATCCAAGAATTTGGTTTCCCTTCGCTGCTGCAATTCCACACTGCTCTGATACCTTCATGTCAGCACTAATAGTTAACCCTAAGTCCTTTTCCTTTAAGGTAGTATTTAGTACAGTACCACCCATTGTATATTGAGCTTCTTCATTCCCATGTCCTGTGTGGAGGCACTTACACTTTCCAAAATTAAACAGCATTTGTCACTTCTCAGACCATTCTATCAACTTATTAAGATCATCTTGTAAATGCTGTCTATCTGCATCACTTTTAATTTTCCTAAACACTTTTGTGTCGTCCGCAAACTTCAACACCTTGCTTGTTATGTCATCATCCAAATCATTGATATATATAACGAATAAAATAGGTCCCAGTACTGATCCCTGCGGTACTCCACTCAAAACCGATTTCCAGTTTGAAACCTCCCCATCAACTACTACTCTTTGTCTTCTATCAATAAGCCATTTTTCTATCCAGTTGATCATACCATTTCCTATGCCATGGGCCTTTAGTTTAAGTAGTAGTCTTTGGTGTGGCACTTTGTCAAAGGCTTTTAAAAAATCCAAATAGATTATATCTACTGGTGATCCCTCATCTACCCACTTTGTGACATCTTCCAAAAAACATAACATATTTGTTAAGCATGACCTCGCTTTTAAAAACCCATGTTGAGATGGGTTTATCAATTTATTTTTAACAAGAAAATCAACAAGGTGATCTTTAATTAGTCTTTCTAATAGTTTGCAAATTACTGATGTTAAACTCACTGGTCTATAGTTCTCTGACTTGTTTCTCGAACTTTTTTTAAATAATGGTATAATGTTTGCTTCTTTCCATTCTAACGGAACTATTCCCTCCTCTAATGACAAATTGAACACTGTTGCAAGCGGTATGCTGATTTGTTCTACAATTTCCAGTAGTAATTTGGGAGGAATCCCTTCCACTCCAGGTGATTTATTATCCTTCATATCTCTTATTTTCATAGCTACCATTGTTGGGGTTACAATTAGTTGTTCTAAATAGTCAAACTCTCTCCCTTCGAACTTAGTCTCAAGTACTGGTAATATACTAATATCTTCCCTGGTAAACACCGAACTATAGTACTCATTTAGGTTTTCTGCCATTAAGAATCCCTCTGTTATTATGTTTCCATCACTACCTTCTAGAGGACCGACCTTATCCTGAACTTTCTGTTTACTTCGAACATACGCATAAAAACTCTTGCTGTCATGTTTTATATTAAAAGCTATTTTTTGTTCGTAGCTTCTCGTTGAATTTCTAATTTCAGCTGTAGCTTGATTAAGTGCTTCTTTATAAATGCTATAGTCTTCTTCACTTCCAGTATGTCTATATCTCTTCCACATCATTTGCTTGTACTTGATTTTTCTAATGGCTTCCTTCGATAAGTGTTTCTTCTTTGACCGTTTCCCCTGTTTTTTCAACGGAACAAATTTGTCAACGACGCAGTCAATTTCACTCTTTAAAATATTCCAGCATTCTGTTGCTGTCTTATTCTTCAATGTTTTATTCCAGTCTATCTTTGCTAAATATTCCCTCATGTCCTTATATCTTCCTTTGTGAAATTTTTTCCTGTACCTTATTTTTCTATTCCGTTCTCCCTTTACTTTGATGATAAAATGTATCTGGTTGTGATCACTACACCCCAGTGGCTCACATATCTTGACATTATCAACAAATTCCTTCTGTGAGCTCAATACTATGTCTAACACATTCTCGCCCCTGGTTGCTTCTAACACATGTTGAGAAAGGAAACTATCTTGAACTAAATTTAAAAACTCTTGATCCTCTCTCCCGGTACTCTGTAGAGATGTCCACTGTATATGCCCATGGTTAAAATCCCCCATAATAATACAGTCCCGTTTACTCACTTCTTTGATAGCGTTATGTATTTTTTCATTCTCTTCTATGCTTATGTTTGGACTCCGATACACTAACCCAACAGTTAATGTTGAATTTCCTGTAACTATGTTACACCAGACAGCTTCCACAGGTGTCGTGGCATATAATTACTATGGTTGGTATTTAAGCATTTAACGTTTGTTCTACGTGTAAATAAGTTATAATTAGTACATGCACTTTTACACAGAAGGAATATCATGGGGTAAACGATGGGTCCAGCGGACGACAAAATGTTTGTGCTGTGTCCCGTTGTATGGTCAATATTAAGACGATCGCATACAATTGGAGTTCACGCCCATCTATAGGACCAAAGTAGTCGTGATAGCGTGTAACTGTTAAATAAGGTTCTTATGTTTATGCTATTTGCATGAGGTAGACGAAAGGCATGATTTTATTGGGTCAGTGTCTATTTCTTGTTGCGTTCTCGCCCATTATGTTTTACGTTGATAACAGTTGATTTACAATAGGTATGATCAGAAACCTTGCCATACATAAATGGACAGGTTGTTTCACCCGTGTTGGCTTAGTTCGTGGTGCCAGATTTAACTGCCGAAAGTTATCCGGACATTCGTGATATAATTATACACTAGACAATAAGCACCAGACTCGTTCTCAGAATCTTTCGTTAAGCGAACAGGTAGCACTACTGAATATCGAATAGACATTAACGAACACTAAAAATAAAAAACCAACATTTTGTCTTTGTGTTAGATGGCTATCTGCGTGCAAAGTGACGCCATGTTTGAACTCAAGATGATTTCTTACGACAATCCATCGGGCGAAAGTTTCGATCATCATTATTGCGACCTCCGAGATTTACAAAAGTTCTGGAAATGTGACACGAAGTTGTTTTTCTGCCTCGACCAAACGGCCAGGTAATTTAACGGTGTCAGTTTAAGAGCAGATTCAATTGAGCGCTTGTGTGCGTGTGCGTGTGCGTGTCCGTGTGCGTGCCCGTGTGCATGCGCATGCGCGTGCATTTGCGTATATGTGCAATCGATCATTCAAACGTTTTGTTGCTGCTACCGTATCCAATACCAGGCGCATGCAAGCGCATTAGTTCTATATTTATGTTCACACGACCGCGAGCAGAACTGTTTCCTAAAAGCAGTGTCACTTCATCGTCAGCGACCGCTGATGAAGCATCGCTTTCCCTACAGTACCTCGACCATCGGGAATTGCCATTACGTCAATGTCGAGACGGTGAAATACCAAGACCAAAACAGTATCGTGTTTGGCGATAACATAAACGGTGAGCCGAACCCCATCAAGGTTGA
>CBDHHR010001072.1:0-3326 GCA_965263245.1 Metamycoplasmataceae bacterium | reverse complement strand
CCTTTGTCGATTATAAAAGGACACTAATCTAGTAGACTGATGCTTACTCTGGTCTAGACTAACTTTGTGTCATATATTATTGATGATGTGTTGAACGTTGTTATATACAAGTGTCACACTTCTTGTCATAATGTTGTTGGGATGTGACAAGGAAGTTGAACATTTGTCTGCTTCTCTCATACTCTCAAATCGCTGCTGCCATTGTTAGGTAGGTCAAAACTGCCCAAACTGCCTAATTACAACTTAACAATACATTGTACTTATGACATAGATTTTGTAATGGTATTTAATACACATTACCCATACAGGGAAAAATTAATAATGTTCGTATATGTCCGTCTGTCATTATGTACCTATATACACTGTATATATATATATATATAAATATATATTGTATGTAATATATATATATATATATATATATATATATATATATATATATACATATATATATATATATATATATATATATATATATATATATATATATATATATATATATATATATATATATATATACAGTGTATATAGATACATAATGACAGGCTGACATTTACGAACATTATTGATTTTTTCCTGTATGGGTAATGTATATTAAATACCATTACAAAATCTATGTATATATATGTTATATATATATATATATATATATATATATATATATATATATATATATATATATATAAAATATATATAACATATATACATAGATTTTGTAATGGTATTATATATATATATATATATATATATATATATATATATATATTAAATACCATTACAAAATCTATGTATATGTTATATATATATATATATATATATATATATAACATATATACATAGATTTTGTAATGGTATTTAATATATATATATATATATATATATATATATATATATATATATATATATATATAACGATACTGGAAAATGTGTGTAGTTTGTTATGAAAATGGCATACACTGCCAAGCCTCTCTTTACAATTATACAAATTTATATAAGATATCAAACAAAACAAAGCCACTGACATACCATTATCCCATTGAGATAAATCTTGAAGAGGATGATGTTTCCATTAGGGCGGGTAGGGCTCAACAGCTTTACTTTGATGGTTGTCTCAGTGACGGTCTGTCAGGACAAATACACAGGTCAGCACAGCATGATTGTGCCTCACTAATGATGACAGGTGGCACACAGTCAACACAGCATGATTGTGTCTCTCTAATGATGACAGGTGGCACACAGAGTCAACACAGCATGATTGTGCCTCACTAATGATGACAGGTGGCACACAGAGTCAACACAGCATGATTGTGCCTCACTAATGGTGACAGGTGGCACACAGAGTCAACACAGCATGATTGTGTCTCACTAATGATGACAGGTGGCACATAGAGTCAACACAGCATGATTGTGCCTCACTAATGATGACAGGTGGCACACAGAGTCAACACAGCATGATTGTGTCTCACTAATGATGACAGGTGGCACACAGAGTCAACACAGCATGATTGTGTCTCACTAATGATGACAGGTGGCACACAGAGTCAACACAGCATGATTGTGTCTCACTAATGATGACAGGTGGCATACAGAGTCAACACAGCATGATTGTGCCTCACTAATGATGACAGGTGGCACACAGAGTCAACACAGCATGATTGTGTCTCACCAATGATGACAGGTGGCACACAGAGTCAACACAGCATGATTGTGTCTCACCAATGATGACAGGTGGCACACAGAGTCAACACAGCATGATTGTGTCTCACCAATGATGACAGGTGGCACACAGAGTCAACACAGCATGATTGTGTCTCTCTAATGATGACAGGTGGCACACAGTCAACACAGCATGATTGTGTCTCTCTAATGATGACAGGTGGCACACAGTCAACACAGCATGATTGTGTCTCTCTAATGATGACAGGTGGCACACAGAGTCAACACAGCATGATTGTGCCTCACTAATGATGACAGGTGGCACACAGAGTCAACACAGCATAATTGTGCCTCACCAATGGCACACAGAGTCAACACAGCACGAATGTGTCTCACCAATGATTACAGATGGCACAGAGTCAACACAGCATGATTATGCCTCACCAATGATGACAGGTGGCACACAGAGTCAACACAGCCAGCATGATTGTGCCTCACCAATGATGACAGATGACATAGAGTCAACACAGCATGAATGTGCCTCACCAATTATGACAGGTGGCATGAATGTGCCTCACCAACGATGACAAGTGGCACACAGATGTTAATGCAACATGATTGTGATTTATCAATGAGACATATTCGTACATAGACAATGTAACATGAATGTGCCTCGCCACTGATGACATATGGCACATTAATGTCTCAATGCAGCATGAATGTGCTACATCAATAATGCAACACATACCGGTATGTCAATTATGTCAAAGTAATATGAATGTGCTAAAACAGTGATAACTGAACTGATTATATACTATAAACACATGGTTGCTAATGGTTTCATGATAAATAAACTCAAGTATTGTTCCCATGAAAGCTCTTATTCAATTACAATGTCCTAAAAGAAACCTATAAACATATGTAAAAATAAACACCGTTAGTCAATGTGTCATAAGAAATATATCTTTATCCTTTTAACATACGGAATGTAGATATCAATGTAAATGAAACGATGACCATATGCAATGACCAGAGCATCTCATTAATATATTCAGATGGTGTAAAAACATTGGCCTACTTTGTATGTTGACAAGATGAGTAGTCTACACAGAAGTTTGTTAAAGAGACATAACTAGGAGAGTAAATGGTTGGCACCTTAACAAGTGGGACAGGAACATCTTGTGGTGGAGCTTCCTTAGTTGTCACTTGTGTCCACACACTGGCCGTCATGCCCTGTGAGTTGAAGGCTTGCACCTTGTACTCATACTGGGTGTAAGGCTGTAGGGCTGAGTCTGTGTCCATGCACAGCTTCTCCTGGCTTCCATTAATACTGCAGACAAGTGTGTGTTCACCACCTGAAAATTCACATTGGCACAATTCAATGACACACACACACACACACACACACCCACCCACACACCCACCCACACACCCACCCACACACCCACCCACACCCACACACACACACACACACACACACACACACACACACACACACACACACACACACACACACACACACACACACACACACACACTTGTAATATCATCATTGTAATGTGTGAGTTTTTAATATTGGATCAATTGTTAAAAAAAAGTGCATCATACTGCTTTGTGTAGACCATTGCTTGAACCCAGTCCACAGCTGATGTCTTCAAACATTTCTATTG
>CBDHHR010001071.1:0-5190 GCA_965263245.1 Metamycoplasmataceae bacterium | reverse complement strand
AAGTCAGTAAGTCAGTAAGTCAGTAAGTCAGTAAGTCAGTCAGTCAGTCAGTCAGTCAGTCAGTCAGTCAGTCAGTCAGTCAGTCAGTCAGTCAGTCAGTCAGTCAGTCAGTCAGTCAGTCAGTCAGTCAGTCAGTCAGTCAGTCAGTCAGTCAGTCAGTCAGTCAGTCAGTCAGTCAGTCAGTCAGTCAGTCAGTCAGTCAGTCAGTCAGTCAGTCAGTCAGTCAGTCAGTCAGTCAGTCAGTCAGTCAGTCAGTCAGTCAGTCAGTCAGTCAGTCAGTCAATCAATCAATCAATCAATCAGCCAATCAGCCAATCAGCCAATCAGCCAATCAGCCAGTCATGCAACCTATCGGTGTTAAAGACATATTGGTAGAAACCTCTAAGAGGAATGGACAGATACTAAAAAAAATTGATTTAATTACCTATTCTGCGCTGAGGTCCCACGACTAGACAGAAATGTGTAACGAGACTGAAGGAGACTGAACAGCATGTGTTGATCTGTCAAAAGTAGGCATGTCTAGCTATATATTAATAATAGTTCACGATGTCTTAATAATGTTTCGCCAAAACATAGCATCATGTACCGATATATTTCTAGTCTCCAGCATCATGTACCGATATATTTCTAGTGTGCAGGTTCTCTAAACAATGGCATTTGAATATGTGAACCATTCTGAAAATGTGGATATATACAGTAACAAACCCTGGTACATCAGCGACCGCAATGGCACACTTCAGGCGGCTGTGTATAGCTCCTGTGTCCACCTGCTCAATGGTCCCTTACCGTGCCTGCTGCCGGACCAATACGTTCCGGGTGGGTTTCACCAGGTGGTCCTAATGGTCGAAATGGACTTGGATCGAGTGACAAAACCGACAAGCTCTAGTCGTTGTCACACCCTATCGCATCGTCCTATTGTACATTCAATCAACTTTCCCCATTGGTTCATCTGTAATATCTGATACAGATCTCTCATCCGAGAATCTTGAAGACTCTAAACGCCATCATGTTATGGGGTCACATTGACCGAGACATGTTGTTCTTGTTGATGGTTAAATCACTCAACCCCCAGCGACAACATTGGTTTCTGAAGCATGTTGTCGCTTCTTCAGAATATCGTACAGGACACTAAACAAATTGTTCATCGTCTGACTAATTGCAGTAAAACATCACTGAAATCTGCATGATACCGTGCTCTCGTAACTATTTCCGTGTATGACACACTAAGCTGTTTATTTTCGTCTTTCTCTGTTAATACATGTGGATTTCTTTTATTTTGACTTTGAATATATATATATATATATATATATATATATATATATATATATATATATATATATATATATATATATATATATATATATATATATATATATATATATATATATATATATATATATATATATTATATACATATATAATACGTAATAGTATACAGTCGGCAAATACTGTCTTTCGTGCAAGTCTAAAACGAATAGGAACAATACAACGATAACTATGTCTCTCCTTAAATGTCCGTTATATGTGTGTTATATATGTGTGTTATATAAGTGTGTTACAGATGTGTGTTATATATATATAATAATAATAAGAAGAAGAAGAACATTTATAAAGCGCCATAAATCTGGAAATATCCATTCGGGGCGTTGTACATGAGCATGTATACATGAGAATTAGTGTTATATATGTGTGTTATATGCAGACCATGTTGTGTGACATTGGCTTCGTTTCGGTACAACATGCGTATGTGAGTACGTGCGTGCGTGTGCGCTTGCGTGCGTGTGTTCGTACGTGTGATGTGCGTGCGAGTTCGCGCGTCTGTAATCATGACTCTAAAGTGGAAAATACCGCTACGATCACAGCGTTATAAACATTCCAGGAATGTAATTATCTATTTGCAACTGGACGGGTGTAACCTGCTTTACACCAGTCTGGTTAGTCTCGTTAAACGGCGATGTTAATCTTTTATCGATGTCTTGTTCGTGGCAGTCGACTTCAATCCACAACAAGGAACGCTACAGTCTTTGTACGGGAACTTTTCCATTGATCTACTTGGCGATCAGCTGTGATAAAGGTATTATAACGCACATTACAAATTACACATATCCTGGCATTTCCCGTCGTCTCTACTGCAGATAAATGGGACAGACAGTGTTCCCAGCAGTAGAACACGGGAAGAGGAGATGGGACAGACAATGTTCACAGCAGTAGAACACGGGAAGAGGAGATGGGACAGACAATGTTCCCAGCAGTAGAACACGGGAAGAGGAGATGGGACAGACAATGTTCACAGCAGTAGAACACGGGGAAGAGGAGATGGGACAGACAATGTTCACAGCAGTAGAACACGGGGAAGAGGAGATGGGACAGACAATGTTCACAGTAGTAGAACACGGGGAAGAGGAGATGGGACAGACAATGTTCACAGCAGTAGAACACGGGAAGAGGAGATGGGACAGACAATGTTCCCAGCAGTAGAACACGGGAAGAGGAGATGGGACAGACAATGTTCACAGCAGTAGAACACGGGGAAGAGGAGATGGGACAGACAATGTTCCCAGCAGTAGAACACGGGGAAGAGGAGATGGGACAGACAATGTTCACAGTAGTAGAACACGGGGAAGAGGAGATGGGACAGACAATGTTCACAGCAGTAGAACACGGGGAAGAGGAGATGGGACAGACAATGTTCACAGCAGTAGAACACGGGAAGAGGAGATGGGACAGACAATGTTCCCAGCAGTAGAACACGGGAAGAGGAGATGGGACAGACAATGTTCACAGCAGTAGAACACGGGGAAGAGGAGATGGGACAGACAATGTTCACAGCAGTAGAACACGGGGAAGAGGAGATGGGACAGACAATGTTCACAGCAGTAGAACACGGGGAAGAGGAGATGGGACAGACAATGTTCACAGTAGTAGAACACGGGGAAGAGGAGATGGGACAGACAATGTTCACAGCAGTAGAACACGGGGAAGAGGAGATGGGACAGACAATGTTCACAGCAGTAGAACACGGGGAAGAGGAGATGGGACAGACAATGTTCACAGCAGTAGAACACGGGGAAGAGGAGATGGGACAGACAATGTTCACAGCAGTAGAACACGGGGAAATGGAGATGGGACAGACAATGTTCACAGCAGTAGAACACGGGGAAGAGGAGATGGGACAGGCAATGTTCACAGCAGTAGAACACGGGGAAGAGGAGATGGGACAGAATGTTTGACACATTGATGTATATAGAGTACAATGCAGAGATTGGTTTTGCCCGCGTAGTTCGATAGTGTATTTTAGCAAACCGATTAACAAGCAGTGTTGGTATAAATTATTGTTTAGATAACACAATATTCCATTGTTACAACCATCCAACCAAAACAGTTACTAAAGTAAATAAAACAACTGATATAGAACACATGTATACACCTAACAAATGCGAATGTTCAATTGTTAACACAAAGTGACACAGTAGTTGAAATGCACAATTACATCATTCTCCTCAAGCCATGGATAATTGTTTTAAAATTCGCGACAGTTTCAACGGGACTCACGTAAAATTTGTCCCATGTCATAATTCTAGGTACGCGCACTCGCATCAGTGTTCATTGGGCGAACAGACACATCAGCAAGACAGCCGCGACCTAAAAACTAATCTTACAATTCTGCGATATCCTGCTGTCTTTGTGTGTACTTTGGAGAATGCGTGTCATATTTCTTCTTCTAGTCCCTCGTAGGTCTTTATTTTCTGCTATCTCCGCCAACAGTCTTCTGACAATCTTCGTAAAACCCAAACAATGCCATCTTTCTTCATGCGTTACTGGGGTTCCGTCTTCAAATTATGTCGACTCCGTCCATATTATTTTCTGCCTCTTGCGCTGTTCATCCTCAGCCGGTCCTTGTGCCTGCAGCACGGCATCATCTAGGTGTGTGGTTGGTCCAGTGTCTCTCTACTACCGAGTGTTGCTATTCAAACGTCTACCAATTATTTGCCAGGTTGAAGCCTGACACGAAATCACATTTATTTTCGACAATTTGTTTCTTCACAAATGTATTCGCAAATAAATACTAGTATAGCGAAGTTGTATGTTTCGCAATTTGTATTTTGTCCAGATAAATCACAATTTTTTCATAAATATAATTGCAATATACAGAATATATGTCTAGCCTCAATATGGCGAGGATACAGTCGGAATAACATGGCAGGCGAACAGGAAAAACAAATAATATTTTTGTATTTATATTTGATATTTAGTAACACTTGCAAAAGAACTAGTTATGTCTAAGAGGTGGAATAGTGCAAAGTCTGGATATTGTTCTTAAATGCATCTAGGATGTATACATATAGTACACACACACACACACACACACACACACACACACACACACACACACACACACACACACACACACACACACACACACACACACACACACACACACACACACACACACACACACACACACACACACACACACACACACACACACACACACACACACACACACACACACACACACACACACACACACATACATACATACATACATACACACACATACACGCGCGCACACACACACACACACATATATGTGTGTATGTGTTAGATATATATATATATATATATATATATATATATATATATATATATATATATATATATATATATATATATATATATGTTATATATGTATATATATATATATATATATATATATATATATATATATATATATATATATATATATGTGTGTGTGTATGTATATACACACAGAGTTATATTGCCAAGTTTTCCAGCAAATGAACCGTAGGTGAAATACAAGTGCTAAACATAATGAGGTCACCATGACCTGTAGACAGGCCATACGCCGCAAGCGAGGTCGGAGGTTCATTGGGAGATGAGGTCAGTCTGACCCTGGTATGGTGTGTCTCGACACGCCTGATCGAACAATGTCGATTACCGTCGATGACAAATCGTTATGTTTATGTTGTTATGTTAAGGGGTGGTAGCAACAGTTCACAAAGTCGCTCCAATGGCGCCGCCTAACGAGTGAAACAGGCACAAAAGCAAATTGACGGTTTTATGAATTTCAGACCCTGTTAACGAGCTGGGCAGTGTCTTCGCAGTGATACACTTATAAACAATATCAGGAAATTTATGTTAATGGTGACTATTTACGCAGAACTCGCC
>CBDHHR010001070.1:7500-9084 GCA_965263245.1 Metamycoplasmataceae bacterium | reverse complement strand
AGAAATAGCTGGGGAGTGCATAACATATGGTGACATAGCATAGGGTGACATAGCATACGGTGACATAACATACGGTGACATAACATATGTGACATAACATATGTGACATAGCATACGGTGACATAGCATACGGTGACATAGCATACGGTGACATAGCATACGGTGACATAGCATACGGTGACATAGCATACGGTGACATAGCATACGGTGACATAACATATTGTGACATTGCATACGGTGACATAGCATACGGTGACATAGCATACGGTGACATAGCATACGGTGACATAGCATACGGTGACATAGCATACGGTGATATAGCATACGGTGACATAGCATACGGTGACATAGCATACGGTGACATAGCATACGGTGACATAGCATACGGTGACATAACATATGGTGACATTGCATACGGTGACATAGCATACGGTGACATAGCATACGGTGACATAGCATACGATGACATAGCATACGGTGACGTAGCATACGATGACATAACATATGTGACATAACATATGTGACATAACATACGGTGACATAATTTACGGTGACATAGCATATTGTAACATAGTATACGGTGACATAGCATATGGTGAAATATCATACGGTGACATAGCATATGGTGATATATCATATGGTGACATAGCATACGGTGACATAGCATAATGGTTACATATCATATGGTGACATATCATACGGTGACATAGCATACGGTGTCATACCATACGCACTGCGCTTTCGGGATACGGATACGCTTCTATATCGGGGCGATTGGAAACAATGTCCAGTATTGGTTAACCAACCTGTAACTTGCCATTCGTATCGAATGTCCCCGTCTAGTAGCATACACTCTCACATGCATACGCACACGAACACAAAGATACACATGCTATCTCTCTCTCTCTCTCTCTCTCTCTCTCTCACACACACACACACACACACACACACACACACACACACACACACACACACACACACACACACACACACACACACACACACACACACACACACACACACACACTCACACACACACACACACACACACACACACACACACACTCACACACACACACACACACACACACACACACACACACACCATACATACACTGATACATACACACTTGCACGCACACACGCGCCCACACACGCACGCACGCACGCACGCACGCACGCACGCACGCACGCACACACACACACACACACACACACACACACACACGCAGTCGTACACAGGTACCGTTCCATTTTACATGTGAGCCAGGTAAGCTTAGAAAATCACGTACATTTACTGCAATTTCGGATGGGATTATTAAAACCCCGATCGGTACCTAGGATCTCCGCACCAGTTTTCGGATCAGAACACCAGCATTCCTGACTGCAGTAACAAACACCCACAACTAAATTTATTATGACTAGACAGTAAGAACGTTAATATAATGTAAGGTAACACAATATCTTCAACTAGACCTTAATAATAACAATATAATAATAATAATAATATGACAGTTATAACACTATAATAATAATACCAACAAGAATAACTATATGTGTGGTTCTAACTCCATAGAAATCGAG
>CBDHHR010001070.1:0-2500 GCA_965263245.1 Metamycoplasmataceae bacterium | reverse complement strand
ACGAACCGACGCCGGTGTTGAACCCTACGCTCAGCCAGGCCTCCGCGAAGCTTCTGGCTTCAATTTTGTATCAAAAGTTGATTCGTGTGGAACCGTAAGATAAATATTTGTTTCCTGTTATTTATTACATCGGAATATCGCACACTAATTTATTATGACGCTGTTTCGACACAAAAACTATCCTTGTGAACATGCTCTGAATACGTAGAAAGGGTCCGTCTGATGTCAGTATGTGTAGTATTTGATGCCATGATACCACGTGCTCGCCTTGCTAATTAACTTTCAACAGGAATCACTAACGGACTTAAAACCTAATTTATACTACACATGTGTTTAAATTGTTTATTTTGTCAAACGTTATATACATATTTAATCTTTATGTATTCATGGAAAACACATGTTATGTAATGTCTTGCTTCTATTTCCTTTAAGCATTCTTGTTTTTGCTGCTATTATATCTTCTTGCTAATTATTTAATTTCCCATTTGCCACATTTTTCAGGTCACTGTTGTGTTCTTGAAATTCCTTTTGATAGTGATAGCGTTTTGCTATTTTACTGAGTCGGGTTAATTAATTTTTATATGTGTTATAATTGGTTACATTAAATTCTGTTTTAAGAAATTCCTAAACCTCTTGGTAATCCATTCTTTACCTTTCCTTTTCTTGACCATTTTGTTTAAAGGGAATTACTTGTTATGCACCTGTGACAGTTTCTTAAAAATTCAGTGTACCTTATTTGGGGATCTTTACAGGCATAAACATCATTCCAACATGTTACCTCTATACTTTTTTTATAAGGATATAGTGCGTCTAGTTGCGCCTGGTCTCGTGGCGCTGTCGGAAATGAGATTAGTTAAATGCACTGACATCCGGGTCACTACTGTTTATTGCTGCCACAAAGCATCCGCGATACAAATTGCTTTGTTGGATTATGTTCTCATTAAAATAATTGACTAGCTAATATCGAAGTGAAACGATTGTAACCGAATGAAACCGGGAAGGTCCTGTGAAGGAAAATTTAAGTATGCCGGAAAGGAAGACTTAAGTATCCAGGGTAGGTGGGTAGGTGGGTGGATGTGCTTCCTAACTTAATGTTTCCCATTGGTCGATATGCAGTTAACATCTTGCAGAGCAGGAGTTATACCGTGCAAACAGAAATAACTTGTAAGTTTGCATGCCCTCATGAAACTGACTCTCCATGCCCATGAATTTGTCAGGATAGTCCACCTTTGTTATTATTGTTCAGATGTTACCGCGGCTCATTGTGTCAAAGACTACACTTGGTGTAGGATCGCGGTTCTGCTCCTGTCATTGCATGTCAGCTGTGCCTCTGCTTGCTCTGAAGCTACACAGAGTCTCTGGAAGAAGATGACCTTGCTCTAAACGGGGTATCAGGTGGCGTAAGAGTACCCGAGAGGGTCTTTCTACCGCTAACTAACCGTTGGTAGTCACATGCTTGACGAGTGTCATTTTTCTAGCTTGTCATAT
This sequence comes from Metamycoplasmataceae bacterium, assembly GCA_965263245.1. Taxonomy (GTDB): domain Bacteria; phylum Bacillota_I; class Bacilli_A; order Mycoplasmatales; family Metamycoplasmataceae; genus DT-68. The sequence continues at coordinate 1,012 of CBDHHR010001070.1, read as the reverse complement.
TGATACTACTGATATTTGCTTTTGCAGACCTCATGACATACAAAGTCCAACGAACTCTTTAACCATTAACCAGTATCGTGTTTAAAGTCTGTGCTAACATAGCATCTGTTCCAAGGCATTTGCTAGTGTAGAGAAGAATGATACTCTCAACTACGAACTCTCCATCGTCAGACCCTTGCTCAATAAAGAGATGCAATCTTGAAAAACAAGACAAACAAGCGGAGCGGAACCTGGCGCAAGCGTCGACTGCTTTCAGTGCAGGAGAGAACCAGACGATGCAGACTCGAGACGACGGAACGTTTGGTTGTGTTTAGGCGGACATCACCACGACCTCTGTGTCACTGAAGCTGCCAACTCTAGCAGTAGCGTGATCAGTATACTAAGCGACGACATAAACGTGTCTGCCTTACTGGTCAACTGGGAGTATGGGGAGACAGTCGAGTGCGAGGTGCAGATGGAGCGATGAGCGGGGACAGCTTGAGCTGGGACAGGGATGGATATCAACGCTACCTGCTCTGACATAGGGCCAGATTGTCTACAGCTGTTTGCCTCATCAGAATGTCATAAATTATATCTTAGTAAAGCAAGTCTACATTGATTACAATATTTGAATAAAATGTGTATTTTGTTTACGCATATTATATATTTCTTGTGTAACCGTATATTTATTTAGGAAAAACATTACTCTCTAGAAGATAGCATATACTACGCATAAATATAATCATACTAGGATGTTCTTTCAGTGTAGAACACGAACTGCTTAGCAAAAACCCATCTTTACGTAATTCCACGCACAAAACATTGTGAATTCATCCGAGTTTTCAGCCGCCATTTAAACTATCTTTCTTCTTCTAGCATGTGTCTATTAATCCAAACACATTTTCATTATCTACCCTGCGCAAATTCCTTTCAATATTTTGGCAATAAAAGAAACATGGTTATCAACAGAGGACAGTTCATCTGCTATATTTCTCGGTTATCTGTATGGTCCTTAGATGACCCGTTTCGACTC
>CBDHHR010001069.1:30000-36010 GCA_965263245.1 Metamycoplasmataceae bacterium | reverse complement strand
ACTGACACACATTACAATTGTACCAGCTCCTGGTAAGTCACTTCGTACATCCTTCCAGAAACTCACTGACACACGTTACAATTGTACCAGTTCCTGGTAAGTCACATCGTACACCCTTCCAGAAACTCACTGTCACACGTTACAATTGTACCAGTTCCTGGTAAGTCACATCGTACATCCTTCCAGAAACTCACTGACACACATTACAATTGTACCAGCTCCTGGTAAGTCACATCGTACACCCTTCCAGAAACTCACTGACACACATTACAATTGTACCAGTTCCTGGTAAGTCACATCGTACATCCTTCCAGAAACTCACTGTCACACGTTACAATTGTACCAGCTTCTGGTAAGTCACATCGTACATCCTCCCAGAAACTCACTGACACACATTACAATTGTACCAGCTTCTGGTAAGTCACATCGTACATCCTTCCAGAAACTCACTGGCACACATTACAATTGTACCAGCTCCTGGTAAGTCACATCGTACACCCTTCCAGAAACTCACTGACACACATTACAATTGTACCAGCTCCTGGTAAGTCACATCGTACATCCTTCCAGAAACTCACTGACACACATTACAATTGTACCAGTTCCTGGTAAGTCACATCGTACATCCTTCCAGAAACTAACTGACATACATACATTACAATTGTACCAGTTCCTGGTAAGTCACATCGTACATTCTTCCAGAAACTCACTGACACACATTACAATTGTACCAGCTCCTGGTAAGTCACATCGTACATCCTTCCAGAAACTCACTGACACACATTACAATTGTACCAGCTCCTGGTAAGTCACATCGTACACCCTTCCAGAAACTCACTGACACACATTACAATTGTACCAGCTCCTGGTAAGTCACATCGTACACCCTTCCAGAAACTCACTGACACACATTACAATTGTACCAGCTCCTGGTAAGTCACTTCGTACATCTTTCCAGAAACTCACTGACACACATTACAATTGTACCAGTTCCTGGTAAGTCACATCGTACATCCTTCCAGAAACTAACTGACACACATTACAATTGTACCAGTTCCTGGTAAGTCACATCGTACATTCTTCCAGAAACTCACTGACACACATTACAATTGTACCAGCTCCTGGTAAGTCACATCGTACATCCTTCCAGAAACTCACTGACACACATTACAATTGTACCAGCTTCTGGTAAGTCACATCGTACACCCTTCCAGAAACTCACTGACACACGTTACAATTGTACCAGCTCCTGGTAGGTCACATCGTACATCCTTCCAGAAACTCACTGACACACGTTACAATTGTACCAGCTCCTGGTAAGTCACATCGTACATCCTTCCAGAAACTCACTGACACACATTACAATTGTACCAGCTCCTGGTAAGTCGCATCGTACATCCTTCCAGAAACTCACTGGCACACATTACAATTGTACTAGCTCCTGGTAAGTCACATCGTACATCCTTCCAGAAACTCACTGACACACATTACAATTGTACCAGCTCCTGGTAAGTCACATCGTACACCCTTCCAGAAACTCACTGACACACATTACAATTGTACCAGCTCCTGGTAAGTCACATCGTACATCCTTCCAGAAACTCACTGGCACACATTACAATTGTACCAGCTCCTGGTAAGTCACATCGTACACCCTTCCAGAAACTCACTGACACACATTACAATTGTACCAGCTCCTGGTAAGTCACATCGTACATCCTTCCAGAAACTCACTGGCACACATTACAATTGTACCAGCTCCTGGTAAGTCACATCGTACACCCTTCCAGAAACTCACTGACACACGTTACAATTGTACCAGCTCCTGGTAAGTCACATCGTACATCCTTCCAGAAACTCACTGACACACGTTACAATTGTACCAGCTTCTGGTAAGTCACATCGTACATCCTTCCAGAAACTCACTGGCACACATTACAATTGTACCAGCTCATGGTAAGTCACATCGCACAACCTTCCAGAAACTCACTGGCACATATTACAATTGTATCAGCTCCTGGTAAGTCACATCGTACATCCTTCCAGAAACTCACTGACACACATTACAATTGTACCAGCTCCTGGTAAGTCACATCGTACATCCTTCCAGAAACTCACTGACACACGTTACAATTGTACCAGCTCCTGGTAAGTCACATCGTACATCCTTCCAGAAACTCACTGACACACGTTACAATTGTACCAGCTTCTGGTAAGTCACATCGTACATCCTTCCAGAAACTCACTGACACACATTACAATTGTACCAGCTCCTGGTAAGTCACATCGTACACCCTTCCAGAAACTCACTGACACACATTACAATTGTACCAGCTCCTGGTAAGTCACATCGTACACCCTTCCAGAAACTCACTGACACACATTACAATTGTACCAGCTCCTGGTAAGTCACTTCGTACATCTTTCCAGAAACTCACTGACACACATTACAATTGTACCAGTTCCTGGTAAGTCACATCGTACATCCTTCCAGAAACTAACTGACACACATTACAATTGTACCAGTTCCTGGTAAGTCACATCGTACATTCTTCCAGAAACTCACTGACACACATTACAATTGTACCAGCTCCTGGTAAGTCACATCGTACATTCTTCCAGAAACTCACTGACACACATTACAATTGTACCAGCTCCTGGTAAGTCACATCGTACATTCTTCCAGAAACTCACTGACACACATTACAATTGTACCAGCTCCTGGTAAGTCACATCGTACATCCTTCCAGAAACTCACTGACACACATTACAATTGTACCAGCTCCTGGTAAGTCACATCGTCAATCCTTCCAGAAACTCACTGACACACATTACAGTTGTACCAGCTCCTGGTAAGTCACACCGTACATCCTTCCAGAAACTCACTGGCACACATTACAATTGTACCAGCTGCTGGTAAGTCACATCGTACATCCTTCCAGAAACTCACTGACACACATTACAATTGTACAAGCTCCTGGTAAGTCACATCGTACATCCTTCCAGAAACTCACTGGCACACATTACAATTGTACCAGCTCATGGTAAGTCACATCGCACAACCTTCCAGAAACTCACTGGCACATATTACAATTGTATCAGCTCCTGGTAAGTCACATCGTACATCCTTCCAGAAACTCACTGACACACATTACAATTGTACCAGCTCCTGGTAAGTCACATCGTACATCCTTCCAGAAACTCACTGACACACGTTACAATTGTACCAGCTCCTGGTAAGTCACATCGTACATCCTTCCAGAAACTCACTGACACACGTTACAATTGTACCAGCTTCTGGTAAGTCACATCGTACATCCTTCCAGAAACTCACTGACACACATTACAATTGTACCAGCTCCTGGTAAGTCACATCGTACATCCTTCCAGAAACTCACTGACACACATTACAATTGTATCAGCTCCTGGTAAGTCACATCGTACATCCTTCCAGAAACTCACTGACACACATTACAATTGTACCAGCTCCTGGTAAGTCACATCGTACATCCTTCCAGAAACTCACTGACACACATTACAATTGTACCAGCTCCTGGTAAGTCACATCGTACATCCTTCCAGAAACTCACTGTCACACATTACAATTGTACCAGCTCCTGGTAAGTCACATCGTACATCCTTCCAGAAACTCACTGTCACACATTACAATTGTACCAGTTCCTGGTAAGTCACATCGTACATCCTTCCAGAAACTCACTGACACACGTTACAATTGTATCAGCTTCTGGTAAGTCATATCGTACATCCTTCCAGAAACTCACTGACACACGTTACAATTGTACCAGCTTCTGGTAAGTCACATCGTACACCCTTCCAGAAACTCACTGACACACATTACAATTGTACCAGCTCCTGGTAAGTCACATCGTACATCCTTCCAGAAACTCACTGACACACGTTACAATTGTACCAGCTCCTGGTAAGTCATATCGTACATCCTTCCAGAAACTCACTGACACACGTTACAATTGTACCAGCTCCTGGTAAGTCACATCGTACATCCTTCCAGAAACTCACTGACACACGTTACAATTGTACCAGCTCCTGGTAAGTCACATCGTACATCCTTCCAGAAACTCACTGACACACGTTACAATTGTACCAGCTTCTGGTAAGTCACATCGTACATCCTTCCAGAAACTCACTGGCACACATTACAATTGTACCAGCTCCTGGTAAGTCACATCGTACATCCTTCCAGAAACTCACTGACACACATTACAATTGTACCAGTTCCTGGTAAGTCACATCGTACACCCTTCCAGAAACTCACTGGCACACATTACAATTGTACCAGTTCCTGGTAAGTCACATCGTACATCCTTCCAGAAACTCACTGACACACATTACAATTGTACCAGCTCCTGGTAAGTCACATCGTACATTCTTCCAGAAACTCACTGACACACATTACAATTGTACCAGCTCCTGGTAAGTCACATCGTACATTCTTCCAGAAACTCACTGACACACATTACAATTGTACCAGCTCCTGGTAAGTCACATCGTACATCCTTCCAGAAACTCACTGACACACATTACAATTGTACCAGCTCCTGGTAAGTCACATCGTCAATCCTTCCAGAAACTCACTGACACACATTACAGTTGTACCAGCTCCTGGTAAGTCACACCGTACATCCTTCCAGAAACTCACTGGCACACATTACAATTGTACCAGCTGCTGGTAAGTCACATCGTACATCCTTCCAGAAACTCACTGACACACATTACAATTGTACCAGCTCCTGGTAAGTCACATCGTACATCCTTCCAGAAACTCACTGACACACATTACAATTGTACCAGCTCCTGGTAAGTCACTTCGTACATCCTTCCAGAAACCCACTGGCACACGTTACAATTGTATCAGCTTCTGGTAAGTCACATCGTACATCCTTCCAGAAACTCACTGACACACGTTACAATTGTACCAGCTCCTGGTAAGTCATATCGTACAACCTTCCAGAAACTCACTGACACACATTACAATTGTACCAGCTCCTGGTAAGTCACATCGTACATCCTTCCAGAAACTCACTGACACACATTACAATTGTACCAGCTCCTGGTAAGTCACATCGTACACCCTTCCAGAAACTCACTGGCACACATTACAATTGTACCAGCTCCTGGTAAGTCACATCGTACATCCTTCCAGAAACTCACTGGCACACATTGCAATTGTACCAGCTCCTGGTAAGTCACATCGTACACCCTTCCAGAAACTCACTGGCACACATTACAATTGTACCAGCTCCTGGTAAGTCACATCGTACACCCTTCCAGAAACTCACTGGCACACATTACAATTGTACCAGCTCCTGGTAAGTCACATCGTACACCCTTCCAGAAACTCACTGGCACACATTGCAATTGTACCAGCTCCTGGTAAGTCACATCGTACATCCTTCCAGAAACTCACTGGCACACATTACAATTGTACCAGCTCCTGGTAAGTCACATCGTACATCCTTCCAGAAACTCACTGTCACACATTACAATTGTACCAGCTCCTGGTAAGTCACATCATACATCCTTCCAGAAACTCACTGGCACACATTACAATTGTACCAGCTCCTGGTAAGTCACATCGTACATCCTTCCAGAAACTCACTGGCACACATTACAATTGTACCAGCTCCTGGTAAGTCACATCGTACATCCTTCCAGAAACTCACTGGCACACATTACAATTGTACCAGCTCCTGGTAAGTCACATCGTACACCCTTCCAGAAACTCACTGACACACATTACAATTGTACCAGCTCCTGGTAAGTCATATCGTACAACCTTCCAGAAACTCACTGACACACATTACAATTGTACCAGCTCCTGGTAAGTCACATCGTACATCCTTCCAGAAACTCACTGACACACATTACAATTGTACCAGCTCCTGGTAAGTCACATCGTACACCCTTCCAGAAACTCACTGGCACACATTACAATTGTACCAGCTCCTGGTAAGTCACATCGTACATCCTT
>CBDHHR010001069.1:0-25000 GCA_965263245.1 Metamycoplasmataceae bacterium | reverse complement strand
ATCTAGCAATAAAACGGCTCGCTTCATGCATAATACAGGCATCTCATCATTAGCCGCGCGCTTTGCCGTCCGATAGAACGCTTTCATTTATGCATTATCGAGTTTCAATTACAATAGTAGTCGGCCGATGCATTCGCGCGCTGTGTCGGTGCTGGTGTCTCGCGGTTGGTACCGTGAACTCTAGCAACAACAACGACATTGGTTAGTCTCGGCCGCTAACGATCTGTCGTGATAACCTGCAATTCGGCGTGTGCTTTGATGTCAGCGTCGGCTCTGATAGAAGGCGATTCTTTAGACGTACGAGTCACCAAACTGCGTCACGCAAGCCAAGCCAGGCTACGTAGAGAACGTGTTCTCTCTGCTGACGCAGGAACACAGTTGAGTTTCCCACAGGCGGCCATTATAGCTTTTCCTTCATTTGCTGCTAAGTGTTTGGTACTAGGGTACTGACATTTTTGAACATTAATTATCCTTCACTCATACACGAGCTGAATACAAATCGTGACATTCTAAAGCATAATTCTCCCACAATCCAATCTTTAACCCGACACCTTTCATTTCTGCTAGACGCAGACACTGATTTGACATGACCAATCAACATGACACCTGTGTCTATGCGCAGAACAACACTAACTGCCATCTGCCATAATGTGACAGCTCCGGCACCACGCTGCATCAATACGTCATTTCTACTCACTCTACGCTACACAATTCCTCACAGATATCCAAGCAACTTGCATAATGCCATTTCTATTGATAACTCTTTCGGCGGGCGGTCTGCTGTGTAGTAATTGGCCACTGTTTGACGATGGTCGTGTTACACGTTGCCGGTCTTTGTCACTCTAGAAGCGAGCCCCAAGCCTGCCAAATACCAAGCTTGAAGTTATGCATTATTGTTTGGAAATGATGTCATAAATATTTATGCACGCGTACGTGCGTACGTCTGAACGTATGTGCGCCGCGTGTATGTGTTTGTGCACGTGCAGTCGTGCCAGCATATATGTTGGTTTGTTTATTTGTCTGTATGAAGATAAAGAAGACCATTTTATGTAAAGACGGAAAGTACGACGAGTAGTGATGACGTGTACACTGATAATGTGTACACGTCATTACGTCACGTATGACGTCGACAGTGGTTATGCGGAACGAGGAGACAACGAATCTGAATGCTGACTAAATTGACCGTATTTATCCTAGCTGAGCCTGGTAAGTACATCGTCAGATCGACAGTCCGTAGTCAGTGCACACAATGTGCGGACGTCCCAGGAAACACTACGTTCGTGGGCGGCACGTGTTGATCTATTGTAGAAATAGAAATATCTACTATTGTCGATTTGAGAGTGTTACACGATACAGCGACGATACCATGATAAACCCACTCCGGTCAGTTGGGTGTCTGCGTTGTCCTTGAACAACTGTCGATAAAATCAAATAGCGACTAAACTAATTTAGCGCGCCGACGTCCGGTTACCTGCAGTGAGCGAGTGGCTGCGGTGCCGAGGCGAGAGCCGTGAAGACTGGAGGTGTTGGCGGCCGGACAGCAGGTGACGGCGCCGTTGACGTGGTCCAGGCGTGTGGTCTGCACAGTGTCCCGTAGTGCTCGCAGACTCGACGACATCTGCAGACACACGCACATGTTGCTGACTCTCGTATAAGCTTGGTGAACGGACGGATGGTCGGGCGGTCGGGCGGTCGGGCGGTCGGGCGGTCGGGCGGTCGGGCGGTCGGGCGGTCGGGCGGTCGGGCGGTCGGTCGGGCGGTCGGGCGGTCGGCCAACCAAAGTCCATCCGTCTGCCTGCCAGCCAGCCAGCCAGCCAGCCAGCCAGACAGCCAGCCAGCCAGCCAGCCAGCCAACCAGACAGACAGACAGACAGACAACAGGCAGGCAGGCAGGCAGGTAGGTAGGCAGGCAGGCAGGCAGGCAGGCAGGCAGGCAGGCAGGCAGGCAGGCAGGCAGGCAGGCAGGCAGGCAGGCAGGCAGGCAGGCAGGCAGGCAGGCAGGCAGGCAGGCAGGCAGGCAGGCAGGCAGGCAGGCAGGCAGGCAGGCAGGCAGGCAGGCAGGCAGGCAGGCAGGCAGGCAGGCAGGCAGGCAGGCAGGCAGGCAGGCAGGCAGGCAGGCAGGCAGGCAGGCAGGCAGGCAGGCAGGCAGGCAGGCAGGCAGGCAAACATACATAACTAATAATCCCAACTTCCAATTAATAATATAGATCTAAAACAACGAATCGACAATCAGTTAATAAAAACTAACTGCTACCCAACAAACTAATAACACACGGAAACCAATATTCACATTTAAATTCGGACATTTAATCCACTGAAAGCAAAACTTAACCATTTTATTCGCAAGCAGTTGATGGTACGCGTCGCTGTACTATCGATTTTTCGAGCATCCCTGGCAAACCGTAATGTAGAGCTACTGATACTGATCCGTGCGTGGAGTCGGACTCTGGGCGTGCTCTGTTGTGTGGCGATAACGTGCCAATGATACATCCATTTGTCCAAGGACACACAGACTCCCTGCTGAGTTATGGCTTTTATGGACTGAGCATCGCGAGTGTTGCGTGTTGTATTTCGCCTATCGCTCTTGTTATGCTAATATGTCAGCGGTCTGCCTAATGCCAAACAATAATATCCCCTTTCTTTGTATATTACATAAATGAAAAACATCATTATTATTATGTCGCTACATATTAACTACTTTTTGTGGAATATCCATTTTGGTTCTGTGTCAGAACTCGTGACTTGTTCTCAACAAAGCGTGGCCAACGTTTGTTCTATTGCAATGAATCAACAAAACATTGTTCTCCTTTCTCCGCGTTGTCGTGTGTTGTAATTATTTATAAATATTAAATGACACGCACCGGTTAGTCTAATGTCAATTATCGGTTACATCACCAACAACTAACATAATTTAGCTAACGGATTTTTATATGCCACGTAAATATTGAATCACTGCATTAAAAAAGTGAAACATCACGTTGCCTAGATCACCAAAACATACGCATAAAACCCGAAACTTGCCAATTTGTCGTTCACGTGTTCCGTGTGGCGTGTCTGTCGCAGTATGGCCACATTGTCACCTTTCGTCAACACACCTTCGATGACGTCACGCTTCATCTGTTCCTGGTCCAGAATCAGCCATGTGTATCGAGGCCCGAGTAGGTCCATGCCACCGATCCGAGCCTACAGCGTGGCGAACTAGTCGTTAGCAGGGGCAGGTTGCGGAATAGAACAAAGGAAATGTTGTTGGAAAAGGCGGGATATATGCGGGAGGATGACGTCACAGTAGGAAGACACGTAAAAGAGCGGTTACGTTGAATGTCAGTGCACCAGCCCATAGTACGAACAACTGAAGGAGAAACACAGTTGTCATCATCCCACTAGGCGGACAGTTACCACGCGTCAATATCATAGATATACGTCCATAAAACATCACATGTCAAACGAATCTATTTGATATTACTGTGGAATATTCATATGTTGTTTATAACCCCCAAGGTGATACATTTCACACGTACAGATCGTTACGATTGTGACAAGTACACATTTGTCCATTCTGTGTGCTGTCGTAGCGACGGTACAATGCGAATCCAACTGACCTATGTCGCTGATAAACTGTGATTTGTATCTTGTTATCTTAACTTAGATGATAATTATTATAACCAGATTCAAAGACAAGAGTGTAATGTTTCCCCTGCTATGTGATAAGCGTCGTGGGCCACCTCGCTGTTTTTCTAAGCCACCTCGCCTAAAATACGCCAGCATTGCCACCTCTAAACTATTTCCTGACTATTTACTTGTAATTAATGCTACAAAGACATTTACATGCTAACTTGTAATTTCTTTTCCCACTATAGGTCAGATAATAGATTAAGACACCCTTCATAATGTACCCTTCTAAGCTAGCTTTACAAATAGCTCCAATGGGCATGTCCCAGATCACCGTAGCACTGCATTGTGCTATCGACACTTGCTCGGCTCACCCTACCACCTCACTCACCCTACCTCCCCACTCATCTACCTCCCCACTCACCCTACCTCCCTACTCAACCTACCTCCCCACTCACCCTACCTCCCTACTCACCCTACCACCTCACTCACCCTACCTCCCCACTCATCTACCTCCCCACTCACCCTACCTCCCTACTCACCCTACCTCCCTACTCACCCTACCACCTCACTCACCCTACCTCCCCACTCATCTACCTCCCCACTCACCCTACCTCCCTACTCACCCTACCACCTCACTCACCCTACCTCCCCACTCATCTACCTCCCCACTCACCCTACCTCCCTACTCACCCTACCTCCCCACTCACCCTACCTCCCCACTCATCTACCTCCCCACTCACCCTACCTCCCTACTCACCCTACCTCCCCACTCACCCTACCTCCCCACTCATCTACCTCCCCACTCACCCTACCTCCTCACTCACCCTACCTCCTCACTCACCCTACCACCTCACTCATCCTACCTCCCCACTCACCCTACCACCTCACTCACCCTACCACCTCACTCACCCTACCACCTCACTCACCCTACCACCTCACTCACCTTACCACCTCACTCACCCTACCTCCTCACTCACCCTACCACCTCACTCACCTTACCACCTCACTCACCTTACCACCTCACTCACCCTACCTCCTCACTCACCCTACCACCTCACTCACCCTACCACCTCACTCACCCTACCACCTCACTCACCCTACCTCCCCACTCACCCTACCACCCCACTCACCCTACCACCTCACTCACCCTACCACCTCACTCACCCTACCACCTCACTCATCCTACCACCTCACTCACCCTACCACCTCACTCATCCTACCACCTCACTCACCCTACCAGCTCACTCACCCTACCACCTCACTCACCCTACCACATCACTCACCCTACCACCTCACTCAACCTCCCACCTCACTCACCCTACCACCTCACTCACCCTACCACCTCACTCACCCTACCTCCTCACTCACCCTACCACCTCACTCGCCCTAACACCTCACTCACCCTACCACATCACTCACCCTACCACCTCACCTCACTCACCCTACCACCTCACTCACCCTCCCACCTCACTCACCCTACCACCTCACTCACCCTACCACCTCACCCACCCTACCACCTCACTCACCCTACCACCTCACTCACCTTCCCACCTCATTCACCCTACCACCTCACTCACCCTACCACCTCACTCACCCTACCACCTCACTCACCCTACCACCTCACTCACCCTACCACCTCACTCACCCTACCACCTCACACACCCTAACACCTCACTTACCATACCACCTCACTCACCCTACCTCCTCGCTCACCCTACCACCTCACTCACCCTACCACCTCACTCACCCTACCACCTCACTCACCCTAACACCTCACTCACCTTACCCCCTCACTCACTCTACCATCTCACTCACCCTAACACCTCACTCACCCTACCCCCTCACTCATTCTACCACCTCACTCACCCTAACCCCTCACTCACCCTAACACCTCACTAACCCTACCACCTCACTCACCCTAACACCTCACTCACCCTAACACCTCATTCACCCTAACACCCCCCTCACCCTACCACCTCACTCACCCTAACACCTCACTCACCCTAACACTTCACTCACCCTAACACCTCACTCACTCTACCACCTCACTCACCCTCCCACCTCACTCACCCTACCACCTCACTCACCCTACCACCTCACTCACCCTAACATCTCACTCACCCTAACACTTCACTCACCCTAACACCTCACTCACTCTAACACTTCACTCACCCTAACACCTCACTCACTCTACCACCTCACTCACCCTCCCACCTCACTCACCCTACCACCTCACTCACCCTAACACCTCACTCACCCTAACACCTCACTCACTCTAACACCTCATTCACCCTCCCACCTCACTCACCCTACCACCTCACTCACCCTAACACCTCACTCACTCTAACACCTCACTCACCCTAACACCTCACTCACTCTACCACCTCACTCACTCTACCACCTCACTCACCCTCCCACCTCACTCACCCTCCCACCTCACTCACCCTCCCACCTCACTCACCCTCCCACCTCACTCACCCTCCCACCTCACTCACCCTAACACCTCACTCACCCTACCACCTCACTCACCCTCCCACCTCACTCACCCTACCACCTCACTCACCCTACCACCTCACTCACCCTACCACCTCACTCACCCTCCCACCTCACTCACCCTCCCACCTCACTCACCCTACCACCTCACTCACCCTACCACCTCACTCACCCTACCACCTCACTCACCCTACCACCTCACTCACCCTCCCACATCACTCACCCTAACACCTCACTCACCCTAACACTTCACTCACCCTACCACCTCACTCACCCTACCACCTCACTCACCCTCCCACCTCACTCACCCTCCCACCTCACTCACCCTACCACCTCACTCACCCTCCCACCTCACTCACCCTACCACCTCACTCACCCTACCACCTCACTCACCCTCCCACCTCACTCACCCTAACACCTCACTCACCCTAACACTTCACTCACCCTAATACCTCACTCACTCTACCACCTCACTCACCCTCCCACCTCACTCACCCTACCACCTCACTCACCCTCCCACCTCACTCACCCTAACACCTCACTCACCCTAACACTTCACTCACCCTAACATCTCACTCACCCTAACACTTCACTCACCCTAACACCTCACTCACTCTAACACTTCACTCACCCTAACACCTCACTCACTCTACCACCTCACTCACCCTCCCACCTCACTCACCCTACCACCTCACTCACCCTAACACCTCACTCACCCTAACACCTCACTCACTCTAACACCTCACTCACCCTCCCACCTCACTCACCCTACCACCTCACTCACCCTAACACCTCACTCACTCTAACACCTCACTCACCCTAACACCTCACTCACTCTACCACCTCACTCACTCTACCACCTCACTCACCCTCCCACCTCACTCACCCTCCCACCTCACTCACCCTCCCACCTCACTCACCCTCCCACCTCACTCACCCTCCCACCTCACTCACCCTAACACCTCACTCACCCTACCACCTCACTCACCCTCCCACCTCACTCACCCTACCACCTCACTCACCCTACCACCTCACTCACCCTACCACCTCACTCACCCTCCCACCTCACTCACCCTCCCACCTCACTCACCCTACCACCTCACTCACCCTACCACCTCACTCACCCTACCACCTCACTCACCCTACCACCTCACTCACCCTCCCACCTCACTCACCCTAACACCTCACTCACCCTAACACTTCACTCACCCTACCACCTCACTCACCCTACCACCTCACTCACCCTCCCACCTCACTCACCCTCCCACCTCACTCACCCTCCCACCTCACTCACCCTACCACCTCACTCACCCTCCCACCTCACTCACCCTACCACCTCACTCACCCTACCACCTCACTCACCCTCCCACCTCACTCACCCTAACACCTCACTCACCCTAACACTTCACTCACCCTAATACCTCACTCACTCTACCAACTCACTCACCCTCCCACCTCACTCACCCTACCACCTCACTCACCCTCCCACCTCACTCACCCTAACACCTCACTCACCCTAACACTTCACTCACCCTAACACCTCACTCACTCTACCACCTCACTCACCCTCCCACCTCACTCACCCTACCACCTCACTCACCCTACCACCTCACTCACCCTAACACCTCACTCACCCGAACACCTCACTCACCCTAACACCTTACTCACCCTACCACCTCACTCACCTTACCACCTTACTGACCCTAACATCTCACTCACCCTAACACCTCACTCACCCTAACACCTCACTCACTCTACCACCTCACTCACCCTCCCACCTCACTCACCCTACCACCTCACTCACCCGAACACCTCACTCACCCTAACACCTTACTCACCCTACCACCTCACTCACCCTACCACCTCATTCACCCTACCACCTCACTCACCCTAACACCTCACTCACCCTAACACCTCACTCACCCTACCACCTCATTCACCCTAACACCTCACTCACCCTACCACCTCACTCACCCTACCACCTCACTCACCCTAACACCTCACTCACCCTACCACCTCACTCACCCTACCACCTCACTCACCCTACCACCTCACTCACCTTCCCACCTCATTCACCTAGCACCTCACTCACCCTACCACCTCACTCACCCTAACACCTCACTCACTCTACCACCTCACTCACCCTACCACCTCACTCACCCTAACACATCACTCACTCTACCACCTCACTCACCCTCCCACCTCACTCACCCTAACACCTCACTCACCCTAACACCTCACTCACCCTACCACCTCACTCACTCTACCCCATCACTCACCCTACCACCTCGCTCACCCTACCACCTCACTCACCCTACCACCTCACTCACCTTCCCACCTCATTACCCTAACACCTCACTCACCCTAACACCTCACTCACCCTAACACCTCACTCACCCTAACACCTCACTCACTCTACCACCTCACTCACCCTCCCACCTCACTCACCCGAACACCTCAATCACCCTAACACCTCACTCACCCTCCCACCTCACTCACCCTACCACCTCACTCACCCTACCACCTCACTCACCCTAACACCTCACTCACCCGAACACCTCACTCACCCTAACACCTTACTCACCTTACCACCTCACTCACCTTACCACCTTACTGACCCTAACATCTCACTCACCCTAACACCTCACTCACCCTAACACCTCACTCACTCTACCACCTCACTCACCCTCCCACCTCACTCACCCGAACACCTCACTCACCCGAACACCTCACTCACCCTAACACCTTACTCACCCTACCACCTCACTCACCCTACCACCTCATTCACCCTACCACCTCACTCACCCTAACACCTCACTCACCCTAACACCTCACTCACCCTACCACCTCATTCACCCTAACACCTCACTCACCCTACCACCTCACTCACCCTACCACCTCACTCACCCTAACACCTCACTCACCCTACCACCTCACTCACCCTACCACCTCACTCACCCTACCACCTCACTCACCTTCCCACCTCATTCACCTAGCACCTCACTCACCCTACCACCTCACTCACCCTAACACCTCACTCACTCTACCACCTCACTCACCCTACCACCTCACTCACCCTAACACCTCACTCACTCTACCACCTCACTCACCCTCCCACCTCACTCACCCTAACACCTCACTCACCCTAACTCACCCTACCACCTCACTCACTCTACCCCATCACTCACCCTACCACCTCGCTCACCCTACCACCTCACTCACCCTACCACCTCACTCACCCTAACACCTCACTCACTCTACCACCTCACTCACCCTACCACCTCACTCACCCTAACACCTCACTCACTCTACCACCTCACTCACCCTACCACCTCATTCACCCTACCACCTCACTCACCCTAACACCTCACTCACCCTAACACCTCACTCACCCTACCACCTCATTCACCCTAACACCTCACTCACCCTACCACCTCACTCACCCTACCACCTCACTCACCCTAACACCTCACTCACCCTACCACCTCACTCACCCTACCACCTCACTCACCCTACCACCTCACTCACCTTCCCACCTCATTCACCTAGCACCTCACTCACCCTACCACCTCACTCACCCTAACACCTCACTCACTCTACCACCTCACTCACCCTACCACCTCACTCACCCTAACACCTCACTCACTCTACCACCTCACTCACCCTCCCACCTCACTCACCCTAACACCTCACTCACCCTAACTCACCCTACCACCTCACTCACTCTACCCCATCACTCACCCTACCACCTCGCTCACCCTACCACCTCACTCACCCTACCACCTCACTCACCTTCCCACCTCATTACCCTAACACCTCACTCACCCTACCACCTCACTCACCCTAACACCTCACTCACCCTAACACCTCACTCACCCTAACACCTCACTCACTCTACCACCTCACTCACCCTCCCACCTCACTCACCCGAACACCTCAATCACCCTAACACCTCACTCACCCGAACACCTCAATCACCCTAACACCTCACTCACCCTAACACCTCACTCACCCTAACACCTCACTCACCCTACCACCTCACTCACCCTACCACCTCATTCACCCTACCACCTCACTCACCCTACCACCTCACTCACCCTACCACCTCACTCACCCTACCACCTCACTCACCCTCCCACCTCACTCACCCTAACACTTCACTCACCCTAACACTTCACTCACCCTACCACCTCACTCACCCTACCACCTCACTCACCCTCCCACCTCACTCACCCTCCCACCTCACTCACCCTCCCACCTCACTCACCCTACCACCTCACTCACCCTCCCACCTCACTCACCCTACCACCTCACTCACCCTACCACCTCACTCACCCTCCCACCTCACTCACCCTAACACCTCACTCACCCTAACACTTCACTCACCCTAACACCTCACTCACTCTATCACCTCACTCACCCTCCCACCTCACTCACCCTACCACCTCACTCACCCTCCCACCTCACTCACCCTAACACCTCACTCACCCTAACACTTCACTCACCCTAACACCTCACTCACTCTACCACCTCACTCACCCTCCCACCTCACTCACCCTACCACCTCACTCACCCTACCACCTCACTCACCCTAACACCTCACTCACCCGAACACCTCACTCACTCTAACACCTTACTCACCCTACCACCTCACTCACCTTACCACCTTACTGACCCTAACATCTCACTCACCCTAACACCTCACTCACCCTAACACCTCACTCACTCTACCACCTCACTCACCCTCCCACCTCACTCACCCGAACACCTCACTCACCCGAACACCTCACTCACCCTAACACCTTACTCACCCTACCACCTCACTCACCCTACCACCTCATTCACCCTACCACCTCACTCACCCTAACACCTCACTCACCCTAACACCTCACTCACCCTACCACCTCATTCACCCTAACACCTCACTCACCCTACCACCTCACTCACCCTACCACCTCACTCACCCTAACACCTCACTCACCCTACCACCTCACTCACCCTACCACCTCACTCACCCTACCACCTCACTCACCTTCCCACCTCATTCACCTAGCACCTCACTCACCCTACCACCTCACTCACCCTAACACCTCACTCACTCTACCACCTCACTCACCCTACCACCTCACTCACCCTAACACCTCACTCACTCTACCACCTCACTCACCCTCCCACCTCACTCACCCTAACACCTCACTCACCCTAACTCACCCTACCACCTCACTCACTCTACCCCATCACTCACCCTACCACCTCGCTCACCCTACCACCTCACTCACCCTACCACCTCACTCACCTTCCCACCTCATTACCCTAACACCTCACTCACCCTACCACCTCACTCACCCTAACACCTCACTCACCCTAACACCTCACTCACCCTAACACCTCACTCACTCTACCACCTCACTCACCCTCCCACCTCACTCACCCGAACACCTCAATCACCCTAACACCTCACTCACCCTAACACCTCACTCACCCTAACACCTCACTCACCCTACCACCTCACTCACCCTACCACCTCATTCACCCTACCACCTCACTCACCCTACCACCTCACTCACCCTAACACCTCACTCACCCTAACACCTCACTCACCCTACCACCTCACTCACCCTACCACCTCACTCACCCTAACACCTCACTCACCCGAACACCTCACTCACCCTAACACCTTACTCACCCTACCACCTCACTCACCTTACCACCTTACTGACCCTAACATCTCACTCACCCTAACACCTCACTCACCCTAACACCTCACTCACTCTACCACCTCACTCACCCTCCCACCTCACTCACCCGAACACCTCACTCACCCGAACACCTCACTCACCCTAACACCTTACTCACCCTACCACCTCACTCACCCTACCACCTCATTCACCCTACCACCTCACTCACCCTAACACCTCACTCACCCTAACACCTCACTCACCCTACCACCTCATTCACCCTAACACCTCACTCACCCTACCACCTCACTCACCCTACCACCTCACTCACCCTAACACCTCACTCACCCTACCACCTCACTCACCCTACCACCTCACTCACCCTACCACCTCACTCACCTTCCCACCTCATTCACCTAGCACCTCACTCACCCTACCACCTCACTCACCCTAACACCTCACTCACTCTACCACCTCACTCACCCTACCACCTCACTCACCCTAACACCTCACTCACTCTACCACCTCACTCACCCTCCCACCTCACTCACCCTAACACCTCACTCACCCTAACTCACCCTACCACCTCACTCACTCTACCCCATCACTCACCCTACCACCTCGCTCACCCTACCACCTCACTCACCCTACCACCTCACTCACCTTCCCACCTCATTACCCTAACACCTCACTCACCCTACCACCTCACTCACCCTAACACCTCACTCACCCTAACACCTCACTCACCCTAACACCTCACTCACTCTACCACCTCACTCACCCTCCCACCTCACTCACCCGAACACCTCAATCACCCTAACACCTCACTCACCCTAACACCTCACTCACCCTAACACCTCACTCACCCTACCACCTCACTCACCCTACCACCTCATTCACCCTACCACCTCACTCACCCTACCACCTCACTCACCCTAACACCTCACTCACCCTACCACCTCACTCACCCTACCACCTCACTCACCCTACCTCCTCACTCACCCTACCACCTCACTCACTCTACCACCTCACTCACCCTACCACCTCACTCACCCTACCACCTCACACACCCTACCACCTCACTCACCCTACCACCTCACTCACCCTCCCACCTCACTCACCCTACCACCTCACTCACCCTACCTCCTCACTCACCCTACCACCTCACTCACCCTACCACCTCACTCACCCTACCACCTCACTCACCCTACCACCTCACTCACCCTACCACCTCACTCACCCTACCACCTCACTCACCCTACCACCTCACTCACCCTACCACCTCACTCACCCTACCACCTCACACACCCTACCTCCTCACTCACCCTACCACCTCACTCACCCTACCACCTCACTCACCCTCCCACCTCACTCACCCTACCACCTCACTCACCCTCCCACCTCACTCACCCTACCACCTCACACACCCTACCACCTCACTCACCCTACCACCTCACTTACCCTACCACCTCACTCACCCTACCCCCTCACTCACCCAACCATCCCACTCACCCTACCGCCTCACTCACCCTACCACCTCACTCACCCTACCACCTCACTCACCCTACCACCTCACTCATCCTACCACCTCACTCACCCTACCACCTCACTCACCCTACCCACTCACTCACCCTACCACCTCACTCACCCTACCACCTCACTCACCCTCCCACCTCACTCACCCTCCCACCTCACTCACCCAACCACCTCACTCACCCTACCCCCTCACTCACCCTACCACCTCACTCACCCTCCCACCTCACTCACCCTCCCACCTCACTCACCCAACCACCTCACTCACCCAACCACCTCACACACCCTACCACCTCACTCACCCTACCATCTCACTCACCCTACCACCTCACTCACCCTACCACCTCACACACCCAACCACTTCACTCACCCAACCACCTCACACACCCTACCACCTCACTCACCCTACCACCTCACTCACCCTACGACCTCACTCACCCTACGACCTCACTCACCCTGCCACCTCACTCACCCTACCACCTCACTCACCCTACCATCTCACTCACCCTACCACCTCACTCACCGTACCTCCTCACTCACCCTACCACCTCACTCACCCTACCATCTCACTCACCCTACCACCTCACTCACCCTACCTCCTCACTCACCCTACCACCTCACTCACCCTACCACCTCACTCACCCTACCACCTCACTCACCCTACCACCTCACTCACCCTACCACCTCACTCACCCTACCACCTCACTCACCCTACCACCTCACTCACCCTACCACCTCACTCACCCTACCACCTCACTCACCCTACCACCTCACTCACCCTACCACCTCACTCACCCTACCACCTCACTCACCCTACCACCTCACTCACCCTACGACCTCACTCACCCTACGACCTCACTCACCCTACCACCTCACTCACCCTCCCACCTCACTCACCCTACCACCTCACTCACCCTACCGCCTCACTCACCCTACCGCCTCACTCACCCTACCACCTCACACACCCTACCACCTCACTCACCCTACCACCTCACACACCCTACCACCTCACACACCCTACCACCTCACTCACCCTACCTCCTCACTCACCCTACCACCTCACTCACCCTACCACCTCACTCACCCTACCACCTCACTCACCCTACCACCTCACTCACCCTACCACCTCACTCACCCTACCACCTCACTCACCCTACCACCTCACTCACCCTACCACCTTACTCACCCTACCACCTCACTCACCCTACCACCTCACTCACCCTACCACCTCGCTCATCATTTGACCCAGGGGAAACACTGAGAGTGAAACTACCAGACCGAGACGTAATACCTCCTGCAGTAGCGTCAGGACATTCGCAGGACGACACAGGACAATGTAGCGGCGTTGCTTCAACAATAGACTTCGGTGACGTATGAAAAGTTGACCCCTGGACGTCGTTGCCCATAGCAACAGGGTGGTTGCTATTGAGAGCTCTGATAGTCGACCAACCAACAGGGCAAGGGTTGTATTGGCTGTAAAAGATAAGTATACTGAATAACTGAATGCGACGGCTCACCTTGTCTCCAGTAGGGTTCGCCGTTGGAGCTCGACTTCAAAGGGTTGCCCGGGGTATTAGCGCCAGTACATCGTTCTGGATATCGTTTGCGATTACATCGATACCAAAATCCATATAAAATATTACTATGTTGTAATCCAACAAAAAATAACGATGACCTTAACAGTTTACTTAAATATCCGTTTTGTTTCATGACGACCGGGAGGGTAGTACATAAGGGAATAATATAAGTTAACCCTGGGAACTTATTTGGGATGTTTTTGCTTAATTTGTGTTGGTATGTATTAGGCATTTTTGCAACTTCCATTTCTTTGCTAGAGCATGGGACTGTTGTAGTAATAAAAGCTGAATTATTATTGATTAGAATCACACCAACGGAAGTGACTAGCATAAAAAGGCTGCATTAGTTGTTTTATGGTTATAAACTACACTCTTTCAAGATAATGAAGTTATGGTGACAAGTAACGTGCTACTTGCTCCGCGTAATATGCTTGTCAAACGTTTCAGTTTCAAAGTCCACGTGAACTACAACTACACCAAACTATCTACACTCTCCTTTGTTCAACCAACTGCGCCAGACGTGATTCACACAACAATTACAACTGCGCCTAAAAGCCTACAATCTGGGAGTCAACATTTTTCTGGACGATAACGGACGACTGTTGGCAGGTAGAGAGGCGTTACTTACAGTAGGTGTCATCGTGGAACACGACGACACTGGCCCAGTTCTGGGTATGAGCCACGACGGTCACTGTCTGCAACAGGTGGACGGGGGGCGGCAGGGGAGACACGACGTGGGGACGGGCGTCACACGACCTCATCCCCAGAGTCGCCAGTCCGCACGAGAACCCAATGTCGCCGATGACGTCACCGGCAGCGCACGTGACCAGCAGCAGGAACGCATCGACGCCATTGGCGACGAGGGAACAGGCTGCGAGGACAGGCAGGGAGACGTTTTATTTTGCATAAACAAATCCATATCTCCGCGTGGACTCCAAAATCAACATCCAACACGACTTATGCGCTTGTGACCTGTGGCGTGGACCAAGTTGTAATTGGCGGCCATTTATGGTGATACATTATGATACGGTGGTGAAATACCAAAGATTGGTTTATGTTACAGAAATTATTTGCATTATTTCTTATTATTGAAAAGCAACTCCCAAAGCTACACTATTAACGTCTTTAACCCGGCGTCATTGTTGCAACTGTCATAGTACTTATCGTCGTCATATAGTTACACACACGCACGCACGCACGCACGCACGCACGCACGCACGCACACACGCACACACACACACGCGCACACACACATTAATTGCACCGTTGCATATATATATATATATATATATATATATATATATATATTAATTGCATCGTTGCATATATATATATATATATATATATATATATATATATATATTGCATCGTCGCATATATATATATATATATATATATATATATATATACATATATATGTATATGTATCTTTATATATATATATATATATATATATATATATATATATATATGTATGCGACGATGCAATACATAATATATATATATATATATATATATATATATATATATATATCAGACAAACAGTTAGACATTTAATATATATATATATATATATATATATATATATATATATATATATATATGCGACGATGCAATATAATATATATATATAATATATATATATATATATATATATATATATATATATATATATATATATCAGACAAACAGTTAGACATTTAATATATATATATATATATATATATATATATATATATATATATGCGACGATGCAATATATATATATAATATATATATATATATATATATATATATATTATATATATTGCATCGTCGCATATATATATATATATATATATATATCAGACAAACAGTTAGACATTTAATATATATATATATATATATATATATATATATATAAAATGTCTAACTGTTTGTCTGATATATATATATATATGCGACGATGCAATATATATATAATATATATATATATATATATATATATATATATATATATATATTATATATTGCATCGTCGCATATATATATATATATATATATATATATATATATATATATATATATATATATATTAAATGTCTAACTGTTTGTCTGATTGTGCTACATAGCTTCAACACTCATGACTCACTGTGCATAGATAACCTGAAACGGTCGTCTGCGGAAACAAACACTGGAATTGCCTGTAATGGAGCCGACAACATATCCTTGTTCAATCGATATATTGATCTGTTGACGATCTCCATCATGATATCGACATTACCCGTATCGACAAACACGCCTGGAAACAAAGGTATACACAATACATAATTATGATGATATTTCCTGGAAATACAAGATAAAACCAAACGTGTATATGCATATTTCAGGTTATCGTATCGTCAAATACTTTCAAAAAGTAGATCTATATTCGCGATATTGTGTTATTTATACACTAGGCTAGCCATTATAGATAGCTATCTAACAGGAAGCTCCAACTTTATCTATAGTACATTTAGCACATTTAACATGATCAAATGTACCATTTAATTGCAAGATTTTCCCAATAATCCTGAAATTTTAAGACATTTGCTGGGTGTCCTGGAAGGCGATAAATGGGGGGGGGGGTGTGTACTTGTAAACAAAGTATGCAGAGAAAAAAATTATCTGACCGCACAGACTGGAGTATTTATGGTTGGAAAGTTATTTTACTTTGAACTGTTGTGATACTAGAAAGCCAACACGATCAGATCAACAGAACATGGTTGATGACGAAAGGTCAATCAGACGGAGAAAAGTGAGAAACGCGTGCAACTGTATCATGAGGTCTTAGCAAGGTCTAACTTACAACAAGGATATCTATATCATTTGCAATTAATAAATCACACAATCTTATCACGACCAGATCGATCATTTGTAGTGGTTGCCCGAATGTTTCCTCTAACATCTGACCAGTATTAAGACTTAATCTTCTGCTAGTAATACAATTATTGCCAATTTCAAAGTTGACGTAGAGCGGGAGATTGGTAGCAAATTTCTATTAGTTTATTATTGTGTCAAATTAATATTATATTCAGTAGAAATTAACAGAACAAAACATGTAGCCGTAATACATAGATACAAATATATAGCCAAAATATCTTCGCATAAACGCACGCACAAACACGCATGCATGAATGCACGCGTACATGCATCTCTCCACACGGCAGATTAGTTTTGAAGGTTATTTAACCAGCTGAATTGAGCGGATCGGAATAAGTAAACTTACTACAACTCACCGACTCTTATTTCTTGAGCGTATGCCGTTGCGAAGGCTACAAGAAAGGAACTCACGCACACCCGCACATACATTCTGTGTTGTCAGTGGGCTCGCCAGTGTAATCTCATAACGCACACATTCTGTGGATTGAGCCAGAATCCATAAACAATTACACCAGGCCTGGTAAATCGAATCACACCATAAATCAGATGTTGTTTTTCGACGTTCGTCACGACACGTAAATCTCTCGTAAACTTCCCGCTGCCGTTATAAAATCCTTCAATGGTTGAGAACTGGCGCACGAAGTCTAGTCGTCTGTAAAGGTCCTTCCTGTCCGTATACGCCTGTTTTTGTCAGTTGTTGTTGAGACGGAATATTCAGCGTTCAGTGAAACGACCGACTGTCCCGCCCACGTCTAAATTGTTCCACCATCAACGTCAATTGAAACCAACTAATGCAAATGAGTAACGCTCTATCGATGGTTGCCACTAAACATGGTTCTTCGAGCGGACTAAGAACCATCACTTCGTGGTTACAATCAGCGGCTTCTTGTGCTGATGTTAACGTCACCATTCAGAAACGCTGACATTTGTAGGTTGGTTTTGCCAGCGGCTGTCGCGTTACGCTGTTCGTAGCGAAAATAACAGAATCATCCACGAAACGCCAACCCACGCGCGCGCGCGTCGTTACAAATGTCGTCTGCTGTAGGCGTTTCCAGCGCCGCGCTATATCGGTTCCGCTGTCTCTCTACTGGGAAATAAGCCAATTAGAGGTGCGCAAGTTCGGTGGCGCAGGTGTGCCGCAGCACTGAACGATGTTGTGTCCATATTACCTGGACCCGGGCTATGGTTGCACCAAACACGCCACCTCGAACGGATTGCTCGTGCAATGATAAAACTGGATCCCATATCTACAGTGGTCGAAGAGAACATATATTTGACATTAGCGCCGATTTAGTTTAATGCAGCACCGAATGGTGTGACGTTTAAAATATGTCAAATACATCTTATACTATTTTATTATAATTCATAAATAAATAATAAATAAATAAATATGTATATCTATATAACGCCTATCATCATTGTATTTAATAGCGCACCATATTCTAACACTTTCGAGCAATTTTTTAATTAATTAAGTAAATAAAATATGTTAATATTAGACAGGAACCGGTCAAGACAAATGCCGCTGGAGAATAATGGTGGGAGACTTCAGTGCCGATGATGCCGAAGTTTGAAAACTCATTAAAATATACCCTAACCCTGTGGTCATCAAATCACAGTCACACATCCTGTAAATGGTACGTTCTTATGACTGGGCTGTGGTTGTTCAACCATTTCAACCCCTTCAATACTGTTTGACGCATACGTAATGTGAATATGTCAGCTACGTGGCTGAGACCACATACCTTTGCACACACGCATTCGCGCACACACAAATACGAACACACACGCACGCACGCACGCACGCACGAACGCACACACATAAACGCACGCACATACAAACACATGAACACACACACACACACACACACACACACACACACACACACACACACACACACACACACACACACACACACACACACACACACACACACACACACACACTCATACACTCACACACGTACGCTCACGTACACATATACGCATATACATACACACATACATATATACATGTATACACACATATACACATACACACATATACACATACACATATACACACATGCACACATGCACACATGCACACACACACACACACACACACACACACACACACACACACACACACACACACACACACACAAACACGCGCGCGCACGCAAGCGCAAGTATACACGCACGCACGCACGCACGCACGCACGCACGCACGCACGCACGCACGCACAATATGGTATAAATGTTACGAAATTACCATAGTAAAATACGAATATTTGCCAAGGTTACGGCCTCGAAACACTAAAAGGTATGTCACGACTGTGACCGAAGCCACCATTTTACAAGAAATTATGTTATGGAAGTAGTCGAAGCCACCTTTTTGTTCTATGTCAAACCCTAATTAGTAGCTGTTTTGTCCGCTAGATTGTGCTAGCGTCTAACGTGGTGTCAGAGTTATCCGCTAGATGGCACATTAAACGGAAACAAAAGTCAAAGAGTTAACATAACGTAACAACTTCCAACAACAATCATATTTTTAATGTCAGTGATTTGGACA
Source organism: Metamycoplasmataceae bacterium (assembly GCA_965263245.1). Lineage (GTDB taxonomy): Bacteria > Bacillota_I > Bacilli_A > Mycoplasmatales > Metamycoplasmataceae > DT-68. The sequence continues at coordinate 4,652 of CBDHHR010001069.1, read as the reverse complement.
ACGCCATTTTAGAAAGAGAATGACGTAGCGGAGTCGACTTGGTCGGCGTGAACTGTGCATACTGTCTTTTACTTTCTCACCTAACCATAAGAATGACCACCAACAGACTTATCACATATCTTACATACATGCACATGTATGTAAGATATCATGCTGTCGGTCGCGATGCGACAAAGACTACTTCCATCACTTGACTATTGCTCTCTATTTATCTCTCTGCTGTGAGAGTGATGTCCATGTGTCGGTCTTTATGTCTCTCAGCTTCAGGTTTCTCTTGATGGTATCCTTGAACCGGAGACGAGGGCGCCCTCTCTTTCTGTGACCAGAAGACAGTTGAGAGTAGAGAACCTGCTTTGGTAGCCTGTCTGGTGACATCCTCATGAGGTGTCCAGTCCACCGGAGATTCTTTCTGATCAGAAGATCTTCCATAGATGGCAGCCCTGTCCGTTCGAGTATTTCCTTGTTTGTCACTTTGTCCATCCTGGTTATCCTCATGATCGAACGCAGATGTCGCATCATGAAGGCATGCAGCTTTTCCACCTGTCGTCTATACACTGTCCAGGCCTCGGCTCCATATAGGAGGATTGACAGCACGATTGCACGGTATATCTTGCCTTTAACCCGCATGGACACATGGTGGTTGTTCCAGAGTCTCTGGCGTAGTCGGCCGAAAGATGTACTAGCCTTGGCCACCCTCCTCTGTATTTAATCGTCAATGCATCCATTACTTTTTATAGTGCTTCCGAGGTAGGTGAATTCCAGAACAGAGTTCAGCTTGTTTCCATCAACCATGATATCCTCCTCTCGGGTTCTTGTAGAGTTGGGTTGGTACAGCACCTCGGTCTTCTCGATGTTAATCTTCAGGCCGAACTTCTTTGACGCATCGGAGAAAGCATCCACTATTTTCTGCATCTCTTCAGCAGAGTGGGCAACCAGTGCACTGTCATATGTGAATAGTAGCTCTCTCATCAGTATCCGAGTAGTCTTGGTCTTGGTTGCATAGGTCAGCGTTCTGTCTGGACTGTATGTAGACGCCACCCCCCATGTCTCGGAAAGCCTCGTCGAGCATTGCTGATAGGAAGATGGAGAAGAGCTTGACCCCATTTGTGACACCGAACGATTCCGAGACTTCCCCTCCAACACTAACATTCGCCATCATTCCGGTATGTAGTGCCACGATCATTGTTATGAACTTATCTGGGCAGCCATACTTCCTCGGTAGCTGCCATAGCCCGGTCCTCCCAACTGTATCGAACGCCTTACTGAAGTCGACAAATACCATGTACAATTGTCGGTCCTGCTCAATGCACTTTATTTGTAACTGTCGGAGACACAATATCATATCCACGGTGCTCCGGTTACCTCTGAAGCCACATTGGGTCTCCGGAACTACCTCTGGTGTTATGTGGGTAGATAGTCTGTTGAGGAGGATCCTGGCAAAGATCTTGCCTGCTATGGAAAGAAGAGAGTTTTCTCTATAGTTCCCACAGTCTGTTCGATCACCTTTCTTGTAGATGGTTGCAATGTTGGCATCCTTCCATGCTTGTGGTACAGAACACACCTCCCAGGCATTGGTGATTAGTTGGTGCAGTCTGCTGAACAGATTGTCTCCTCCGTGCTTCCATACTTCTGCACGAATTCCATCTCCTCCAGGTGCTTTGCCATCTTTCAGGCAGGCGATTGCTCTAGCCATCTCATCCATGGTTGGAATCTTATCGAGGCTTGTCTTGGTAATGCGCTGTGGGATGTTGTCCAGAGTTTCGTGATTTATGTCGCCAGGGACGTTGAGTAGCTTCTGGAAGTGTTCACTCCATCTTGCTACAACTCTCTTGCTGTCAGAGAAGGTCTCCATTCCATCTGTTAATTTCAGGTGAACAGGTCCCTTCTTATTGGGTCCCCACATTTCCTTCAGTCCATTGTAGAAGCCCTTCGTGTCGTTTCTGTCAGCAGCTCTCTGCAGCTCCACTGCCTTCCTTTCCCACCAGTCTGACTTCAGTGCACGGGTGCGTTTTTGTAGCAGTCTGCAGGCATCTTTATATGCTGCAGTGGTAGATTAAGTGCTCCTGGTTTGCAACACTCTCTGGTGGGCTTGGTCTCTTCTGCTCATAAGAGTCTGTAGCTCCTGGCCGTTGGGGTCGAACCAGTCCTGATGTTTTCTGTCTGGCTCGCCAAGATATGTCTTGGCTGTGTTGTACACGACCTGCTGCAGAGCTGCCCATTCCTCGGCTGGTGTTGAGTTTTTGTTTTGTTGTTATATATATATATATATATATATATATATATATATATATATATATATATATATATATATATATATTTCATATGGCATATATATTTATATTAGGTAAATAATAAGTTGTTGTCAAGCAGAATAACGTTATTGTGAGAGCGTCTTTACATCTTCTACAATCGCCGTTTTGACGACATTGTTTTCGGCGTTAAATAACAGACATCCGCAAAAGACATCTAATTTTGGCATACCAAAGCCATGGTTAACTTTTGCTGTAAGATAATCATAACAGAACCAGAATGTTGTGTCACTCTTGGCCTCCTTCAGATACAAGTCACTTTGAACGTGCATGCAATGCTCAGGGTAGTTGATCTGCAAGAAAAGGGTATAGGTCTTCGTGATACATAATTCAGAAGACAGATAACGCCGCTTATTGCCAAGTCTTGCATATTATGAAACAGATACGTTTCCATCCACCTTGTTTCTCTCGTCGTCTGAAATACATAGCCTTTTATTATGTATACTTCCTTTGTCTTTCAATTTAATCTCTTCTGCCAAACATATAACGACGCGGTATAGTCTCTTAGTGCGTATTCCGTGGATACCTGCAAGCAACTTCACGATAATAATAATAATAAGAAGAAGAACATTTATAAAGCGCCATAAATCTGGAAATATCCATTCGGAGGCGCTGTACATGAGTATGTATACATGAGAATTATAATATTAAGTTTGTTAAGGTAAATAAAATACATAAAATATTTACAAAAAAGTAATAGTAATAAATAATAAAAGAAATTAGCTAAAATAATTATTAAAATAAATGGTATATTGATAATAACATAATGAATATGACATTATGTAAAATTAATGTAAAACATGTACAAGAAAATAAATAAGTAAAATAAAATAAATAAAAAAGTGTCTATACTTCATACACAGCCCGGAATAGGTGGGTTTTCAATAGACGATACACCATCTTCTCCTCACAACCAAACTAGTTATTACTCTTTTTTATTGAAACAGTAATTAAAATAAATTAAATGTTTTAATAAAAGGAAAGTTGCATATGGTAGAAAAATGACTGCATTTTCATCCTTTTTCTATGGCCTTTTGGTTTCACTCCCCTTGTACTGACAAACTATTTCCTTCTTCTTCTTCTCTTCTTTGCTCACACTAATTCATTCCTGTTTTTTGCGGTACTTCGGCCACCGAATCATCACCGCGATAAAACTACCCATCTTATACAGGTGGTGTCCTCTAGGGAGTATTCATAGGTTAATTCTAAAAGGGCTCATTTGCTGGAGATGGACCCTTCTAGAACTGAACACATAATGTACACCATATTTTGGGTGACTTAACCACTGAAATTGGGCCTGCTTATAATGCAATCAGTTACCTTGCTATATGTTAGAAGTATACCGAAGAATATAGATAAGCTGAACAATTATTTACTGTTGCTCGATATACAGTTTTCGATAATTGGTCTAACAGAATACAAAAGTATTGATCTTACTAGACCCTCCAGAAAAGGAGGAGCATCGTTGTACATTCACAAAAATTATGATTACGTAGAAAAGCCAAATATGAATATTATGATTGAGCTTATAGAATGTCTTTTTGTTGAAGTTATGTCTCAAACCAGAAAACATAAAAGAAAAATATTGGTCGTCATTGTGTACAGACCCCAAATACAAGCATTAGTGCATTTACAGAACAAATCACAAATATTGATTATCTTGATGGAATTCAATGTTTTTAGCACCTACAGCCACAGATGAGACAAGGAAAATTATAGAGAAATAAAAACCGCAGTCATGGATGTCATGGTATAAAGCCAGACATCATCAAACAAATATACTCATGTATGATTGAACCATTACGCCACATTATAAATTTATCGTTTGACAAAGGATACGTACCATATAAATTAAAAATAGCTAATGTAGTGCTGATTTAAAAAAGGAGATGCTACACTAATCAGTAACTATAGACCAATTTCCATATTACTAAAATAGCTGTACTGGTATTTTCTAAAATATTTGAAAAACTTGTATATGGTAGACTAACTATATATATATATTGATATATTGTCAAATTATTAATTTGGATTCAAAAAAGGATATTCTACTTACATGGCTTTAATAATATTAATTGATAACATAACAAGTGCAAAAGACAAAGGAGAACACATAATAGGACTTTTTTTAGATTACGCAAAAGCATTTGATACAGTGAATCATGGCATCCTATTAAAAACCTAAACCATTATGGACTAAGAGGAACTGTCCTCCAGTGGAAAACTAGTAGAAAACAAACAGTAAGAATCGGTGAAACCAATTCTGATTTTAAAAATATAACTTGTGCCACAAGGATCAATATTAGGTCCCTTATTATTTTTGACCTATATAAATGATTTAAA
>CBDHHR010001068.1:0-6804 GCA_965263245.1 Metamycoplasmataceae bacterium | reverse complement strand
GTCCTGGGAAGAGGGTCTTTGGCGAAATGCAGCGATGGACACTGAATGTACTGTGTATGTCGTCGCAGTATCTTGTCGGTCAGCTGGTAACCCAAGTTTGGGTACAGAAGTGGCAGAATGACCAATGAACAACCACCGATAACTAGGAAGATGGCGATGCTTTGTCGGCGCGCTAGACATCTGTAAGCTGTCACTCGCGCAGAAAGGAAGGTCCACATCTTGTGTATCTGTTTCAATATATCAATGTTGTGTTATTATAATATATATATATATATATATATATATATATATATATATATATATATATATATATATATATATATATATATATATATGTATATATCGGACAGACAGATAGTTGTGTAGATAGATCAATATTCAAAACTAATCTGATTTCTAACATTGCATTCCTCGCGGAAGTTGACATAAACTACCTTTACATATCTTTTTTAATTGATTTGAATTTGTAACCATAAAGTTTGTTTTAGAAACATTTATTTAAAAAGAATATTTGTTTTAAACCATGCACTAAATTTAACCAACTCTGAAGATAGGTGCCTATCATTCAGCCCATTCTATCATTTTGTTTGTATATATATATATATATATAATAATAATAATAACTTCTTATGCGCCAATATCCTCGAAGATCAAGCTCAGTGGCGCGACAAAACCAAGGGGTTAAGCAATTGCGTAAACGTAGAACAGTGCGTGAGTCGTTGATGTATATATATATATCGGACAGACAGATAGTTGTGTAGATAGATCAATATTCATCTATTTACTCATATCATCAAAACTAATATTATTTCTAACATTGCATTCCTCGCAGTAGTTGCCACAAACTACCTTTACATATCTTTTTTAATTGATTTGAATCTGTAACCATAAAGTTTGTTTTAGAAACATTTATTTAAAAAGAATATTTGTTTTAAACCATGCACTAAATTTAACCAACTCTGAAGATAGGGGCCTATCATTCTGCACATTCTATCATTTTGCACTGCATCATCTCCTGTACAACGATGAATTATGTGGAGCGTGTATCGCTAAAATGAACCGTAGTGACCACAAACTGAATGTGCTCTTACCAAATGGTTGAAATGTGCCACATACCCTACCATATAATGAGGTCGTGCCAAGAGTTACCAATTCCAATGGCGAACACAAATCGCTACAAAACTCTTTAATTCCATGGTGTTTGGTACATTATTAGAACGGTTAATGATGTTCGCGTATTTTAACAGACAGTTTAATTTACTTTCTTTTTAAATATATTTTAGAATACTTTTTTAGTTAACTGTATTTCTAATGTACATGCTTTAATTTTATTACGTACAATTTGTTCAATGATTATTTTAATAAGAAATTTTACCGTTTTATGATATTGTGTGGAATTGTTGATACCATTGTGAATATATATATATATATATATATATATATATATATATATATATATATATATATATATATACAATCCTATTGGAAAGTTGCCATATAATAATAACATTTTCTTACTTATCAAATCTTACAAGACGGCATTCAGTGCAAACACGAGGTTAGTCGTGCTCCAATTCTAACACAAAGTCCTCCAGATCCGTCAATATGGTTGTTCGTTCGACCATACTCATGACCCCGTGTAACCGGATAACTAGTTCATTCTAAACTAGAGTCATATCAAGTACATCGGTGTATCATTCCAGGCCCAACAAAGATGACTGCGACCTGGCCACCTTGTATCACTGTGAGTGTTGTGCTCCTCTTTGCATCCCTCTCGTCAAGGATGAAGTGGGCCATGGTTTTCGTTGCCTTTTCTTTCTCTTCTCTCTCCTCCTCGTTCTCTCTCACTACGTTCTATACCAACATTCTCAAATAACATCTGTCTTTTGCAGTTATTTTCCATTCGTCTCACTTTCTATCTAGGTCTGTCTTAACTCAGTCCTAGTCGTCCCATCGCATCGTTGCATATTATTAAAAGATTTCGACATATCGATATGACCCCATGACGACTAAACACGAATATGTTGCAATGAAAAATATTTCGCAAAATAAAGAAAAGCGAGGACATAAAAACTATAGTTACTTTTGATAACATTATTTCGTTACAAGCAAAGGTAATTTATTTAAATTGTACTTCTTTACATGCCAATTACTTGAAAAACACTGATATAGGCCTACACGCCGATTACGTGTAAAACTGGTGACGTTTTGTATCTAGTTCATTACAAGCCACCACTACGCTTAGCGAAATTATGAATTCAGATAAATATGTCTACTAACAGATCTACCGGAATGTTTTAAATAATAAATTATTATTATTATACGGCGTGTGATATAGGCCAGTCGCAAGGCCAGTCGCACGCTGTGGTTCACAGCGAGGCGATTTTATTCTTACGTTGCTTGTTGGTCCAGTTCAGTTCATGGCGTGTACATAGTAACTACATACCTGACTACAGCTGTACTGGTGACTTGTAAGGGACGTCGCCGCGCTATTGCTACTTTTACTGTGCGAATGTCAGATACGATTTGCCAGCATTGAACCCGGATTGTTAGTGCATGCACCCCATAGGTCACCGAACATTAGGGGTCGTGATCTAGGTTGTATTTATTGCATCACCAATTCTTGGTAGCAGTGGCTCTGCGTGACAGTAGAATCCATTCAGAGATATTAATAGTATCGCTTGCAACATCATCCACAAACACAGTAACCATACAGGCACAAACGTGTAATCGCCTTAATTTTACTGGCTTTTGACCCTAAGCAATGGATATAGGGTCTATACACAGCCACATTAATTTATTATCGTCTTACTCGCCCATTGTGTTTGGTTAATTAATGCAATTAATGTCACCACCTTAATTTGGGGCATTCGGGAAATGCCACTACAAGGTATATACAGTTGATCAGTCAATCGTGTCTAAGAATTGCTTAGAGAAGACATTCAACATCCGATCACAGTTTTACTGTTTAACAATATTGAAGGAATTCTCTGTAAGATATGCACAGTATGAACACGTTATAATTTCGTAATAAACATTATAGATGCTACTTATCTTGCAAATATGTGCACAATCATGCCGAACTCATTTCCATGTGGGGGGGGGGTGAATAATTATGCAGCCCGGTTAGAAAGAAGTCTCGTAGCCTGCTCAAAGCGCCCCAAGACAGCATACACGTCCAAGCGCGTAAGCTTCGTACCAGGTCCTCGGGTCAAGTACTTGGAAGAAAACGAAGATTTCACTGTAGCAATGTTCACTTACCTACATCATGCTTAACGTGCAAATGAACCAGACAAGCGCTGCTCGAGTAATGAGAACCCACGTACGTCTACAGCACACGTTGCCCTGGTTTAGATTACAGTAGAAACAGCAAAGGTGGCGCCACGCGGTGGCATGTGACGAAGTAAACATTCTGATTCAAATTCTGATATGTTGTAGTGCAATACCCCTACTGGGGCATCACGCACTAGTAAGAATTAGTGAGTTCACTACAGGTTACACATTTACCCCATGTATGGGGTCTTTTACTTCCCCTTGCATAGACACCAAATAGAAGGGACCACCGGCTTTTAGTGTCCCTTCCGAAAGACAGGTAAATGTGGGGTGAACGAAATTGTCTAAGTTTCGCAACGGCGGCAGGTGGGGTTGAACCACCGTCCCCTGGACTGACAGTCAGGCGCTCTAAAGCGCGACCACCGCTCCCCACACTCCGTGTTTTTTTTTATCAAGAAACAAGCTTGTAGCGAAGTACATTTTTAGTAAAGTATTTTCCTTCGTAGCGCAACATTATAGTTACCGGAAGTTGCGCAGCCGAACGTGGGTCGGGTAGATGAAACTAAGCCGCCTGGGGATTTAATATAAAAGGCGTCAGTATTTTTAGCCCATCATCTCTGCCTGGTTGATTTATACTCTGCCGATATTACCGCCAGGGCGACCTTACCCTAGAATAGGATAGAGACGCTGATTGATTCTCTGGCCGAATTTGAAATTCCAAATTAAATAAAGACCATTTTCTTTATCAGGTAATATTATATTATAAAAAAAAACCTGTTCAAAATTAAACTTATACTGAAACATGTCACACACAATTAAAGAGAAATGAAAATTTGTCGTTGTTACGTTTCGAATCATGTTTTATTTTCTACTTTGTATTTTGTGGATATATATTTTATTTATTTACACTGCTGTTGTACACAGTCCGGTCTTATTACGTATGCAGGTATGTATTATTGAAACTGTTTATTATTGTTATTATTATTGTTATTATTATTGTTATTATTATTGTTATTATTATTGTTATTATTATTGTTATTATTATTGTTATTATTATTGTTATTATTATTGTTATTATTATTGTTATTATTATTGTTATTATTATTGTTATTATTATTGTTATTATTATTGTTATTATTATTGCTACTACTACTACTACTACTACTACTACTACTACTACTACTACTACTACTACTACTACTACTACTACTACTACTACTACTACTACTACTTCTACTACTACTACTACTACTAGTCTACTACTACTTCTACTACTACTACTACTACTACTACTACTACTACTACTACTACTACTACTACTACTACTAGTACTACTAGTCTACAACTAGTAGTACTAGTAGTAGTAGTAGTAATAGTAGTAGTAGTAGTAGTAGTAGTAGTAGTAGTAGTAGTAGTAGTAGTAGTAGTAGTAGTAGTAGTAGTAATAGTAGTATTAGTAGTAGTAGTGGTGGTAGCGGTAGTGGTACTGGTACTGGTAGTAGTAGTAGTAGTAGTAGTAGTAGTAGTAGTGGTGGTGGTGGTGGTGGTGGTGGTGGTGGTGGTGGTGGTGGTGGTGGTGGTGGTGGTGGTGGTGGTGGTGGTGGTGGTGGTGGTAGTGGTAGAGGTAGCGGTAGCGGTAGCGGTAGCGGTAGCGGTACTGGTGGTAGCGGTAGCGGTAGCGGTAGCGGTAGCGGTAGCGGTAGCGGTAGCGGTACTGGTACTGGTGGTAGCGGTAGCGGTAGCGGTAGCGGTAGCGGTAGCGGTACTGGTACTGGTACTGGTAGCGGTAGCGGTAGCGGTACTGGTACTGGTACTGGTACTGGTACTGGTACTGGTACTGGTAGCGGTAGCGGTAGCGGTAGCGGTAGCGGTAGCGGTAGCGGTAGCGGTAGCGGTAGCGGTAGCGGTAGCGGTAGCGGTAGCAGTACTGGTAGTAGTAGTAGTAGTAGTAGTAGTAGTAGTAGTAGTAGTAGTAGTAGTAGTAGTAGTAGTAGTAGTAGTAGTAGTAGTAGTAGTAGTAATAGTAGTAGTAGTAGTAATAGTGGTAGTGGTAGTGGTAGTGGTAGCGGTACTGGTACTGGTACTGGTAGTAGTAGTAGTAGTAGTAGTAGTAGTAGTAGTAGTGGTAGTGGTAGTGGTAGTGGTAGTGGTAGCGGTAGCGGTAGCGGTAGCGGTAGCGGTAGCGGTAGCGGTAGCGGTAGCAGTACTGGTAGTAGTAGTAGTAGTAGTAGTAGTAGTAGTAGTAGTAGTAGTAGTAGTAGTAGTAGTAGTAGTAGTAGTAGTAGTAGGTGTAGGTGTAGGTGTAGTAGTAGCATAACGTTAGACACTCAGTGAAAAGGCCACTTTATTAATGTCAATTTTATTATTCACATTCCTTAGGTATTTCATATTCATCCATAATCCATCTTCACCATAAGTGATATAATCACAGACCGGACGCCGGCACCCGGACGGTAATTTCATACGACATGTAGAGCCTGTGTCATATATTGAGTTTAATTTAAAATACAAAAATCATAGTATGGTTAGTAACTAAACCACTACCGGCTACTACCTCCATATGTATGGAGCTCACTCAGCCGCAAACTTTTTTCTGCCCTAAAAACTGCACCATTTCAAGAAACATCATGACGAAACCTCGTGCTTATGTATAATAATATGATAATATAGTAATATAAATAATAATAATAATAATAATAATAATAATAATAATAATAATAACATATTTATATAGCGCTCAGTCAGTTAAACAATAATTGCTCTCGGGCGCTTCACAAACATATGCATTTAAACGTAGATCGACGTACTAAGAATAAACGCGTAACATAATAGCTAAGACACAGGCACTGAAAATAGATAATTATTAGGTTGACTAACCCACTACTTTAACTTGTGCAGGTTGACTAACCTAAAAACAATAAATAGTAAAACAAAATCTAAAGGAATAAGTGAAATTATAAAAACACTTGTTTAAATAGATGAGTTTTTAGACGTGTTTTAAAAACGTTTACTGCTGTGACTGTACGTGCGGGAGGCAAATGAGGTACCACAATAACTAATCCGACAGAGGGCACTCTAACGCAACTAGGGTCTTTGTGCCGTCTTTTACATATTCTTGACGTGTGTAAAATCCGGAACGTTTTGCGGAACGCTTGTTTAATTCATCCTACAATCCGCTTACATACATGTTAGACTATCTCCATGTTTAGCTATGTGTGAGATTTCGGAGTCACGCGAGTTCAACAGCTAATTGAGAATGATTTAAACAAGCGTTCCGCAAAACATGCAAACAAATCCACGTTAGGCGCTAGAGGCACTGATACGCAACTAAGGTCTAGTTGCGTATCAGCGCCCCTAGCGACTAACGTGGATTTGTGGAACCCTGTTGTTCCACAGAACCACCGCGCCAAGCAGACCGCGAAATAATCTCGCTTAACCGACTGTCGGTCGGCAGCGGAAGTACGCCGAGAAGACAGTCTGGTGATTCTCCCGGCTTCTGAATATTTATCCGCGTGATCTCTACAATTTGTC
>CBDHHR010001067.1:17500-20000 GCA_965263245.1 Metamycoplasmataceae bacterium | reverse complement strand
GCACACGCACACGCACACGCACACGCACACGCACACGCACACGCACACGCACACGCACACGCACACGCACACGCACACGCACACGCACACGCACACGCACACGCACACGCACACGCACACGCATAAATCGGGTGGCCCGCTCCAATAAAAGATCCAGGCTACGCCATTGTTTCAAACGTAGATCTAGCTTACACCAGCTCTATGCTCGAAAATGGCTTTGAATCTTTGAATAGAAACTATAAATGTTTAAGTTCTACATAAAATGTATTCCCAGTAACAACATTTTACCTATGCTGGTAATGGTGTAAAAAAATACCATGGTTTGAGACGAAAACATTGAATATTGTAATTCGTCTGAAAATACCCTTAATTGTGTTTGGGTGCTTCACTGAAAAGTGTTGGCAATCTTGATTTGACAAATTACGTCACAGTCGCAAAACTCGGCGACAACGTCACTACCTAGCCTCTAATAATCAGACACCGCGAGGTGGCCGCACTTTTCAGCAGTAAGGGCGCTTAACTCTGTGTACACATCGACTATGAGGCGTTTTCGAAACCGTTGTAGGCGTGGCTACATGCCCAGAAGGAAATACATGAGCACGCGATGCAGTTTCACGCGAACACAAGTTGACGCCACTAACGCCACACCCAGCCAGGTGCACGGTTCCCAGTTTGTAAAGGTCAAAGGGGGGATGTCACTTGAGGCGATTTGAGTGACAGCGTCGGGATTCTTATAAACATTTGACATTTAACATTACGAAATCAGTTCTGTTTCGATAAAACATTTATTGGCGGTCAGGACGCTACAATAGTTGTAACTTTTACTGATTAACATGATTTTGCAATAAAAATAAAAAACCACGAACTGATCATGTCGTCTTAATGGACTGCCGATGTAACCGACAGGGCGGCCACACACCAGATCTTGACAGAAACGCTGCTTGGTTGCTACGCTGAACTTGAAATAACAAACCAAATAAGGATACTTTTTATCAGATAATGCTATGTTATGGAAACTATTCAAAATCAAACATATTATAACATAAAAAGAAATAGAAATAAAAATTTGCATTTTTTAAAATAAAATATGAATTACGGCAGCATTGTGAAGTGGCAACATTGCTTAGCCCCAAACGGATAACATTGAAACGCCTGTAAAACGACCAGACTGTCTTCTCGGAGAAGTTATGCAGCCGAGTGACAGTCGGCTAAGTGAAACTACGTCACTAACTCGAACGTCGGACGTTCATCCAATGTTCGTGTGAATTATACATTGGACACAATTCCACTAGAATAAATCGGAATGCGACCGCACAGTAAGTTACTCGCTTAAACTAATAATTTTTTTAAAGTTGTCACGGAGGTTTTCTTCCAAATTAACGACCCTACATTATAAGAAGTTTGTTCAAAACAGCAGCAGTTTCCTTGTGCACCAAATGCGCAAAAGAGCATAATTTTCGAAATGTTTGCAAAGAATAAATAATATTGACACAACTTCGCTTCAATTTCATTTAAGATACATCTGCTCTATGCTCGAAAATGGCATTGAATAGAAAAAGATAATTGTATAAATTCTACATAAAATATACTACCAGTAACGGTATTTTATATATATATATATATATATATATATATATATATATATATATATATATATACATATATATATATATAATAACGGTAATGATAAGATAAGATAAGATAACATGGTTTGAGATTAACCCAAATTGTAAATCCGACGACTTTCAACGTTGTGAACCGTCCAGAAATATATTTGTTGGTCTATCGCTCCTTGAATTTTCTTATACTTCGTCACTGAATTTAACTTATCTAAATCGTATCTGGGTATTTCATTGACATTTTTGGGGAATCTTGATTTGATCATAAATGACGTCACATTTAGAAAACGTCACTAACTGGGAAACATTTTTCTGACAGTTTCTGCCACCTGCCAAGTGCCTGATTGTGACGTCCTGCCACATTTTGAATCAATTAGAACTAACGACGACTTCTTTTGCTTGTTTTCTGTGAATTTAGTTCATCCAGTGTTCATGTGAATTACACATTGAATACAATGCCACAATGAATAGGAATGTGACCGCACAATACGCTACGCAGTTACAAATAATTATTTGTTATCAATTCATGCAATATGATGATGATGGTGGTGATGATGATGATGATGATGATGATGATGATGATGATGATGATGATGATGATGATGATGATGATGATGATGATGATGATGATGATGATGATGATGATGGTGATGGTGATGGTGATGGTGATGGTGATGATGATGATGATGATGATGATGATGATGATGATGATGATGATGATGATGATGATGATGATGATGATGATGATGATGATGATGATGACTTCTTATGCGCCAATATCCTCGAAGATCGAGCTCAGTGGCGCGATAAAATCAAGTCATTAAACAATCTCGTAATCGTAAAACAATGCGCGAGTCGTCGACGGATGGACGAAGGTGCTA
>CBDHHR010001067.1:5000-12500 GCA_965263245.1 Metamycoplasmataceae bacterium | reverse complement strand
CCATCTTTCAAAATGGCGGTCAGCGCCAACCAAAGGAAATCTGAGGTGCCCCTATGTACAAGTATTTGTGTATTCATTATGCTCTAAGTTGGTGCAAAATGTCATGCTTATATAACAAAGCGTACAGCTGGGCTACCACTCCTAACTACAACAATCAACTACGCTACTAACACTTTAATATAATAGTACGTATTAGTATTTGCGAACAGTTAGTTAAATGAGAAACCGTGTTATTACGTTTTAATCGTAATTAATAACTGAATAACTGTGATATATTCGCATCAGACTAATTAGGTATACAGCGGCATATGTTGTTAATGAACGAAAATAGCAATTATAAGCAATTAGCTTCTTTCCTTGTTTATTGTTGATTGGCCACTTCGAGTTGTGTGTATTATAGCCTATGTGTACGTTTCATACTATTTCAGGACAATCACTCAATAAAATAACGTGTCAGTGAATTTCACTGCATGTCAAATACGCCCGCTTGGAGTGAATTAATTGTGCTTGAATGGAAATGCTGACGTATTAAGACACCGGGAAAACCCCCCATATTACCCCAACCCAAATATACCCATCGTTGTTTTGAAACGACACTCAAACACAAGCTACATGTCAGACGTTTATGTTGAAATTGTTGGTGCATGTCAGAGTGACCGTAGACTTTAACGAGCCGCATCAGTCAGTTAACGGTTGAAATCAAGTCATTCAGAGCAATGAATTGAAGTCGTTCATCCAATAGGTGTTGCGTCTGGACATTTATTAACCCAGAAGCACAACACATTAATTAATTACACGCAGAAATGTCCCACTAAAGCTAAATGTGGCATTTCGGAAATCCCCCAAAATGACGTGAGTGGCGGTGAATTTCAGTAATTTTTCACGACTTTCTACAAACCAGTTTTATTGCTGATTTCAGTGTATAAATTAATAGTTATACATGCTGAAGACATGACTTGTTGGATTGTGCATAATACATAAATTGATTACGATCGAAGTTAACAAAACAGATGGAAACACATTTTGTGACGTATCGAACGTCTACATTTAATTTTCCATAGATGCAAAACGGTTCAAATATGATATGAACAACATTAAAAAGCTATATGTATTAACACACACGTGTCATTCGTAAGCAACCTGTTTCGTTGAAGGAGTATAGCTTTTGGAGTTCAATAAGTATGTAATGAATACATTAGAAAATACTGAGTTAAGTTAATCTTTATGATAGTCACTATATATATATATATATATATATATATATATATATATATATATATATATATATATATATATATATATATATATATATATATATATATATATATATATATATATATATAGTTACTATATACTAGAATTAACAATGCATTAATAAAACTTACTGTTTAGAGAAAATAAAATCCATAAATGGATTTTTGGAAAAATACGGCCTACGTGTATCATGAAGCTTGCCTACGTTTGCGGGAACCACCACCTTACAGACAGTTTTGATATAACCTTGAACTTTTTGTTCTTGCTCGCTCGAACTAACTAGATTGATGACCTTCTTGTGTGTCACCAACCACAACCACCGCCGCGTTCACTGATGCGTGACGCAGCGGTGTATATAAGACACGGTCACACCGCTGCACAACAAGCATCACCTGCTCAGCTGACATCGTCCTGTTGTCGCCGAATCTGAGACAAGATGGCGGCGGTACTGTGTTTACGATGCGTCATTGTGACTGTGATCGTTTTAGTTAGTGTGATGACGTCAGGTATGCTTACTTTTTGTTTGAATATATTTGGTCTGCTTTATACGTCAGTGGACAGGAATAAAACTTAAACATGCACACATAATCATGCGCCGTTGTACGCGAGGTGCTCATCAAATAGTATAATCTTCACAGTTATGTGGTTTTAGTAATAATAATAACATTTATAATTTGTATAATTGTTGACACTACTTTGTGTAATGTTCCAGTCCAAGGTAAATGTGGCAGCACCGGTACAAACTGCGTGAGATCCTGCGCCAACCAACCGAACGGCGACTACCAGTCATGTGACGGATGTGACGTGTACGTCACGTGCAGTAATGGCTTGACATATGACAACCGACCGTGTCCGTCGAAAATTGTGTGGAACGACAAAATTAAGGCGTGCGACTGGACGTCTCCGACGTGTGTTTGCCTAAGTAAGTGTTAGGCTACTAAACCATACCATGTTTGTAACAATTACACATTATGTTAATTAACAATACACTAATAATACGTTTTGAATGACATGAAATAATATGTCACATAATCACGAGCGCTAATTAATTCCACTACCTATTCCTGAAAATGTCAACGAATGTAAACAGTAGTTATACCATTTGACCGTTCTATTGCAGTTGTTTAATGTTAACGCATTTATCCGATTGAAGTAATATGTCCGCTATTAGCGGGTGACCGTTCGTAAAGGTAGACGTATTTCCGCGGGATCTTTGAATAAGATTTATAATAAAATAAAATAGAAATGAAACA
Source organism: Metamycoplasmataceae bacterium (assembly GCA_965263245.1). Classification (GTDB taxonomy): domain Bacteria; phylum Bacillota_I; class Bacilli_A; order Mycoplasmatales; family Metamycoplasmataceae; genus DT-68. The sequence goes on along the minus strand of CBDHHR010001067.1, from coordinate 9,993 downwards.
GAAAAAGAGAGGCTAAGTAACTATTTCGAATGTATTTGTGTGTAGAAGACTCTTCGGGTGGTCTGGTGATCAATGGTCAGTGGTCCGTGTGGGACCCGTGGTCATCGTGCTCAGTCACGTGTGACGGAGGAACGCAGCAACGCGTCCGACGTTGCGACGATCCGGCGCCACAAAATGGCGGCTCTGAGTGCGTCGGAGTGTCCAGTGAGGGTCGGCCGTGTGATCAGTGGGCGTGTCCAGGTGGGTACCAACGTATTCTTATTGTTGTCGGTCGTCGGTCGTCGGTCGTCGGTCGTCGGTCGTCGGTCGTCGGTCGTCGGTCGTCGGTCGTCGGTCGTCGGTCGTCGGTCGTCGGTCGTCGGTCGTCGGTCGTCGGTCGTCGGTCGTCGGTCGTCGGTCGTCGGTCGTCGGTCGTCGGTCGTCGGTCGTCGGTCGTCGGTCGTCGGTCGTCGGTCGTCGGTCGTCGGTCGTCGGTCGTCGGTCGTCGGTCGTCGGTCGTCGGTCGTCGGTCGTCGGTCGTCGGTCGTCGGTCGTCGGTCGTCGGTCGTCGGTCGTCGGTCGTCGGTCGTCGGTCGTCGGTCGTCGGTCGTCGGTCGTCGGTCGTCGGTCGTCGGTCGTCGGTCGTCGGTCGTCGGTCGTCGGTCGTCGGTCGTCGGTCGTCGGTCGTCGGTCGTCGGTCGTCGGTCGTCGGTCGTCGGTCGTCGGTCGTCGGTCGTCGGTCGTCGGTCGTCGGTCGTCGGTCGTCGGTCGTCGGTCGTAGGATAGTCGTTGTTGTCGACATATTCATCGACACAGCACCGATGACTGTGTCGGCGAATATGACGATAACAACGTCTGGGCAATCGTCACTTGCTGCACTACTGTTCAACATATCATTATTAAAATATTATCTATCGCAGCAATTAGCATGACGTTTTTTTCCAACTGCAGATTGTTCCCGCACGTGTCCGCCAGGGGGACATCTCGACCCGGACTGTTCTGTCTGTCAATGCGATAGTGACGTCATCGAAGGTAGAGTGACAGACAGACAGACATCTTTTCCCCTCGCAGATGTCAACATCTTCACTGTCGGGAGGGAGTGGTCAGCGGCGGCTGTGAGTGGTCGAGACGGACGGTTCATGTTGACCGGCATCTGCGTCTCTGGCCTGAGATTGACCGCAAGAAAAGATGGCTACGAAAGCGCGACACAAGAGTACGTCGTCATTGCTGGCAGCAGTGTCAGTGTGGTCATGTACAAACTAGGTGAGTACATCGTCAGTGTGGTCACGTACAAACTAGGTCAGTACGTCATCAGTGTGGTCATGTACAAACTAGGTGAGTACATCTTCAGTGTGGTCACGTACAAACTAGGTCAGTACGTCATCAGTGTGGTCACGTACACCCTAGGTGAGTACGTCATCAGTGTGGTCATGTACAAATTAGGTGAGTACGTCATCAGTGTGGTCACGTACAAACTAGGTGAATACATCGTCAGTGTGGTCACGTACAAACTAGGTCAGTACGTCATCAGTGTGGTCATGTACAAACTAGGTCAGTACGTCATCAGTGTGGTCATGTACAAACTAGGTGAGTACGTCGTCAGTGTGATCATGTACAAACTAGGTGAGTACGTCGTCAGTGTGGTCACGTACAAACTAGGTCAGTACGTCATCAGTGTGGTCACGTACACACTAGGTGAGTACGTCGTCAATGTGGTCATGTACAAACTAGGTGAGTACGTCACCAGTGTGGTCATGTACAAATTAGGTGAGTACGTCATCAGTGTGATCATGTACAAACTAGGTCAGTACGTCATCAGTGTGGTCACGTACACACTAGGTGAGTACGTCGTCAATGTGGTCATGTACAAACTAGGTGAGTACGACACCAGTGTGGTCATGTACAAATTAGGTGAGTACGTCATCAGTGTGGTCATGTACAAACTAGGTCAGTACGTCATCAGTGTGGTCATGTACACACTAGGTGAGTACGTCGTCAATGTGGTCATGTACAAACTAGGTGAGTACGTCACCAGTGTGGTCATGTACAAACTAGGTCAGTACGTCGTCAGTGTGGTCATGTACACACTAGGTGAGTACGTCGTCAATGTGGTCATGTACAAACTAGGTGAGTACGTCACCAGTGTGGTCATGTACAAACTAGGTGAGTACATCGTCAGTGTGGTCACGTACAAACTAGGTGAGTACGTCATCAGTGTGGTCACGTACAAACTAGGTCATACGTCATCAGTGTGGTCACGTACACACAAGGTGAGTACGTCGTCAATGTAGTCATGTACAAACTTGGTGAGTACGTCACCAGTGTGATCATGTACAAACTAGGTGAGTACGTCATCAGTGTGATCATGTACAAACTAGGTGAGTACGTCATCAGTGTGATCATGTACAAACTAGGTGAGTACGTCGTCAGTGTGATCATGTACAAACTAGGCGAGTACGTCATCAGTGTGATCATGTACAAACTAGGTGAGTACGTCATCAGTGTGATCATGTACAAACTAGGTGAGTACGTCATCAGTGTGATCATGTACAAACTAGGTGAGTACGTCGTCAGTGTGATCATGTACAAACTAGGTGAGTACGTCATCAGTGTGATCATGTACAAACTAGGTGAGTACGTCGTCAGTGTGGTCATGTACAAATTAGGAGAGTACGTCGTTAGTGTGATCACGTACAAATTAGGTGAGTACGTCGTCAGTGTGATCATGTACAAACTAGGTGAGTACGTCATCAGTGTGATCATGTACAAACTAGGTGAGTACGTCGTCAGTGTGATCATGTACAAACTAGGTGAGTACGTCATCAGTGTGATCATGTACAAACTAGGTGAGTACGTCGTCAGTGTGGTCATGTACAAATTAGGAGAGTACGTCGTTAGTGTGATCACGTACAAATTAGGAGAGTACGTCGTTAGTGTGATCACGTACAAATCTATCTTGGCAGCTGTATTTTAACTTATTTGATATTTGATCATACTTGCTACTACATACTTGTCACATTGCAATTGATTGATGGTTAATTAAATTGTCATATTATTTTATTTTCGATTCCTATGACGATCTAACAATAGCAAAATGTTACAAGCGGACATAAAAATTCCCGTGCGTGCTATGAGAGTGAGGATTTTGTTTTCTTTGCCAAGTGACTTGTTTTGAGAATAGGTTATTTGATATGTCACGCAATTACCTCAAACCGTATCTAAAACTGTGTCGTTGTGTAATGTGTGAATTCGTACTGCAGAGAAACCAATGTTCTCAATGGAACCCCGGAGCACGGCCGGGTTTGTTGGCGGGAAAGTTCGCTTCAGTTGCCAGGCAACGGCTGAACCTGACGTCACACAGTACGACTGGTATGTGGCGTTGTCATCGGTACTCGGTTTAAAAAATTACAGGACAGATTTTATTAAATGCGGTTTAGACGTACGAAATAACGAAAACAGTGCTCACAGGTGTATTTTATGGAAGGCATATATTATCTGTATAATTATTCTTTAGGTATTATGTAGTTAGAATGCTTGAATATCACACGGACAGATAGGCACACATGCACTTAAGAATTCAAATACATGCACACCCACACACACGCACACACACTCACAGACACACACATACACACACACTCACACACACCAACAACAACACACACACACACACACACACACACACACACACACACACACACACACACATACACATACAGATACACACACACACACACACACACACACACACACACACACACACACACACACACACACACACACACACACACACACACACACACACACACACACACACACACACACACACACACACACACACACACACACACACACACACACACACACACACACACACAGTCACACACCCAAAGTACGCGCACTCATGCATGCACGCACGCATGCATGCACGTATATGTAGTAAATATAATGCGCTCTTCAAAGAATATCATAAACAATGGAGATGGAGTCATGTGCGGTTGATGTGTGTAGGTTTACATAGGAACTATCAAAATGGTTCCATTTAGCATTAACCCATCTTGCAATTTTTTTTTTTTATTGTTCCTGATTCTATACTGATATCGCACTTGCCGTTTCTCGTTTATCGCCAGGTTTAAAGACGGACACATCATACGCAGTGACGTGGTCGGTGGCTCTGGAAACAGTGGCTCCGTCTATGAAGTGGCGAATGTGAAGGCCGATGACGTAGGCCACTACGTGTGTAGAGCCGTCTCTCTCGGGGGCAAGATCTTCTCTCGTGTCGCTTCGCTTGTCGTCAAAGGTAAGCGTAGATCAATTGTAGTAGTACAATTTCGACAGGTGTAGATGAATACATAGACGGATCCAGAAGATTAGAGGGAACATGCTCCACATTAACCCTTTAAATTACCCCCGCTATGCTTGCATTAGTTTGACGTGCCCTCCTGACCATTTGAATGCGCTCCCCTCTTCCCTACTGGAAAAGGTGGTATAACTGAAACATTTGAGCTGCAACCTTTGTGAACGTCAGCGCAAAAATGACTGAGCAACAACACCCGTGTCGTCCCCGCCATCATTGCGTGCCAGATGTCGCTCCGGCTGATTGCTCTTATCTACCTCGGGCAAATCCCTTTCAAAACCTCCTCTATTGACGTCAGCTAATGAAATCACACACTGTGTGGAAGTCATGTGATATAATATTTGAGGTGATTTCAGCCACACCCTGCTAGTGTTACGTGGAACGTTCAGGACATGACTGGGTCATAATATTGGCATTCCCGCCAGTCGTGTATTTATGCTGTTCGCACGGCTGACGCAGTAGTGACTCGCCAATATCAATTGTTAGAAATGTGTAGTTCGTTTCCACTCAATCTCAATCTTTACGGAGACGATCTGTCAGAGCTTGTAGCCTAGCTATGACCCCTGACCCCTTCCGAAGTCACATTAGGTTTATACGATTACAGTATGTTTTTGGAGAGACTGAAGACGGACCTCGACCATCCACCGTAGATCCGTT
>CBDHHR010001066.1:10000-20870 GCA_965263245.1 Metamycoplasmataceae bacterium | reverse complement strand
CACATCTGTCTTGTCTATTGCTACATAACAACATAGCTTCATTGACCTCCGCCCTGTCTATAGCTACATAACAACATAGCATCACTGACCTCCGCCCTGTCTCTAACTACATAACAACATAGCTTCACTGACCTATGCGGCATACATTCGACATCTTCCGTCGTCGTGTGTGACTTCTCGGTCTCCGGCATGAGAAGCTTGGAGACCGTGAGGGCGGCTGGCACTGACATGATGGCCGCCGCTATGAGGTGCTTCGCCGGCACCTGCCGAACAAGTACAGCCAGACGGTTAGTTATCGCAAGGACATGTTACATGGAGTGACGGTTTGTTAAGATAACCTTTATTTGACAATTGCAAGTCTGTTATTGTAAAATATACGTTACAATTACATAGAGACATAGAGAGAGAGAGAGAGAGAGAGAGAGAGAGAGAGAGAGAGAGAGAGATAGAGAGAGAGGGAGACAGGGAGACAGAGATACAGAGAGACAGAGAGACAGAGAGACAGAGAGACAGAGAGACAGAGAGACAGAGAGACAGAGCGACAGAGAGACAGAGAGACAGAGAGACAGAGAGACAGAGAGACAGAGAGACAGAGAAAAAAACAGAGAAAGAAACAGAGGCAGCTTCGTTTTTGTAAAAAGAAAGTATGCGATCTAACGGGTTCTTGCCCACTTTCCATTTGTTCCCATCAGAGGAGGTGCGTCGTTACCATGCAAATGCATTATACAATTATAAAATATAAAGTTAACTTTCAGTTAACTAATTAGCTGTGTGCGTGTTTCTAGATTTAGCGAACAAGATTGTAATATGTATGCCTAGTGGTTACTGTCACTGTTAAATATAACAAACAAAGATGGCCGCCGTACCCCGAACATGATGTATCCAGCCAGGGTCCCCGTGGACACCGTAGCGAAGCCCGCCGTCATGATGGCATGCAGCTCGGAGCGGGTCAAGACGGGCACTAGTGGACGAATCAACAATACTGCCTGGTCCTAGAAATACACACACTGGTGAATTAACATACATAACTTCCTCGACCTGGAAACATAGATGGGAACGTCAACGTCATTCTAGTGTTAAACCAGTTGAGAATATTGCTAAATTCCACCGTTATTTAAAGACACACCTATATAACCATGTCTATCCACCATAGCTCCCTGGCGTATCAATCAAGCTCACTACAACTGGATTTGTTTATAGACTGTGAGATAATAATAATAATAATAATAATAATAATAATAATAATAATAATAATAATAATAATAATAATAATAATAATAATAATAATAATAATAATAATAATAATAATAATAATAATAATAATAATAATAATAATAATAATAATAATAATAATAATAATAATAATAATAATAATAATAATAATAATAATAATAATAATAATAATAATAATAATAATAATAATAATAATAATAATAATAATAATAATAATAATAATAATAATAATAATAATAATAATAATAATAATAATAATAATAATAATAATAATAATAATAATAATAATAATAATAATAATAATAATAATAATAATAATAATAATAATAATAATAATAATAATAATAATAATAATAATAATAATAATAATAATAATAATAATAATAATAATAATAATAATAATAATAATAATAATAATAATAATAATAATAATAATAATAATAATAATAATAATAATAATAATAATAATAATAATAATAATAATAATAATAATAATAATAATAATAATAATAATAACTTCTTATACGCCAATATCCTCGAAGATCTACCTCAGTGGCGCGACAAAACCGAGGGGTTAAGCAATTGCGTAAACGTAGAACAGTGCGTGAGTCGTTGATGGATGGACGAAGGTTCTAGGAAGTTAAGGAGGATAGGCAGCATTAAAGAGATATGTTTTTAGACGTCGGCGGAAGGAAACTATATTACCTTCCGACTTGACACTGAGAGGAAGCGAATTCCACAGAGTTGGTGCAGCAACCGAGAAAGCTCGGGTCCCAGCTTTCGTCTTAACCCGAGGGATGTAAAGTGGGTTACTACTGGTTGAGCGTAGCTCTCTGGAATTCCTTGCTGGAGTTAGCATTGAGTTTAGATATGTTGGTTGTTTAGATGCGAGTGCTTGATAGGATAGTGTGCAAATCTTGAAAATAATGCGATAATGCACAGGGAGCCAGTGCAATGATTTTAGAAGCGGCACCGAGCTAGAAAAACGAGGAGAACGCGTAACTACTCTTGCCAAGCAGTTCCTGACACGTTGAAGTCTTGCAATATCCTTGTTCGCAGTATTGTAAAGGAGGGAATTGCAGTAGTCAAGTCTGCTGCTTACTAGAGCTGTCGCGATGGTTTTAGCAACATAAAGTGATAAAAATCTGCGAATACGACGAAGATCACGGATATGGTAGAAACAGCAACGGCATGTTTTTGATATGTGCTGTTTGAAATTGAAGCTTTCGTCAAAGTTAACTCCGAGATTTGAAACTGAGGGGGCTGGTGTTACACTCTGATTTAGGATATGTGTCGGGAAAAAGCCGTCGAGTTTTGCAAGCTGCGTTACGGTACCAATGACGATAAATTTGATCTTGTTTGCATTTAACTTTAGTTTACTATTTTTCATCCAAAGGGAGACATCTTGGAGACAATCCCTGAGCTGGTTTAAGAAGCGGCAAGCATCTGGTGTAGTCAACGAAATGTAGATTTGGGTGTCATCGGCATAAAGGTGATGATCCAAGTTGTGACCTTGGATAACAGAGCTTAAAGGTGTTGTGTATATAGTGAAAAGCAAAGGCCCCAAAACAGAACCCTGTGGGACACCACATGACGTGGGCAACATGTCTGAAAAGCAGTTACCTATTTTAATGGCTTGCTGTCTGTCAGTAAGATATGAAGTAAACCAGCTCAGGGCTGTGCCAGATATGCCGTACCATGTTGATAGACGTGTAATGAGAATATTGTGGTCGATGGTGTCGAAATCGGCGGATAGGTCAAGCAGGGTCAGGGCGGTAACCTTTCCATTGTCATTGTGTACTTTTAAAAGAGCAGTTTCTGTAGAATGAAATTGTTTATATGCAGACTGCGGCACATTGGATAGACCATTTTTGTAGATGTGAGATCTGAGACGATTAGCTTCAACCTTTTCAAGTATTTTTTGAAATGAAACTTAGGTTTGAAATAGGTCTGTACCTGTTTAATTCTTCTTTAGGCAGAGTTGGTTTCTTAAGAACTGGATTAACATGGGCACATTTAAAATCGTCAGGGAAAAAGCCGTAGTAACGAGTAACCCTTCCTGTACTGGTACGCCTCTGAGCTTGGTTTGTAAGGGTTTAGGCGCAATATAATTTACCTAATTATTATTGTTATTATAATCATTGCTAATTCACAGGAACAAACAAATGGGCGAATCATCATGTGAAATAACATCACTGCTTCGTTATACAAACACTAAATGGTGATTCTGTGACTTTAAATACTGTGAACCTGTTATCTGGAGCATCCCTTTAAGCATGCATTTCCCGGTATGGTTTTGAGAAAAACATTAGCGTTCACTGCGACGACCAGACCCCGAGTGTCGTAGAGACTAATGCGCTAGAGGTGCGTTACTTGCCATACTGAGGAAGAAGTTGGCGGTCGCGTTGAGAGACTCGCCGGCCGTGGTGCCGAGGGTGACGGAGAGCAGCCAGGCGACCTTACGAATGATCACCTGCATCACTCCGATATAGTAGAGCACTGATAGCACCGTACTGATGAAGACACCGATAGGCAGGACCTGCAACGTCATTGCAGCTGCGACATATTTTATTGTGGTATGTTTGTTATGTGATATATAGTTATAGTTGCTAAGTTATATATTACATTCAAGAAGACGTAGTAATTGCGTAACGTCGAGAGTTGCAGATGCAACAGAAAACCGAAATTAGGCCTATCATCGAAAAGTCACATTAAAAGTTTCACGACATTGAATACGTACATGGCAATACAGTTTTGTCTTACAGGCAGTTAAATCGATTATTTTGCGGAAGCTTCAATTATTTTCACGGGTTTTCCTCAAAGTGTCACCTATAGGGACTCGCTCGTATTATCGAAATAACACAGGTATGGGTATATCTGGGTTAACATTAATCCGTTCTCTTACTCAAAGGTTCGTATGGTTATTATTCAGAAATGTCAAAACCGGTTGCTCTTCAACAGTCTTCATATTAGTCGTATACGTTATTAAGGGTTTGTCGCACACAGTCCCAAGATAGCCATTTCCTATGGGGTAGAGTGATTTGATCGCCACTGTGTCTCTCGGGGAATACATTGCTACAACGGCGCCAAGTTACGTGTGAACTTGACGCTAATAGCAATATATAATCACAACAGTTATCCCACACCGAGTATCGAAGCGATGCCTGAACCTATGCTAAAAGAACAACGCGGATTTTGCGGACTTTCCGCGTCTTTCTCTAACCTTGAATGCGAAGAAGTGGTCGGTGTATTTCTTGCCGAACACAAACATGGACCCGGCGTCGGCGTGGAGCAGGAAGTCGGACACTCGGTCCCCCGTCCACGCGATGGCGACTGAGCCCCAGCTCGACCGCAAGATGACCAGGCCAAAGGCCAGTTGCATTCCCAGTCCGCAGAATATTTGTAACCACCTCACCTGCAAACACACGTGTGCTAGTTAAATAGGTCAAACGCAATAAGAACAAACATTGACAACGGTGATGACTATTCATATAACAAAACAACATAGAAAGTGTAGAATACTTACAATATGCACGACGCACACTACACCACTACACAACGCAGTCCACGTACAACTAACAACTACAACACAGCCTAATCATTAGAACAACAACAACAATATTATCATCAACATAAGAAACAACAACGATTATAACTATTTCAACAACTAAACTACATAGGTATACTGACACTGTTATTACTGCTTACTTCTACCGTCACAAATAACACCACCGCCATCATAACCATCTCCACAGCCGCCTAAAGCTGTACTAAAAGTACAGTAACAACAACCAAACTAACAACAACCACTACGGACGATGACGGTGACGACGATGTCAAAAACAAGCAAATAGTCGGAGGACATAAACCAAGGAGACGCACTGGGAGTGAATGACAAAACAAGACGGCTACCTGCTCCGGATGTGACGAGAAGAGGAAGCAGATGACAACGAAGACCACGAGGCCGGCGCCAGACACTATGTTGCTGTAGTGGTTGGACACCGAGAAGACGTCGAGGCAGGCGACAACGACTACGACGACCATCACGACACACACGACAAGCCTAGACGACGGGGGAGTACAATCACGTGACAACAGGTGACATACTTGATATAGTACGTTTAGTTGTGCAGTGTATGTGTTTTTGCTATGTTTACTAATATTGGACCTCTCGAATCTGGCTTATAAAAGTATCTTAAATAAGATGTCAAAGGTGTTTTCGTATTACACATATCATTTCAGGTAAACAGGTAATGTTCTATATATATATATATATATATATATATATATATATATATATATATATATATATATTATATATAAATTATATATATATATATATATATATATATATATATATATTGAACATTACGTTTTTCGACTGCTTCGACATTATCTAAAATGCTACGTATATATATATATATATATATATATATATATATATATATATATATATATATATATATATATATATATATACGTAGCATTTTAGATAATGTCGAAACATTAGACGCTTCGACATTATCTAAAATGCTACGTATATATATATATATATATATATATATATATATATATATATATATATATATATATATATTGAACATTACGTTTTTCGACTGCTTCGACATTATCTAAAATGCTACATATATATATATATATATATATATATATATATATATATATATATATATATATATATATATATACGTAGCATTTTAGATAATGTCGAAACATTAGACTGCTTCGACATTATCTAAAATGCTACGTATATATATATATATATATATATATATATATATATATATATATATATATACGTAGCATTTTAGATAATGTCGAAGCAGTCTAAATTATTATACGACATTAACTACAATCAGTCTTGTAATCGACGTTTTTTGAAGTCTCGCATTCTAAATGGCGTTAGTTTTTCTCTCAGTTATATGACAAGCTTCAAGATAATTAGTCGAAATGACATCTGGTGAAGTTTCATATTATTAATAATTTTTTACTCAAAGCTGCAACGTCCTGATGATAAATTTTGAAAAAACATCATTACGTTCGGCAGGAATCGAAAATAGATGACACGGTTGTATGTGTTTTTGTGTGTAAATACATTGGTTCTAAATTTAAACTTCAATTATGTTGATCTATATTTGTCGCATTGGAGTCATTTAGATATGAGAGGATGAAATGTTTTTATGATGAATTGCTTTTATTATTTATTCATGTATTATTATTATTATTGCAGTGATATGTAAATTATATTTCATATAATTCTTAGAACTTGTTTTTACCGTAATCCTTTATACAACATACCTTATTTATTAATAATTTTTATCTCTCGAAATGGTGAAACATCAGAATTTCCCCATGAGGCATAAATACAGGAATTTTGATTTCATTTGACCTGGTCCATCATGCATCTGTCGGGCACTTCCGGCCGATACTAACACTGAGCGCCACCTACCAGGACACCTTGTTGCGATGCTCACTAAATCGACTGCTGCACGGAAGACACATGTGAGCAATTCGGGATCCAAAGTTGCGCCGTAACGCGCCTTGCAAGACGCCAACGACGACCAAAGCTGTCATCCACAGCAGTCGCACTGAGCCCTCGTCGCCGAAATGAAAATACATGGCGTAGCAGAAGTAGCCTGCGAAGGCAGCGACAGAGAGAAAGGTGAACGCCTGCTTCAGCCAGAGCCGGTGACTCTGCCAAACATCTGACGCGGTTGACTCGACGGCAATGACGGCTCCGATGAAACAGCTGACGTCAGCGAGAGCGTCAACGTCAGCGGCCTCAGACCCGTCGTACGCTGACATCTTCTCCGATGGCGGCTCGATCGTGTTCTCAGCCATCACGTCGATGTTTGTGAGCTACAAGTAATAGTTGAAACTATTCAATGTCAAAGATAAACTCATATACATGCATACGCATACATACATACATACATACATACATACATACATACATGCATACATGCATACATGCATACATGCATACATGCATACATGCATACATGCATACATGCATACATGCATACATACATACATACATACATACATACATACATACATACATACATACATACATACATACATACATACATACATACATACATACATACATACATACATACATACATACATACATACATACATACATACATACATACATACATACATACATACATACATACATACATACATACATACATACATACGTACATATATACATACATACATATAAACATATACATATATATGTTCCTGTCCATACATACATACATACATACATATATACACACATACATACACACATATACACACATACACACACATACATATATGCGTACATATATACACATATCAATACATTCCTGTAGATACATGCATATATATATATGTACATGTATATATATATATATATATATATATATATATATATATATATATATATATATATATATATGTACATGTATATATATATATGTGTATATATATATATATATAAATATATATATATATATATATGTATATATATATATACATACTAACATATATATATATATATACACATGCATACATCAATAAATACATCAATACAGACATATATTGCTGTACGTACATGCATACATATAATACATACTCACATACATACATACATACATACATACATACGTACATACGTACATACGTACATACGTACATACATACACACATGCAAACATGCACACATGCACACATGCACACATGCACACATGCACACATGCACACATGCACGTGCACGTGCACGTGCACGTGCGCACGCGCACGCACACGCACACGCACACGCACACGCACACGCACACGCACACGCACACGCACACGCACACGCACACGCACACGCACACGCACACGCACACGCACACGCACACGCACACGCACACGCACACGCACACGCACACGCACACGCACACGCACACGCACACGCACACGCACACGCACACGCACACGCACACGCACACGCACACGCACACGCACACGCACACGCACACGCACACGCACACGCACACGCACACGCACACGCACACGCACACGCACACGCACACGCACACGCACACGCACACGCACACGCACACGCACACGCACACGCACACGCACACGCACACGCACACGCACACGCACACGCACACGCACACGCACACGCACACGCACACGCACACGCACACGCACACGCACACGCACACGCACACGCACACGCACACGCACACGCACACGCACACGCACACGCACACGCACACGCACACGCACACGCACACGCACACGCACACGCACACGCACACGCACACGCACACGCACACGCACACGCACACGCACACGCACACGCACACGCACACGCACACGCACACGCACACGCACACGCACACGCACACGCACACGCACACGCACACGCACACGCACACGCACACGCACACGCACACGCACACGCACACGCACACGCACACGCACACGCACACGCACACGCACACGCACACGCACACGCACACGCACACGCACACGCACACGCACAGTCACACGCACACGCACACGCACACGCACACGCACACGCACACGCACACGCACACGCACACGCACACGCACACGCACACGCACACGCACACGCACACGCACACGCACACGCACACGCACACGCACACGCACACGCACACGCACACGCACACGCACACGCACACGCACACGCACACGCACACGCACACGCACACGCACACGCACACGCACACGCACACGCACACGCACACGCACACGCACACGCACACGCACACGCACACGCACACGCACACGCACACGCACACGCACACGCACACGCACACGCACACGCACACGCACACGCACACGCACACGCACACGCACACGCACACGCACACGCACACGCACACGCACACGCACACGCACACGCACACGCACACGCACACGCACACGCACACGCACACGCACACGCACACGCACACGCACACGCACACGCACACGCACACGCACACGCACACGCACACGCACACGCACACGCACACGCACACGCACACGCACACGCACACGCACACGCACACGCACACGCACACGCACACGCACACGCACACGCACACGCACACGCACACGCACACGCACACGCACACGCACACGCACACGGACACGCACACGCACACGCACACGCACACGCACACGCACACGCACACGCACACGCACACGCACACGCACACGCACACGCACACGCACACGCACACGCACACGCACACGCACACGCACACGCACACGCACACACACACACACATACATACATACATACATACATACATACATACATACATGCATGCATGGATGCATACATACATACATACACACATACACATACATCAATACATATATACGTCAACACATACATACACATATACATTATACATACATAACATACATACATACATACATACATACATACATACATACATACATACATACATACATACATACATACATACATACATACATACATACATACATACATACATACATACATACATACATACATACATACATACATGCATGCATGGATGCATACATACATACATACATACATACATACACACATACACATACATCAATACATATATACGTCAACACATACATACACATATACATTATACATACATACATACATACATACATACATACATACATACATACATACATACATACATACATACATACATACATACATACATACATACATACATACATACATACATACATACATACATACATACAGGCACGCGCACACACACATACACACAAAAACACACTCACACGCACACATATATCTATCTATCTATCTATCTATCTATCTATATATATATATATATATATATATATATATATATATATATATATATGTGTGTGTGTGTGTGTGTGTGTGTGTGTGTGTGTGTGTGGGTGTGTGCGCGTGTGTATGTGTGTGTGCGCGTGTGTGTATGTATGTATGTATGTATGTATTTATATATGTATGTTTGTGTGTATGTATGTATGTATGTATGTATGTATGTATGTATGTATGTATGTATGCATGTATGTATGTATGTATGTATGTATAATGTATATGTGTATGTATGTGTTGACGTATATATGTATTGATGTATGTGTATGTGTGTATATATATATACATACTCACAGACACTCATATACATACATACACATACACACACAGATATATATATATATATATATATATATATACATATATATACATATACATATACATATACATATACATATACATATACATATACATATACATATACATATACATATACATATACATATACATATACATATACATATACATATACATATACATATACACATACATATACATATACATATATCGGCCTTCGATCGTGTTCTCAGCCATAAAGTTTAGAGTACAGAGTTTAATACACAGAAGACATAGTAACACACAGCCAAATATCCCCACAAACAGCAAGACAGACATTTAGATCTGGAGTAAGCCTACACTACCTCGGCGACGTCCACCTCTCCTTGGCTTGCGTCCTCTTCGTACGCCTCGTTGTTGCAAGAGTCCTGCGAGGTCTTGCCATTGGCTGTCCTT
>CBDHHR010001066.1:0-2500 GCA_965263245.1 Metamycoplasmataceae bacterium | reverse complement strand
TACGAATATGCGATTTGTTGATGTCATGACGCGATGATCATGACTATACGTGTGAAATCCATCCCGCTTTGCCTCTACAGTTTATATAAAATAAATGTATTTCAATAATCTGGCTGAATAATAATTATCAACTGATACATTTGCAACTTTCAATTCGATATACACGCACTGGACAATTGCGAATTTCATCGCTGAATTTTCAGAGGTTTTTTTCGCATTGTCTGGAAACAAAAGCGGACTTTCGTACAATGTTATCATTTATTAGCAATTTATACACATGCAATCTTCGTACATAATCATAAAATTTAAAATATTGTTATTATTGTCATGTAGGCTGTGTACATGCATATGTGTGTGCAATCGAACGTATGTGCTTGCACGTGTGCACACATGTACGAGGGCGTATATACACACGCATTCGTGTGCGTCTTGTTGATATTGCCAAACGCAAACTTAGTACTGAATAGTTCATTACGTTTAGTCGTCATAGTGTTTCGTCGCATCAGTTCTGTTCTCAATCGACTGATTCTGGGAGTTGCAACTGTCAACCGAGTTGTCTAGTTGTAGTGAGATGCCAAGCGTCGTACAGCGCCACCAAGCGTGTTACGAGCACAGGTTGTAGGCCGCCGGCTCCGGACTACTTGATCGCCAGATGGCGTCTCCCGCACAACGTTTGCCAAAGGCGCGGCCGAACGAGTCGCACTGGACGAAGCAGTTGGCACTGGCCGGATTGGCGTAGTGACCGGCCGGCTTGTCACGACAGTAGACGGCTGGAGGAAAAGGAAAGGCAACATGTGATCAGAGTTACAGTCAGCATCGCAGTAGTAGTTTGTTCACGATGCAAGTTTGTCTAATAATAAAAAATTACACAGTTGCCCAATTGCGATCGTTAAAATATTAAATACAGATTTTTAGTAAATCAACATGCTCCTACCGCAAAGCTAAATACTTCCACCTGACATCTTGACCGGAAACGATACAAAGCAGAACCGGAAATATAGACGCAACTTATTTAGAATATTGTATGGCATGTAGGGCATATCGCAAGAAGGATATTGATATGCTAGAAAGAGTACAAAGGAGGGCAACCCAAATGATACAAAAACTCAGGAATATTAGTTATGAAATACGTCTAAAAGAATGTGGTTTAATAACACTAGAAACCAAGAGATTGAGAGAAGATCAGATAGAAGTATTTAAAATATTGAATGGGTATGATGTAAATATTGACGGAAATATGTTTGCCTCGGTTAAGGAAGAGAGAAGTGCTTGAGGACATGAAGTTACATTAGCAAACAAGCAGTGTAGACTAGATATTAGAAAATTCTTATTTTCACAGTAACTTAATGGAACAGATTATCAGCTGATTGTGTAGATGCTAGTAGTGTTAATGCATTTAAAAATAAACTCGATATATACCTCAGATAGATAGATAGATTGGACTCTCGATAAGCCAAAGGGCTTCCTAGTCCACCTACCATCTAGAGATGATTCTCTAGGTGGCAAACTTGTTAAATCTGATTAAAACTGGACGTACATGCCTCCGCTACACGGTAAGTGCAGCTTGCAAGGCCGGAGCGCTCCGGAGGCACATTTACCATAGACTAGAATTGGAGCGGTTAGACATATAGACCTTAGCCTAATACAGCTACACCTTCGCACTGAACCTAACCGGACACGTACCCACGTCACCAAGAGAGCAAGGTAGCTAAAATGAGACCCGGGAGCAAATGAAGAAACTGATCTTGCTTTCGCTATGTGCTGGACGAATTGTGTCGTAGCAAGGATGAAATTACATACCTCTCTCCGCAACTCTATTTAAAGGATTGTCAGATAGATTGCAATTCTAAAATAAAGCGGTCCACAAGAATAAACAGTTATATTTGAGTGCGAGACACTTATTATTCCGCTGGACGATAATAGCGACCGGTGATATTTCAAATGCATATCGAATGGCCGACCGAGTGCCAAAGAGACACACGTAATATCAGCATTATCAAATACATAAATACTGTTCTTGCTGTATATACACTGTCTTAAGTTAAAGTTAAATATTAAAGGTATAAACCAGAATGCAAATTGAACAGTTAGATAATAAAGGGAAATATGGACGGTGTTACAACATAATACGTATTGACTGATAATGTAATAACAGACATATTTAATGTGCAGTTAGTCGTATTCGTGGATTTCATTGATTTCTTGTCCTTCGTTCATTTTGTGAATTTAGTTTATTGTCTATAGTGTTTTTAATTAAACTCAATCTGCTGATTCCAAATCTGAATTCAGATTTGTTGTAACAGGTCAAACGTTATTACATTATCGGTTATTACATTATCGGGAAGGAGCCCATTATTACATTATCAATCATAATTATTACATTATCGGGCAGGAATTGTATTACATTATCGGACGATGTTCTTACATTATTGGGTGTTTTATTACATTATTCGGCACTTATTACGTTAACTGGCGATTATTACGCTATCGGTTGTAACAG
>CBDHHR010001065.1:2500-5257 GCA_965263245.1 Metamycoplasmataceae bacterium | reverse complement strand
TGCATACTCAGCAGTTAGCTTGATATTTATGAAAAAATTACAGTTATATATTTTTTTTAAATTGCTCCATTAAAAACACTTTGGTTGATGAAAAAAAACATATAACAGTTTATGTCATAATAAAAAAAAATTACTGTAAACATTATCTGACCTTATGTGTTGTCCTTTTAATTTAATAAAACTACCCACGAATGGTGATGTTTCCCCATCTACCTATGTTGACAAATGATGACAGCCCCTGCATTTACACTTGGCGTGATTTCTTTCTTTTTTGCATGATCTTGTCATTTGCTTTCTCCTTTCTTGTGCAATTGCTCCTAGTCTTCCGAATCAACTCCGTCGGTCGACGTACAACTAGAGCCACTTAATGTTGGCCTGGAACTAGACACAATCAAAGAGGAAAGTCTGGAGGGATCGGGTTACTCCCGCCGTTCTTCTGGGTCCTCTCAAAAAAACTCATCATCAAAGGACCATCCGTCTCCGTCAAGCGGAAAATCGACTGAGCATGTGGAAAACTGTACACCTCAGGATAGCAGGAATTGGTCAAAAGACCCTCAATCAAGTGGGAAATCGTCTGAGCGTGTTGTGGAAGGGTCGATATCTCAGGACAACAGGAACATGTCTGAGTCAGCGGTAGATGAAGATAAATGTCACTGCGATTTAGACGGCCAGTCAGATGTACCGTCACAACAGTCAGCTGAAAATGATGAAAACTCGGTGAGTAACAACGTTTTGAGAAATAATCACAACTTGGTCGTACAAAGAGTGAAGTAACCATTATAATTGTCATGGACTTTCCAAAACTGTTTCTTAATACAAGAACAAGAGTGGTTGCACTTGCTGCTCTCTCTCGTGGAGTGGGCAGGTGTGTGAAGTAATGTGTGCCCGTGTCAGTTTACGTTTGTAACATTCTTTGTATCGTGTCGTGTAGATAGTAATGTGCACTTTAGTGTAAAGTTACAAATTTTCTGTTGTATATTTCTTCTGGTTAGAATTTCATGTTTGTTCAGTAGAAAGTTTGGGAAGGAATAAATAGTGATCAGAAATAGTTTATTGCAGATTTTTTAAACAATAAAATTCCAATCACACTGATGCAGGTAATTACAGCATGCATTGTTGTTTGGTGCATTCAAAGTAAAATTAAAGAAATGTAATTTTTGGTTGGTCCTGCTCCTTTTTAAGTTTATAAAGGGAACTTTGACAAAAGAACTTAATGTCATACATCAGTGATTTGTTGTAATTATTGACCATTTTCAGTGTGAAAACTAATGACACTTTTTACACTTAGATGTACTCATGTCACTATACGTATATGGGCACACTCAGAACTGATTTAGAGTTTCAACAAAATTGTACAGTTCATGTTGGTTGTACTTGGTACTGGAATGTTGAATTGGTTGTGTGGTATATCATTTCTTCAGACAGACACAAACATAGTTCAGAAATGCAGACAATGTTTTAGTTGATGTACTGCACCTAATCACAAACACGTGCCATGTGTCCGCCTTGCACAGGGTTTGCACAGACCCAAGAATCCATGACATTTGGATTTGTCTCTGAAATTCAGTGCCTCATACAAAGACTTTGACTTGCAATTTGCAAAATAATTTTATTCAGAAAAATAAGCATATGTACCTTTGCATATGATTAATTTGAGCAGTTGTAAATGATTGCTGCCGAAATTGAGACGACATCCATTGTACAAACCTGTCTGCAAGGGGAACCCACATGGCCATGAGTCGACGCAGAGAGTTTCTATGTTTCTTTTAACGTTTTGTTTGTCGTTGTTTTATTTCATGTTTTCGTCTCCGTTGCTGCTTTCTCTATTGGCACTGCACGCTTGTCCAGTCTCGAGCAAAATCCACTCGTTCGGTATCAGACGCAAGGCCCACACAGAACAACTCTGCCCGGCGAAAACGCAAACGACACCGGTTGTTTGGAGGAGCTAATGCTGTCATAGTTAATGTTGAGTCACGGCGTATTGAAATGGCGTCGGCAGCGTTACCTCCAAAGGGCAGCGTGCTGCAATCTCGCTCTAATGCAAAATCTATACCAAAACATGTAAGCAACGCTTCAAGCTTTGTTAGTACCATGGTTGACAAAACAATTAAGCTCCTGAGGAAATCCATAAAATTTACTTAATGTATGTCGTTTTATTTATTCCCATTTTATGAAGGTGTGGTATTTTATATTTTAAATTGACTACATTTTTACTTTATTAGTTATCATATAGTTTATTTTCTCTGATTTATTCTTCTTCTAATTTTAACAAGTACAATATGGGGCATTGAGAAAGACAATGGCAAGTCCATCGAAATCCAGAAAAGATTTTTTAATAGTATCAGTTATTAGGATCTTTGCTCTATTATTAGTATAATTATTACCGGTGTAGCAAGCCTGCCTTTATTAACTTTTAAAATAATGTTTCTTGTACGTGGAATCTGTGCCACATGAATCTTTTGATTTGGCATCCTTAGTTAGAAGAGCAGCAGTTTGTGACATGATATCTAGACAAGAAAGGCAAGTGACAAGATCCAGTTAGACATGGAATTGATCGACGTCACATAGGCTGTAATTTTATTTATTGCGAAATCATTGCATGATCGATAAATTTCTTATTTTGTTTGAATCTTTTTCTGAAAAGAATAAAGTGGAAACACAAACATGTTTCAACTCAACTTTAGTCATTAAGTTTTTACCAAATGAATACAGTTATAAGCTACTTATAACAACTTAATTTTATTTTAATTGTATTGG
>CBDHHR010001064.1:20000-27585 GCA_965263245.1 Metamycoplasmataceae bacterium | reverse complement strand
TCTCTTTTTATGTCTGCCTCTTCTTCTCCCTCCTTGCACTGTGCCCTGCAGGATTTTCTTGGCAAGCCCTGAAGATCTTGTTACGTGCCCGAACCATTTCAGTTTGCGTCGTTTTACAGTGGTCAAGAGGTCATCGTGGGGCCCACTGGCTTGCCGAGTTCTGTTTCGCACCTCTTCGTTGGTGATGCCGAGGAGCTTTCTGAGGCATCTCATATCCATGGCCTGTATCCTTCTCTCGGTGACTGCTGTTACTGTCCAAGACTCACAGGCGTACAGGAATATGGACATGGCCAGGGAGCGCATCAGTCTGACCTTTGAGCTGAGCGCTATATTCCTGTCATTCCAGAAGGTCTTGAGTTTGGCGAGTGCTGCTGTGGCCAGGGCGATCCTGGCGGGAATTTCAGGTTTAGATCCGTCATCTGCGATGATTTCTCCCAGATATTTGAACATGTTGACGCAATCTAGTTTCTCTCCGTTGACCCTGATGTCAGTGCTGAAGCCATTTGTGTTGTTGGTCATCAGTTTGGTCTTCTCTGCATTGATCTGCATGCCGAAGGCTGTAGAAGTCTTGTCAAGGCGCTCCACCAAGTCAGCTAGCTCCTCTTCCCTTCCTGCCAGGCCGTCTATGTCGTCGGCAAAACGCAAGTTTGCAATACTCCTGCCATTAATGCTGACTGTCCCTTCATGGTCATTCAGAGCGTCAGTCATAATTTTACATACATACATACATACATACATACATACATACATACATACATACATACATACATACATACATACATACATACATACATACATACATACATACATACATACATACATACATACATATATACATACATGCATGCATACATACATAGGTATAATTATACATTCGGACGTACATACATACATACATGCATTCATACATACATACATACATACATACTTAATATACATACATATATACATACAGACATACATACATACATACATACATACATACATACATACATACATACATGCATACATACATGCATATATATATATATATATATATATATATATATATATAGACACATCTAAGTACACACACACACACACACACACACACACACACACACACACACACACACACACACACACACACACACACACACACACACACACACACACACACACACACACACATACACATTCACATTCACCCCCCCCCCCCACACACACACACACACACACACACACACACACACACACACACACACACACACACACACACACACACACACACACGCGCGCGCGCGCGCGCGCAAGTATACACTACACACATGCACGCACCCACACCATACGCAGATGCGTGACGTAGGAAGCTTGCCTGACAAAAGTCTCATCATCTGCGGATGTCGCATTGGAAAACTTCTCCCACAGACTCTCAGACTTCTCCATCAGCAAACGCATCACTGCCGCCTGACAAACCCACAGGAGTATGTTAATATGTTGAACGTGTTGCTGGGATTATTGGAAAGAATTTAACTGACCATTCGAACTACCTTTGTAAGCACAATGACGATATTTAATTACAGGAACCGGAAATATTGCTGAGAATGTACGTACACTAATTATGCGTTCATGGATAACTGCACTGTCCTACGCGTGTGCCGAGTTTAGTATAAAAGCTATGAAATATACATCCCAATATCTGCGGATACCTTGTGTCAACACACCAACGGGTGGACGTTATCTTTTATTGGTTATTAACCTGTGATTTGAATTGTTGATTCGCGTGACGACTTACCTCCTTCACCACTGACGGCCACTCGGCCTGCGATATGGAGAACGGGTATTGAGAATGACTGCAACAAATGCAACAGATACAGCCTCCGAGGTGTGAGACATGAAGAAATGTGGGATCGAGGGAGGGAGACGGAAAGTGTTACAAACAGGATATAGGGATAGGAAAAGAGAGAGAGAGTGTGTGTGTGTGTGTGTTGTGTGTGTGTGTGTGTGTGTGTGTGTGTGTGTGTGTGTGTGTGTGTGTGTGTGTGTGTGTGTGTGTGTGTGTGTGTGTGTGTGTGTCTGTGTGTGTATGGTGTGTGTGTGTGTGTGTGTGTGTGTGTGTGTGTGGTGTGTGTGAGTGTGTGTGTGTGTGTGGGTGTGTGTGTGTGTGTGTGTTTGTGTGTGTGTGTGTGTGTGTGTGTGTGTGTGTGTGTGTGTGTGTGTGTGTGTGTGTGTGTGTGTGTGTGTGTGTGTGTGTGTGTGTGTGTGTGTGTGTGTGTGTGTGTGTGTGTGTGTGTGTGTGTGTGTGCTGGTGCGTGGAGGTATGTGTGCATGGGTGGGTGAGTATATAAGTATATGTGTATTTGTGTGTGTTTGTTTGTGTGTTTATGTAAAAAAAACATTAGGTGTTTGCATAGGTTTGTCTATGTATGTGAATGTGTGTGTATGTGTGTTTATTTGAATATGCATATATATGGATGTGCGTGTTTGTACGTTTGTTTGGTTATTAGTATTTTTATTACTTGTAATAGTAGTAATAATAGTAGTAGTAGTAGTAGTAGTAGTAGTAGTAGTAGTAGTAGTAGTAGTAGTAGTAGTAGTAGTAGTAGTAGTAGTAGTAGTATTTGTTGTTGTTGTATATGTAGTAGTAGTAGTTGTTGTAGTAGTAGTAGTAGTAGTAGTAGTAGTAGTAGTAGTAGTAGTAGTAGTAGTAGTAGTAGTTGTAGTAGTTGTACTAGTAGTTTTTGTTGTTGTTGTACTATTACTGGTAATAGTATTATTACTATTATCAGTACAGCAATAAGACGTACTTACTAGCATTCAAAGGCGCACAGGTCATTACAGCCCAGAGTTCCGTCCATGTATCGATTCATCGTTTTCTCCTCACACAAACCTGTAATACAACAATCATTATTATCGTCCAAGTAGTAGTAGTCATTGCTGTCAATGACGTGGTGTGATTTATGTGTATGTTTATTCAGTGTGTGCATGCGTGTGGTTGTGCGTGTTAGTGTGCGCATGCGTGTGCGTGCGCATGTGTGCGTATTTGCATATTTGTGAGTGCTGCATGCGAACGCGTTACAGAATATGTTTGTGTCCTCGCCCCTGTGTGGCCGTGTGATTGCATGCTTGGGTGTGTATGTATGGAAACATGACAGTGTGCACGTACCTTTTCCTTGCGCTATTGCCGTTGGCGATCTGCACGGCAGCATCGTGGATATGTTCGCTATGTTACTATAAGGCTTGATGTCGGGATAATTCGGATATCTCGTGTCGTAACAACCACAGTCTTTCATCAGGTGTACTTGGTAACACGTCTTGCGACACGCCTGGAGCAGACAGTGAACATATGGATGACATAGATGGATTACAGATTTGTACATTGGATAAGAAATTATTTGACTATCCATCATCTGTTACTCAAAATGGCAAACCCACTCGTGGCGCATGCGAGTGTAGCCACGGTTACCCAGGCGTTGGGAGGTGGCAGCACTTTGTAGACTCTCACATCAGCCTATGGTTTTTATGATATACCCCAAAATACTCTTCCAAGCGAGAGTCGGTTAAGCGCGACTACTGCGTCTGACGCTCGCGTTAGCCATCGCAATCAATTATGTTTGGTGACAGCAAACAAACTTTGACTCTCTCTACAAGCAGCAAACTGTGACTGTCTGTACCAACAGCAAACTGTGACTGTCTATACAAACAGCAAACTGTGACTGTCTCTACTAACAGCAAACTGTGACTGTCTCTACTAAAAGCAAACTGTGACTGTATTTACAAACAGCAAACTGTGACTGTCTGTACCAACAGCAAACTGTGACTGTCTATACAAACAGCAAACTGTGACTGTCTCTACTAACAGCAAACTGTGACTGTCTCTACTAAAAGCAAACTGTGACTGTATTTACAAACAGCAAACTGTGACTGTCTCTACTAACAGCAAACTGTGACTGTCTCTACTAACAGCAAACTGTGACTGTATTTACAAACAGCAAACTGTGACTGTCTGTACCAACAGCAAACTGTGACTGTCTATACAAACAGCAAACTGTGACTGTCTCTACTAACAGCAAACTGTGACTGTCTCTACTAAAAGCAAACTGTGACTGTATTTACAAACAGCAAACTGTGACTGTATGTACCAACAGCAAACTGTGACTGTCTATACAAACAGCAAACTGTGACTATCTCTACTAACAGCAAACTGTCACTGTCTCTACAAACAGCAAACTGTGACTGTGTCTACAAACAGCAAACTGTCACTGTGTTTACAAACAGCAAACTGTCACTGTTTCTACAAACGGCAAACTGTGACTGTCTTACTAACAGAAAACTGTGACTGTCTCTACTAAAAGCAAACTGTGACTGTCTATACAAACAGCAAACTGTGACTATCTCTACTAACAGCAAACTGTCACTGTCTCTACAAACAGCAAACTGTGACTGTGTCTACAAACAGCAAACTGTCACTGTGTTTACAAACAGCAAACTGTCACTGTTTCTACAAACAGCAAACTGTGACTGTCTTACTAACAGAAAACTGTGACTGTCTCTACTAAAAGCAAACTGTGACTGTCTATACAAACAGCAACCTGTGATTGTGTCCACAAACAGCAAACTGTGACTGTCTCTACTAACAGCAACCTGTGACTGTCTCTACAAAAAGCAAACTGTGACTGTCTCTACTAACAGCAACCTGTGACTGTCTCTACTAAAAGCAAACTGTGACTGTCTCTACTAACAGCAAACTGTGACTGTCTCTACTAATAGCAAACTACAAATGCTCACATCTGACGTGTAGCCAATGGTTGGGACTTCGTCCAGGAAAGCGTTGACCTCCGCGTTCTCTGCCTTGCCCTTGGTTACGCACCTTCCGTGTGGCGGAGACGCTCGGATGACGTTCACCTGTGAGACCATACAGCAGTGGTGGGTGTTCGCCGTCTCAAATTGGAAAGACGTGATGTAATGTGCAAAAGTAATCGGGAATAAAATGATGATGTTTAGTGTGATATGTGATTGTGATTAATGATAGTGTTTACTGGTATGGGGAGGGTGGGTGTGTGGGTGGCTGGGTGGGTGGGTGGATGGCTGAGGTGTCTATTGCATAGCGTGTAGCATTTACAAACGGGATTGCTATTGTTCTAAATCCACAATGATACATCAACATCAGACTACGACACTTGACACTTATCTTTACGGAACTATACACGTTCTCCGTACTTGTGTCTGGTACCTGAAACTTAATATTATTCGTGCTCTTTCTGTTTACCGTGCCGACCACGCGGGCCAAGCTGGACACGTGTGCTGGTAATAACCACCTTGCTTAAGGCAACGGATGTTTTGCTGCCGGGACTGACGCTGAAGCCCGCATCCTCGGGAAAGGGCATCTCCGTCTGGTTGTGGACAAGGATTCGCATCCCGGCGGCGTCCGACAGAGATTCGATGTATTCGTCTTGTTCCACGTACAACTCTAGTTTCAGACCTGTCATAAAACATGTTCATATATTGGTAGAGGTACAAAATAAATCGAATTATATCTGTATCGTTGTAGTTGATACGACGATAAAGTTACGCTAAAGCGTGTCCAATAAGCATTAGATTCAATTCCAAACATAGCCAAAGTATCGCATTTATTAAATTGTAAAGTAGGGCCATGAGAGTTGTCGCAGTACTACGTCACTCACAGGAGGAAGGGTTTGTTTTCTGAAACTACGTATACACTGCTGTGTCGAATCACTTCTCCGTGTGTCCTCGCTAAGCGTGCCACTTCGAAAACATGGTTTAGCCAATCAACCATTGTAGGAGATAGGTATGTTGCATAGGTCACAACAAAATATGTCAACATCTTTTCAACATTTTTTACATGAGCTATGTGTCGTCTTGGCATGCTTTGATGCATGTCAAACACATCAAGCGATCTCCCTAGCTCTTCAAACTTCACCAATGTTAATTCGGTTGCACTTGTCAAAATAGTTCATTGCCCCACGCCTAACACCGTTACAAATTAAAGGCCCATTACAAATTGTCGGTAATAAATATTAACTTTGATTTAAAGACCCTCATAACTTTGTCAGGTTCCACACGTTACTGGTCACCGTGTGATGTGATTTGCCACACTCATTAAGATCCATAGCTGCGCAAACAGTTGCACTTGGGTCCTGTAAGCACATCGACAGCGACTGTATCGCCTCGCCTTTATGACAGTCATTGCCTTCATTAACGTAAATCCTGGCCAATACCCAACTGGCATTCATATTTCGTGCGTGCGTGTGTGCGTGTACGAGCTTACCATATAATTGTCCTGGCTTGCTGACTATTAGACTCGCGTTGACGTTGTTGGAGTTGAACGTGAAACAGTTGCCGTAAAGATGGTTGTTGAACCTCGTGAAGTTTCTGGGTAGAACATTATTGAAATTAAATTGCTAGGTGTCAGCACATATTACAGCGATGCTATTCAATATTGCTAGAACCTATACTAAATGAAACTGGGTAGTACAAAATAAAATCGAAATCGTGATTGCATGAATCATATAGCACAGATAGATTGACTGCAATACAATATTTTGGATTGATAGAATCACGTTAGCATTGACAATGTATAGAGTAGTTGTGCATGACATGATATTGAGGTATAAATGCGTTAGAGCGATATCGTTATTGCATATAAACTTATTAACACATTAAAGGTGAATCGAGGACTTGATAATTGGCAATGTAGTGTAGGTCTGAACCTCAACACGACAGTGGTGTGGCACGCGACTAGAGTGGTCTCAATTATTGATAAGCAAGTATGGCGTTGTCGCGCTCATATTTTTCCGGACGTTATATTTTATGTAGGTGATGTTTATGTGCGTGCGTAAAGCATAATATTTGGCGCCCATAGGTCATGCGATGATCTGTAATATCCAGTAGTCAAATACGTTTCGTTTTTTGCGGAAACACGAGCTTTATAATTGGAGTATATAACTATAATTTTGTAACCAGTCATATGAGTGACAAACTGTTTTACAACATAATACAATACATGCCCAAGAAACGCGCATGCGCAGATATATCACCCGGATGTTATCTAACGCCCACAAAAATGTAAACACGACAGCGATACAGCAGCTTATATTTGAATTAATATATAATGCTATCTAGTTGCTAAGTTCACGGGCGTGTTTATGTAGATTAGCATAACCAGCTTCATCAACGTTTGGCGGGTACCGAGCCGATTTAAATTAAGAAATGAGCAGCCACTTTACACATTAATTCTACACGTCATCTATTGTTCTTCCCATTTAATGCGTGTCACCAAATACCAACTCGTATCACGTGTATCGTGCGAATCGTTATTGTTATATTGTCTTCCTATTAATCATCGCTCTATTTCTGTATCTGTGTGTGTTTCCGTCCGTCCGTCCGTCCGTCCGTCCGTCCGTCCGTCCGTCCGTCCGTCCGTCCGTCCGTCCGTCCGTCCGTCCGTCCGTCCGTCCGTCCGTCCGTCCGTCCGTCCGTCCGTCCGTCCGTCCGTCCGTCCGTCCGTCCGTCCGTCCGTCCGTCCGTCCGTCCGTCCGTCCGTCCGTCCGTCCGTCCGTCCGTCCGTCCGTCCGTCCGTCCGTCC
>CBDHHR010001064.1:10000-17500 GCA_965263245.1 Metamycoplasmataceae bacterium | reverse complement strand
AAATAAATAACGAAAATAACTAACGAACCCGAGTGATATGATAATATATATGAATAATAAATTGTGAAGTGGGCACAATTTCTTCGAAAAAATCTACAGCAAATGTCGCAAAATATCGTAAAATATGAACTATATAAAATAAGTACAGAAAATATACGTTTTGGTCATTGGAGGTGGAAACAAGATATAATATTATTAAAGAAGAATTATTGTTATAATAACTGAGGACCATGTACGAAAATAATTATTCAGCCTCGATGGGTTGCTACGCCAATGTCATGTAAATGACGCCAGACGAAAATTGTGTCGTTAGTGTGTTGACTTGAAAACTTATTGTGCTGTAAAGACGCATAAAATGTGACTCGAAATTAACATAAGCAGATAGTTAAATGCGATTGTCGGTGAACGTAGTTTAATAATGAGCGGTTTTGGAACGGTTTATATTAACGTTCACATGATGGTTTCATAATAACATACATTTGTGTTCTTGAGGAGAGAAATCAATTTTAAGATGCGAAATTTACCTTTAAATGCGTTCGAATACTGGCGAATCGCTGGTAAAACGTATACTAGATGTAACACGGCCGTCAACCTGGTGGAAATAGAACAATTGTCAGAGAACAATAACAAACAGTCCTTAAAGGGTTTTTGAGAACGTTGATTTTCACTCAATTTCATTAAAAATATCTCATATGTAAGATATGTTATATTTTGCAAGGCATCACATGTTAAACAGATACATGTTTTGTCACTGTCCGTAACACTTGAGAATACATGCTAATCGGTCGCACATCCATAAACAACCTAAACTCGCTCAGTAGATGTCAAACGTCGTAGGGTCACTGCTTTAAGCAGCACGTTTTTTTCTGATAAAGTGTTCAAGCTAATTAATAAGACACTTGCGCACACGCACAACACAGCGTCATCAACAAGTTCGGCATTTACTGACGGTAGTGACACGTTGAAAGAATATGACAAGAAAGCCAACGCGGTATGCGACCAGCTTTTGACCTGGAACTACAAGTCTGGTCGTTCGACTGCACTACGGTGTACATTCTATACAGCTTGTGTCTAAGTCCTTACTACGGCTACCCGAAATTGAACCTGCGAGCACTGTGTGCCGAATAAACTGTTGAGACATTTAGTGGCTTTGGAGACAATTGCTGCAGTGGAAATATTGGCAACGAACACACTATGTGGCGTGGACTGACATGAATGTCACACACGTTGACCGCGTAGATGACAATATGTGGCAGTTATCCTTATAGTGATTCTTTGTAAGTTTATGTACATTCGAGATTACTCTATCAATACATGATAATATAATTTAAGTATTTTCTCTTCTATTTTTGTCTTGCACATTTATCCATAGCTTTGGTGGTATTTGCGCAACTAGCCGATGCGCAACTGTGTTTATGCGAATCACATGGGTTATTAATTATGCAACCCGATAATAACGAATATTCGTGAACGCACAATGAACCACGCAATGACCATTAACTGTAAGCACAGGGACCATGTCGGACAAAAGCGAAGTCTGGCGAACTGACCCGAATATTCATGACCATGCCATATACAGATAGCATATAATTAGTTGCTGGATTCCAATATAATCAACTAGAATGCGTAGAATAGGTACTTGAACGTCACGTTTTAGCTATAACGCATTGCTGGAGAAATCTCAGATCGACATCACTGCTTACCTTAACTCACCTTAATAACTTGAAGACCGCGGTAAGTTGATCAGTTGTGTTGGTGCCGTCTTCGCCTCACACGTTTTCACCGCCTGCGTCGCGCAGTACAACAGCACTATCCAGTACTACAGCACTATCCAGTACTACAGCACTATCCAGTACTTCAGCACTATCCAGTACTACAGCACTATCCAGTACTACAGCAGCAATGTCACAGTCGTTCGGAGAAACGCACAGCGAAACAAAATCTACGCCGCACTCCCGTGATATGTAGGAACACACGTAAATGGATGACCCGTTGACGAAATGCCACTCGTGAACCGACCAGTTCACGCTACATTGAAAACTCAGTCCATTGGAGGTCATAATCTTACGTCAGTAGACACGCACGGCCGCCCATGCAACCTAATAGAGTCTCTTGGCACCTCGTCGTTGTCGCCGCTATATCATTATATTCATTTACACGCACTCACCGTTCCTGTTAAACAATAAGTTCCGTTGATTTATATACACGTAAATAAATTATATCATTGAAATTATGCTTTCGATTGTCACATATGAAAATTCCAACAAATGTTCTGTGTTTGTGTCGATATTTGTGCATATGTGTTTAGTCGGATAAATATATATATATATATATATATATATATATATATATATATATATATAAAAGGTTCAGAATACTAAGCGGTAAGAATTTACCAACGGCAACTGTCACAAAAACAATATGGCAACGGCACAGGAACGCGTTCACAGTAACAACGTTAAAAGGCTAAATTAAATGTGTTGATCGTTAAATTATTAGAACACGCTGCCCGTTGAATGTCCAAATACTAACCATATGCAGAGACTATATATATATATATATATATATATATATATATATATATATATATATATATATATATATATATATATATATATATATATATATATATATATATATATATATATATATATATATATATATATATATATATATATATATATATATATATATATATATATATATATATATATATATATATATATAGATAGTCTCTGCATATGGTTAGTATTTGGACATTCAACGGGCAGCGTGTTCTAATAATTTAACGATCAACACATTTAATTATATATATATATATATATATATATATATATATATATATATATATATATATATATATATAGTCTCTGCATATGGTTAGTATTTGGACATTCAACGGGCAGCGTGTTCTAATAATTTAACGATCAACACATTTAATTTAGCCTTTTAACGTTGTTACTGTGAACGCGTTCCTGTGCCGTTGCCATATTGTTTTTGTGACAGTTGCCGTTGGTAAATTCTTACATTACTTGTATAATGTTTTTGAAATAATGGAAACAGCTGTTGAATAGTTAATAGATACATGGGCAGTCAGGTACACGTCATAACAAAAAAGGTTCAGAATACTAAGCGGTAAGAATTTACCAACGGCAACTGTCACAAAAACAATATGGCAACGGCACAGGAACGCGTTCACAGTAACAACGTTAAAAGGCTAAATTAAATGTGTTGATCGTTAAATTATTAGAACACGCTGCCCGTTGAATGTCCAAATACTAACCATATGCAGAGACTATATATATATATATATATATATATATATATATATATATATATATATATATATATATATATATATATATATATATATATATATATATATATATATATATATATATATATATATATATATATATATATATAGATAGTCTCTGCATATGGTTAGTATTTGGACATTCAACGGGCAGCGTGTTCTAATAATTTAACGATCAACACATTTAATTATATATATATATATATATATATATATATATATATATATATATATATATATATATATATAGTCTCTGCATATGGTTAGTATTTGGACATTCAACGGGCAGCGTGTTCTAATAATTTAACGATCAACACATTTAATTTAGCCTTTTAACGTTGTTACTGTGAACGCGTTCCTGTGCCGTTGCCATATTGTTTTTGTGACAGTTGCCGTTGGTAAATTCTTACCGCTTAGTATTCTGAACCTTTTTTTGTTATGACGTGTACCTGACTGCCCATGTATCTATTAACTATTCAACAGCTGTTTCCATTATTTCAAAAACATTATACATTACCCGAATTCATCAGGATGTAACTAAACTATGATGCTGCCGCCATTAGATTAAAACTAAGATCCAATGACGTATGTCAGGATTTTCACAATTTTACCCTGCCATGCTAACTTAATCTGCAAGTATGGCTAATGATCAGAAGAGGGCAGCACTGGTCATACATGACCCGAAATTAAGTCAGATATTGTGCGTGTGCGTGTGCGTGTGCGTGTGCGTGTGCGTGTGCGTGTGCGTGTGCGTGTGCGTGTGCGTGTGCGTGTGCGTGTGCGTGTGCGTGTGCGTGTGCGTGTGCGTGTGCGTGTGCGTGTGCGTGTGCGTGTGCGTGTGCGTGTGCGTGTGCGTGTGCGTGTGCGTTTGCGTGTGCGTGTGCGTGTGCGTGTGCGTGTGCGTGTGCGTGTGCGTGTGCGTGTGCGTGTGCGTGTGCGTGTGCGTGTGCGTGTGCGTGTGCGTGTGCGTGTGCGTGTGCGTGTGCGTGTGCGTGTGCGTGTGCGTGTGCGTGTGCGTGTGCGTGTGCGTGTGCGTGTGCGTGTGCGTGTGCGTGTGCGTGTGCGTGTGCGTGTGCGTGTGCGTGTGCGTGTGCGTGTGCGTGTGCGTGTGCGTGTGCGTGTGCGTGTGCGTGTGCGTGTGCGTGTGCGTGTGCGTGTGCGTGTGCGTGTGCGTGTGCGTGTGCGTGTGCGTGTGCGTGTGCGTGTGCGTGTGCGTGTGCGTGTGCGTGTGCGTGTGCGTGTGCGTGTGCGTGTGCGTGTGCGTGTGCGTGTGCGTGTGCGTGTGCGTGTGCGTGTGCGTGTGCGTGTGCGTGTGCGTGTGCGTGTGCGTGTGCGTGTGCGTGTGCGTGTGCGTGTGCGTGTGCGTGTGCGTGTGCGTGTGCGTGTGCGTGTGCGTGTGCGTGTGCGTGTGCGTGTGCGTGCGCGTGCGCGTGCGCGTGCGCGTGCGCGTGCGCGTGCGCGTGCGCGTGCGCGTGCGCGTGCGCGTGCGCGTGCGCGTGCGCGTGCGCGTGCGCGTGCGCGTGCGCGTGCGCGTGCGCGTGTGCGTGTGCGCGTGTGCGCGTGTGCGCGTGTGCGCGTGTGCGCGTGTGCGCGTGTGTGTGCTTGTGTGTGTGCATATGTGCGTGTGTGCGTGCGTGCTGGCGTGTGTGTGTGTGTGTGTGTGTGTGTGTGTGTGTGTGTGTGTGTGTGTGTGTGTGTGTGTGTGTGTGTGTGTGTGTGTGTGTGTGTGTGTGTGTGTGTGTGTGTGTGTGTGTGTGTGTGTGTGTGTGTGTGTGTGTGTGTGTGTGTGTGTGTGTGTGTGTGTGTGTGTGTGTGTGTGTGTGTGTGTGTGTGTGTGTGTGTGTGTGTGTGTGTGTGTGTGTGTGTGTGTGTGTGTGTGTGTGTGTGTGTGTGTGTGTGTGTGTGTGTGTGTGTGTGTGTGTGTGTGTGTGTGTGTGTGTGTGTGTGTGTGTGTGTGTGTGTGTGTGTGTGTGTGTGTGTGTGTGTGTGTGTGTGTGTGTGTGTGTGTGTGTGTGTGTGTGTGTGTGTGTGTGTGTGTGTGTGTGTGTGTGTGTGTGTGTGTGTGTGTGTGTGTGTGTGTGTGTGTGACGCCACCAATTTGCGACAAACTTCCGACTCCACTTTTATTCTTGTAAAAATCCCACATTGAAATCAGGCAAATCCAACGAACTGCCAATAGAGGAACTTGTGGGTGAATCGGCACGCTACCCTGGAGGCACTTTATAAGACATGGCGAATAAATGAAATATGTTACTACCGTCAACGGCTTAAATTATTAGTGTTACGTCAATAAATAAATACAGTTTTCAAAATGATGTGTAACATTTCCATACGAAAATACTGTCATGACTCATGCAGCGCTACATATAAGTTTGACATGTATTGTTGCTTTATACGATAGTAAACGCTAGTTAAAATGCTACGTATGGTATGGTAATTGTCACTTCGACTAGCACAAGAGATCGATAAATCTGTGGTTTATTAAATCTCGGATATTTTCTATTCATAATTCGATCGTTTTCACCTAGTTGAATAGCAAGACGGTGGTTTAACATTGTCTTATCCTAACGCATATGTTTACAATTGTATTCACTTATGTGCAAACAAAAGACATAAAATTATAAGTCGGACTTTCAAATCGCTGATTTTCAAACGGTGATGCCAAGTTGTATATCTCGCATGGGATCCAGCCCACGATATAAAACGTTAGACTATACATTACTTTACATAGTATACTGTATCACAAGATATTTGTGTAGGAATTAATGTGAAGGACAATCGCCACAAATACGATCAATGCGATTTGCACCTTGCCACGATACGTAATGTCAGTGTTCGAACGTCATATCCTAGCACTCGTGTTATTAGAGCAGCAGGCGTAAGTAGGTCGACTCTCTCACGCGCACGTATCGTTACCGTCACGTCAGTCTGTGACAGGGTCTACGTCTTCCTTGTCACGACCTTCACTCGGGTAGGACCGCATCGCTTCATTTGACGCACGATAGCGACAGAGAAAACGTCGTACAGTAGTTCAAAGAACTCGAAGAACGCGATGACCGACACTCCGAGCCAGAGTCCGGCCTGTCCACCCAGGTCCGACAGCAAGTCCGTCACCTGTGACCAGGAGGGCAGCGTTGAAAGACAGCAGTTACATTAGGATACAGAGCAATTCATACGTAACATTTCAAACAGTAGAGTACACTTCAATGCAATCGTATTTGACATCAACGGGTACAGCGATAAAACCATCCCAATGTCGATGTCAGTTGTGTATTAAACTAAACTGGCAAAATGTGTGTGCATTGCCATTTTCAATAGATGGATGGGTGTGAATCCAGCAACATAAGCTAGACTTGTGAAGGTGATACTCTACGTCTTACATATACGCGACACCACATACATTTTACTTGTTTTTTTATATACCTATCATACTCACTTTCGAATGGCGTTGTCGGTGGCTCGCGCGCTGGTGAGTATGTGCGTGCGTGCGTGCATGCGTTCGTGAGCGTGTGGCTGTGTGTGTGCTGTATACGCTGTGTGTATGTGAGTGCGTGTGTACGTGCGTTTTGAGTGTGTGTTCGTGAGTATGTGTGCTATAGGTGTATGCATGTGTGCGTGTGTATGCGTGTGCTTGTGCGTGTGCGTTTGCGTTTGCTTGCGCCTGCGCCTGCGCCTGCGCCTGCGCCTGCGCCTGCGCCTGCGCCTGCGCCTGCGCCTGCGCCTGCGCCTACGCCTGCGCCTACGCCTATGCGTATATGCGTGTGTATGATGTGTCCGTTAAGCATATATCGCCAATGAAACAAAGTACACTGACCTCGTACGATGGTTCTGTCACTATCTCTTGGTAGTCGAGGTCTTTGAAGTAAACCTCCACCTTGAGTGCGTTACTCCTGCAGCGGAAGGATTAGTTTCAATACCTCCATGTGACTGTTCTGGTTAACTCTGACGGTACCGAATGTCATATACTGACAAACGTGTTACTCGCTATTGTGTGTGTGTGTGTGTGTGTGTGTGTGTGTGTGTGTGTGTGTGTGTGTGTGTGTGTGTGTGTGTGTGTGTGTGTGTGTGTGTGTGTGTGTGTGTGTGTGTGTGTGTGTGTATGTGTATGTGTATGTGTATGTGTATGTGTATGTGTATGTGTATGTGTATGTGTATGTGTATGTGTATGTGTATGTGTATGTGTA
>CBDHHR010001063.1:10000-12500 GCA_965263245.1 Metamycoplasmataceae bacterium | reverse complement strand
GGGAGCAAACCCTAACCAGAAAACCATGTCACTGTGGCAGCATCAAGGGCGGTTGATGTATGGAACTCCCAACATCTCTCGTCCTGCCACTGCAGGGACAAATAGTTTGCGCCTGTCTTGACATGTTCTTGCCGATGTGAGACCTATATTTGTTCCCCGAGAGAGTGCCGCTAGTAACTTGCAAAGGCCAGCGGCCCTTCAACACCACCCTTTGCTAGCAGATTCCATGAAATGAACAACTGCACGAATCACCATACCGGATCGGCCGTCGCCCGGGTGACCAAGGACCGCGCTGCTCGACCTCATCTTCCCTCGACAGCGAAAAATCAGCTAGGAAGAAGAAGAAGGCAACTACTGACAATTGCACAATGGAACGTCGGGACTCCCCTCGACCGAGAAGGAGCTGACCGACCAGAAAGACGCACGGCACTAGTAGCAATGGAACTTGCTAAATACAACATCGATATCGCCGCCCTATATGAAACAAGATTCTCAGTCTGGTACTCTCAACGACTTGGAATCCTCTTTCTTGTGGAGTGGAAAACCCGAAGGAGAAAGAAGGGAGGCCGGAGCGGGCTTTGCTATCAAAAAAATATCGTCACAAAGCTGACAGAAATGCCACAGCCAATAAGTGACAGAATCATGACGACGAGACTACCTCGCTACAATTATCAGCGTGTGACAATGACAAACCCAGGTGAAAACAAGGAGGCCTTCTACAACCAGCTGACAAGTGTGTTCAGTGGCATCCCTCGTACAGATAAGCTACTGCTGATAGGAAACTTCAATGCGAGGATAGGAAGAGAAAATTACAAGTGGCCCTTGGTCATGGGCTAACATGGGATTGGGAAATGCAACTCCAATGGCGAGCTTCTAATGGCTCTGTGCTCTGAATTCGAACTGATAGTGACGAACAAGCAGAATGATGACCGCAAGACCACCTGGGTGCATCCTCGTTCCAGACACTGGCATATGATCGACTTCATCATCACGTAGAGGTATCACCAGATGCTGAGGCCAAAAGTGGCTTTCAGAATACGCCAAAAGCACAACAGGCAAGGAACAAGTAAGCCAACAAAGCTCAACACTGCAAAACTATGTACCATCAGCCATAGGGAGAGTTTTGAGCAGGAGATGGACAGTGCTCTCGCCCAATGGGAGGAGAAGGAAAACTCAACACCAGACGATGAATGGGCAGCTCTGCAGCAGGTCGTATACAACGCTGCCAAGACAAATCTTGGCAAGCCAGACAGAAAACACCAGGACTGGTTCGACCCCAACGAGCAGAAGAGACCAAGCTCACCAGAGAGTGTTGCAAACCAGGAGCAATAGATCCACCACTGCAGCATATAAAGATGCCTGCAGACTGCTACAAAAACGCACCCGTCCACTGAAGTCAGACTGGTGGGAAAGAAAGGCAATGGAGCTGCAGAGAGCTGCTGACAGAAACAAGGGAAGGGCTTTTACAATGGACTGAAGGAAGTGTGGGGACCCAAAAAAGAAGGGACCTGTTCACCTGAAATCAACAGATGGAATGGAGACCTTCTCTGACAGCAAGAGAGTTGTGGCAAGATGGCGTGAACACTTCCAGAAGCTACTCAATGTCCCTGGCGACATAGACCACGAAGCTCCGGACAACATCCCGCAGCATATTACCAAGACAAGCCTCGATGAGATTCCAACCATGGCTGAGACGGCTAAAGCGATCGCCTGCCTGAAAGATGGCAAAGCACCTGGAGGAGATGGAATTCCTGCAAATGTTTGAAAGCAGGGAGGAGACAATCTGTTCAGCAGACTGCACCAACTAATCACCAATGCCTGGGATGTGGGTTTTGTACCACAAGCATGGAAGGATACCAACATTGTAACCATCTACAAGAAAGGTGATCGAGCAGACTGTGGTAATTATAGACGAATCTCTCTTCTTTCCATAGCAGGCAAGATCTTCGCCAGGATCCTCCTCAACTGACTATCTACCCACATAACACCAGGTAATTCCGGAGACACAATGTGGCTTCAGAGAAAACCGGAGCACCGTGGGTACGATATTTTGTCTCCGACATCTACAAGAAAAGTGCACTGAGCAGGACCGACCACTGTACATGGTATTTGTCGACTTCAGTAAGGCGTTCGATACAGTTGGGAGGACCGGGCTATGGCGGCTACTGAGGAAGTATGGCTGCCCTTCCTATCAGCTCGATGAGGCTTTCCGAGACATGGAGGATGGCGTCTTCATACAGTCCATACAGACCTATTCAACGTCGCACACTTGAGAGCGAAGACCAAAACTACTCGGATACTGATGAGAGAGCTGCTATTCGCGGATGACAGTGCATTGGTTGCACACTCTGCTGAAGAGATGCAGAAAATAGTGGATGCTTTCTCCGATGCGTCAAATAAGTTCGGCCTGAAGATTAACATCAAGAAGACCGAGGTGTGGTACCAACCCAACTCTACATAAAGAGAAACCTGAGAGACATAAAGACCGACTCATGGACAT
>CBDHHR010001063.1:0-2500 GCA_965263245.1 Metamycoplasmataceae bacterium | reverse complement strand
AGGAACTGTACGGGGTAGGGTGAGCATTTGGTGAATTGGCGAATGTGAAGAACGTGGAGTCGATGTAGTACAGGTATGTGTACGCATCATACCTTCAAATAAAAATGTACCCTTCTTTGTATACGCTATGAACGTAAGTAGTGTAGAGCAGTCAAATGTCGAGTCATTAGTAAGTTCTAGATTTGGATTAAACAAAACAAGGATCACCTTCATAAAGCACCAATGGTACAAGGAAAGGTTGTCTTCTGAACGACGACAAGTGACGACTGTGGCATTCGTGCTCCTGACGCATAACTATATATGTAACAGGGCAGTAAATGCCTGGTCAGTGGCAATTCTACCGTAACAGTTATCCCCTGTTCACAACTATAGCCTATTAAAATGGGACTTCCTTATAACACTACTTTTTAGAGCAATTTTATTTCAGAAGATATGCCTTACATAACACATACATATATGTAATACACAGTGTATACCTCACATAATCATCCACTCATTCTTTTTTCATTTTTCACGCCTTCGTTGTAGTCACAACATATTTTCAATCGCATTCAGTCATTGACGCCAAAGCCATGGAACGTATAACGCAGAACAGTTTTGTCGATGCAGTACAACTGTCGTATTGTGGAGTGTTCCTGAGCAACACTCTTTAGCGATCAATGTCACTTAGTTGACAATAGTTGTAGACTATGTGGGAACTGTCTTGAGCCACCTGATCACTGTGGAACGCTACACATGAGAGCGCAGAATTCGAGTGCACTGAAAGGGGCGTAGTATGTGTTGGTAGGCGATTGCTGTTTGTTACCCCTCAACGTCCAAATGCCCTTTTATGGCTGTTCCGAAGTACAAACATATTTAAGTTTACGGTTAGTTTTAGGGTTAGTATTAGGTTTTTGGGTTACGTTAGCTTATATTCGATTACATTCAGTTAGATCGAAGGTACTTTTGACAAAGATTGACATTATGAGTTGATATGCATTTCTACGTGGAGTGGTAGGAAATAGCCACATCTGTGATTGGTACGAAGAGTCTTGTGCTGCCACCAGGTGGATAATGTAAGAGTTAAAGTGTTTCTAGCCACGCATTAGCCTCGATTACTCATGCTCCGTAATATGGCAGCCATTTTTGCCCGGGATATTATGCTCTGCCGATTTTACCACCAGAGCCGTCTTACACCATATTAGGATAGAGACGCCGTTTGGGTGTCAGGCCAACTATGAAATAGAATAAGGATATATACTTTTTATAAGATAATATTATTATACTATTACAGGTATTCAACATGAAACTTATATTCATACAAAAATAAACATAAAAACAAATTTGTAGTTGTTCATGAAGCAGCAATTATGGTAGCATTAGCCTCGATTACCTAGGCTCCATGAGGTGGCATCAGTTTGTAACCACTCACACGGATAATATTTAAAAGCCGATTAAGTCATCAGACATCTCGGCAAAAACACGCAGCCGAGCGAGAGTTGGATATAAGCGAGACTAGTCACCCATCTGCCGTAGGCACAAGATGGCGTCCTTATATTGAATGTTCTCATCACGTGTGTGGTTTATCTCGTTGTTACCAAGTTTGAAAACACTCCAGTTTGGTTTGGAAGAATGTATATAAATTATAAATCATATACATGAAATATTACCAATTCAACATTATAATAACACAACGTTTATTTGTTTGGTTATTTCGGTAGGTATAATGCCTTCTGCTTTGTTGTTGTTTGGTTATAAATCTTAGTAATACATGTTTTCATCCGTAAAGCCTTTTAACAGTCATACACTATGTACGAAGCGACCACATCAACAAGTTGAACCAAAAACATTTCAAACAAAAACAACAAATCATTGTATGCACAAGGCCGATGCCCCAGAGTCAGTTCACTGGTCAGCTTGACCCAACAGGCGATCGTGTGACATTGTCTATTCCAGTATGCCGTCAATCTTTGTCACAGACGCCATCGAAATGTGCTCCTCGCCAACTTTCTTGCGCCGAAACAGACGCATGAAGCCAGCGCGGAAGCGAGCGTCGACGAAGAAGTAGACTAACGGGTTGAAAACGGGGTGGAAGTAAAATACGATGATGACGTAGTGGTGGATGTGACGATTCGTTGTCACGTGATAGTATTTGCGCAGATACATAAGAACGTAGACAGGCATCCAGCTGACGACAGCCAATATTGTGATGATGACGCACGTAACGATGAGACGCGTGTTAGTACGGCGACTACGGACTCCGGTCTCTTCTGTATCGCCCGAATTTCCACTTGAGGCTGATGTCTTCTCTACTGTCACATGACTGTCCCGTCGACGACGTATGACAGTGACGATGATAGTTCCGTATGCGACGATAAGACACACCAAAGGCACAGCGACCATACTCGTGAACATGTAGACAAAGGAACTCTTCAGGTGGTATATTGTACAGTAATTCTTGACCGGCTGCCGCGTAGTCTGAACAATGAAACGGAAGGATTTCACGCAGGTGAAATTTATA
>CBDHHR010001062.1:0-5000 GCA_965263245.1 Metamycoplasmataceae bacterium | reverse complement strand
GTGC
Organism: Metamycoplasmataceae bacterium; assembly: GCA_965263245.1. Lineage (GTDB taxonomy): Bacteria > Bacillota_I > Bacilli_A > Mycoplasmatales > Metamycoplasmataceae > DT-68. Next base: position 4,996 of record CBDHHR010001062.1, on the reverse strand, counting down.
ATCAGTCATAATTCTCTCCAAGAAGATGTTGAAGAGGGTGGGGGAGAGCACACAGCCTTGTCTTACTCCGACGGTGGTTCTGAACCAGTCTCCTATGCTGTTGTTAAGGTAGACTGCACTGGTGGCCTTATCATAGAGGTTCTGTATCGTCATTTATTATACAACTATATGTTGTTCTGCAATATACATTTAGGTAGTTACAGAACTACCTAGCTATCTGTTCTTAGGGTATTGCGGTAAAGTCCACTTTTATTTTGCAGCAACGCTGGAGTTCTGCCAGAAACAGAATTGTGCCGACAACAGCTGTATCAGGTAATTTATAGTTTTTCAAAGTGTAATGATTTTAAACCGACAAGACCGACAAAAATTGCAACATCTATAATATTATATTATCTGTCCGCTCGACGGCTCGCTAAATCTACTCTAACTTTATTTCCATCGCAGATACCAGCTTTCATTGCGGCGCGCAGATTATTCGTACACGTATATATAGGGCCTGCAAGTGGGTCACGATATATGGCGTGATTCCGCGCGACTGGAGCTTATTGGGGACTAAGCGAGACTAATTGGGGACTGGACACAAGAATAATATTCTAACGATGGATGACAGTTGTAGCTTCCGACTGATGAATACTAGGAAAATCAGTCCATAAATATCTTGTGTTATACGTTTCTTATCTTAAATGTCCGATTTAATATTGAGTTTACCACACTATCATAGGCACATAGCGATTTACGTAGTGCAGATAATCGACACGATGCTAAACTGTATGTGTCTTTTACGGGATTTGCGTTTTACATTGCTGTACGTTGTGGTTTCGATAAGCACTTATATCTGACAAGTTGTCTAAATGCCCATAATCATACACATGTATACGTTTGGCCCAAACAGGTCGTATTGCGCGAAAACTGGCACTCTTCATTATTAGTCAAGATCGCCAAACACAAGTACTTGCCGCTATTGCCATGGCAACCACCATAATAATCGATTAAAATTCATGATTTCCGTGATCATTGTCACCGGCAAAATGTTCCACTGCTTCTGCTTGTAATAATCCTTCGGACAATATAACTGAAATACGCTATTTCGGGACAGTTCGATTATTACGACCAAAACAAAACAAAGTCCTATATGTTAACATGGAGTATATGGACCTCCTGCCCCCAACTGCCCCCAGCCTCGTTTTCGCGCGCGAGACTTGCAGGCCCTATTGATAAATAAAATTGACAAATTGATGAAGTTGTTGAACACAATTGTCCAACTTCATAACGGCAGTACGTGGTTCCGAACTTGGATTCTGTGGAATGAGAATCCGATGCACTAAACATTACGTCTGCCCCAACAGCAATACAATACATATCAGACGAACTCTGGAAAACAGTTGACAGTGCCCCAACTTTGACGTCATAACACACATGTACCTGTCTTGGAGATACGTGGCAGTTCTTTGTTCGACAATTTAGCAGTGTATTTGGCTGCTGTTCCCGGGCAAAATGTCGAAGAAGACAGAGAACACGAGGACGGACGGACGGACGGACGGACGGACGGACGGACGGACGGACGGACGGACGGACGGACGGACGGACGGACGGACGGACGGACGGACGGACGGACGGACGGACGGACGGACGGACGGACGGACGGACGGACGGACGGACGGACGGACGGACGGACGGACGGACGGACGGACGGACGGACGGACGGACGGACGGACGGACGGACGGACGGACGGACGGACGGACGGACGGACGGACGGACGGACGGACGGACGGACGGACGGACGGACGGACGGACGGACGGACGGACGGACGGACGGACGGACGGACGGACGGACGGACGGACGGACGGACGGACGGACGGACGGACGGACGGACGGACGGACGGACGGACGGACGGACGGACGGACGGACGGACGGACGGACGGACGGACGGACGGACGGACGGACGGACGGACGGACGGACGGACGGACGGACGGACGGACGGACGGACGGACGGACGGACGGACGGACGGACGACGGACGGACGGACGGACGGACGGACGGACGGACGGACGGACGGACGGACGGACGGACGGACGGACGGACGGACGGACGGACGGACGGACGGACGGACGGACGGACGGACGGACGGACGGTAGAGTTGCAAACTGACTGCCAAATAAACATATAACACAGCTGTATTCACGCTTGCCGTTTGCAGTTGTATGAACGATGAATCGAAGTATTCCTAGCAAATATAGTTCGCATTTCTCCTTATGTTTATGATGAAGAACTCCGTGCAAGCACGGCGTCTGCAACGGTGACGGTCAATGCATCTGCGACAAATGCTGGCTGGGCGAGTCATGTGATTTGTATGGTAAGTAGATTGTAACACAATCCGCCTACTGTTGACCCGATTGTCCTGGTCTCTAATAAAGTATTTACGGTGACGCTGACGACGAAGGTAACAAAGCGTGCGACCTGTACTGATGACGGTAATGAAGATGAGAGTTTTCACCAGAAGTAGCAATATATATATATATATATATATATATATATATATATATATATATATATATATATATATATATATATATATATATATATTTAGTTGCTGAAGCAGCTTTTGCGTGTTATGGATGGCTATTATAAAACGACAAAGAAGACGCTGGCATTGTTTAAACATGATCCCGTACTATGTATACAGTTTACATATTCATGAAAAAATGATTGCACAGTAGCCATTTTGTCTTGCCCTTCCTCTTGCTTCCTTTACCGAGTTCAATCCACGGCATTCGGTAATTATTTTATTCTCTCTAGTTGTCTCTGTTGTACGCATTGGCAAATTCATGGCTGTTCCTAACTGTCCTCCCCAGGTTCATGTTGTCATTCCATCTTAGCCTTTTCATTCCATCTTAGCTCTTCATCGTTTGCCGCCCTCTACTGTTTCATTTTAGAGTCGTTTACGCATTTTGTAAAGCTATATTTGTAGGAAATTGTTTTCACGATGTTGAACCTTCTTGCAGACAACCCAAACGTCCCTACGTTCAACCAGACAGTCTTCTCCGTTGAAGTCAGTCCGGGAACACCCCAGGGGGAACTGCTGCTTGCGCTGACTGCCCATTATAATGACGCCGGAAATTGTGATTCTGTGGACTGCTCATGCGTAGACATCCGCTACGCCATCGAGTCTGGGAACGAACGGTTACTCTTTGCCATAGACTCGATAACAGGGGAGATGTCTACATCGAAGGTGTTATTGTCACACGCGGGCCAGGAATTCGAGTATGTTGCATATAATAATAATGCTAATTATAACGTTGAAAATTGGCGTGCTCGCGCGCGCGTGTGTGGGAGGGTTGAGTGTGTGTGTGTGCGTGTGTGTGTGTGTGTGTGTGTGTGTGTGTGTGTGTGTGTGTGTGTGTGTGTATGTGTGCGCGCGCGCGCCCGCGTGCGTGTGTTTTTTATATGTATATTGCACGTCGAAAATTCAAATATTAAAAATGTCCATTGGTTGATTAATCCAGTAAATAATAATCAAACGTAAAACGTCTGGCAACAATTGCAAATTGAATACTGTTCTATTACGATAACCGTTGTTATCAACTAACTACTCCAATACTATTATTAGCCTACACATCAGTTGAAAGATACGCCTACTGCGAAATTACTTACTGTGCTCTAACTATTATTTAGTCAAAAGAACTTGTCATTTTTCCAGTACAAGTTTTATGTGTTTCGAGATCATCTGTAAGACGTCGTCACTAGCAACTGCAGCACAAAACTGTGTTGCATTGCTACTGCCTGGTTTACGGACATGTACCTTGGTGAAAGTTAACAATTTTGCATTTGAATGCTATTCGTTTGCATGAAACATTCACACACAGTCATATTTATCAAATATTGGAAAATTGACATGCAATTTCTAGGAAATTGGATCACCGCTGCGCGGCTTTGAGTTGTTAAGCCAATGCATATAAAATCTACAATCACAGACGTTCTAGCAAGTGCTTTGCAATAGAAAAAGTAGGTCGGCACCAAAGATAATGTGAAATCTAGCTTGTTACTGAGAGTTATTTGCGAAAATCTTTGCCACCACGCTCCTAATTACTTTTAATGGTAGACACTGGTATCATGCTTACTCGCACCAAATGTTGCATGTTTGCGTACACGTACGATGTGCAGTGACATAGTGGGTTAGCAATTAACATTGATTTAATGAATGAATGAATGAATGAATGAATAAATGAAATAATTAATTAATTAATGAGTGAGGTAATACATTTATTAATGAGTGAGTGGGTGAATTTTTTAGTGAATGAATGAATGAATAAATGACTGAATTAATTATTACTTGTTGACAAGAGATGTATTATAGCTTCACTTAAAAATGCGTTAATCTTAGCAATAAGATATAAAGATATATGTCATAGTGAACCGGAATGTTTCCTGCTAGACTCGTGGTGTCAGCGCACAGCCCAGCCGTGGTTGTAAACCCGCGCGCACAGCAGGACTCCGGATGTTACGTCAAGGTGAAGGTACGAGTTGCAGCGTCGCGAGGTGGTGATTCTCGAAAGTACAGAGGTGTGGAATATAGCGGCTATGAGGAATATGACGTCGCACCGGATCAGTATTCGTATACTGACCAAACCAGAACACCGAAATCTAGACGAAAAAGAGTAAGTACTCGTGTGTTTTGAACTGTATTTAAAAACGTTGTATTCGTGTGTTCACTTCCAAATATTGCCTGATGCCTAACTTTATAAAATTACCTCTACTTGGAATTACAATTAATTTTAGTGCGTGTGCTTGCATGCAATTTATGAATTTACGCACACGTTTATTTAGTATAATTTCTGTTATAGCAAAACTACACCAATTGTAATATTACCTTTTGTCGTGTCCGATTGTAACAGTTGGTACCAATACGTCCCTCACATTATATTTGAAAGTGTTGCTGACATTGAGTCAGCAGACACACTAGCACATAAACATGTAAAGTGCACGATTTAGCAT
>CBDHHR010001061.1:12500-22500 GCA_965263245.1 Metamycoplasmataceae bacterium | reverse complement strand
AGCGATAGCCAAGTCACGTTTCTAGTCTGTTCACTTCACCTCTTCTGTGGTGTTCTTCTGTTCTACGGAATCTTCTTTGAAAGTTTAGCAAGCTGAATTCTTTCTTTGTATATGACAGTCGCGCATAAATCACAGGATTCCATTGTGACTGCTTCCTTATGTATACATTGAATGATGCATATGTAACATTGGTCATTATGATCATAAGCTTCTGGCTTCATTCACGTCAAGAAAGTCGTAATCCGTATTGCATGTCTATGTGCTTACAGTGGCATCACTTCTACTGATACAAATTTACTATGGGTCAACAAGAAACTCTACACGAGCTTCTGCTATGATCTTTTTCTGTTCTATCCGTTGTCATTACAGCTACAAGTGGGACTTGCCACTGACATATTTGACTTCTTCTGGTTCTAAAGGACAGACGTGGCTCGGGAGATCAGATGGTATGTTGATCTTTCATTCACGCTCCCATCTTACGGGAAGTAACAGGCAATGCGACTGTATTTGTGTGTGTATCATGTGCTGTGTTTATCACATTTCGTGTCAGTGATATGATACTGGTAATATATTATAAATTATTTAGAATATAATCATAGGATTTGTGCTGAACATATTCTATAGAATATCGTGTATTACAATATTCTGTAGAATTTATGTTTATGTCAAACAATCAAGTAAGCAATCAAGCAAATAATCAAATAAACAGAAGAAAAAAACAAAAACAAAACAAGACAAACACGACAAACATGGCAAACATGGCAAACAAGACAAACAGGACAAACAGGACAAACAGGACAAACAGGACAAACAGGACAAACAGGACAAACAGGGCAAACAGGGCAAACAGGGCAAACAGGGCAAACAGGGCAAACAGGGCAAACAGGGCAAACAGGGCAAACAGGGCAAAAGGGCAAACAGGGCAAACAAGGCAAACAAGGCAAACAAGGCAAACAAGGCAAACAAGGCAAACAAGGCAAACAAGGCAAACAAGGCAAATAAAGCAAACAAAGCAAAAAAGAAAAACAAAACAGAACAAACAGAACAAACAGAACAAACAGAACAAACAGAACAAACAAAACAAACAGAACAAACAGAACAAACAGAACAAACAGAACAAACAGAACAAACAGAACAAACAGAACAAACAGAACAAACAGAACAAACAGAACAAACAGAACAAACAGAACAAACAGAACAAAACAAAACAAAACAAAACAAAACAAAACAAAACAAAACAAAACAAAACAAAACAAAACAAAACAAAACAAAACAAAACAAAACAAAACAAAACAAAACAAAACAAAACAAAACAAAACAAAAAACAAACAAAACAAAAAACAAACAAACAACCAAACGAGATCGACAATATCATATGATTATAATGTATGCTTGATGAAGCCGTGCGGAGTTTTGCCTATGTAGCAAAAGTACGATCCTTTGTAATATACCGCACCACAGTGTCAATGACTTAAGCGGAAAACAGCAACGGAACATCCTTGGTAACTAACTGAGAATGACTTAATGTGTGGCTTTCTAACTTGCCGTTGCTTTGAATGGAAAGGCTTAGTCGCTTGACCGTTGATCGTACCCTTTTGTGTGTTCCGAGTAGACACGGTGACCATACCGGCGGACACAAAGTGGCTGAAAGTGAATCGAGACCAGGTGGGGTTCTACCGCGTCAACTACCCAGCCGCCATATGGAGAGCTCTGGCAGAACAGTTGGAGAATGACCATAACGTAAGCCGTTTAAATAGAGTATCTGAAGTTGTCAACGGTGTATCCAACTGCACACCGCAATTGTATACACCAATGACTCTACTGCAGTAATATGCATCTTTGTTGATTGTCATGTCAGTATTAAAAGTACAAGTTTAATAAAAAATATATAGGTAGAATTCACCAGTTACATATGTGATTACAGATAATATAGGAACACTTCGTCGTGTCAACACGCAATACCACTCCTCTCTCTCTCTCTCTCACTCTCTCTCTTTCACTCTCTCTCTCTCTCTCTCTCTCTCTCTCTCTCTCTCTCTCTCTCTCTCTCTCTCTCTCTCTCTCTCTCTCTCTCTCTCTCTCTCTCTCTCTCTCTCTCTCTATCTCTCTTTCATTCTCTCTCTGTCTGTCTGTCTGTCTGTCTGTCTGTCTCTCTCTGTCTCTCTCTCACACTCACTCACTCACTCACTCACTCACTCACTCACTCACTCACTCACTCACTCACTCACTCACTCACTCACTCACTCACTCACTCACTCACTCACTCACTCACTCACTCACTCACTCACTCACTCACTCACTCACTCACTCACTCACTCACTCACTCACTCACTCACTCACTCACTCACTCACTCACTCACTCACTCACTCACTCACTCACTCACTCACTCACGCACTGTCCCTGTCCCTGTCCCTGTCCCTGTCCCTGTCCCTGTCCCTGTCCCTGTCCCTGTCCCTGTCCCTGTCCCTGTCCCTGTCCCTGTCCCTGTCCCTGTCCCTGTCCCTGTCCCTGTCCCTGTCCCTGCCCCTGCCCCTGCCCCTGCCACTGCCCCTGCCCCTGCCCTGCCCTGCCCCTGCCCCTGCCCCTGCCCCTGCCCCTGCCCCTGCCCCTGCCCCTGCCCCTGCCCCTGCCCCTGCCCCTGCCCCTGCCCCTGCCCCTGCCCCTGCCCCGTCCCCGTCCCCGTCCCCGTCCCCGTCCCCGTCCCCGTCCCCGTCCCCGTCCCCGTCCGCGTCCGCGTCCGCGTCCGCGTCCGCGTCCGCGTCCGCGTCCGCGTCCGCGTCCCCGTCCCTGTCCCTAAAAATGACAATGCACTCCGTCGTCGTCATGTGCCTGTTCCACCTCAGTTGATGCGTTCTATGACGTCAGGTGTTCTCCGTCATGGACAGAACGGGCATGCTGGACGACTCCTTCAAACTGGCGGCCGCGGGCCTGTTGCACTATCCCACCGTGCTCGAGCTGATGAGCTACCTGCAGACGGAACGGGACTACACGCCGTGGCGGGGAGTCGTGACAAATCTCAAACATATCAGCAGTTTGTTCCACAACACCACCGACGAACAAATATGGCGGGTATGTGGTACAGCGCATAGCCACGGGAACGGGGGGGGGGGGGCAACCGGGCTGCTGTCTCCTGGGATTTTGCTTGGGCAGGCATATGGTTCTGCGTCCTCCAGTAAATCCGAAATAACGCTGAGAAGTGTGGTTAAATGTATCAAGAGTAAGCACAAACATAGAAGGCGTGTGCAAACACGGGGAAATGGGGGGAGGGGCAAAGTGGTCGTATGAATTTCATGTGAAGGACATACACGTGCTGTTATGACCCCCCAATCTTCCGATGTCCGTCCTGAGTGAGACAAGCGGATGTGACGAGACGAGAAGCCCGATTTGTGGAGCCGCAGTGCAAGAGACCGCTGGGAAGGCGGAGTGGTGCTGAAGCTCTGGCGTGTATCAATCAGCCCTGTAAAATTAAATGAGTTCCAGCATCACTGGTACAGCGGCGTGGAATATTCGTTTTTAGATCAACGCTCCAAAGGGCAATACCATCAGAAGCGGCGTAGATGTGTCGAGAGGCGAAACAGGTTTCACCTAAGCACTACCTATGTTGATTTAACATAAGCGACCGTGCAGTTGATTCAACCTAAATAACGTATATTGTAAACATTTGTTTTTGTGTCAAATCCAAATAGACTATACTTTCAAATGACACATATAAAGTATGGTTGTATGAAACAGACCACACTGTGCGGTTGTATCAGTCGTCGGTGATGTGGTATGTTTCTACGAGTGAGATGTTTAGCTCCAAACATGTCGAATTGTAAGCTAGTGGTGAACTTTCAAATTGAAATTCTGTAGCTGGTCATGCATCCTCCATGGCAGTCTCGGTGACAAGTACGTACCACTGTTTTGAGCATAGACGTCTTTATTCTTCAGATGTCTCTCCGCGAGATATTTATATACACGGTTCGGATGACCTCTGGTTTGTTAACTTACTTTTGTATCTTCGCGGCAACCTTATGAACCTACACATGTGATATAAATTATGAATCTGTGTAAGATGTTAGTACACATTCTCTCCGCATGCATTGTCATAACCTGATTGTAAATCAAACAAGTTGCAATGTTCTCTTTGCAGAGCTTTGTTGTGCGGACCACGTCTGGCATCATGAAACATTTGGGAGTGAACGACACTGGATCAGAACTCGATAAGTAAGTGCGCCTCTAAAGGCTGTATACGCAAACACTTCCCGCCACACCCACGACATGGAAGCCGCTGAATGAGCTACCCGAAGACCGCACGGGGTTGTTCTGGAGGAAGTGAATGGGACACTATGATGTCCAAAGATTATACTTACGTCGCAGAAACAGTGCATTATCATCATCATCATATCGTCGTCGTCGTCGACTTAATTGTCGTTGTCATCGTCGTCGTCGTCTTAAGCATCGTCGTCGTAGTCATCATCATCAAAATCATCATCAAAATACAACATAAAAATTTATATTGTCGTTTCCCGTTTTTTCCCCTCAAAATTGATTGGTCTCCATGACACTGTTCAGCTATGACAACTCTACTTTCTGACAAGGGTAGTGGAGGTGATGTTGAATTTTCAGTTCAAAACAAGAACATAGCAAGACTAAAATAAATAATAAGCATCGTCCTAATTCATTACTAGGGGTTGGCATTCAATCAGATTTCTACACAACATGTGTAAACAGAGAGGAAACAGTAAGAAAAGAACACCAGTCAAATAATTGGCCTACCAACATCGCGTTTCTGGTTTTCTTTCTATCGCCCTGGGAGGGATGTTCTGATTTCGAAGTTTTACCTCGGACCAATCCCAATGCCTGACGTTGTTCATGCAACAATGACCTTTGTTCCAGAGAGTTGCGGTCCGACGTGATAACACTGGCGTGTGACAACGGCAACGTTAAGTGTCTGGACAACGTACTGGACGTGTTCAACCGGTGGCTGCTTGACCCAGTGTAAGTCTGTCAAACGCCTTCACACAACGACAAGGCACAGTAGTATGACGTCACACGATTTTGGGTGACGTCATACAAATCAACTGTTACCAACGCAACAATAATAATTAAAAAATATGCAAGTGTGGCAGTAATTTTCGTGAAATGTTGACTATTTAAATGTTTCTACACCATTTACTAAATGGGCATTTCTTACCACGCGGCGGTACATATTGTAGACGGATTCTGAGTGTCCCGTCCCATACATTACTCAATACTTTAGTTTTATAATATGAAGTGTATTATAACTAGTTTACTTATTTGATTGGGGGTATATTTGTAAATAACATAATACTGATGTATTATAATAACTGTAGTACAACTACACGGGTAGTCTGTGTTCCGTTGTTGATTATGTCAGTAGTACCTGGGGGTCAAATAGTTCGTCAACGCTTCACGGTGTTTCGTCTTTACATATTCACAGAAATACATAGACACGTATTGTTATGAAAGATGTTGTTCTTCTTATTCTCGTTCTGAATCACTGTCATCGGGAATGGGATTGCCACGAGTCCTTTCGCCGATTTCGATCTTTTGTCTGTGAACATTCGTGCATCTGAAACATTATCTATGTTTAGAAAGTGTTTAAAGACATATCGTTGTATTAGACATTTCTATTAATTCAAATTGTTTTGAAATGACGGACACTGCTTTATAATTTCTTTTTAGTGTTATACACGTCTTAATCAGTGTTTATGGTTTAGATTGATGTATAGATAATTTACATACATAGATTTAGTAAAGGTTTTAATTTTATTTTATTTATACAATTTACATATAAAGGTTTACCAGAGTACATCTTAAAGCAAAACAAAATATTTGATTTATATTAATTTATATAATTTATATTTATTAATACATTTATTATATCTCTTGTACAGCGCATCGATCCGCCATGCGGGAATTAACGCTATAGAAAAACAGTATTATTATTATTATTATTGTCGTCATTGTTTTTGTCACCTTTTTTGCACAACTTCCTTTATCAACATTCTCTTAACATGCTCTAACACCCCAGTTGTCTCCCACTCTTTCTAAATCTCTCTTCACGCAATCCTCCCATCGCAACCTCGGTCTTCGTTTTCCCTCCACTTTCTGCCCATCTGCTCTTTGCCTGCCTTCCACATCCCAATCTCTCCTTGTCTCCGGCCCATTTCAAGCGCCTTCTTGCCAGTTTCATTCGCTGTCGCCTTTTTTTCTAAATTTGATTTGATTCGATTCGATTTGATTCGATTCGATTCGATTCGATTCGATTCGATTCGATTCGATTCGATTCGATTCGATTCGATTCGATTCGATTCGATTCGATTCGATTCGATTCGATTCGATTCGATTCGATTCGATTCGATTCGATTCGATTCGATTCGATTCGATTCGATTCGATTCGATTCGATTCGATTCGATTCGATTCGATTCGATTCGATTCGATTCGATTCGATTCGATTCGATTCGATTCGATTCGATTCGATTCGATTCGATTCGATTCGATTCGATTCGATTCGATTCGATTCGATTCGATTCGATTCGATTCGATTCGATTCGATTCGATTCGATTCGATTCGATTCGATTCGATTCAATTCAATTCAAAACACTCAACATTAAAAAGCCTTAGTTTTTAATTATATTATAATGATGCTGCTACACAACAAATAAATACGTGCACACAACAAATGTTAATTTGTCGTTATAATCATGTATATTTACATGGTATATTTGCCTATTAAAATATTAATGTAACGACGTTTAAATGTATATTTGGACATTATGCTAACAAGCGATTCGTTGAGAGAATTCCACAATTTGACGTTGAGTACAGGTATGGACATTGCTCTCATATTTATGCGGACATTTTCTCTGATGAATTGATGTGTTCTACGTGCAGAATATAATGGAATAGATTTTATGAATAACTGTTGAAGATCGTATGGTAAAACATTATGATAGGCATCAAACATAAATAAAATTGGTTTTAGTTCAACTATATCATTGAATTTAAGGATGCAGGCATCAAATATAAATAAAATGTTCTTTAGTTCAACTATATCATTGAATTTAAGGATGCCGTCATGTGTACCTCTGCATTGTAGAGCCAGCCCGGTCAGCAGCAACCTGCGTCTAGCCGTGTACAGCTATGGCATGCGACAGAGAATGGATGAGCTGGCGTTCACCGCGATGTGGCAGAGATACCAGACGGCGACCTCCGGGCAGGACAAGACGGTTATCATTCGCGCAATCGCCCAAACTCAAAACATATCGCACGTGCACAGGTACATAATTCTCTAGCGCAACAGCAGAGTGTGTGATGAAATGCAATGAATCGCACATATTGTGTAACCACATTGAAAGTCTGAAATGAGCTGTGTCGATATGCACGATTATTATATTGCTTCAACCTGCTATTATATAAAAAAGATAAGATAAGATAAATTTATTATGTGGCAACTTTACAGTTGGATTGTACATGTGCATTCATACTAAAATCAATAATTCCATACAATATCATATTAATGTACAATGTTAGCATATCTTGTTAAAAATTAAAATCATCATTGGAAACCTACGTAATAAATTTAAAACATATACATTAAGATATACTTTACATAAACATTGTTATAAAAATAAATAAAAAGTTAAATCAAATTAAATTGTCTGTTAAAATACATGTACATTACTAGCCTATCTGAAAATGCTCCAAACACCACGGAATTAAGGAATTTTTGTAGCGATTAGTGTTTGAGCTTGGGATAGGTAACTTGTTACACAACCTCAAGGCATATGGCACACTTCGACCATTTGGTACTAACGCATTCAGTTTGTGATCCCTACTCTTCATTTTAGCGAAATACGCTCTACACAATTCATCGCATCTGCGGTGCAACGTCGGCAGGTTTACCATCTGCAGGATATTTTCGTACTGATAACCTGGAAATATAGTTTTGAGACACCTTTTTTGAATTATTTCTATGTTGTCCGATAAATATTTAGGTAAGTTCGTATGCCATACAGGGCACGCATATTCGACTACAGGTCTAATTACAGATACATAAATTCTAATCAAATTGTTTTGGTTGATACCAGCACGTTTCAATTGATAAATCATGTACACTCTCTTTCTTGCCTTTGAAATTATTTCATCTACATGTGCATTCCAACTTAAGTCAGATGATATAGTTACTTATAAAGTATGAATACATGTACCGAAGCACCAAGTATGTGGCTTACACCAAAATGAGACATAAAAATAGTAATTGCAATGATGAATTATCGTCCCCATAATTAAGAGTGTCGGCGATGTTACCGATCGGTTTTAATAATAATAATAATAATAATAATAATAATAATAATAATAATAATAATAATAATAATAATAATAATAATAATAATAATAATAATAATAATAATAATAATAATACAACAATTTATTTGCATAGCACACGAATCAATAGCATTACTTTCAGGCGCTATACATGCATCTATAAATATTAGATAAGATGGAATGATATATTAAAACAAACAAAACATATTCTAACTATAGACCTATATATGAAATAGTAACATAAAACAAAACCTTCACGACACTACTTATTTACCTCAGTGTGCAAAGAAGTAAAAGTAAATGATCTATATTTAACAAAAAGCGAAAATGCTAAAATGTGATAACATTAATTATTTTAAAAAGATAATAATAATAGCACGTATGGTATGGGTAAATTCATTCTATGACAATTACGATGCGCTACCTTTTTTCGACGTGATGCTCGCAGGTACCTGGAGATGATCAAAGAAGAAGAGCGGGTGGTTCGGCGGCAGGACTTTTGTCACGCCGTCGCTTACCTCGCCTTTAACCCATTTGCCCGACCCACCGCGTGGGAATGGATGAAAGGCCACTATGAAGAACTCGTGAATAGGTGCAATGCATTTAAACAAAGGGTTTGCAAACTGTTGACCAAAGGCTGGCTATCATGTCGGATGATATCTGAATGGGTTGTAACAGCATAACGCACACACATACGCCTACATTTAACTATACCAAACACGCACGCACGCACACACGCACACACGCACATACGCACGCACGCACGCACGCACACACATACTCAGGTCTATTACACATATAAACAAATGCACACACGCATGCCCATACACATGCATACACGAATGAACGAAAACACACATGTACACAAACGCACACGCACGCGCACACACACACGCGCGCGTACACACACACACACCTACAAACACTTAGGCTCACGGACAAGGACACATATATAAAAACACAGGGCACGGGCACGGGCACACGCACACGCACACGCACACGCGCACAAATGTGTTTTTTTGATCTGGCAACGATAATTAACCATGTGCAAACTATCGTTACGTTATTGTTTTTCAGGTTTGGACTTGGAAATTATCTTTTCAACAGACTTGTGCCATATATATTACAGAAAGGATCGGAAAAATCGGACTTGATAGAGGTAACATGTTGTCCTCGTTGTTTGTACTGTAAATAGTAAAATCACCTTATAAAATCCTTATAACATGCGTTGTGCACCTATCGGCAATGTCAGCGTCGTTCCAATAATTATAATAATAATGTATCAATTAATGGATGATTAATCACGAGATGAGTCACATCATGTTTATGTGTCAAATGTATTAAAATACCAACAGACGAACAGAAGAACACACAAATGCGTTGTTTGTAGGCGGAAGATTTTTTCGAGAGATATCCAAAAGCTGGATCTGGCAAGAACAAGCGGAAAGCAGCTTTGGCCACGATTAAACGGAATATTGCGTGGAAGAAGAAACATATTAAAACCATCGTGACGTGGCTGAAACTTCACTTATGAGACATTCAGGTTTGTATAACAACGTGCCGAAGAATTGGGCCACAGAGGAACTATGCCAACGACTTCGTGTCACAGTTTGTAAATTGTATTCACTAGACATCATGCTGCAAATGTCAGCGTGAGTTAAAA
>CBDHHR010001061.1:0-2500 GCA_965263245.1 Metamycoplasmataceae bacterium | reverse complement strand
TGACGATACAGTTTGGTTAAAACTGCCCGTGACGATGACTGATTTGTCAGGTTTGTCGGTGCATGTCGAATTCATTTGCGCATCCCCAGTCATTTCGAGATATCATTAAAAAAGGTTATTAAAAATTAAAGTAATCACACTATACGCTGCAAGTATCGTGAAACGATGTCACGTGAGTGCCACGTATTATAAGCAATCTGGTAAACTCTAATGTTTTCTCCAGTGTAATGATTTATCATCATAAATGTCAGTGTAAATGTATCTCCTCCTAGGATAGAAGTTCACGTTGTGTATCTGGACCGCTAGTCTCTGATCTACCTGTTGGCGATACGTATTAAAAAGCGTAGTAAATGGGAGTTATTTACTTTTTATTTGAACACTTTTAGTAGTGGTGAATCATTTTACAGAAGGCATCTCCGTGGCGTTATGTTCAGTTATTCAGGTACAATGGCGTCAATGGCGACAGAAGAATAAAAATTGCCATGGTTTAGCTTAGTTTCGAAATGATATAATGTTGACGATTGCTGCCCTCCATACCTTGCTCTACGGGCGGGTGTGAGCTAGTACAGATTGTGTTAATGTCTACTCCTTTTTTATTTCCGAGGGCGTCTCAGTAAAGGGTTTTGCAAATATAAAACATTCAAGTAATCCGAAACAATTTGGATAGGATTCATGTCATCCACCCATACCTTATCAATAATAATCATAATAATCATAATAATCATAATAATCATAATAATCATAATAATCATCATAATCATCATAATCATCATAATCATCATAACCATCATAACCATCATAACCATCATAACCATCATAACCATCATAACCATCATAATCATCATAACCATCATAACCATCATAACCATCATAACCATCATAATCATCATAACCATCATAACCATCATAATCATCATAACCATCATAACCATCATAACCATCATAATCATCATAATCATCATAATCATCATAATCATCATAATCATCATAATCATCATAATCATCATAATCATCATAATCATCATAATCATCATAATCATCATAATCATCATAATCATCATAATCATCATAATCATCATAATCATCATAATCATCATAATCATCATAATCATCATAATCATCATAATCATCATAATCATCATAATCATCATAATCATCATAATCATCATAATCATCATAATCATCATAATCATCATAATCATCATAATCATCATAATCATCATAATCATCATAATCATCATAATCATCATAATCATCATAATCATCATAATCATCATAATCATCATAATCATCATAATCATCATAATCATCATAATCATCATAATCATCATAATCATCAATCATCATAATCATCATAATCATCATAATCATCATAATCATCAATCATCAATCATAATCATCAATCATAATCATCAATCATAATCATCAATCATAATCATCAATCATAATCATCAATCATAATCATCAATCATAATAATCAATCATAATAATCAATCATAATCATCAATCATAATCATCAATCATAATCATCAATCATAATAATCAATCATAATAATCAATCATAATAATCAATCATAATAATCAATCATAATAATCAATCATAATAATCATACCAATAATACTAAATGGAAAGGCTAATATGTTACAACGATACGTTGACATTTATCTACGTCTTCAAGTGTTGGAGTTGTTATCTATGTCTTCAAGTGTTGGAGTTTTTATCTATGTCTTCAAGTGATGGAGTTGTTATCTATGTCTTCAAGTGTTGGAGTTGTTATCTATGTCTTCAAGTGATGGAGTTGTTATCTATGTCTTCAAGTGATGGAGTTGTTATCTATGTCTTCAAGTGATGGAGTTGTTATCTATGTCTTCAAGTGATGGAGTTGTTATCTATGTCTACAAGTGATGGAGTTGTTATCTATGTCTACAAGTGACGGAGTTGTTATCTATGTCTACAAGTGACGGAGTTGTTATCTATGTCTACAAGTGACGGAGTTGTTAAAATAATTACAAGTATATCTCATACAGAGGGTCACAATTCTTTCTATTGACAAAACGTATAGAACATATTACACGTCAGGGAATTGCAACTGATTGATTACATCAACACTTATCACATGTGTACAGGCACAGCTGTAATTGTACACAAAGAGCAGAATTAATTGTTCACTTATGTGTTCACAGTGGAGTACTGAAATAGTTATTTTCCATTATTTTATTCCAAATTGATCCCCCAACTCTATTTCTACAATATTCTAAAAGTGTGCATCTGAACGTCTCGCATGACGTTGTGCAATTAACCATCTCACAAACGGTCGGGCATCATATATGGTCATACGTTTATTGTAACTTTTTTCTCGAGTAACAGCGACGCCAGGTCGTCAATGTTTATCAGTTTTAACGACGCCACCAACGTTGGCAGAGATAGCGAGATGCCGCGCGAGCTGTTGGTGTATTACTGGGCCTACATGTGGCAGCCGTGATGCTAAGACGATTCGAC
>CBDHHR010001060.1:7500-15565 GCA_965263245.1 Metamycoplasmataceae bacterium | reverse complement strand
TCGAAACTCGCCCACCGCGAGTCCACAACTCTTAAAGTCAGTAATGTGTTACAAAGAGGCAAGAAAGACGCCCCTTCATCGCCAGCCGCAGTGCGTAGAATAAATTCCACTAGGAAAATCCCCGGGAAACCCATATTTTGTGTTTAACCTTAGGAACCAGTTTTACGTAAGACCGTGTCTTCGCCGTCATCGTTAATCAAGCTGTTTTCAATAATCATCTATCTTTTTATGAATTTAGTGGCGTAACCAGAGGGTGTCGCAGGGTGCCATGCCCCCATCCCCGGTATATTCGGAATGAATTGATCAGAAGACCAACAATTGACTGCTTGATTAATAGATGACACCGTATAGAGGACATTGGGATGACTGTAGGACCTCCCTTCCCAGCCCCATTGGCAAAGAAATATTGGCACATAAATGTAGAATCCGGGCCAACCTCAAATTATACCTGATTCTTTGCCAAAATGTTATACTTCAAACATTTATCACCATCCCATGCATATCTGTCGGCAAACACAAACGGTGAATTGACAAGTGCACAGCGTAGTAACATATGGCCGCTTCACTTGCGACTGGTACAAATCGGAGCACTATATTGGGTCTCAAATTGATTGATGTGCCGTTATATATGTAATCGACTTAAACTAAAAGAATTATGTTTCTTTCGGGATATTCGGTGACGAGTGCTTTCAATCTAGCACGACCTTTGGCTATTCCGTTGGTATCTATGGATGTCATATTAACAGGTTTCCTTAAAATGACCACAGTTTCCCTTTCATGTCCCCATAAATATAATTAGTTTGGTCATTTCATGACGGGACGATGGCATATTCCCATGTGCGATAATCTGAGTGTGTTTGTTGGCATATGTTTGTATCCGCACTGTCACAATGATTGTAGTAGCCAGTATGTCCCCAAATGGAGTAAAGTTGCTCACGTCAGTGTCAACCACCGAACTGTCCAGTGTTTGGGCTATGTATAATCCGGTTCACAGCCCTTCCCCTAATGACTAAGCTGGAGGCTACAGCCTATCCCACTGGATCATTATTCACATTGCCATGGAACCACAGTGACAAATATTTAGATCCCTACCCCAACACAGCGAACCAACTCAAAACATTCAACAGCTGGCCCTGCTGGCCTACTCCAGAAATTAATCATGAGCTGTCTTAACTAGGCCTATGGCTAGGGGCACAACAACACATATCCAAGTCCAAACTTTCGTCTTAGCCGACTATTTTTTTTACACTTATTACGTTGCTCAACAGTTCTATTGTATATATCCTGCCAGTGAGTACAGCACTTTCCGCCTGGCAAGTAGATGGCAGCCAGTGGTCCACGGCGGCTTCAGTGCAGCGGGCCAGCTTGTCACTCTAGTCTATAGGGGAAAGATTTATGATCTAACTCTGCGACACACACACACACACACACACACACACACACACACACACACACACACACACACACACACACACACACACACACACACACACACACACACACACACACACACACACATATATATATATATATATATATATATATATATATATATATATATATATATATATATGTGTGTGTGTGTGTGTGCCATATATATATATATATATATATATATATATATGGCACACATATATATATATATATATATATATATATATATATATATATATATATATATATATATATATGTGTGTGTGTGTGCCATATATATATGTGTGTGTGTGTGTGTGTGTGTGTGTGTGTGTGTGTGTGTGTGTGTGTGTGTGTGTGTGTGTGTGTGTGTGTGTGTGTGTGTGTGTGTGTGTGTGTGTGTGTGTGTGTGTGTGTGTGTGTGTGTGTGTGTGTGTGTGTGTGTGTGTGTGTGTGTGTGTGTGTGTGTGTGTGTGTGTGTGTGTGTGTGTGTGTGTGTGTGTGTGTGTGTGTGTGTGTGTGTGTGTGTGTGTGTGTGTGTGTGTGTGTGTGTGTGTGTGTGTGTGTGTGTGCCAACACACAAACAAATGTTAACTTCAGTTTGTTTTGTAACGATATCTATAAAACAGATCTAGATTCAATATGTTGAATGTTTGATTTATTTATAGATTTATGTTTAGGCAACACTGTGTTTGCTTCATTGGCAATACATTTTGCTCCACGCACGATCTCTAGTCGATTAACAAAAAAACACTATTGTACTGTTGTTTTCGTGCACTCGTCGACCGAGTGTGTTTATAAATATGCCGGAACAGAATACACCGGGTCACTTCGACCTACCGTTACCCTCAACCGGGACAGGTCGACCTGCCCTAACCCCATATTTTTTGACGGACTTGTTGACAAAACACATCGGGTGGTGTTCTGAGACACACATGTGATCCATTTAGCACAAACGAAGTCAAACTAACGGAGATGATGAAGCCGTACATTGTATTATTGCAATGCAAATGTTTAATATGTGACAACTCTTAGGGCTCGTTCTTTTTATGTTGTGTTGTGTTTGTTCACACGTTGTCCAGTGTTAATCGAATAAACCTAAGCAAAGTAAGGTATTTTATTTATGCAATCTGTAGGACTTAAATTCCACATTAACGTGCGGTTCAATGACTTAATTTACAAATGACGGGACACATATATTCACTAATACAAATTGGAACAGGTATTTGCGTTTGTGGTCATATCATATCTTGTTAAAAGTGACTCCTTCATGATTGAGATAATAACGGATTATCATAATAAACCTTATGTAATGAATAATCACAACAAGACTATTATTACACTATAATTATTTCGCTAACATTTAACCAGTTCCCGTATGTTAATAACTTAAAGATTGCCCAACTATTCCGTCCAAATAAAACAAATATATATACAAAGGAACCAGCGTGTCGTAACTTGATTTACACGAGAAATGTGCCTGAATCGAGCCGAACGAAATGATTGAATCAGGAATGATACTTTAAAAATACATTACAATTGTCAAAAAAACGAAAAACTCTTTGCTGGCGCGATGCCCAAGGGCGAAGGACATCAATGTATCAAAGTCTGACCCAGATCTGGTCAGTTCTTATCTGACCGAATTAAGAACAATAAAACAAGGGCATCTTCGGCCAAAAATGTCGATTTGGGAGCGTGTGCAAACAGGGTTAGGGAGAATATAAGGGGATGAAGGCGGACGAATCTTCGCACTTCACCTTCGAACTGCGCTGTGAACAGAGGAGCCGCCGAAATCACAGACTCTGGTGAGTTGAGTCGACCACGTTACGTTAACACTTGTTGTTAAAGGCAATGGTCAGGGAACTTAAGTGTGTTTTCATTTTAACAGTACATTTTAATCTAGGATGTTTTCTACGTGGTTTTGTCTGTATTATCATTATAAATGTTTCATCGGGATTATTAAAGATCCAAGAACTTGAAAACGCAGGTCAAATTGTTTTAGAGTTATTAGACAACTCAGGTGGTTCAAATGCAACATGTTACTCACTGGAAGGGTGTTGACTATATTTGCATTTCACCATTTTGCGATGAAATACAGATAAATCACTTTCATGAGACGTTAGCAAAGAACGATATACAAATAACACATTAACAAATATTCCTTTAACATGCAAAGATACTCGATTAATGAGTTGAGTTTACTGCAGATGCTGCGGTTGTGAATTCGCACTGCTAATTAATAGTACAGAGGTTGTTTCAATTAAGCATATTTTACGGATAGAATGTTATATTAAGTTTAAACCATGTTAGGATTGTAACAAATCATGGGATTAATCGAAAATACATTTAAACATATCTCAAAACATCGTGAAATTTCCGACAAATCGTGAGGTTTAGAGCTTCTGTAAGATGCGTGTCGTACACACAACCAATGTATTACGACGTGTCTACCATATTGCCTGATGTCATGTCTATGTATGCACAACCACTCACACACTGCTGCTTATGTTCGTACAGCAAGATGAACTCCCTCATTTTGGCGGCGCTGCTGCTATGTGGCGCGACGGTGGCGCTGGCTAGCGATCACTGTTCGTATGAGGACGCTGAAATCGTGATGAAGGAATGGCACCAAATCACAAGTCATGGCAACAGCGCGCCCATACTCATGCGTGCAGCTAATGTCCTATTCAGCGGGTATGTAAATATCAACCATATCTTAACTATCATAGTGCCTAATAATATTAATAATATTTGACTGCATAATCGAGTTTTAATTGATTCAGTTAACAGAAAACGGTAGACCAAACATACTATTATTGTATTACGATCTCAAAGATACCATTGACGTTCTGAACGCACACATACCCAGACTTCCATTAGTTTTATTCGGCAAAAACATAGATAACAAGAGTTCTGAGGCTAGGTGATCTTTTATCTCTCAGCAGGACCGTCAACGTTAAAACTCTGTCATTCCACGGAAAGATTTCTGATTCACGTGGCATCATAACATTTATGCAAAAGTTACATAATAATGTTTCGAGATACGAATTTGTATTTGCTGACGAGTTGGCGCTCGTAGGCCTTGGTATTTCCTCAGCATCGTCATTCCGCTGAACTGTGGAATGCCTTGGTCCTCTTGCGCCCCTGGACTACGAAGACGGTTCTGATATCGTTCCATAATGTATTGCAGTATTTTCGAGAAGGATCCGGCTGCGCGCAACCTATTCACCCGCGTGCACGTCGAGGACATGCACAGCGGCGAGTTCCACGCCCACACACTGCGAGTGATGACAGGGCTGAGCGAACTCATCGACAAATTGCACAGTCCAGCGGTTCTGGACAGCATGCTGGAACACCTCGCCCACCAGCACGCCATGCGAGACGGCGTCAAACACGAGCACTTCCACGTACGTAGCACGCATGCGCATTTAGCACTTCCCGCGAATTGTAGAAGGTCAACTGACATTCAAATGGTCAGCGTCCTCTGCCGTTTCTATGGTTGGGCTTAGCAGTTTCACTTCATGGTGCATCCTGAGTTAACTATGAATGCATGGTATACTGGTAATTGAGTAAAGATATACAATAAATAGTCTATGGAATTTGTCGATTTATTGACAGTTTATATTGCAATTACGGATGATATCAGAATGCAATTGTAGGTAGTAATGTAATTGATACAGTGCGCTCTTACATGCTATGTTTAGGATGCGAATGGGTCATTATATTGATTCCTACCTGTCGTGTATCCTTCTTCAAATTGGGTCGGGTTTTTGCGCTGTACTCATGGCTGACGCAATAGCGCCTGGCGAAGTCAACAGCTATAATTTTCGAGTTCGACTACGCTCACTTCAACGGTTTTCTAAGCAGATCAGCCAGGGATATTGTAGCGCAGCGCAATGACCCCTAAATTTGAGAGGGTAAAAGAAATAAAAAAATTACTTGTATACCCAGCGCGTTAGTCTATTTGACATACACTTTGTGGGTTTGTTGCAGGAGTTCCGTGACATTTTGTACGCCTCCCTGGGTCAACTCCTGGACGAGTACAACCCGGACGCGTGGAAGAACTGCATGTTCGGGATCTTGTACGGCATCGCCGGTAACTTACCGTGAGTCACTCGCGCGACAAAGAGGCGACGTGTCAAACGTCACGTCACACACGCCGAAACAACGACCTGTTGGCGTCACCTAGCGTTTACCAACGACATCGCCACCAGGTGGCGCTGCAGCGACTCCGTTCGTAACAAGTGGAAGTGGCTCCTCACTTGTGACGGACGCAGTTCGCTACACTCTGCGGCCGTCGCCTCAATCGTCGCCGTCCAGCTTGTGTCACTTCACTGTTCACAGTCAGAAATGCAACTAATAAAACGTGAAAACCCGAAGGTGGTGTTATGTCTGTGTTTTGTTTACTTTGTAGTTATAACGACGAATTCTTAAATGTTACCTGGTACGTGATATTACACATATTTCGCTATCTAACAATAACACAAGGCCAAATCTCTTTCTCCCTTCGTGCAGGTTGTCATGGTTGATGTCGTTTACGACTCTAGTTGACCTCCTTAATCCATCGCACGTGTCTGTTGCCCGATTTGCTCTCGGTTGTTTCGCCTTCATTAAATAGTCAATAACAGAGTTGCTTTATCGACGATACAGCATAGCTATATATATATATATATATATATATATATATATATATATATATATATATATATATATATATACATATATAAAGTTTATCCTACGTTTATCAAGGAAACGATTAGCACATGACGAGATGGTGTGGGTTCCTGAAGGTAATAAGAGAAAGAGGGGAAGACCCACTAAGACCTGGCTCAAGATATGCAAGGAAGGTCTGGCAGAAAATATAAATTACCTGGAATACCAACGGAATAGCCAAAGGTCGTGCTAGATTGAAAGCACTCGTCACCGAATATCCCGAAAGAAACATAAACAATTTAGTTTAAGTCGATTACATATATAACGGCACGTCAAACAATTTGACACATAAAAATGGTAAGACAAGATACATCCAATTATGACACGAAGATGACACAGAAGAAATACCGATGAAATGGCAATTGACATGGTGACTAAAATAATTGAGGTGACCGAACAGCGACGTGTGTTTAGTCTGTTTCTTGACACCTTGCCGTTATTCCTAAAGTCTCTACTTTCCGTTTATAACATGTCCCTCTCTACTCCCTCCCGCTGCTTACTTCCTTCACTGCCCGACCGTTTCATGATACCAATCTCTAACACTATTGTCATTCAGATATGTAAGCTAGATAATCTACTGTTGTTGTTAACCCAAGTGACAGCGGTGCTGTTTTCCGATACTCCATGTTTCAGGAAAGAGCACGCAACAAGCCACTTTCAACATCGTCGTGCATGCGTGAGTGCGTGCGTAATCTTGTGAGCTACAGGTAGAGGAATACACGTTACTGGACAATTTAACGTATGTGCGAGAGAGAGAGAGAGAGAGAGAGAGAGAGAGAGAGAGAGAGAGAGAGAGAGAGAGAGAGAGAGAGAGAGAGAGAGAGAGAGAGAGAGAGAGAGAGAGAGAGAGAGAGAGAGAGAGAGAAGAGAGAGAGAGAGAGAGAGAGAGAGAGAGAGGAGAGAGAGAGAGAGAGAGAGAGAGAGAGAGAGAGAGAGAGAGAGAGAGAGAGAGAGAGAGAGAGAGAGAGAGAGAGAGAGAGAGAGAGAGAGAGAGAGAGAGAGAGAGAGAGAGAGAGAGAGAGAGAGAGGAGAGAGAGAGAGAGAGAGAGAGAGAGAGAGAGAGAGAGAGAGAGAGAGAGAGAGAGAGAGAGAGAGAGAGAGAGAGAGAGAGAGAGAGAGAGAGAGAGAGAGAGAGAGAGAGAGAGAGAGAGAGAGAGAGAGAGAGAGAGAGAGAGAGAGAGAGAGAGAGAGAGAGAGAGAGAGAGAGAGAGAGAGAGAGAGAGAGAGAGAGGAGAGAGAGAGAGAGAAACTAACTGTAATAAAATAAGCTTATATCTCAACCAAGCGTGCAGATAGACAGCGACAATGTAAATGCTTGTGGGTAATTGTTTCATTTAGTAGGATTGTGTGTGTGTGTGTGTGTGTGTGTGTGTGTGTGTGTGTGTGTGTGTGTGTGTGTGTGTGTGTGTGTGGGTGTGTGTTTGTGTGTGTGTGTGTGTGTGTGTGTGTGTGTGTGTGTGTGTGAGTGTGTGTGTGTGTGTGCGTGCGTGCGTGCGTGCGTGCGTATGTGCGTGCGTGCGTGCGTGCGTGCGGGCGAGCGAGCGGGCGTGCGGGCGTGCGTGCTTATATGTGTGTGTGTACTTACCTCCAAACAGTCGGTTAGCCTTGGCTACTTCTCCCCGATCGAAGCAAGACGGGGGGTGCGGTCCTTGAGGGAATATCTTAATGGGCATATCACCCTTGGGTCCATGGGGGTAATGGTGTCGCCGACGGTGATGTGGCCGATGGTGTCGACGATAGCCAGCGGTCAATGCCACCAGACACGCCAACACCAGACACAGGAGAACGCAGCCTCGCATAGTGGCGAACGAGTTCACTGTCACACAACCTACAACGGGTGAATAGGAGGTCAGTCAACACCACTCGCAGCTGCCGGCCGGCGGTGTAACGTCAGCGGACGTCTACCACAGCACACGCGTGCATTCTCTGTGCAGAATAG
>CBDHHR010001059.1:7500-10152 GCA_965263245.1 Metamycoplasmataceae bacterium | reverse complement strand
GGCCACGTTTGCTGTCCGTAGACTGCGCGTGTCAGCGCGGTCAGCTGTGGACCATTTATCTTAACAACCTGCCCGTGTACATCTCGGCGCCTCATCGGGTCAACTCCGACCATGAAAATAGGCTGCTTACGACGTAAACCAGGACAGTAATGGAACAAGAACATTATTCATACGCTGACCGAAATCTGTCGTCGGTTTGTGGATGCGAACGCCATGTTACAGAGAGAGTGTAGTAAAATGATGTAAGATAAAATAACGTTACTACCAACTAACGCAGGGTCTCTGAACACGGTGTACATGTACGAAATACATCGTGTGCGTGCAACCACCGTCGGAACCGGAGCACAACTGAGGTTCTGAGCCCTACAAAACTGCGCGGTGAAGAGCATACGAATCTCAACCAAGAGAACCCGGGTTCGAATCCTGTGCTGTCGAGTCAAGTTCGTTCACTTTACACTACTCCTGTTCACTCAGCTGTATGAATAAGTAGCTTTGAGTACCTGGCTATAGATAATAGTGGATGTTTACCTACGGTAGTCTTCGCGCATTCATTGCAACATGGCTAAGTTATTCCCATACAATTTGAGATGGTGTTCGGATGAACAGGTCTGCCAGGGTGTGTAGCACAACGTACACCGTCTAGCAACGAATACATCGTCCCTCGGCCAACGCCAAGTTTCGCAGACTGATCCGGAATTGGGATGGCTCATCGTGCAATTGTTCTATATACAAGTAAACAGCTAACAGCTAACATGTTTGTCGCCATGCCAATATTATGGATATAGCTTTCATTGTATACATGCAATATGGATATGTGTAAAATATTGTAAAGCCTTAATTTATTCTATTTATTTTAATGTTTTAAAGTATTTTTTAAGTTTAGTCAAATAATCACAGAAATATGTTTTAATGTCTTACATTATTTAAATTAGTTTTATATATACATATCATATATTCTCTACATTTTAACTTATACTTATGCTAATATCTTAAATTATATATTATTTCACTCTATTTTAACTAATATACTTTGCATGTTTTATGTACCATTTTCAATCGCTATGATTGCCCAAAGTGAAAAAAGAATTATTATTATACATGCATGTTTTTTAATACTAATTACACGTATTTTATATGTTTTATTGTTGTCATTTTAAATACTCTGTATGCTTTTTATGTTTTATGTCTCGTTGCTTTACACTTGTTTGTCGGAAAATAGCTCAGATGAGCTAATGTTATCAAATTCACATGTAAACCGACGTTAAATAAAGCTTCTTGTATCTTGTAACGCCCGGTGGTCAAGCGTCACACCACAGGACGCGACTGTTACATAATTCGCTCGTTCTCAGAGCCCGGCAAACAACGACGCACAGGGTTGTTAGTTCACATTGCAGTCGCAATGCAACCCTATACGGGTGCAACTTTTTCCGATACTTAAATACAGGTTTCGCTGACTGCGACACGGTCTAGTAGCCAGGGTAAATACCCGAATTACAACGTGTTAAGTACAAGGCTGCGTGCTGTCAGTGTTGGCCAGTGTCGTCTTCGTCGTCCGTAATTGCCCAACACTGTTGGCACGTTGTCCCGGTTTGGGTATTTCCAGGTGTGGTTATCTCCGATGGCGTTATTTCGTCGAGCATGAAAGGCTAGTCTCGTGGATGAACTGGTAGACCGTGCGAGGTCAAAGATTACGGTGAACCAATACGTACACTAGACACAGAGCTGATGCGGATTTGAACGTTGGCAGAAAACTGGTATGTGATGCTCGCTGCTGCAAGATGCATCAGCCTCACACAGACTCAAGATTAGAAGAAAAAACAGGAAACCAACTTGGATTCCTGGTGAGATTAAGTCGGTTTGGAAGGCTGCGTCTGAAACATCGCCGTGCAGATGTTATAACTCCCAGAGAAGAGATGTCAAACTCGCAGCCGATGTCTGAAGCTTCTCTGAGCAAGAATGCCATTCAACTGTCGGAAGCATTATCTATGTGTAAACAACGTCTAACTGGTGAATTGCTGAAACCAGATATATATACAGTGTTGTCGTGGCTTGTGAGCCAGGTCTACCGGGTATAGGGGAAAGAAATCCCAACAGAGCACATCATTATTTGATGCGGCAATTCGTAGTTATGTGGAAATTACGTCAATCTCTCATGACCCTAGCTGTTGGCTGTTGGCACTGAGCAATTTAACCTATGATGAACTCGTCTAAACAATAGGAGGACCTGGTGTGTTGGAAGTGACACCTGACGTGTGTGAGAGACAGCAGCCGAAGTATCAGGCTGTCTGGCGGGTTTTGTTGATTATATGCTCACTATCTCGCTGCATATTAACCAAGGTTGAAGCGGGATTCATTCATCAACCTAACGCTTCAGCCAGTGAACGACTATACAGCACACGCATGAGTCAATACTAACCCACAACAGACAGACATACGGCCCGTTGACGCACGCCAAACGCCACACAACTAATGCGTTTCGCAATTATTTACTGTACAACCAACGGGTCACTCACTAACAGCATTTCCACTCCTACCGTGACGTCATCACGGTGAAATGCCCTATTTCGTGCAGCGGGTCTTTGGGGATATTAAAATACTACGGGCAAGAACTACAACTCATGACACCTAACTAAGGCTGTCACATCGCAACAG
>CBDHHR010001059.1:0-5000 GCA_965263245.1 Metamycoplasmataceae bacterium | reverse complement strand
AGTTTTCTGTTTATCTTTGACGTGCTTTTGAGGCCACGTTCCAGATTAGATAAGAGCGACCGAAGTTTTCTTCTTCTTATTGTTATTATTCTCCTTCATAGACATTGCTGTGTGTCGCACGAATCATAATAAACGGTTGCTCTGGTTCTCTAGCCTGAGGTTACTGTTGTAACTGCTAAACAACAATACCACGAGGCAAATGTCTAACACAGGTTTCGTGTCATCAACGACACTACTGGTGTACGTTAATAATAAAAGTATAATAACAATAAGACGGAAACTAGAAATAACAACTGTGTACTTAGGCGTACAGCATCGGGAACCTGATTGCAACGAGAAAGAGATGTTAGAGATGTCAGCATACAGATGTAGGAATATATACGCCAGAAGTAAAGAAGCTTTTTAAAAAATCTCCGAAAATACTTATAACCTTCAATATGAGAGACGCAAAACAACTTTCTGGCTAATTTCATTCCAGTAGAAATAATGGCCGGCCAAGTGCGAGTTTACGCCAGACGAAGGCGCTCCCAGACGGATGTACTCCGCAGCCCGATGCCCGTGGACAATAATGCGAGCAAAGAATCCGTTCCGACGAAACCCACTTCAAGACATCGCCTGCCTACCGCTGCATTCAACGAGCCATTGTATGACTTTGACTTCAGCAGAAAGGAATTCCACGAAAGGATCCGGAAACTTCTCTTGAAGAAACAGCAATACAGAGCCCCTGTGTTTGGTTCGTGTTGGCAAATAACATACTAATTATGTAGTAATTCCTAGGAGCATCGATTAAGGACGTGTGGTTACAGAGTGCAAGAGCATGCATGTTTTATTATTATGTTTAATAACGTATAGCGCAACTCATCATACTGTTACATGCTTGGATATTTTGCCCTCCCCCCCTTATTCCGACATCTTAGATGGGTGGTGGTGATTCCAAGTACACTAGTAGAAGACTTTGTTACTTCATATTTTCTACCACTCGGTCGGTCCACGAAATACACCAGTCGGTGGGTTTTCTTTTAACCCGGAACCCCCCAAAATGCCATCACTTTATGGCACAATACAATGAATACTGGCAGATAACACCCAGTTTTATAGCAGCTCTCGTTCAGAGACTCCCAACATACCAATCCTGGGTGACACGTTCGACAAGGTTTTTATAAATAACTACGCTCATGATATTAATGATTGTACCTGCAAATAGTTAGTTTGTGTTATCTCTTCTCGATGCATTGCCACATAGCAATGACTTTATATCCCTTTGATATCCTTTGCAGACCCAAACCTGGCACACGCATGCGCATCGTTGAAGAAAGGTGCAGCACGACAAAAGGAGGAGAAACTTGTCACAGACGTCTGCAACACCGACGACTTCCAAGTGGTACCAGAAAGTAAGACAGTATAACAGATCGCGACATTCATTTTGCGGATATTCGGTTTTCACATTACGGCGTTGATGGTTCAAATCAACATTATCTATCGAGTTTATCATTTGTCTGCCCGTTTTAATTATTCTATTCAATTAAAAACGTGGACGCAATTTTTATAACCACTTACCATAACTAGGTTTTTATGGATATGTCACGTGACAATGTGTCGCCGATATGCGGAAACAATAGTATATAATGAAAACATTTGCTGTTTAGCTCCGCTCATGTCCGATTTGTGTTTGATGTTGTCCGATTGGTGTATTAAGTATGTATGTTAGTAACAACGATATGTCATTAGGACCTATTCTTAAGGCAATCAGACACAACTGAACATAAGCCGTAACAAATAGTTTATTCTAACATAATGATAATATTCGTTCATGTTCAGAAATACATTTACGTATAAAACTGACAAATGTTGTCGTTTGCCTGCAGAGACTGGCATACCGTACGAATTCCGAGTACCCGAGTTTTCCAACGCACTCCGCTGTTCCGGTGACGGTATTCACGTCATTCCGCGACCTAAAGGTGGACACCTGTATAGCTAAAGTACATATATTAACCTGTAATAATGATAGCTAACTTAACCCACCAACGGTGCAACAAACCCAATGACGCTGTTATCACCATGAACCATTATTTCAACATTGAAGACTTTAACTCGTTCTTCCAACCATTTTCGCTACCGTTGTTGCCAGTCGCGTCCAAGAATGCAACCGCTAATTTCCAGGCGGTGTCATTTCTTTTCTTACGCGGCGTCGGTGCCAATGCCTAAATCCAGCAATAAGACCCATTCCGCCCATATTAAGCATACCTCTATGAAAGAAAATCCCGCTTCCTGAAGAATCGTAGTCTCGAAGAAACGCTCATCAGTGTAGGCCCAACTGACGAACAGGATATCTTAACAGTACCTTTTGAGACTACTTTTGAGATAGTACGCTTGCCACTTCTCAAAGTTATTCCCCATACCAATATAATTATAGTAATAATAACATGTTATTATTAATTATTATTATTATTATTGTGTGTGTGTGTGTGTGTGTGTGTGTGTGTGTGTGTGTGTGTGTGTGTGTTTGTGTGTGTGTGTGGTGTGTGGTGTGTGGTGTGTGGTGTGTGGTGTGTGGTGTGTGGTGTGTGGTGTGTGGTGTGTGGTGTGTGGTGTGTGGTGTGTGTGTGTGTGTGTGTGTGTGTGTGTGTGTGTGTGTGTGTGTGTGTGTGTGTGTGTGTGTGTGTGTGTGTGTGTGTGTGTGTGTGTGTGTGTGTGTGTGTGTGTGTGTGTGTGTGTGTAGGTGTGTGTATATGTGTGTATGTGTGTATGTGTAAGTGTGTGTGTGTGCGCGCGTGCGTGCGTGCGTGATCATAAAATGATCGCTCGTATAATTGTTTGTTAAGTCTGGAAGCTATATTGTACATCTCAGTTGACGATGGTCTTGGTGTTCAGCCACTCGGTCACTACTGGTCGTCTGTCCCCGCGTGCCACCCATCCTGCGGTACCTGGGAACTGACCAGGCGGCACTCTACATGTGGTGTCAGAGTGACGGGGTGTCGCAGTTCATTGAACTCCGCCAGGGGGAGCTCATTCCCGGACTGTATACTAGGGTGGAGGTGTGTACAAATGTGTACAAGTGTAGTGGGCTGGGGAAATGCTAGCCTCCACCACCCAGGCTACGTAAGGTGGCAGCACTGTTGAGCCCATAATTAGCCTCGGGTCGCGTGTGCGCCGCTGTGCGGCACGGCATCAGTGTTGGCAAACACGGCACCAGTGTTGGCAAACACGGCACCAGTGTTGGCAAACACGGCACCAGTGTTGGCAAACACGGCACCAGTGTTGGCAAACACGGCACCAGTGTTGGCAAACACGGCACCAGTGTTGGCAAACACGGCACCAGTGTTGGCAAACACGGCACCAGTGTTGGCAAACACGGCACCAGTGTTGGCAAACACGGCACCAGTGTTGGCAAACACGGCACCAGTGTTGGCAAACACGGCACCAGTGTTGGCAAACACGGCATCAGTGTTGGCAAACACGGCATCAGTGTTGGCAAACACGGCATCAGTATTGGCAAACACGGCATCAGTGTTGGCAAACACGGCATCAGTGTTGGCAAACACGGCATCAGTGTTGGCAAACACGGCACCAGTGTTGGCAAACACGGCACCAGTCTTGGCAAACACGGCACCAGTCTTGGCAAACACGGCACCAGTCTTGGCAAACACGGCACCAGTGTTGGCAAACACGGCACCAGTGTTGGCAAACACGGCACCAGTGTTGGCAAACACGGCACCAGTGTTGGCAAACACGGCACCAGTGTTGGCAAACACGGCATCAGAGTTGGCAAACACGGCATATGTGCTGTCAAACACGGCACCAGTGCTGTCAAACACGGCCCCAGTGCTGTTAAACAGCATTTGTTAGACAATGCCTGGATGTATCCATATGCATACATATTCGGTTATGAGATGTCAACATGACAGATCGCCGGCTGAGTCTATGAGAAATGAATGGGTGTAAGGTTAAAGATTGATTTATATGAGAATAAGGTACTAGAATTTCACGAATGTTATACACTACATATGTGAATGGAGGGTACTAAAAATTATAATCTTTGAAATTATCCAGAAAATTATACGAGAAACGTAGCAGAAAATTAAGGTAATGCTCCAATTACCATCTATGACAATTACACACGTAACAATGGCCACAATGTGTATAGTTTTATACATGAGGTAATTCAAAATAATGTTTTATGCGCTGAGAAAGCGTAATGGAGAGTTTCTGTCTAGCACAGGATAGGTAATGGACGTTTATGTTAAATCGAACAGTTCGTAAACACAAACACACACACACACACACACACACACACACACACACACACACACACACACACACACACACACACACACACACACACACACACAAGCACGCACAAACGCACGCACATACAAATACACATGCACACACACAAACACACACATACGCGCTCACACACACACGCGCGCACAAACACACGCACGCACACGCCCGCACACACACACACACACACACACACACACACACACACACACACACACACACACACATACACACGCGCGCGCACACACACACACACACACACACACACACACACAAGCACGCACAAACGCACGCACATACACACACAAACACACACATACGCGCTCACACACGCGCGCGCACACACACACGCACGCACACGCACACACACACACACGCACGCGCACACACGCACGTGCGCGCGGACGCGCTACCTATTGTGGATGTCAGATTAGACGATTATGTTTTGGCTTGGCTAGGAATTGTTTTTTTTTAGTTATAACTGTTTAACTGGTGACATAAAAAGTGCCACACACACACACATACTAATGAATGCACATTAATGTCGTTGTAAAAATAAAGGTAAACAGTAATTTATTTGCTTAAACATATAAATGGTCCATATATTTCTGAGTGTTCACACATGCAATAGCAAAACGTGCAAAAACAGTGTCATATGAAACCACACATTGTCCTCAGGTCCCGGAAGGCGTTGAGCTCAAGTTCACGTACTGTGT
>CBDHHR010001058.1:0-2500 GCA_965263245.1 Metamycoplasmataceae bacterium | reverse complement strand
CTAACAGAAATCTAACATAAGTCGAATCGCGACGAACAATGACCACAGTGGGCCTTCGAAATGCGTTTCGATCGCATGCTGTAAATGTTAAAATACCCCCGTTGAGACGTCGCTATTCAAGCCACTCGGAGCATAGTATCGAAGGTGACCTTTAATAGTGACGATCGACTGTATGTTTCTTGGTGCCATTGTGTTCTTGCTATCTACATGTGTCCACTTCACCACGGAAAACGATTTGTCTTTCCAATAGACGTCGTCTCATTTGTGTGTAAGTTAATCATGTTGAAACAGGGAGGCAGAAATCTAGCACATGACAAATCTGCGACGAAAAACGGCATGGAAATTGCATGTAGGTCGTGTGTAGAGTGCGTCATTGTTCTTTACAGTAAATGTTAAAATTCCCTGCTAAGATGTTGCTATTCAAGTGACCGTGAGAATGCTACCGACGGTGACTTTTAACAGTGAGGATAGACTGTACCTTTATTTATAGCAAAACGTGTCATCAATAAAATAAAAGATACACACCACTTGCAACGCCACCTGCGTAGGCTCCCACTAACAGAAATAAGCACACGCTGAACATGTTGATCTGAAACAAAGAAAAAGGGTAGGAAACAATAACTAACAAAGAGTGTTTTTATATGGTTGTACTGTTAATATAATATTGTTATTCGTCGCCTCACTCACCGACTGTGATATACATGTGTTTCAAAATCCCCAAAGCGGTCACGCAATAATGCGATGGTCAGATGTCCACTTTATTGTTGTTAAAAGGAGGCTATACAGCAGAGTAATGCACGTTCCATCAGGAGTCAGCCTGGTAGGTAGATAACTAGGTAATATTGTATACACTATTATTGTTAAATAATTTACATCAATCAAGAATACGTACATTTTTATGTTTTTTAATTAAAACAGAACCATATATATATATATATATATATATATATATATATATATATATATATATATATATATATATATATATATTTGATTGATTGAATGATTAATTGATTTATTTATGTTTATATGCTTAAATGTATGTATGAATGTATTTAATTATTTTTATTTATGTATTTTTATGTATTTATTTATATATTTTCCTATTAGTTTATTTATTTAGGAATTTATATTTGTAAGCATTTATTTTGGAATTATTTGTTTAATTATACATTTATTGATGCGTATTTAGTACTAAGCTTTGGTATTTTTATTATAAAAAAGTGGATATATTCTGTATACGCATAATACACACACATTATATATATAATGCTAAATGTTTGTATTATCTTTCAATGTGATATATATATATATATATATATATATATATATATATATATATATATATACATACATACTCATACATACACATACATACACACACAGACACACATAAATACATACATACATACATATACCTACGTATATCAATAAATACAGAGAAAAATACACAAATAAATAAACCACCATGCGATACATGCTATTCGTAAGAGCGAGGGTGTTTGCTCAACCAACTGAAATTGTCCAGCGTTGTAACACGTGACATGACGTCTGGTGTCAAGAAAGTGCGAACGTTGACCATCGAAAGGTACAACAATTCATTGTGCCCACCTCGGTATGTTAGTGAGCACAGCTTGTTTTGATTCTGGATATTGGTTTACCACGTTAATGTGCAGCGCGGTGGAAACTTTCTAACAGAGGGCAATGCCACGGTCTTAATATAGTCAATAAACAACATTTGGAACGCAATATACCTTAACTATACGTATCATGGTCGTAAGAACGTAACGTTAATTAAACAGTATTATCACACATCTGTCCTAGACACTTTTTGATTTGGTTGTTTGAGTATAGCATTGTTCCCGATTAAGGGGGTTGTGCCACCTCTCTACTTTTATAACCACCCCGCCAAAAATATAAAGAAATTGCCATTTCACAGCTATTTCCTGTGTCCCTGCTGTCTATTTATCAATCATACTACAAAGACGTCTACACACTAACTTGTAATTTCTGTCCCCACTATATATCCAGGGAATTGGTTAAAACACACTTATAATGCACCATTTTGAAGCTGTTTGTTTAAATAGTTCCAAAGGCACGGCCCAGACCCTCATTGCATCGTATCGCACCTTCAGCCCTTTCTCAGATCACCCTTCCACGTCGGCCACCGTTGTGAGCAGGGTGCACTGAATACACGAAGGTTGCGATCGCGTGGAACGTGCAACGAGGAACGTTGCTGATGAATCACCACATGACAGCCAAATGTGTTACCAATGTGTTTACTTAATTATCTAAGCATTTTGTGTATACATCGCGGTCGAAAACTTCGTATTACGATCACTAGTTTATATTAAACGCGATGTCGATTACATTCTAAGTATTTATTCCAGTTTTTAAAAAGCTGTAAGCTTTAAAAATATTAATATTCCGGTTGCCATAACGCAAACTGTATTACAGAAAAACAAATCGGTGATCAACGCAGCACGGACTAGGAAACACT
>CBDHHR010001057.1:12500-17656 GCA_965263245.1 Metamycoplasmataceae bacterium | reverse complement strand
TGACTAGTAATGTTAGTTCACATACATTTTTTACAAGTGCAAGTTATTATTTCCTTATATATGTCCTACAGGTAACATTTACCAATCTCTTGAGTATCAGTACAGAATTGGTCGTACTACCATTAGGAAGAAAATCCCATATACATGTTCAGCAATCTATCTTGCACTGAAGTACAGATACATAAAGGTGTAGAGTTGGGCTGTTTATGAAGTCATGAATTTAGTTATTAATAAATAACACATCTAATTACAGTATGCAAATCATTTAGTCATGAGGTATTAAAACATTAATTAAATATATGAAAATGTCAGATAAACCAATATGATCGGTTGCCCATAATATAAGAAAAACATTTCCTTTTGATGTATAACAATCCATGGAAGGAAGCTTTGTGACCCTGACAATGTTTTTTTTACATGAAATTAAATTTTCTTGCATCTATGAACATAATACCAAACAATTTGGACCACACTTTTGGACACAGTGGAGTTCACCATAACTATAAGGAATGTAAATATAATGAGCAACTGCCTTGTTAAGAGGAACAACTGTGAAATCCCAATTCTGGCTTGAACAATATCATACTACTATTGACAAAAGAAACACTGAGTATACTGAAATAGTAGACAAAGTCCCAGCTTCTGAAACAATGTTGTATTGTTTTATTTATATGATATCGTCTCATCAATATACATTTCTAATGAGCGGCAACACACAAATAAGTGTTCACCCCAATATCATTCCTTCGGTTGGAACCAGTGATATTTAATCATTTGTAAGTACATTGCATAGTTGTATTATTAATAGCACATACCACATACATACATACATACATGAAGATCTTATCAGAGTTAATTCATATTTATTATATACATATCATCTGCTGATCCAGTAACACTTATTAGGGTCAATTTATGTAAACAGACTGTTATGGAACTACAAGAAATATTTTTTATATATAAAATAGACTGGCATATTAAAAATATATATAAAAAGACGTCACGGTTTAAAACCGTGTGTCCTATCTGCATTGACTATGCCTTAATTATCCTTCCAATGAACGTGTCCAAAAAATTGTATTCGTAGTGCTTTCATATGGCATGTATTAAATCAGTCACACTTATTGCGTTAAAGTTAAGCAAACACACTGTTACGGAACTAGAACATGTTTCTTATGAACATAGACTAGTAAAATCAAAAGCTCACAAAAACGCCATGTTAAAAAAACCGTGTGTCCAACCTTCACTGACAACACATTACATTTGTTCTCGTGCCATGAGCAAGAGATAGAATGTAAAGCTATTCCTTTTCAGGTGTAAACAAGGGGTACGGACGCGTTTTACCTAGTTTAAATTTAGGTCATGCGTGTATAATGTTGTATTTAATTAGACATTCAAAAATCATTCCCACTCACACTCAAAGTCACCAGTGCAGTGCAGTGCAGTGCCCGTGGCAGTGTCATTCACTCATTGGTAACGTGTCTTCAGACGAGCACTGTTTTGTGGATTAAAATGTTTAAATTACAAATATTGAGGAAACTAAACAACAGTTAATCGAGTGATCCAAATTTCACGTTGTCGCTGTCTCTACTTATATCTGACAAGGGTCTGACATTGAAGTTTGAACGATCCAGCCATCATTCGACGCCGACGACAACGTCAACGACGTTGGCGTTGCTACCGAATGTCTGAGATATATTCCTCCATTTTTTTAGCATTGCTTCAACAATGAAAACTTGCAGGCTATTCGTAACCGATGCTTCTCTCTTTGTAACGTGGGTTTGCACCATTCCATAGCGACATTTCACTGTACAGCTCGACAACAATTTGAAGTGAGAGTTTTGCCAAATAAGTATCTGCTTTTTTTAAGAAGGTCGAAGTTCAACTCAGTGCTGCCATCTCATCGGTTGTTAACTCCGAGTCACTCGTACGAGTGCCTCGTACGATTCGGATGGTTTCATCCGAGTTACTCGTACGAGTCTCTTGGACGTGTATCGTCACCTGTAGTTTTCCCCGAGGAGCGCTAAATCTATGTCCAGTCACCCTCACACACACACACACACACACACACACACACACACACACACACACACACACACACACACACACACACACACACACACACACACACACACACACACACACACACACACACACACACACACACACACACACACACACACACACACACACACACACACACACACACACACACACACACACACACACACACACACACACACACACACACACACACACACACACACACACACACACACACACACACACACACACATATATATATATATATATATATATATATATATATATATATATATGTGTGTGTATGTGTGTGTTGTGTATGTATGTATGTATGTATGTATGTATGTATGTATGTATGTATGTATGTATGTATGTATGTGTGTGTGTATGTGTGTGTGTGTGTGTGTGTGTGTGTGTGTGTGTGTGTGTGTGTGTGTGTGTGTGTGTGTGTGTGCGTGTGTGCGTGTGTATCGGCAGACGCACAACAACGTCGTAAAAGTGTTACAACTACAATAACCGATACAAACAGTTGTGTCAATAACAACGACAACTACATAGAGCGGATGCCTAAGCAATGGCAGCATCTTAAAACTGATGCAACACAAATAACGCACCAATATAAGCGCCATAGGTTACAACAGTGGCACCTTCAACACAACGAATCTTTTAAAACAGCTAAAAGTGGCACCACTGTTCGACGCGCAAGCGGGTGTCTAGATACACTGTCCACTATCCGTTGGCTGCCACAGGACAAGTTTGTTGGCGACTTAATCGTCGTGTCTGACACAATGCCCAGCGAGCCGCATTCTTCTTTGTTGTACTTTTCTTTGTTGTACTGGCGGTAATTCACCATATAGTTGTATGTTGGGTATGTGTTGTTTCCATGAGACATTAAGTGCCATCCGTAGCATTCTAGTGTAACAACCGTCAAGTTGCTGTTTCATAGTTTGCGTTGTTGTCCACGTTTCCACACCATATAGTAGAACTGATTCAACGTAGCAATAAACAGTCTGATTGTTATCCTTTTTGAGAGTGTTGACGTCCATATCTTTCGTAGTTTGTGACAGGCACTGCAGGCAAGAGCTTTTCTTACTTTGAAATCTTTGTCTGTGTTCTTCATCCATGCTCCTAAGTATTTAAAGTTTTCAATGATTATTAATATTGTGCCATCCCTTGAATTTACAGATATCGGTGTATCATGGTTGAATGCTGGAATTTCTGTTTTCTTTGCATTGCAGTGTAGGCCGACTTTTCCGGCTTCATGTTCTAGGCGTGTTAGTGCCTCTTGTGCCTGCTCTGTTTCTTCAGATATTAAGGCGAGATCGTCTGCGAAGTCGAGGTCAGTTACTATTGTTGGGGGAACGCGTTGACTCTGTCGTTTTTGTAAGTGAAATCCAAGTTCTTCCTCTCTTCCCTGGTAAGTTTTTCTCATGACGTAGTCGAGGACGATTGCAAAAAGATATGGAGCTAGTGTGTCCCCTTGAAGTACCCCGGCGATGATTTGAAAGAATTCTGTTTCTCCATCTGGTGTAATTATTATTGCTCTTGTGTTCTCGTACAGTTTGTTGATTGCTTCATGTCGTGTTGGTGGAACGTCGTACGCTTTCATTTCAGAATTGTCATCATCATGCGTATGGAATCGAATGCCTTTCTAAAGTCTACATATAATATGATTGCTTTTTTATTTCGGATTTTAACTCCTTCAATTAGTCTACGCAGTGCAAGTATGTGCGAGTTTGTTGATCGGTCGGGTCGGAATCCGTTTATATATATATATATATATATATATATATATATATATATATATATATATATATATGTGTGTGTGTGTGTGTGTATATATATATATATATATATATTATTGCTGTCATTTGAATTGCATGTTAGTCCCAAATATGCGTGTAAGAGTCAGTTTACCTGTGTTCGTGTATGTGTGCCCGTGCGTTAGTGTGCGCGTTGGTTTGTGTGGATGTGCGTGTGTGATCAGGTTTCCACCAAATCATGACCAATACGGTGGAACAAACAAGCGGAACATAAGATACACTGACCATTTTGAATAGAATATTATAACTTATGTTTTGTGAACGAAATATGCTTTAGGGTAAGGATCACATAATAAATTATTATAATATAATATATGTCAATGTTAGAGGGCTGGTGTGGTTTCTCCGCTGACTTGCTGAGAGTTTTGCACTGGACGTATATAAATAATTATCCAATTTTGGGGTATACCCGCTATGAATCCACTGCAAAATTAATTTATTTGTAAACATTTTCACACATATGTATGGGGATTTATATAGCAACAGAGACAATACGGCATTGCAACATATACTCGATTATGCCAAGGATGTCAGCTTTGACGGTTTGAAAAAGTGACGAACATGTATGTTATGCCGCGTCTTAGTTAGTTAGTGTTTAGCCTAAATGCGATTTGATTCGAAGATGTGATAAACAGTTCGCAACATATCGTCACAACGTATGGGCCAGACGCTGCAGGACACAAAGAGAACTCCAGTGTAATGTTGATATAGTTTAATAGTTCTGCTGTGTCTTAAGCAACAGTTACGTAGTAGCAGGTATCGTGAGTGTTCGTGATCAGACATACAGCAATGTTACTTCGAATAGTAATGTATTGTTTCTGGTACTTCTTTGATGACAGTGTGCCATTGTATCCATGTGGATGGGTTCTTCTTCCTGTTTCTAAACAAACCACATAACTATAACTATAATATTAACTTGTTGAGAATGCATTAATGTGTACAGCAACTCAGCTTCGGCTAGGAATTTTTTTCCTTGTGTGTGGTGAATTAAGTATATTTCTAGTGCTGATAACGACATATGCAATAGTTGTTTAACACTGCCATATTTGTGTAAACAATATAGCAGCATACCACGCAGTGTGATTTTAATTGACTAAACCCTTTACAAAACATGCAAATAAAAAAAAAACATATCGCAATCTCTATCAAATT
Source organism: Metamycoplasmataceae bacterium (assembly GCA_965263245.1). Lineage (GTDB taxonomy): Bacteria > Bacillota_I > Bacilli_A > Mycoplasmatales > Metamycoplasmataceae > DT-68. The sequence goes on along the minus strand of CBDHHR010001057.1, from coordinate 12,638 downwards.
CATTGTTGTAAACAACATAGTAACATATCACGTAATATGAATATTAGTTCATTAAAAAGCGTAACAGGACAGGACTTAAAGTATTCCAAGCACGTAACAATCACATTCTGCAATCACTGTACCCGTCATTACTAGTGT
>CBDHHR010001057.1:0-5000 GCA_965263245.1 Metamycoplasmataceae bacterium | reverse complement strand
ACGTATCGTGACATGAGCATAGCTCCAACAGTCGTTGTCCATTCTCGTTCAGTCTCCCAACGCCAAATGGCTGATGAATATATTTCTTACATACGTATCGTGACATGAGCATAGCTCCAACAGCAGTTGTCCATTCTCGTTCAGTCTCCCAACGCCAAAGTGGCTGATAAATATATTTCTTACATACGTATCGTGACATGAGCATAGCTCCAACAGCCGTTGTCCATTCTCGTTCAGTCTCCCAACGCCAAAGTGGCTGGTGAATATATTTCTTACATACGTATCGTGACATGAGCATAGCTCCAACAGTCTTTGTCCATTCTCATTCAATCTCCCAACGCCAAAGTGGCTGATGAATATATTTCTTACATACGTATCGTGACATGAGCATAGCTCCAACAGCCGTTGTCCATTCTCGTTCAGTCTCCCAACGCCAAAGTGGCTGATGAATATATTTCTTACATACGTATCGTGACATGAGCATAGCTCCAACAGTCTTTGTCCATTCTCATTCAATCTCCCAACGCCAAAGTGGCTGATGAATATATTTCTTACATACGTATCGTGGCATGAGCATAGCTCCAACAGTCTTTGTCCATTCTCATTCAATCTCCCAACGCCAAAGTGGCTGATGAATATATTTCTTACATACGTATCGTGACATGAGCATAGCTCCAACAGCCGTTGTCCATTCTCGTTCAGTCTCCCAACGCCAAAGTGGCTGATGAATATATTTCTTACATACGTATCGTGGCATGAGCATAGCTCCAACAGTCGTTGTCCATTCTCGTTCAATCTCCCAACGCCAAAGTGGCTGATGAATATATTTCTTACATACGTATCGTGACATGAGCATAGCTCCAACAGCCGTTGTCCATTCTCGTTCAATCTCCCAACGCCAAAGTGGTTGATGAATATATTTTTTACATACGTATCGTGACATGAGCATAGCTCCAACAGTCGTTGTCCATTCTCGTTCAGTCTCCCAACGCCAAATGGCTGATGAATATATTTCTTACATACGTATCGTGACATGAGCATAGCTCCAACAGCAGTTGTCCATTCTCGTTCAGTCTCCCAACGCCAAAGTGGCTGATAAATATATTTCTTACATACGTATCGTGCATGAGCATAGCTCCAACAGCCGTTGTCCATTCTCGTTCAGTCTCCCAACGCCAAAGTGGCTGGTGAATATATGTCTTACATACGTATCGTGACATGAGCATAGCTCCAACAGCCGTTGTCCATTCTCGTTCAGTCTCCCAACGCCAAAGTGGCTGATGAATATATTTCTTACATACGTATCGTGACATGAGCATAGCTCCAACAGTCTTTGTCCATTCTCATTCAATCTCCCAACGCCAAAGTGGCTGATGAATATATTTCTTACATACGTATCGTGACATGAGCATAGCTCCAACAGCCGTTGTCCATTCTCGTTCAGTCTCCCAACGCCAAAGTGGCTGATGAATATATTTCTTACATACGTATCGTGACATGAGCATAGCTCCAACAGTCTTTGTCCATTCTCATTCAATCTCCCAACGCCAAAGTGGCTGATGAAATGTCTTACATACGTATCGTGGCATGAGCATAGCTCCATACAGTCTTTGTCCATTCTCATTCAATCTCCCAACGCCAAAGTGGCTGATGAATATATTTCTTACATACGTATCGTGACATGAGCATAGCTCCAACAGCCGTTGTCCATTCTCGTTCAATCTCCCAACGCCAAAGTGGCTGATGAATATATTTCTTACATACGTATCGTGACATGAGCATAGCTCCAACAGCCGTTGTCCATTCTCGTTCAGTCTCCCAACGCCCAAGTGGCTGATGAATATATTTCTTACATACGTATCGTGACATGAGCATAGCTCCAACAGTCGTTGTCCATTCTCGTTCAATCTCCCAACGCCAAAGTGGCTGGTGAATATATGTCTTACATACGTATCGCGGCATGAGCATAGCTCCAACAGTCTTTGTCCATTCTCGTTCAATCTCCCAACGCCAAAGTGGCTGGTGAATATATGTCTTACATACGTATCGTGGCATGAGCATAGTTCCAACAGTCTTTGTCCATTCTCGTTCAATCTCCCAACGCCAAAGCGGCTGATGAATATATGTCTTACATACGTATCGTGACATGAGCATAGCTCCAACAGTTTTTGTCCATTCTCATTCAATCTCCCAACGCCAAAGTGGCTGGTGAATATATGTCTTACATACGTATCGTGACATGAGCATAGCTCCAACAGTCTTTGTCCATTCTCATTCAATCTCCCAACGCCAAAGTGGCTGGTGAATATATGTCTTACATACGTATCGTGGCATGAGCATAGCTCCAACAGTCTTTGTCCATTCTCATTCAATCTCCCAACGCCAAAGTGGCTGATGAATATATGTCTTACATACGTATCGTGACATGAGCATAGCTAACAGTCTTTGTCCATTCTCATTCAATCTCCCAACGCCAAAGTGGCTGGTGAATATATGTCTTGCATACGTATCGTGGCATGAGCATAGCTCCAACAGTCTTTGTCCATTCTCGTTCAATCTCCCAACGCCAAAGCGGCTGATGAATATATGTCTTACATACGTATCGTGACATGAGCATAGCTCCAACAGTCTTTGTCCATTCTCATTCAATCTCCCAACGCCAAAGTGGCTGGTGAATATATTTCTTACATACGTATCGTGGCATGAGCATAGCTCCAACAGTCTTTGTCCATTCTCGTTCAATCTCCCAACGCCAAAGTGGCTGATGCTGTGGAACCAGGAGTCGTGGTCCGCTCCAGCTCGAGCCCAGCAAGTAAAGCTGTGGCGCGGTCGGTAGGCATATCTTTTATAATCACCTCAAGCTCCTCATAGAACCCATCCTTTTCCTACTTTCCAGAACAAAGCGTGGGAGAATAAATGCTCAGAATGTTCGCTGGACCTGCCGAAGAGACGGAGGGAGATAATACGTACTGTTTTCAATCGAGGATAGTAGAGAGTTTCGTATTGCGAACCGAACTCAATGTATGCGAGTTTCATCTGGTTCCCTTCCCTGCCAACAGAACGTGTAGTCCCGTTCTCTGATGCTGCCATTTGATGGATGTCTGGTGAAGCGATGCCAATGTTGAGCTTCCTCAGCTCATGGTTGATGTTGACACTTTTTCTGACATCATCGACTTGGGATGGGTCTTATGGGAGGCCAGGACACATTGTCCTGACGTTCCCACTCGCGACCAGCAGAGTTGTGTATTTCCTTTTGTTTCTTCATTTTCTTGGTGCATGGTGTACAGCGTGTCCTTCAGGCTTCGGCCTGAGGTCCAAGCACCCATTGAAGCAGACAGACTGTGACGAGTCAGCATCTTACTGGATGGGGGCGGCCCAGCTTGAGGCGGGCGTTAGTTGACCAGTAGGACTGCAACGATCGCTCACACCTTTGGAGACAGACATTGGCGTCCGAGCATACGCCAATATACTCTGAACTTACCCGTTACTGCATGTCTCCCTTGTTGTTTCTGCCGCTATTCAGCAGCACTGAAGTTTCATCTCCAGGGCGCACGCCTGGGCGTGTGGAAATCCTGAGGGGCTCAATCATCAGAACCCCCTGTTGGTCTCGTAGATGTGTTCCAAAGGAGAGCTGAGCAATACGATTGGCATCGGTTCGGTTGCAAGTACTGCCAAAAGAATACCGAAGTTGGTATCCAGTCGCCTTACGGGCCCCCTCCGGATTTTAGGTCTAGCTTTACTCCTATAGGCTGGCTGCTGATCGTGGCCGACGAGTCCTGCCTACCCGGCTATTTGACCTATAAGTAGCGGGTTTGGAATCGGAGTTTTCCTTCTCCTAGGTGAATTGCCTGGCCAGGCTAACGAGCCTCACCTGCCCGAGTTTTGACTCAGAGTTGTCCTTCTCCTAGGCTGGCTGCCAGCCAAGGCTAAAGAGTCCAGTCGACCCTGTCCGGTTATACCGCCGGGTACTCGGTCGCACCCGCAGTAGTCTCAGCGGAAACGGGAACCCCACGAGAAGGCGCCACTGCGGACAATGTTGTGCAGGAGAGGCCATTTACAGGAACCTACCGTCTGGCAAGCCAGTCGGTGGAACTGCGGCGATCACTACATCTGGAAAGGATAGGCAAACACACACATACACACATGCGCGCATGCGCACATGCGCACATGCGCCCGTGCGCCCGTGCGCCCGTGCGCCCGTGCGCCCGTGCGCTCGTACGCTCGTAGGCACGTACGCACGTAGGCACGTACGCACGTACGCACGTAAGCACGTACGCACGTACGCACGTACGCACGTACGCACGTACGCACGTACGCACGTACGCACGTACGCACGTACGCACGTACGCACGTACGCACGTACGCACGTACGCACGTACGCACGTACGCACGTACGCACGTACGCACGTACGCACGTACGCACGTAAGCAATTACGCAATTACGCACTTACGCACTTACGCACGTACGCACGTACGCACGTACGCACTTACGCCCGTACCCACGTACGCACGTACGCACGTACGCACGTACGCACGTACGCACGTACGCACGTACGCACGTATGCACGTATGCACGTACGCACGTACGCACGCACGTACGCACGTACGCACGTACGCACGTACGCACGTACGCACGTACGCACGTACGCACGTACGCACGTACGCACGTACGCACGTACGCACGTACGCACGCGCAGACGCGCAGACGCGCAGACGCGCAGACGCCCAGACGCGCAGACGCGCAGCCACGCAGACACGCAGACACGCAGACACGCAGACAAGCAGACACGCACACACTCATTAATCGTCTAGATAACTTCGACTTCACAAAGCGACCTAATGGGGCCGTAGCGTCCGAAAATTCGAACAGTCACTTCGTTACATCCATGATTTGTGCAGCCACACGTGAAGGAACAGATGCTGGTGCCATCTGCAGGTCGATCAGTCGCGGTCACGTGACACCGCTTGAAGTACCCATCGAACGGACCGGCGTACAATGG
>CBDHHR010001056.1:10000-12779 GCA_965263245.1 Metamycoplasmataceae bacterium | reverse complement strand
ACTGTCCAGAAGGATGACGGCTGTAAATTACCATAAATCTAAACTTCTTCTACGGTTGATTTAATATTTCTTGAGGGCAAATCGAATGCGAAGATTTCCAGTAAAAAGGGCTTTGTTTTCAGTTACAATTGGTCTGGTGATTACGTACAAAAGTCGTGGTCACTATCAACATATCTGCGCCAGGGAATGCGTTTGTTTTTGTCTTATTGATGCTAGATTTGAAACGTTGTGGAATGATATAACAGACACAACAATCAAATGTACCAATAACCATTTATTCAATAAGATACATATATTGTAAACAGTACATACACTACACATTTCAACGTGACTCTCCAGGACTATTGTATGGGTCAAAGTAAACAGCCTATTTTTACGTTATATTTCCTATATGTTTGATGTAGTTTTACAAGAAATCATACGAAATTAACAGTGCACATGTTGTGGTAAGTACCTATTCATAACATGTGAGTTCCAGCATATGCTAGTTGTTATTGAAGCTAGGTAATCGCTTTGAAATTCAACATACATATATATATATACATATATATATATATATATATATATATATATATATATATATATATATATATATATATATATATATATCAGCTAAACACCCGTGTCTTCCATAGTAACGGCTGCAGTTAGTTTAACTGTTGTACCCATTTTGAACAGATCTATCTGTTTACATGCATATGACATCACGTATGTTAGTCACATGCAGTTGGTTTGAGTTATATGTGTAACATACACTCTATAGGTGCAGCGCACATGTTTGTGTGAAGTTCACAAACAATAACATAAATCAAGTCCTCGTTTTTAGACGTCTACGTTGCACAGCGTGCCGAGATATATGTGTTTTAAAGGACTACAGGAAGAAAAACCGAATGGGCGTGTAAGCACGAAACACTTGAACAAGGTCAGTGTTCACATAAACTGATGTCAATAGCTTGATTGGATCGTCGCCAGGGGGCTGTTCTGTTGATGGTGATCACTAGAGGGCGATACCAGTAAATCTGATATGTTATGGAAGCACAGTTGCAAATAACAGAAAAAGAAAAATCGTATGCAGGCGCAGTATCCAATCTTTGTGAAGACTGAAGAACGTTGCACTTTAGTTTCTGACAGACCAGTTAATACCGAACACCACCATGACGTATCTAGGAAGATTCAGCCACGCTGCAATTAATGCGCGTAAAATGTTCGCATACAAATATCATATCTACCACTGTCAACAAATAATTATTAGCTTTATATAATCGTTCATATTATAAACAATGCTCCATAAATTGTTTTACCATCTCGTCTTGTAATGTAACTAGTAGACTAAATACTACAAATACTTCTTAGTCTAGAGCGTGTGTGTTTTGTGTTTGTTTGTGTGTTTGTTTGTGTGTTTGTTGTGCGTGCGTACGTGTGTGTTTGCGTGCATGTGGACTTTACCATCCACTAATAAGTGTTGGAATCATACAAAACATTGCAGTGTGTCCCATACGTTTGGAATCGTATACATCAAAACACTGGAAACCTAATAAGGACATGTGCACCAGGAACAGCGTTGGACACCTTGACCGCTTTATGTGAATACACGCATTTGTGTTACTATTTTTGCAAAAATGTTATCTATGATTCCAGACTTCTGCTGCACCAACCATAAGGGAATAAGGCGAGGTGTGCCTACTTGCCAATCTTCAACGGTTAAACTAAGTAAATCACAACTACGTCCCGGCATGTAATTGTGTGTGTTCTTCGTCGACATAAAGAGTCGCAATTTACCTAAGACATTGACCTTAACGTGATTATGTCAATGACTTACGGATTGTTATACAATTTCCTGATTTCTTTGTTCTTCAAGGCCCTTCCATATAGGCAAATCTACAAGGAAAACAAAGAAATAACATAGATGCCTTATTGATATCATGTAAACACGTGTACTATAATCCACATCAGTATTATGTTCTTGTGTGAATCAGTGACAATTATTGTATGTCTCAAATTATGTTATCATAGACTTTTATGAGAACACCGTTTACTTTCGCGCAGGCGTCAGCTGTTAGCGCAACAGCTGATATGGCTGGCCAGCAAATTGCAAGGATGAGCTGGCTTTAACTGGGTCCACTATCAAATTGACATACCTGGTCCATGTATCCTTCGAACGGGGCCATGGTCGTCGAGTAAGCGGGTCCTCCAATCACTAGTGGGCATTTGCTGTTGTGAAGACGTTTGCCTGCATCGCAAAACGAGAAAACTGTATAGAGAAGACAGACAGAAGCAGAGGCAGAGGCAGAGGCAGAGGCAGAGGCAGAGGCAGAGGCAGAGGCAGAGGCAGAGGCAGAGGCAGAGGCAGAGGCAGAGGCAGAGGCAGAGGCAGAGGCAGAGGCAGAGGCAGAGGCAGAGGCAGAGGCAGAGGCAGAGGCAGAGGCAGAGGCAGAGGCAGAGACAGAGACAGAGACAGAGACAGAGACAGAGACAGAGACAGAGACAGAGACAGAGACAGAGACAGAGACAGAGACAGAGAGACCGTCTGCTTAACCAAACCATCGTCTGCTTAACCAAACCACCGTATGTGTAACCAAACCACCGTCTGTGTAACCAAACCACTGTCTGCTTAACCAAACCACCGTCTGCTTAACCAAACACCGGCTGTTTAACCTAACCATCGTCTGCTTAACCAGACCACCGTCTGTTTAACCAAACCACCGTCTGCTTAACCAAACCATCGTCTGCTTAACCAGCAGCCAAGTTCTGCAACCATCGACCACGACGCCAAAATTTG